>NZ_JBITCD010000026.1:0-1173 GCF_044452905.1 Mycobacterium sp. NPDC051804 | reverse complement strand
CCCACATACCGCAACTGCCCATCCGGGCCCCAGGACACCAAATCCCCGCTGCGATACATCCGGGTTCCCACACCACCAAACGGACACGCCACAAACCGCGACGCGGTCAACCCCGCCCGCCGCCAATACCCCACACCCACCCCAGCGCCGGCCAGATACAACTCCCCCACCACCCCGGCCGGCACCGGACGCAACCAATTGTCCAACACGAAAAACGCCGCCCCCGCCACCGGCGAACCAATCGCCGGAGCCCCCGACCCCGCGGACAACGGCGCACTCTTCGACGCCCACATCGTGGTCTCGGTCGGACCATAAACGTTGACCATCACCCGCCCCGGCGCCCACCGATCCACCAACTCCGGCGGACACGGCTCAGCCCCGATCACCAACGCCGCGCACTCCAACCCCCGCGGCGAAAGCATCCCCACCGCCGAGGGCGTCTGGGTCAACACCGTCACCCGCTCAGCGACCAACAACGCATGGAAATCGGGCGCCGAACGCGCCACCTCCTCGGGCACCACCACCAAACGGCCCCCGTGCAACAACGCCCCCCAGATCTCCCACACCGAAAAATCGAACGCCAACGAATGAAACAGCGTCCACACCTGCCCCGGCACCAACCCCACACCGATCTGCAACCGGTCAAACAACTGCGTCACATTGCCCTGACTGACCGCCACCCCCTTCGGGGTCCCCGTAGTACCCGAGGTGTAAATCACATGAGCGATCTCCTGCGCCGCCGGCACCGCCACCGCCGCCGAGGACTGCCCATCAATCGCCGGATCATCAACATCAACGACCACCCCCTCAAACCGGGCCAACCGCGACCGCAGAGCAGCCGTACTCAACACCACCACCGGCGCGGCATCAGCAAGCACAAACTCCACCCGCGCATCCGGATGCCCCGGATCAATCGGCACATAAGCCGCACCACACTTAAGCACCGCCAAAATCGCGATAACCGCCTCACCCGAACGCGGCGCCAACAACCCCACCCGCGCCCCAGGCCCCACCCCATAACCCATCAACAAACGCGCCAACCGATTCGACGCCTCATCAACCTGCCCATACGACCACGACCGCGTCCCACACGAAATCGCCACCGCCCCAGGGTCCCGATCCACCTGCGCACCAAACACCACCGGAACCGACACCCCCACCGGCCCCGACCCA
>NZ_JBITCD010000025.1:0-1329 GCF_044452905.1 Mycobacterium sp. NPDC051804 | reverse complement strand
TGTGGTGTCTCGGGACATCGCTGACACTTATGTCTCGGGACATCGCTGACACTTATGGTGCCGGTTTGGGCTCGCGGGTGCGGTATGTCCGCGTGCTTTTGTCGCCGCGTTGGTGTCGGCGGGTGGGGTCGGCGGTGAAGTCTCGAACGAGGCGATTGCCGCTGTAGATCGTGATGTGGTCACCGTCGCGGACGCTGAGGCATACGTGCCCGGCCCAGCGGAGTCCGACATTGACACGGTAGGGCGGTACATAGAGATTGCCGCTCACCTCGTCGACGACGTGGCGGGATACGCACACCGGTGCCGGTAGGGGACGCTCGGCTGGGCGGGCTTTGAGGGTGGCATGAAACGCCTCGGCCGGAGTCGCTCCACCTAACGCACAGTGGGGCCGACGTTGGTTGTAGAAGTTACGGAACTCCTCGAGCAGAGCGTCGAGTTCAGCGACGGTGGCCACCGGGTCGCGGACGGCCAGCCATTTCTTCAGTGTCTGCCAGAACCGCTCGATCTTGCCGCAGGTCTGCGGATGAAAAGGTGTCGAGTTGATGGTGCGCACACCCAGGGCACGCAAGTTGATCTCGAAGGCCGATGCATGAGCGTGGAATCTGCCGGTGTAGACGATTCCGTTGTCGGTCAACGACATCGAGGGGATTCCACACTCGTCGACGCCAGCCATGATGACCGCCCAGACAAGGCTGCCGTCGGCGTCCCCGGCGCACGCACGCAGCCCTACGACGTAGCGAGAGTGGTCATCGAGGCTGCCCGCGACGGCTACCGCACTGCCATCGGCCAATGACCAACCGGTCCAGTCAGACTGCCAACACTCGTTGGGCCGATCGAAGCAGAATCGTTTGGTCGCCGACTTCGGCCGCTTCTGCGGCTGTGGGTTGATCGCCCCGCGACGAGTCAGGATCTGCCACACCGTCGATACCGAGGGCACCGCGACGCCCTCGCGCTGCAACGACCACACGATCGACTGCGCACCGTGATCTAGGCCCGCCTCGATCAACTGCTTACGCCGCAACACGATCAGGTCTTCCACCTCGACAGGGGTCTGCCCGGGCGAGGTCAGCGGGCGACGCGAACGATCCTGCAGCCCGTCGATTCCCTCGTCGCTAAAACGCTTGCGGAACTTGTAGAACGTCTCCCGGCTGATCCCGTTGTCCCGGCAGAACTGCGCCACGTTGTCGATCTGGCCGGCCAGTGCCGCAGCCATCCGAATATCCATCGCCGTCACCTTCTGGGCCATGAACCATCCTGCTCACGGCCCTACTTAGGTGTCAGCGATGTCCCGAGACATCAACCTGTCAGCGATGTCCCCGAACAGAACAG
>NZ_JBITCD010000024.1:0-1453 GCF_044452905.1 Mycobacterium sp. NPDC051804 | reverse complement strand
TCAGTTGGGTGATGGTGGGTGCGTCGAACAGGGTGCGGACGTTGAGGTGGACGTCGAGGGCAGTGTTGATCGCGGCGATCAGACGCATCGCTGACAGGGAGTCCCCGCCCAGATCGAAGAAGGAGTCATCGACCCCGACTCGGTCCACCCCGAGTATCTGGGCGTAGATCCCGGCCAGGATTTCCTCATCGGCGCTACTGGGAGCGCGGTAAGGACTGTCTTGATACTCCGGGAGCGGCAACGCGCGAATGTCGAGCTTTCCGTTGGGAGTCAACGGCAATCCATCGACCACCACCACCGCCGCGGGAACCATGTAGGCCGGCAATCCCTCGGCCAACCGAGCACGCGCCGTGACGGTGTCAAACCCTCCGGCGACCGTTTCGGTGACATACCCCACCAGCCGCTTGACCCCCGGGCGGTCCTCACGCACGATCACCACCGCCTGATCCACCCCGGCCACACCAGCCAGCACCGCGCGGATCTCACCCAACTCGATGCGATACCCACGGATCTTGACCTGCTCATCAGCACGCCCCAGATAGTGCAACTGCCCATCAGCACCCCAACGCACCAAATCCCCAGTGCGATACATCCGTTGCCCGGCACTACCAAAGGGACACGCCACAAACCGCGACGCCGTCAACCCCGCCCGGCCCAGATACCCGACGCCGAGCCCATCACCGGCGGCATACAGTTCACCGACCACCCCGACTGGCACCGGCCGCAACCACGCATCCAGAACAAACAACGCCGCCCCCGGGATCGGCGCCCCGATCGACGGCGTCCCCGACCCCGGCGCCAGCGGCGCACTGACCGTCACACACATCGTCGTCTCGGTGGGCCCATAAGCGTTGGTCATCAACCGCCCCGGCGCCCACCGATCCACCAACTCCGCCGAACAGGCCTCTGCAGCCACCACCAACGCCACCGACTCCAACACCTGCGGCGACAACGCCGACAACGCCGACGGAGTCTGATGCAACACACTGACACCCTCGGCGACCAACAACGCCTGGAAATCATCAGGCATCGAGGCCACCTCTTCAGGCACCACCACCAACCGAGACCCGTGCAACAACGCCCCCCAGATCTCTTCGACCGAGGCGTCGAACGCATACGAATACCATTGCGACCACACCTGACCCGGCCCCGAGGGCATCCCCACATGCAACAACGTCAGCCACTGCGTCACGTTGTGGTGAGTGGTCGCCACGCCCTTCGGGACACCCGTGGTGCCCGAGGTGTACACGATGTGAGCAATGTCGTCAGCGGCGGGCAGCGGCAACGCCGCCGCCGACTGGGCCCCCACCACGGGATCATCGACATCGACGACCACCACCGGATACCCGGCCAACCGCGACGCCAGCCCCGCCGTACTGACCGCCACCACCGGCGCCGCATCACCAACCATGAACTCGATCCGCGCATCAGGCACCACCGGATCCATCGGCAG
>NZ_JBITCD010000023.1:0-1486 GCF_044452905.1 Mycobacterium sp. NPDC051804 | reverse complement strand
GTCAGCGATGCGTCTGATCGCCGCGATCAACACTGCCCTCGACGTCCACCTCAACGTCCGCACCCTGTTCGACGCACCCACCATCACCCAACTGACGCCGCATCTTCATCCCGAGGTGGGTGGGTTGGCACCGTTGGTGGCCGGTGAGCGGCCGTCGGTGATTCCGTTGTCGTTTGGTCAAGGAAGATTGTGGTTCCTCGAGCAATTGCAGGGTCCCTCACCGGTTTACAACATGCCGGTGGCGTTGCGACTGCGTGGTCGGCTCGATGTCGGGGCGCTCTGGGCTGCGCTGTCTGATGTGGTGGGTCGCCACGAAACGCTGCGCACCATATATCCAGACGTCGACGGTGCGCCGCGCCAACAGATTGTGACGGCGGAGCAGACGAACTTCGGCTGGGAGGTTGTTGATGCCACTGCATGGTCGCAACACCAGCTGGCCGACGCAATCGACGTCACTGCGACTCATACCTTTCATTTGGCAACCGAAACCCCGCTTCAGGCAAAGCTTTTCAACCTTGCCGACGATGACCATGTCTTGGCGGCCGTGGTGCACCATATCGCCGCTGACGGCTTTTCGCTGAGTCCGTTGGTGGCTGATCTGGGTAGGGCCTATTCCAGCAGGTGTGCGCGACAGGCCCCTGATTGGGCCGCGTTGCCTGTGCAGTATGCGGATTACGCGCTGTGGCAGCGCGCGCGATTCGGCGATCTCGATGACCGCGAGAGTCCCATCGGTGTCCAGCTGGCGTATTGGGAGCAGGCGCTGGCCGGAATGCCCGAACGACTCGTCTTGCCCTCTGATCGCCCCTATCCGCAAGTCGCGGGTTACGGCGGCGCCAGCGTGGCAGTCGAATGGCCTGCGGAGCTGCAGCAGCGGATACGCACCGTGGCCAGGGAACACAACGCGACGAGCTTCATGGTGATTCAGGCCGGGCTGGCGGTGCTGCTGTCCAAGATGAGCGCCAGTCCTGATATCGCGGTGGGCTTCGCGGTTGCCGGCCGCAACGACCCCGCCCTCGAGCAACTGGTCGGTTTTTTCGTCAATACCTTGGTCATGCGTGTGCAGCTTGACGGCGAGGCCACCGTAGGTGATCTCCTGGGCCAGGTTCGCGTCCGCAGCCTCGAGGGTCTTGAGCACCAGGACGTGCCATTTGAACTGTTGGTCGAACGGCTCAATCCGATCCGGTCGATGAGCCACCACCCCCTGGTCCAAGTGGGCCTCACCTGGCAGGGCCACGACGGCCCAGTCGCGGGACTGGATCTCGGGGATCTGCAGATCACCCCGATGCCGCTGCAGGCCCACACCGCCCGGATGGACTTGACGTTTTCGCTCGGTGAACGCTGGACCGCAGACGCCCAGCCCGCAGGAATCGGCGGCGCGGTCGAATTCCGCACCGATCTTTTTGATGCGGAAAGTGTTGTGGCGTTGGTTGATCGGTTGCAGCGGGTGTTGGTGGCGATGGTGGCTGATCCGTTGGCGCGGGTGTCG
>NZ_JBITCD010000022.1:0-1708 GCF_044452905.1 Mycobacterium sp. NPDC051804 | reverse complement strand
CCGCCGAGTTCGAAGAAGGAGTCGTCGGCGCCGACGCGCTCTAATCCGAGGACTTGGGCGTAGATGCCGGCCAGGATTTCCTCGCTGGGGGTGCTGGGGGCGCGGTAACGGTCAACGTTCTGATATTCCGGCGCCGGCAACGCGCGTTTATCAAGCTTGCCGTTGGGCGTCAACGGCAACGCCTCGACCACCACCACCGCCGCGGGCACCATATAGCCCGGCAACCGCTCACCCAACTGCGCGCGGGCCGCAGCCGAATCAACCGCCGCCCCCGCCGACGCGGTGACATAGCCAACCAGACGCTTATCGCCGGGGCGGTCCTCACGCGCGATCACCGCCGCCTGAGCCACCCCCGCACAACCGGCCAACGCCGCCTGCACCTCACCGAGCTCGATGCGATACCCGCGAATCTTGACCTGCTCATCAGCGCGGCCCAGATACCGCAACTGCCCCTGCGCACCCCACGACACCAAATCCCCAGTGCGATACATCCGCTGACCCGGCGCCCCGAACGGACACGCCACAAACCGCGACCCGGTCAACCCCGCCCGGCCCACATACCCATAGGCCACCCCCGAACCGGCCACATACAACTCACCGACCACCCCCGGCGACACCCGGCGCAACCCCGCATCCAACACAAACAACGCCGCCCCGGACACCGGCGCACCGATGGGCACCACATCCGACCCCGCCACCAACGGCGCACTCATCGCCGCATACACCGTCGCCTCAGTCGGACCGTAAGCGTTGATCATCACCCGCCCCGGCGCCCACCGCTCCACCAACTCCGGCGGACACGCCTCACCGGCCACCACCAACGCCGCGGACTCCAACCCCTGCGGCGAGAGCATCCCCGCCGCCGAGGGCGTATGACACACCACCTCAACCCGCTCGGCCAGCAACAAGGCATGCAACTCCTGCGGCGAGCCGGCCACCTCCTCAGGCACCACCACCAGCCGCCCCCCATGGGCCAGCGCACCCCAGATCTCCCACACCGACACATCGAAGGCCAACGAATGCCACTGCGACCACACCGCACCCGAGGCCAACGCCGAAGGCAACGACCCCACCAACCCGGTCACATGGCCGTGGGCGACCGCCACCCCCTTCGGCACCCCCGTGGTACCCGAGGTGTAAATCAGATACGCGATCTGCTCAGCCGAGGGCGCCACCAACCCCGTAGCCGGCTGATCCTCCACCTCAGCATCCTCAACATCAACGACCACCACCTGCCCACCATCGACACGGCCACGCAGACCAGACGTGGTGATCACCGCCATCACCGCAGCATCAGCGATCATGAAACCCACCCGCGCATCAGGCAGCGCCGCATCAATGGGCACATACGCCGCCCCGGTCTTAAGCACCCCCAACATCGCCACAATCGCCTCACCCGAGCGCGGCAACAACAACCCCACACACCGCCCCGGACCCACCCCCACACCCACCAACAGATGCGCCCACCGATTCGACGCCTCATCCAACTCGCGATACGTCCACGACCGCCCACCACAACACAACGCCACCGCCCCCGGCGACCGCCCCACCTGCGCACCAAACAACACCGGAATCGACACCCCCGGCCGCCCCGGCCGCGTCAACACCCCCCGATGACCCCACCCATCCAACTGGGCATGCTCATCCTCATCGAGCAAATCAATCGACAACAACCGCCGCGACGTATCCGCGGTCATAGCTACTGCCC
>NZ_JBITCD010000021.1:0-1891 GCF_044452905.1 Mycobacterium sp. NPDC051804 | reverse complement strand
GATATGACGCCCATGGGCCGGCAGGAGGATTGGCAGGACGTTCCCGAAGGACGGCCGCAGGGCGCGCCCTACGAATGGTGGCGCCTGCACGACAATTACGGCTAGAACCGACAACGACATGACGTCCAGCCCCCGGATGGGCGCTGAAATTTGGGCTTGCGCAGGACTACCCGGGGGTGATTGCCACCGCGTTCTGTTCCAATGTCGGCGCATCCGACCTGGTGGGCGCCTTATAGGTACCGAAGAGCTTGTCGCCGTAGCTCATTACGACGGACAGGTTTGTTGGTCGCTTGTTGGAATGGTGTAGTTCGTGGGCGACGTTGGGCGGAAGCAGCCACCCCGGGTAGAAGCGAATGTCGTAGCCGCAGTGGGTGATCACCATCGCCGTCGTGTTCGCGATCGCGTAGGCGACCATCACCAGAGGGTGCACCCCGAGTACCAGCGGCGGCACGTAAAGGCAGAGCATTACCATGAGGCCCTCGACGGGATGGACGACGAAGTTGGTCCAGATCGTCAGGGGTGACTCGACCCGATGGTGCAGGTAGTGCACGTGCTTGAAGACGAACTTGTTGCCGTGCTCCAGTCGATGCCACCAGTAGGTGAGGAACTCGCCGATGACCATCAGCAGCGCGACCTGGGTCACGAAGGCCACCAGTGTCGGTGCAGCGCTTGGTACGTCGAGTGCCCACGGATGAAATTTGGCGTTGAGCACGAGCAGCAGTGCCGCCGAGCCGATGTAGGTGGACATCACCCGCAGTCCGTCCAGCCACGCGGTCCTGGCGGGGATCTTCCGATAGACGGCAACGTCCAGCACTGAGAAGAACACGCCGGTCACCAGCACCACAGCGACGACGACGGGCAGGAAGTACAGGGGGAACTCGAAGAACCCCACGCCGAGTGCACGCACCAGCCAGTCCCAAATCGGTTGCAGTGCTGTCTGGTTCATGACTCTCCTAGTGGCCGGGCGTTGGGCTGATCAGGATTCGTTGGGCCGCGGTGCGCAGTTCGTCGATGCACTGTTCGACGCTGATGTCGCCGACGCTGAGCAGTGCGAGGTCGGCGTAGAAAACGCGCCCGAGCAACGTCAACGACGCATCCAGCTCGGAAGGCACCTCGGCGCCGGCGGTCAGCGCGGTGAACATCTGGCGTACGCCGAGGCGGAACTCGTCCGCGACCGGGCCAAGCGCCAACACCGAGGACATCGTCGCCCGCACCATGGGCAGATCCGTCGCGGCCTCCCGGACGACGTGCTCGATGGCGACGTCGATGGGCGACTCGGGTCCGGCGGCGGTCGCAATCGCCTGCGGGATGCGGGTCGCGAGCTCATGCCCCCAGGCCAACGCCGCGTCGCAGACGACGTGCTCCTTCGAGGCGAAGTAGCGATACATCGTCGCCCTCGACACGCCTGCGGTGGCGGCGATGGTCTCCATGCCGACGGTCTCGTGCCCCTGCGCATTGATCAGCTCGCGTGCTGCCTGCAGGATCCGCGTGCGCACGTCGAGTTGGCGCGCATCAAGCGTGCGACGAATTGTCACAGTCGCGGAGGTCACGGGCGGATCCTTCTTGTCTCGACTCATGGTGAAACGATAGCTGGAACAAGTGCTGAGACATGTGTATCACGTGATGTCTCAGTTGGGCAAGCGCGATGACATTGCCGCCTGTCGGCGGTCTACGTGAGTATGGAAACCGTGGATCTCCCCGTGCAGCCACCGTTGGAGCCGATGCTGGCCAAAGCGCAAGCCAAGGTGCCGACCGATGCGGGCGTCTGGTCTTACGAGCCGAAATGGGACGGCTTCCTTCACTGAACTTGTCAACCCGATTTGGTGACTGGAGAACTAGCTAGAGAAGTCTTCGAGCAGGCGGCGGCGTAGAAACATCAACTCGCCTCAGG
>NZ_JBITCD010000020.1:0-2086 GCF_044452905.1 Mycobacterium sp. NPDC051804 | reverse complement strand
CGGCGCTGTCGGCGGACGACATCGCCTATCTGATTTACACGAGCGGTACGACCGGGACCCCGAAGGGGGTGGCGGTGGCGCACCGCAATGTGGCGCGGCTGCTGGACACGTTGCAGGCCGAGGTGTCTTCGGGTCAGGTGTGGTCGCAGTGTCATTCGTTGGCGTTCGATTTCTCGGTGTGGGAGATCTTCGGTGCGCTGCTTTCCGGGGGCCGGGTGGTGATGGTGCCGGATGCGGTGGTGCGCTCTCCGGAGGAGTTGCATGCGGTGTTGGTGGCCGAGCAGGTCGGTGTGCTGAGTCAGACGCCGTCGGCGTTCTATGCGCTACAGGCTGCTGATGCGTTGGCTCCGGAATTGGGTGATCAGCTCAAGTTGGAGACGGTGGTCTTTGGCGGGGAGGCGTTGGAACCGCAACGTCTTGGGGGCTGGCTCGGTCGTCATCCGGGGTCGCCGCGGTTGCTGAATATGTATGGCATTACCGAGACCACGGTGCATGCCTCGCTGCGCGAGATCACCGCCGCTGATATCGACAGCCCGGTGTCTCCGATCGGGGTGCCGTTGGCGCACTTGGGTTTCTTTGTGCTCGATGGTTGGTTGCGTCCGGTGCCCATGGGGGTGGTGGGCGAGTTGTATGTGGCCGGGGCGGGGGTGGCCCAGGGGTATGTGGGACGGGCGTCGTTGACCGCGTCGCGGTTTGTGGCGTGCCCGGATGGGGCGCCGGGTCAACGTATGTATCGGACCGGGGATTTGGTGGCCTGGGGTGCCGATGGGCAACTGCGGTATGTGGGTCGTGCTGATGAGCAGGTCAAGATCCGCGGATACCGCATTGAGTTGGGTGAGGTGGCGGCGGCGTTGAACGCCCTCGAGGGAGTTCAGCAGGCGGTGGTGATCGCGCGGGAGGACCGCCCCGGTGATAAGCGTCTGGTCGGCTACATCACCGAATCGGCTACCGGCACGGCGGATCCGGCCGATATCCGCGCGCAGCTGGGGCAGCGGTTACCGGCTCATATGGTGCCCACCGCGGTGATAGTGCTCGACGCGTTGCCGTTGACGGTCAACGGCAAGCTCGACGTTCGCGGGTTGCCGGCACCGGAATACTCCGATGGGGAGGGGTATCGCGCCCCGGCGACGCTGACCGAGGAGATCTTGGCCGGTATCTACGCCCAGGTGTTGGGGTTGGAGCGGGTCGGGGTCGAGGATTCGTTTTTCGCACTCGGTGGGGATTCGTTGTTGGCGATGCGTTTGGTCGCGGCGATCAACAAATCGTTGGACGTGCATGTGGCGGTGCGCACCTTGCTGGTGGCGCCGTCGGTGCGTGGTCTTAGCGAACAGTTGAGCCGAGACGACGCCGGGTTGGAACTGGTGCCGGTCGAGATCTTCCAGCAGGGCAGCGGTGTTCCGCTGTGTTGTGTTCATGAAGGCAACGGGCAGAGTTACGCGTACCGGGGTCTGGGCGATTATCTGGATTGTCCGATCATCGGGATCAACCAGATGCCGAATGAGGGTGAAGCCGAACCGGTTTCGATTCGCGACATGGCCGAAACCTATGCTGACCGACTCCAAGCGGTTCACCCGCAGGGTCCTTTTAGTCTGCTGGGTTGGTCGTTTGGTGGGCCGGTCGCCCACGAGCTGGCCATCGAACTGCGCCGCCGCGGACATGTGGTGCAGCGTCTGGTCCTGCTGGACCCGGTGCTGCGGACCGCCGGTTCACAGCACGCTGTGGAGGACGACCCTGGTGAGCATCGCCTGCTGGATCTGTTCTTGCGTACTAGCGGGATAACCATTCCCGACCGATCCGAGCCGCTGACCTATGAGCGCGTCCAGGAGTTGATCCGCCAGCAAGGGCATGCCGCGGAGTTCGTGCTGCCACCGCGGCAGCTCTTCGACTTCGCGGTGCACAACCACAACATCAACGAGTCGCTGCTGCGAGACCATGTCCCCGACGTGTTCGATGGCGACATGATCATCTTCAACGCCACCCGAAACGACGACGACGCCGACAGCGATCCGCAAAACTGGAAGCCTTACGTCACCGGCAACATCACCGTGCATCCGGTCGACTGCGGACACGACGAAATGATGACCCC
>NZ_JBITCD010000019.1:0-2173 GCF_044452905.1 Mycobacterium sp. NPDC051804 | reverse complement strand
ATGACCCCACCCATC
Source organism: Mycobacterium sp. NPDC051804 (assembly GCF_044452905.1). Classification (NCBI taxonomy): domain Bacteria; kingdom Bacillati; phylum Actinomycetota; class Actinomycetes; order Mycobacteriales; family Mycobacteriaceae; genus Mycobacterium; species Mycobacterium sp. NPDC051804. The sequence goes on along the minus strand of NZ_JBITCD010000019.1, from coordinate 2,158 downwards.
CAACTGGGCATGCTCATCCTCATCGAGCAAATCAATCGACAACAACCGCCGCGACGTATCCGCGGTCATAGCTACTGCCCCGGATCAGCGGTCAACGCCACTACCACCCGCCGCAGCCGTCCCATCAACGATTCGATACCCGCAGCATCAAACACCTCGGTGTCGTACTCGACACGTAATGTCAGCTCCCGACCCGGTGACGCTTGCACCGCAAGCGGATAGTGGTTGTACTCACGGGCGTCGATCTCGGTGATGGACAACTCGTACTCACCGGCGAACGCGGCGGCGTCGACGGGGTAGTTTTCGTACACAAACAAGGTGTCGAACAACTGGTCGTGGCCGGCGACGCGGTGAATTTCCGCCAGCGCCAGGTGCTGATGCTCGACGGTGAGATTGTGGGCAGCCTGCAGTTGATCGAGCAGGTCGGCGATGGTAGTTGTCGGCGTGATGGTCGCGCGCACCGGCACGGTATTGATCAACAGACCCACCATCAATTCCGCGCCGCTGACCTCAGTCGGGCGCCCCGCAACTGCGGTGCCGAACGCGACATCACGCTGGCCGGTCAGCCACATCAGCAGCTGCGCCCAGACAGCCTGCAACACGGTGCTGACGGTCGTGTGGTTCGCGCGTGCCAGTTCGGTAAGGGCCTGAGTGGACTCTTCAGACAACAGGAACGTGGCGACGTCTCGCCGACCAAGGCCCAGCCGATCCGGCGGACCTACCAGGGTCGGAGAGTCGAATCCGGCCAACACCTCGGCCCAGGCGGCACGGGCAACGTCCATGTCCCGCTCGGCCAGCCAGCTGACAAAGCTGCGGTACGGAACCGCCGCAGGCAACCGCTGACCGTAATAGCCGGCGATAATCTCCTGCAGCAAAATCGCAGTGGACCAACCGTCGAGCACAATGTGATGGTTGGTAAGCACAAACCGGTGTTGGTCGGGTCCGGTGCGGATCAACGCGGCCCTGAACGGCGACTCGTCGGTCAGGTCGCCGACTGCGGCACGTTCGGCGGCACACACCTCTTCAACTTGTTCCTCGAGATGCAGGTCGCTGGCGCCGAGGTCGACGAACGTCCACGGCACCACCGGGGCGGCTGGGATGACCTGGACCGGCGCACCGAACTGGTCGCAGAAGCGGGCCATCAAATGCGGATGACGCGTGACTTCAGTCTGCACCGCGTCGCGCAGCCGCTGCGGATCGAGAGCACCGCAGATGGTGATATTTCGTTGGATCGCGTACACATCGTCGCTGCTCTGCACGGCGCCGGCATGGAAGAGCAATCCCTGCTGCAGTGGCGTCAACGGCAACACGTCAGCGACGCGATACTGCTGCTCGAGTTCGTCGATATCCTTCTGACTCAACCGGGCCGGGACGATATCCGATGGTGTGAGCCCACCCCCGCCGGCGCGCACATACGCGCAGATCCCGGCCAGGGCGTCGAACCACAACCGGCTCAACCGGTCCATGCGCGCGTGGTCGAGCGCCGATTGCGCCCAGGTCCAGTTCGCGTGCAACTGCGGCCCGGTTTCGGTGTCGACGGTGGCCGCGTTGAGCTCGACCGTATGCAGCAGCGGCATCGGAATCGCCGCTGCCGCACCAGTCAGCGCCAAGCCCTCCTCGCTGATGCGCCACAGCTCATCCGACATCTCGGACCCCGTCGCGCCTAGTCGCCCGAGATAGTTGAACGCAATTGGCGGATCGTCCCCGTCGAGGCCGATTCCCTCGTTCAAATAACGCAGCAAACCATAGGTTAATGCGTCGGGTAAGGCGCGGAGTTGTTCCTTGGCGTCCTTGACCACCGCCCCCAGCGCGGCCTCACCGGTGGAGACCTGCGCCCAATCCAGCCCCCCGACAGCCAGGGCTACCGGATAGATGGTGGTGAACCAGCCGACCGTGCGGGTCAAATCAACCCCGACGGCCACCTCCTCCTGACGGCCGTGGCCCTCCACATCGATGCTGATCGGCGACCCGCCCGTGCCCAGGAACTCCGCGCACGCCAAGCCGAGCGCGATCAGCAGGATGTCTTGCACCCCGGCATGGAACGCCGCCGGCACCTCACCCAAAAGCATCCGGGTGGTCTCGCAATCCAGGTCCACCGACAAGTTTCCTGCGGTGGTGAACGTGTCCACACCGGGTTGCACCGCCGGCAACACCGCGG
>NZ_JBITCD010000018.1:0-2600 GCF_044452905.1 Mycobacterium sp. NPDC051804 | reverse complement strand
TAAGCCAGCTGGCCGGCGATCCGGCTGTCGGGATCATCGAGATCACCCAGCTGCGCGCGCTGCCACAACGTGTAATCGACATACTGCACCGGCAAGTCCGCCCAATCGGGGTCCCGCCCCACGCACCGAGCGGCGTAAGCCACACCTAGGTCGCGCACCAGTGGAGCGATCGACCAGCCGTCCGCGGCAATGTGGTGCACCACCGCCACCAACACATGCTCAACGTCACTGACACGGAATGCCGTTGCGCGCAATGGGATTTCGGAGGCTAAGTCAAACGGGCGACGAGCCACCGCGTCGACGGCCTCCTCAAGTTGCCTCTGCGGCCAGCCTGCGGCATCGACGACCTGCCACCCAACCTCCGCTTGCTCCGCCGGGACGACCAACTGCTTGGGGATGCCATTGGGAGCGGGAAACAGCGTGCGCAAACTCTCGTGACGACCCACGACGTCAACCCAGGCAGCGCCGAGCGCCTGAGGATTCAGTCGCCCGTCTAAGTGCAACGCCACCGCCAGGTTGTAAACCGCGGACGGGCCCTGCAGTTGTTCGATGAACCACAGTCGGTTCTGGGCAAACGACAACGGCACCACCGCAGGGCGCTCCACCGGCACCAACGGCTCCAGCCCATCCCCCTCGCCGATGCGCGGCGCCAACCGGGCCACCGTGGGCGCTTCGAACAGGGTCCGGACTCCGAGGTCGACACCCAGGCGGGCATTGACCGCGGCGACGACCCGCATGGCCGACAGTGAATCTCCGCCCAACTCGAAGAACGAATCATCGATCCCGACTCGCTTGACCCCGAGCACATGGGCGTAAATGTCGACCAGAATCTGCTCGATGGCGTCGCCCGGCGCCCGGTAGCGACCGCCATCGGCGTATTCCGGCGCCGGCAGGGCGCGCTTGTCGAGCTTGCCGTTGTGGGTGATCGGCATGGCGTCGACGGCCACGACTGTCGCGGGCACCATGTAGGCCGGCAGACGCTCGGCAAGTTTCCTACGCAACTCGACGGAGTCAGCCGTCCCGGTGACATAACCCACCAGCCGCTTGTCGCCCGCATGGTCCTCGCGAACGATCACCGCCGACTGCTGTACGCCCTCGAGGGAGTTCAGCGCGGCCTGGATCTCACCGAGCTCAATGCGATACCCGCGAATCTTGACCTGCTCATCAACACGTCCCAGGTACTGCAGCTGCCCGTCAGGCCCCCAGCGCACCAGATCGCCGGTGCGATACATCCGCGCACCGGCACCGGCGAACGGACACGCCACAAACCGAGACGCAGTCAGCCCGCCCCTACGGACGTATCCGAAAGCCACCCCTTGACCGGCCACATACAACTCTCCGATCACACCAGACGGGACCGGCCCCAGCGAACTGTCCAACACAAAGAAGCCGAGGTGGCCTAGCGGCACTCCGATGGGGCTGACGGCACTGTCGGCGTCGGCGTCGACGATCTCGCGGAACGAGGCATGCACCGTGGTCTCTGTGATGCCGTACATGTTGATGAGCCGGGGTAGACCGGGATGGCTTCTAAGCCACGGCCCAAGGCGGTGCGGTTCGAGCGCCTCACCACCGAATACCACTGCCTCAAGCTTGAGCTGTTGCCCGAGCTCGGGCGCTAGCGAATCGGCAGTTTCCAAGGCGTAGAACGCCGATGGCGTCTGACTTAGGACGTTCACCTCCTCCCGGACCAACAAGGCGTGCAAGTCCTGCGGGGAGGCGGCCACCGAATCGGGCACCACCACCAGCCGGCCTCCGTGCAGTAGCGCACCAAAAATCTCCCACACCGAGAAGTCGAAAGCCAAAGAGTGACATTGCGTCCACGCTTGCCCCGGAGACATGTTCAGATCCGCATCCAGCGAGTCCAGCAGTTGGGTCACGTTGTGGTGTGGGACGGCCACGCCCTTGGGGATACCCGTGGTACCTGACGTGTAGATCAGGTAGGCGACGTCATCAGGGGACGGCGCCGGTAGCGCGCCGACGGGCTGACTATCGATAGCAAGGTCAGCGATATCGACGACGAGCAATTCATGGCCGGCCAGCCGGTCGGCCAGGCCCGCGCTGGTTATCGCGGCCGCCGGAGCGGCATCTGCGAGCATGAAATCCATCCGAGCCACTGGTTGCCCCGGGTCGATGGCCAGATAGGCCGCTCCCGTCTTCAGCACCGCAAGAATCGAAATTACAGCCTGGGGTGACCGCGCCAACAGCAGCGCCACCCGTTGCCCGGGTCCCACCCCATGACCGCTCAAGAGATGCGCCATCCGGTTAGAGGCTTCGTCGAGCTCGCGGTAGGTCCACGAATGAGCGGCATAAGTGATGGCGACTGCCTCCGGAGCGCGAGCCACCTGGGCGGCGAACAGTGCCGGGATCGACAACGACGCGGACACCGGCACGGTCAACGCTGCTCGGTTGCCCCACGTCTGCAACTCGACGTATTCGCGCTCGTCGAGCAGATCGATCGATGACAGGCGGCGTGACGGATCAGCGCAAAGCGCCACCACCACCCGCTGCAACCGGTCAACCATCGCTTCGACGCTCGCGGCGTCGAACACATCGGTGCGGAATTCGACATCCCCGCCGATTCCGGCGGGCTGACCCGTCTC
>NZ_JBITCD010000017.1:0-2836 GCF_044452905.1 Mycobacterium sp. NPDC051804 | reverse complement strand
CAGGCGGCGCCGGCGGAATGCTGATGGGCAACGGCGGCAGAGGCGGCGACGGCGCACATGCCCTCACCAACGGCGCTGCCGGCGGAGCCGGCGGGACCGGCGGCGCCGCAGGCCTCCTCTACGGCACCGGCGGAGCCGGCGGCAACGGCGGCAACGGCGCCGTCGGCGTCGACGCGCCCTCCGACGTCCTTGGTGTTGACGGCGGCACCGGTACACCCGGCGGGGCCGGCGGCGCCGGCGGGGCTGGTGGTCGCGGCGCGCTGCTCTTCGGCAGCGGCGGAGCCGGCGGCAACGGAGGTGTAGGCGGGTTCGGCGGCAGCGGGGGCCGTGGTACCAACGGCGCCGAGGCGCAGACCGCCGGTGCGACTGCTGGCAATGGCGGAAGGGGCGGAGACGGCGGCGCGGGCGGAGCAGGCGGGGCCGGCGGTAACGGCGGCGGCAGCGGTTTATTCGGTACGTCGGGCGTCAACGGGAACGGCGGCGGCGGCGGCGCGGGCGGCGACGCCGGGGCACCCGGTAACGGTGGCAGAGGCGCAGACGGTGATCGCACCCACTTCGACGGCGGGGCAGGCGGAAACGGCGGTGATCCCGGCCGGGCCGGAGCCGGCGGGGTGGGCGGCGCGACCGGGCGCGGCGGCAGGAGCGGTAGCCCGGGCGCCGACGGTATGACTGGCCTCGCGGTGACCGGCGGCGGCAACGGTGGCAACGGCGGCAACGGTTTCAGCCCCTTCGACCTCCTCAACCCCTCCGGTGCGGACGGCGGGGCCGGCGGCGCCGGCGGCAACGGCGGCACGGTCGGCAACGGCGGCGATGGGGGCAATGGCGCTCACGGCGCCAACGGCGCCAACGGGTCTCCGGATGCCGGTCTCGACGGCAAGAGCGGTTTGCCCGGCGGCGAAGGCGGTGCCGGCGGAGCCGGGGGTCTCGGTGGCTCGACTTCGGGCAACGGCGGAGCCGGCGGCCGCGGCGGAGGCGGCGGCGACGGCGGCAACGGAAGCAACGGTCGCAACGGCGTGGACGGCGTGATCGGTATCAACGACGGCGCCGGCCAACGGGGCGGCCATGGCGGTAACGCCGCGGCCGGCGGTGACGGCGGGGCCGGGGGCAACGGCGGCGCCGCTCTGGGGACGGGCACCGCCGGCACAAATGGCAACGGCGGGGCAGGCGGAAAAGGTGGAAACGCAGGGGCGCCCGGCAACGGCGGCAGGGGCGCCGACGGCGACAGCACCCACATCGACGGCGGGGCAGGCGGAGACGGCGGTAGCGACGGCGCCGGCGCGTTCGGGGGCAACGGCGGTGCGCCCGGAGTGGGCGGCATCGGCGGCAGCCGTGGCGCCGATGGCCCCAGCGGCCTGTTGGTCATCAGCGGCGGCAACGGCGGCAACGGTGGCCACGGCTTCAGCATCACCACCCTGGGCATGGACGGTGGGGCCGGAGGGAGGGGCGGCGACGGCGGCGCCAAAGGCAATGGCGGTAACGGTGGCAACGGAGGCACGGGCGCGACCGGAAAGACCGGCGTCAACCCTCCGCTACGGGACGCTGCACCCAGCGGTGCCACGCCCGAACGCGTTCATCAAGCCGTCGGTGCCATCTACGGCGCTCCCGGTGGTGACGGGGTCAACGGCGGGATAGCGCAGCCCGGCGCCAATGGCGGCGGCGGCCAGGAAGTCTCCGCCGGCGCAGGCGACGCCCAAGGCGGCCCCGGTGGCCGCGGCGGGGACGGCGGTTTCTTCGCCCCTGGAGGCTACGGCGGCAACGGGGCCGACGCCCTGGTCAACCTCGGCATTGTGTACGGCGGCCTCGGTGGTGCCGGCGGCACTGGCGGTGAGGGTGCGGTCGGGGGTACCGGCGGAAGAGGTGGTGCCGGAGGCGCCGGAGGCAACGGCGGGCAGATATCCGGCATCGGCGGCGACGGCGGCCTCGGCGGCAAGGGTGGTCAGGGCGGCACCGGCGGTCAAGGCGCTCAAGGCGGCAACGGCGGCAACGGCGGAATGGCCGTGTACCAGGACAACAACGTCAGCAAGGGATACGGCGGAAACGGCGGCGACGGTGGCGACGGCGGCAGGGGCGGGTACGGCGGAACAGGTGGAGACGGCGGCGCCGGCGGAGCCCCAGGTGTCGCGCCGGGTGCGGGCACCAGCGGCACCGGCGGCCAGGGAGGGTCAGCAGGCGCAGCCGGACAGGGCGGGCTCGGCGGCGTCGGCGGCCAGGGCGGCGACAGGGGGGTGGCCATAAACCGCTTCGGTTCGCACAACAACGCCGGCGATTTCGGCGATAGAGGCAACACGGGCGCGCTCGGCGGGATTGGACAACCCGGCGCTCCAGGCCAGGACGGCTAGCACCCGGGCCGCTACACGGTGGCTGACCGCCGTTGTTATTGGCTTGTAACGCAACGGTTTTGGTGGCGCCCGCTGCGCCTGGCGCTGCCTCGGCGCTGGTCGGGGAAGTGTCCGGCAACTGCGGCCGAGGTGCAATGGAGGCGCAATCTAGCCGCTCTGAGCAGGGATGATCGCGAGCGAATCGGACATCCTCGGACGACTAGGAAAACCCCGATTTCGGCGTCAAGTCAGCTTCCCAAGCTGGATCTTCGGGTTCGATTCCCGTCATCGGCTCCGTAACGCAGCGCTCGCAGGAACCCAACGCAATGGTTCGACGGCACCGTCATCCCGTTTCGGTCCGTAAGACCACACCCCGGGCCAGTGTCATGGGCGGGTGAGGGTGTGGCCGTGGGAGCTACCCGTCATGCTGGGCCGATCTCTTCGATGTCGCGTCCGTTGAGGAAATTGAGGTGGCGGCGACAGGCCGAGATGGTGTTGATGGCCGCTGAGTGTCTGCG
>NZ_JBITCD010000016.1:3128-4740 GCF_044452905.1 Mycobacterium sp. NPDC051804 | reverse complement strand
GATGCCAGTTTTTGGTGTCTTGTTTGGTTTCAGATTTTTCTGATTCGAATTCCACCTGTCTGTTGATGGGTTGTTTTTGTTTGGAGAGTTTGATTCTGGCTCAGGACGAACGCTGGCGGCGTGCTTAACACATGCAAGTCGAACGGAAAGGCCCTTCGGGGTACTCGAGTGGCGAACGGGTGAGTAACACGTGGGTGATCTGCCCTGCACTTTGGGATAAGCCTGGGAAACTGGGTCTAATACCGAATAGGACCACGCATTTCATGGTGTGTGGTGGAAAGCTTTTGCGGTGTGGGATGGGCCCGCGGCCTATCAGCTTGTTGGTGGGGTAATGGCCTACCAAGGCGACGACGGGTAGCCGGCCTGAGAGGGTGACCGGCCACACTGGGACTGAGATACGGCCCAGACTCCTACGGGAGGCAGCAGTGGGGAATATTGCACAATGGGCGCAAGCCTGATGCAGCGACGCCGCGTGAGGGATGACGGCCTTCGGGTTGTAAACCTCTTTCAGCAGGGACGAAGCGCAAGTGACGGTACCTGTAGAAGAAGGACCGGCCAACTACGTGCCAGCAGCCGCGGTAATACGTAGGGTCCGAGCGTTGTCCGGAATTACTGGGCGTAAAGAGCTCGTAGGTGGTTTGTCGCGTTGTTCGTGAAAACTCACAGCTCAACTGTGGGCGTGCGGGCGATACGGGCAGACTTGAGTACTGCAGGGGAGACTGGAATTCCTGGTGTAGCGGTGGAATGCGCAGATATCAGGAGGAACACCGGTGGCGAAGGCGGGTCTCTGGGCAGTAACTGACGCTGAGGAGCGAAAGCGTGGGGAGCGAACAGGATTAGATACCCTGGTAGTCCACGCCGTAAACGGTGGGTACTAGGTGTGGGTTTCCTTCCTTGGGATCCGTGCCGTAGCTAACGCATTAAGTACCCCGCCTGGGGAGTACGGCCGCAAGGCTAAAACTCAAAGAAATTGACGGGGGCCCGCACAAGCGGCGGAGCATGTGGATTAATTCGATGCAACGCGAAGAACCTTACCTGGGTTTGACATGCACAGGACGCTGGTAGAGATATCAGTTCCCTTGTGGCCTGTGTGCAGGTGGTGCATGGCTGTCGTCAGCTCGTGTCGTGAGATGTTGGGTTAAGTCCCGCAACGAGCGCAACCCTTGTCTCATGTTGCCAGCACGTAATGGTGGGGACTCGTGAGAGACTGCCGGGGTCAACTCGGAGGAAGGTGGGGATGACGTCAAGTCATCATGCCCCTTATGTCCAGGGCTTCACACATGCTACAATGGCCGGTACAAAGGGCTGCGATGCCGTGAGGTGGAGCGAATCCTTTCAAAGCCGGTCTCAGTTCGGATCGGGGTCTGCAACTCGACCCCGTGAAGTCGGAGTCGCTAGTAATCGCAGATCAGCAACGCTGCGGTGAATACGTTCCCGGGCCTTGTACACACCGCCCGTCACGTCATGAAAGTCGGTAACACCCGAAGCCGGTGGCCTAACCCCTTGTGGGAGGGAGCCGTCGAAGGTGGGATCGGCGATTGGGACGAAGTCGTAACAAGGTAGCCGTACCGGAAGGTGCGGCTGGATCACCTCCTTTCTAAGGAGCACCACT
>NZ_JBITCD010000016.1:0-3033 GCF_044452905.1 Mycobacterium sp. NPDC051804 | reverse complement strand
TACCAGACACACTATTGGGCTTTGAGACAACAAGCCCGCTATCTCTTTGTCCCGAGTGTGGGAAACCGGAGATGGATGTGACTCGCCTTCATGGGGGTTGCCCTCGTGAGAGGGGTTTGGTTGTTGTCGCCCTGCTTTGGTGGTGGGGTGTGGTGTTTGATTTGTGGATAGTGGTTGCGAGCATCTAGCGCGCATGGGGCGCTGACCTTCGTTGTGGGGGTTGGTGTCTTTTGTGTGTGTAGATAATGCAATTTTTGATTCTTCCGAGAATTTTTAACTGTTTTGTGTTGTAAGTGTTTTAGGGCGCATGGTGGATGCCTTGGCACTGGGAGCCGATGAAGGACGTGGGAGGCTGCGTTATGCCTCGGGGAGCTGTCAACCGAGCGTGGATCCGAGGATGTCCGAATGGGGAAACCCGGCACGAGTGATGTCGTGTCACCCACTACTGAATACATAGGTAGTGGGGGGGAACGCGGGGAAGTGAAACATCTCAGTACCCGTAGGAAGAGAAAACAAAAGTGATTCCGTGAGTAGTGGCGAGCGAAAGCGGAGGATGGCTAAACCGTGTGCATGTGATACCCGGCGGGGGTTGTGTGTGCGGTGTTGTGGGGTCTGTGTTCCTTGATCCGCCGATCGAGGCAACAGTGATAAAGCAGTGGGTTAGGTGAAGTGGTCTGGGATGGCCTGTCCGTAGAGGGTGAGAGCCCCGTAACCGAAAACTCATTGCCTGTTGTCGCAGTGTCCCCGAGTAGCAGCGGGCCCGTGAAATCTGCTGTGAATCTGCCGAGACCACTCGGTAAGCCTGAATACTTCCCAGTGACCGATAGCGGATTAGTACCGTGAGGGAATGGTGAAAAGTACCCCGGGAGGGGAGTGAAAGAGTACCTGAAACCGTGTGCCTACAATCCGTCAAAGCCCTCGACTTGTCGTGGGGTGATGGCGTGCCTTTTGAAGAATGAGCCTGCGAGTCAGGGACATGTCGCGAGGTTAACCCGGGTGGGGTAGCCGCAGCGAAAGCGAGTCTGAATAGGGCGTATCCAATTCGTAGGGATTGGTGTAGTGGTGTGTTCTGGACCCGAAGCGGAGTGATCTACCCATGGCCAGGGTGAAGCAGCAGTAAGATGTTGTGGAGGCCCGAACCCACTTAGGTTGAAGACTGAGGGGATGAGTTGTGGGTAGGGGTGAAAGGCCAATCAAACTCCGTGATAGCTGGTTCTCCCCGAAATGCATTTAGGTGCAGCGTTACACGTTTCTTGTTGGAGGTAGAGCTACTGGATGGCCGATGGGCCCTACTAGGTTACTGACGTCAGCCAAACTCCGAATGCCGACAAGTCAAAGAGTGTGGCAGTGAGACGGCGGGGGATAAGCTCCGTGCGTCGAGAGGGAAACAGCCCAGATCGCCGGCTAAGGCCCCTAAGCGTGTGCTAAGTGGAAAAGGATGTGCAGTCGCGAAGACAACCAGGAGGTTGGCTTAGAAGCAGCCACCCTTGAAAGAGTGCGTAATAGCTCACTGGTCAAGTGATTGTGCGCCGATAATGTAGCGGGGCTCAAGCACACCGCCGAAGCCGCGGCAGCCAGTTAAATGGCTGGGTAGGGGAGCGTCCTGCATCCAGTGAAGCAGCCTAGTGATGGTGCTGTGGAGGGTGTGGGAGTGAGAATGCAGGCATGAGTAGCGATAAGGCAAGTGAGAACCTTGCCCGCCGGAAGACCAAGGGTTCCTGGGCCAGGCCAGTCCGCCCAGGGTGAGTCGGGACCTAAGGCGAGGCCGACAGGCGTAGTCGATGGACAACGGGTTGATATTCCCGTACCCGTGTATCAGCGTCCCTGACGAATCCAATCTGCTAACCACCCAAACGGTGGTTCATCAATCCCTTCGGGGTGCGAGGACCGCCCGCTGCGTGGGACCCGGTTGGGTAGTAGTCAAGCGATGGGGTGACGCAGGAAGGCAGCCGTACCAGTCAGTGGTAATACTGGGGCAAACCTGTAGGGCGAGTGATAGGTAAATCCGTCACTCATTAAGCCTGAGAGGTGATGCATAGCCGAGTGAGGCGAATTCGGTGATCCTATGCTGTCGAGAAAAGCCTCTAGCGAGCGGTTACACGGCCCGTACCCCAAACCAACACAGGTGGTCAGGTAGAGAATACCAAGGCGTACGAGTGAACTATGGTTAAGGAACTCGGCAAAATGCCCCCGTAACTTCGGGAGAAGGGGGACCCACATGGCGTGTAAGCCTTTACGGCCCAAGCGTGAGTGGGTGGCACAAACCAGTGAGAAGCGACTGTTTACTAAAAACACAGGTCCGTGCGAAGTCGCAAGACGATGTATACGGACTGACGCCTGCCCGGTGCTGGAAGGTTAAGAGGACCCGTTAACCCCTCGGGGTGAAGCGGAGAATTTAAGCCCCAGTAAACGGCGGTGGTAACTATAACCATCCTAAGGTAGCGAAATTCCTTGTCGGGTAAGTTCCGACCTGCACGAATGGCGTAACGACTTCTCAGCTGTCTCAACCATAGACTCGGCGAAATTGCATTACGAGTAAAGATGCTCGTTACGCGCGGCAGGACGAAAAGACCCCGGGACCTTCACTACAACTTGGTATTGGTGCTCGATACGGTTTGTGTAGGATAGGTGGGAGACTATGAAGCAGTCACGCCAGTGATTGTGGAGTCGTTGTTGAAATACCACTCTGATCGTATTGGGCCTCTAACCTCGAACCGTATATCCGGTTCAGGGACAGTGCCTGGTGGGTAGTTTAACTGGGGCGGTTGCCTCCTAAAATGTAACGGAGGCGCCCAAAGGTTCCCTCAACCTGGACGGCAATCAGGTGTTGAGTGTAAGTGCACAAGGGAGCTTGACTGCGAGACGTACATGTCAAGCAGGGACGAAAGTCGGGACTAGTGATCCGGCACCCCCGAGTGGAAGGGGTGTCGCTCAACGGATAAAAGGTACCCCGGGGATAACAGGCTGATCTTCCCCAAGAGTCCATATCGACGGGATGGTTTGGCACCTCGATGTCGGCTCGTCGCATCCTGG
>NZ_JBITCD010000015.1:0-6394 GCF_044452905.1 Mycobacterium sp. NPDC051804 | reverse complement strand
AGCACCCCCAGCGAGGAAATCCTGGCCGGCATCTACGCCCAAGTCCTCGGATTAGAGCGCGTCGGCGCCGACGACTCCTTCTTCGAACTCGGCGGGGATTCGCTTCTGGCGATGCGGGTGATCGCGGCGGTCAACAGCGGGCTGGATACCCACCTCGAGGTCGGCGCCTTATTCGAGGCGCCGACCGTCGCCCAGTTGGCACCGCGAATCGGCGCTGGTGCTGGTGGGCTTCCGCGGTTGGTGCCGGGTGAGCGCCCGGCGGTGGTGCCGTTGTCCTTTGCTCAGAATCGCTTGTGGTTCATCGACCAGTTGCAGGGACCCTCAGCGATCTACAACATGGCCGTGGCGTTGCGGCTGAGCGGGGACCTGGACACCGAGGCGTTCGGTACGGCGCTGGCCGATGTGGTGGAACGCCATGAGTCACTGCGGACACTGTTCCCGGCACCTGAGGGAATCCCTCAGCAGCTGGTGATCCCGGTCGGGCAGGCTGACTTCAGTTGGGCTGTCGTTGATGCCGGGGGATGGCCGGGGGCCCAGCTTCAACAGGCCATCGAGAGCGCGGTGGGTGAGCCATTCGATTTGGCCACCCAGATTCCTTTGCGGGCCAAGGTTTTCCGAGTCGGCGAGAATGAGCATGTGCTGGTGGCGGTGGTGCATCATATCGCTGCTGATGGTTGGTCGATCGCCCCTTTGGTGGCCGATCTTGCGGTGGCTTACTCGAGCCGGTGCGCGAGGCGGGCGCCGGATTGGGCGCCGTTGCCGGTGCAGTATGTCGATTACACGTTGTGGCAGCGCGCCCAGCTCGGTGAGTTGACCGATCCGGATAGCCGGATTGGCGCGCAGTTGGCGTATTGGCAGCAGGAGTTGGCTGATATGCCTGAGCGGGTGGCGCTGCCCACGGATCGGCCCTATCCGCCGGTGGCTGACTATCGGGGCGCGATGGTGGCTGTGGACTGGCCGGTGCAGTTGCAGGAAGGGATTGCTCGGCTGGCTGGTGCATACGGCGCAACGAGTTTCATGGTGATGCAGGCCGCGTTGGCGGTGCTGTTTGCGAAACTGACCGCGAGTTCTGATGTGGCGGTGGGGTTCCCGATCGCCGGCCGGCGTGATCGGGCGCTGGACGAGTTGGTGGGTTTCTTCGTCAATACGTTGGTGTTGCGGGTAGACGTGGCCGGTGACCCGACGGTGGACCAGTTGTTGGGGCAGGTGCGTGCGCGCAGTCTGGCCGCGTTTGAGCATCAGGATGTGCCGTTTGAGGTATTGGTGGAGCGGCTGAATCCGACGCGGAGTTTGAACCATCATCCGTTGGTGCAGGTGTCGTTGGCGTGGCAGAACAATGTCGTCGGTGAGTTGAGTTTGGGTGATGTGATGGTCACCCCGATTCCGGCTGACACTCACACCGCCCGTATGGATTTGACGTTTTCCCTGGGCGAACAGTGGGGCGAAGCCGGTGAGCCTGCTGGGATCGGTGGGCATGTCGAGTTCCGCACCGATGTGTTCGAGCAGGCCAGTATCGAAGCGTTGGCGCAGCGGTTGCTGCGAATTCTGCAGGCGATGACGGCTGATCCGTCGCGGCGGTTGTCGTCGGTCGATGTGCTCGACGCGGATGAGCATGCCCTGTTGCGGGAGTGGGGTAACCGGGAGGTGTTGACTGCGCCGGCACCGTCGGTGGTGTCGATTCCGGCGCGGTTTGCAGTTCAGGTTGCCCGGACGCCGGAGGCGGTGGCGCTGACGTTCGGGGGCCAGTCGTGGTCATATCGGCAACTGGAGGAGGCGTCGAACCGATTCGCGCACTTGTTGATTGCTCGCGGGGTGGGCGTTGGTGATCGGGTGGCATTGCTGGCGGGACGTTCGGCTGAGGCGACGGTGGCGATGTTGGGAGTCCTCAAGTGCGGGGCGGCCTATGTGCCGATCGATGCGGGGCATCCGGATGCGCGGATCAGCTTCGTACTGGCCGATTCCGCGCCAACCGCTGTCCTGACCACTGCCGACTTGCGGCCGCGGCTGAGCGGGCACGACGAGCTGCTGGTCCTCGATATCGACGATCCCGCGGCAAAAACGCAGCCTGGCGCCGCGGTGGTGAGGCCCTCGCCGGACGATGTCGCTTATGTGATTTACACCTCGGGTACCACTGGGGTCCCCAAGGGGGTGGCGACTACTCATCACAACGTTGTTCAGTTGGTGGAGCGGCTGGGTGATTATCTGCCGGTGTCCGGGGTGTGGACGCAGTGTCATTCCTATGGTTTCGACACCTCAGTGTGGGAGACCTGGGGTCCGCTGCTAAATGGCGGCCGCGTGGCGGTGGTCTCTGATGAGGTGACCCGTTCGGCGGAGGACTTGCACGCGGTGCTGGTGGCTGAGCACGTCGATGTGTTGACCCAGACGCCGTCGGCGGCGGCGGTGTTGTCGCCGCACGGCCTTGACGGGGTGGCGCTGGTGGTGGCCGGTGAGGCGTGTCCGCCGGAGTTGGTGGATCGGTGGGCGCCGGGGCGGGTGATGATCAACGCATTCGGCCCGACCGAGACGACGATGGTGGTGATGCTCAGCGCGCCGCTAGCGGCGGGTTCGGGGGCACCGCCGATCGGCGTTCCAGTGCCGGGCGCGGCGTTGTTTGTGTTGGATCCTTGGTTGCGTGCGGTGCCGCCCGGGGTGGTGGGTGAGTTATATGTGGCCGGTGAAGGTCTGGCCTATGGGTATGTGGGCCGGGCAGGGTTGAGCGCCTCGCGGTTTGTGGCTTGTCCATTCGCCGACGTGGATGCAAAGCGGATGTATCGCACCGGGGATCTGGTGTCCTGGGGTGCTGATGGGCAACTGCGCTACGTGGGCCGCGCTGATGAGCAGGTCAAGATCCGCGGCTATCGCATCGAGCTGGGTGAAATCCAGGCCGCGTTGAACGCCTTGGCCGGAGTGGGTCAGGCGGTGGTGGTCGCGCGTGAGGACCGTCCCGGTGACAAGCGCCTGGTCGGTTATGTCACCGAGACGGACGGCAGCACCGCCGATACGGTCGCAATCCGCGCACAGCTGGGTGAGCGCTTACCGACCTATATGGTGCCGACGGCGGTCGTCGTACTCGAGGCGTTGCCGTTGACGGTCAATGGCAAGCTGGACACCCGCGCGTTGCCGGCCCCGGAATACATTGACGCCGATCGGTATCGCGCCCCGGAGAGTGCGGTCGAGGAGATCTTGGCCGGGATTTATGCCCAAGTGCTCGGGATGGAGCGGGTCGGGGTGGATGACTCGTTCTTCGAATTGGGCGGCGACAGCATTTTGTCGATGCAGGTGGTGGCACGGGCCCGGGCCGCGGGTCTGGTCTGTCGCCCGAAGGATCTGTTCGCTGAACAAACCGTGGCGCGGCTGGCCCGGGTGGCCCGGGTAATCGACGATGACACCGGGATCATCGATGAAGGCCTCGGCCCGGTGGTGGCCACCCCGATCATGCGTTGGCTGCAGGACATGCAGGGTCCGGTCGAAGAGTTCAACCAGACCATGGTGGTTCAATCCCCGACCGGCGCAACCGAAGCCGATGTGGCGGTGGTCTTGCAGGCGTTGTTGGATCGGCACGCGATGTTGCGGTGCCGTGTCGGAGACGACAGCGTTGGGGGATGGGCGATGACGGTGCCCGAGCCCGGCTCGGTGCAGGGGACCCAGTGCCTGCAGGTGGTTGAGGCACTCGATGATGCGGCGGTGGAGGCGGCGCGGTCGCGGTTGAACCCGGCGGCCGGGATGCTGCTCAGTGCGCTGTGGGTGGCGCCGACGGGCCAGTTGGTGTTGATCGTTCACCATCTGGCAGTGGATGGGGTGTCGTGGCGAATCCTGTTGGAAGACCTCAACATTGCCTGGGCCCAGCACCACAGTGGGCAGTCCATCGTCCTGCCGGTCGGTGGGACGTCGTTTGCCCGATGGTCGGCATTGCTCGCCGAGTACGCCCACAACCCCGACGTCGTCGCGCAGGCCGACGTGTGGCGGCAGGTGACCGCAACCCCGGCGGCGTTGCCAGCGGTACAACCCGGTGTGGACACGTTTGCCGCGGCGGGCACCGTGTCGGTGCAGTTGGATGTCGAGACGACGCGGATGCTGCTAGGCGATGTGTCGACAGCGTTCCATGCCGGGATCCACGAAATCTTGATGATCGCCTTCGGGATGGCGGTGTCGGAGTTCCTCGGTGCCGACGGCTCGTCGATCGCTATTGATGTTGAGGGTCACGGTCGCAATGAGGATTTGGCTGACGATGTGGATCTCACCCGGACGGTGGGTTGGTTCACCACGAAATATCCGGTGGCCCTGACAGTCGGTGGAATGGCTTGGGCGCAGGTGATTGCCGGTGACCCGGTGGTGGGGATTCTGGTCAAGCACCTCAAGGAACAACTGCGCGCGCACCCCGACGGAATGACCTACGGTTTGTTACGTCATCTGAACCCAGACATTGATCTGGGCGGGCCGGATCCGGTGATCGGGTTCAACTATCTGGGCCGGTTGGGCGCGGCAGCAGGTGAGGTTTCTGACGAATTGTGGCGGCTCAGCACGGAGGGGTTGGCGTCGGCCGGTGCTGCTGCGGCGATCGCAATGCCGTTGATGCACACGGTGGAACTCAACGCGGCTACTGCTGATACCGATGATGGTCCACGGTTGCAGGCGAATTGGACGTGGGCACCCTCGGCGCTCGAACAGCCGCAAGTAAAACGGTTAGCGCGCTTGTGGTTTGAAGCACTAACCGGGATCTGTGCGCATGTGCGTGCTGGCGGGGGCGGGCTGACACCCTCCGATATTGTTCCGGCGCGGTTGAGTCAGCCCCAGCTTGCTGAGCTCGAGCAGCAGTACCGCATCGCTGATGTGTTGCCGTTGACGCCGTTGCAACGGGGGCTGCTGTTTCACGCTGGCAGCGCGGATGACAACGATGTGTATGCGGTACAGCTCGGTTTTACCATCACCGGTCCGCTGGAGCCACCACGTCTGCGCGAGGCCGTGCACATGGTGGTCAAGCGGCATCCGCATCTGGTTGTCCGGTTCTGGGATCGGTTCGAGGAGCCGGTGCAAATCATCGAGGCTGATCCCGAACTCCCCTGGCGTTACCGGGATTTGGGTGCACAGGATGCCGGTGGTGTTGAGGATCAGGTCCAAGCGGTGTGTGCAGAAGAGCGCGCCGCGGTATGCCGTATCGGCGCTCCGTCGGTATTTCGCGCGGCGTTAATCCGCACCGGGCCTGATCGGCACCGATTTGTCCTCACGTGTCATCACATCGTGATGGATGGCTGGTCGCTGCCGGTCCTGCTGGGTGAGATTTTCGCCGGCTATTACCGTCAGCCGCTGCCCCCGCCTGCCCCGTATCGCAGGTTTGTCAGTTGGCTGGCCAACCGTGACCTGGATGCCGCCCGCGAGGCCTGGGGGCAGGTGTTGGCTGGGGTTGATGCCCCGACTTTGGTGGGTCGGCAGGCTCGGGTGGGGTCGGGCGCTAAAGGTGTTGTTACTCATCAGATTTCTGAGCTGACCACCCGAGAGCTGACTGAGTTGGCCCGCTCTCGTCGGACCACGGTCAGCACGGCGTTGCAGGCGGCGTGGGCGCAGGTGTTGAGCTCGTTGACCGGTCATTGCGATGTGGTGTTCGGCACCGTGGTGTCCGGGCGTCCGGCCGAGTTGGTCGGTGCGGAGTCGATGGTGGGGTTGTTGATCAACACGGTGCCGGTGCGTGCCACCCTCACCGCGACCACCACTACCGCTGACCTACTCGAGCAGCTGTTACGCGATCACCACCGCACGCTGGAGCATCAGCATCTGGCGCTGCCGGAGATTCACCGGCTCACCGGCCAGGATCAGTTGTTCGACACGCTGTTCGTCTTCGAGAACTATCCGGTCGACACCGCGGCGTTGTCGAGTGAGCATAACTTGTCCGTCACTGACTTCCGGACGCGCGAATCCACGCACTATCCGCTGACCGTGGTGGCCGGGCCTGGGGTCGAACTGGGGCTGCGTGTCGAGTACGACACCGGGGTATTCGACGCGGCCGGCATCAACACCCTGCTCGAGCGGTTGGAACGGGTGATGGTCGCGATGACCGCCGATCCGGTAGGGCGACTGTCGGCGATCGATCTGCTCGACCGCGGGGAGCGTGACCGGCTGCAGGTGTGGTCCAACCACGTGGTGTTGACCGAACCGGCGCCGGTGGCAGTGTCGATTCCGGCATTGTTTGGCGCGCAAGTCATTCGTACCCCTGATGCGGTGGCGATCAGTCACGATGGACGTTCGTGGAGTTATCGCGAGCTCGATGAGGCGTCGAACCGGTTGGCGCATCAGTTGATTGCTCACGGGGTTGGGCCGGGTGAGCGGGTGGCATTGGTGTTGCCGCGGGCGGCCGAGGCGATTGTGGCGATGTTGGCGGTGCTCAAGACCGGAGCGGCGT
>NZ_JBITCD010000014.1:0-8052 GCF_044452905.1 Mycobacterium sp. NPDC051804 | reverse complement strand
CGCCACATTGCGGTGCGCCACCGCCACCCCCTTCGGGGTCCCGGTCGTACCGCTCGTGTAAATCAGATAGGCGATGTCGTCCGCCGACAGCGCCGACAGCGCCGACGGTGCGGTAGTGGGCTGACTGTCAATGGCCGGATCATCGATATCGATCAGGGCGAGCCCGTCGCGACCGGCCAGCCGAGACCGCAGCCCCGCGGTGGTGATGGCCGCGATCGGGGCGGCGTCAGCGAGCACGAACCCGATCCGCGCATCTGGATGCGCCGGGTCGATCGGCACATACGCCGCTCCGGTCTTGAGCACCGCCAACATCGCCACAATCGCCTCGGCCGCCCGCGGCAACACCAATGCCACCCGCTCACCCGGCCCAACCCCGCGAGCAAACAACTGATGCGCCAACCGATTCGACGCCTCATCGAGCTCGCGATAACTCCACGACCGCTCCCCGCAGCTGATCGCCACCGCCTCCGGGACGCGTGACACCTGCGTGGCGAACAACACCGGAATCGACACCACCGGCGGTGCCGGCCGGGACAACACCGCCCGGTTGCCGATCTCATCGAGGTGGGCGCGCTCAGAATCGTCGAGCATCGCGATCGTCGACAGTTGTTGGGACGGGTCGGTGGTCATCGCGACCACCAAACGGTCGAACCGTTGGAGCAGCGCCTCGATGCCGGCCGGGTCGAACACCTCGGTGTCGTACTCGACACGCAGCCCCAGTTCGACCCCAGGCCCGGCCACCACGGTCAGCGGATAGTGCGTGGATTCGCGCGTGCGGAAGTCAGTGATGGCCAAGTCATGTTCACTCGACAACGCCGCGGTGTCGACCGGATAGTTCTCGAAGACGAACAGCGTGTCGAACAACTGATCCTGGCCGGTGAGCCGGTGAATCTCCGGCAGCGCCAGATGCTGATGCTCCAGCGTGCGGTGGTGATCGCGTAACAGCTGCTCGAGTAGGTCAGCGGTAGTGGTGGTCGCGGTGAGGGTGGCACGCACCGGCACTGTGTTGATCAACAACCCCACCATCGACTCCGCACCGACCAACTCGGCCGGACGCCCGGACACCGCGGTGCCGAACACCACATCGCAATGACCGGTCAACGAGCTCAACACCTGCGCCCACGCCGCCTGCAACGCCGTGCTGACCGTGGTCCGACGAGAGCGGGCCAACTCGCCAAGCGCCCCGGTGGTCTGCTCAGAAAGCTGATGAGTAACAACACCTTTAGCGCCCGACCCCACCCGACCCGGCCGACCCACCAGGGTCGGGGTGTCGAACCCGGCCAGCACCTGCCCCCAGGCTTCGCGAGCAGCGTCCAAATCACGCCCGGCGAGCCACCTGACAAACCTGCGATACGAGGGAGGTGGTGGCAGCGGCTGACGGTAGTAGCCGGCGAAAATCTCACCCAACAACACCGGCAACGACCAACCATCGATCACAATGTGATGACTGGTCAGCACAAACCGGTGCCGATCAGCGGACGTGCGGATCACCGCCGCGCGAAACACCGACCGATCGCTGATATCGCACACCGCCGCGCGCTCAGCCGCACACACCGCTTGGACCTGCTCCTCGACACCACCGGCATCCTGTGCACCCAAATCCCGGTAACTCCAGGGGAGTTCGGGATCAGCTTCAATAATCTGCACCGGCTCCTCGAACCGGTCATAGAACCGGGCGACCAGATGCGGATGGCGTCGGACCACCTCGTGTACTGCGTTCCGCACACGGTCGGAGTCCAATGGGCCGGCGATGGTGATGTCGACCTGCACCGCATACACATCGTCGTCCTCCGCGCTACCGGCGTGAAACAGCAGCCCCTGCTGCAACGGCGTCAACGGCAACACATCCGCTATCCGGTATTGCTGCTCAAGCTCAGCGAGCTGGGGCTGGCTCAACCGCGCCGGAGCGATATCGGTGGGCGTCAACCCGCCCCCACCGGCACGCACATGCGCACAGATCCCGGTTAGTGCTTCAAACCACAAGCGCGCCAGCCGATCTACCTGCACCTGGTCCAGCGCCGAGGGTGCCCACGTCCAATTCGCCTGCAACCGCGGACCCTCATCGGTATCAGCAGTAGCCGCATTCAACTCCACGGTATGCATCAACGGCATTGCGATCGCCGCAGCCGCCCCCGTCAACGCCAAGCCCTGGGCCGAAATCCGCCACAAATCGTCCGAGACCTCGGCTGCGGCCGCGCCCAACCGGCCTAGATAGTTGAACCCGATCACCGGATCGGTCCCAACCAACTCCACATCGGGATTCAGATAGCGCAACAACCCATAGGTCAACCCGTCGGGGTGGGCGCGCAGTTGTTCCTTGCCATCTTTGACCACCGCACCCAAGACGGACTCACCGGCGACCACCTTCGTCCAGTCCAGCTTTTCAACGCTGAGAGCCACCGGATACTTAGTGGTGAACCAACCCACCGTGCGCGACAGATCCACCCCGTCGGCCAGCTCCTCCTCACGACCATGACCCTCAACATCAATGGCGACAGGCGAACCGTCGGCGCCCAGGAACTCCGACACCGCCAACGCGAAGCCGATCAACAGAATGTCTTGCACGCCAGCATGAAACGCCGCCGGCACCTCCCCTAACAGCATCCGTGTCGTCGCGGCATCCAACTGCACCGACACGGTGCCCGCCGCGGCAAACGTGTCCACACCGGGTTGTACCGCTGGCAACGCCGCCGGGGTCGCGGCCACCTGCCGCCACGCGTCGACTTGGGCAACGACGTCGGGGGTGCGCGCGTAGTCGGCCAGCAGTGCCGACCATCGCGCGAACGACGTTCCACCGACCGGCAGGGCGATCGGCTGCCCACTGTGATGCTGGGCCCAGGCAATGTTCAAGTCTTCCAACAGGATTCGCCACGACACCCCATCCACTGCCAGGTGGTGAACGATCAACACCAACTGTTGTGTGGAGGTCACCCACAACGCACTGAGCATCACACCGGCCGCCGGGTTCAACCGCGACCGCGCCGCCACCACCACCGCATCATCGAGCACCTCGACCACCTGCAGGCAATCGCTGGCCTGCATCGAGCCGGCAGGCACCTGCAGCGCCCAACTTCCGGTGCCGCCGTCCTCGACACGCAGCCGCAACGTCGCATGCCGATCCAACAACGCCTGCACAACCACCACCACGTCAGCGGGCGTTGCCCCGACGGGGGCCTGCACCACCATCGTCTGGTTGAACTCCTCGACCGGACCGTCCACACCCGCTAGCCAGCCCATGATCGGGGTGGCCACGACATCGCCGAGGCCCTCGTCAATCACGCCGGCGGCATTGTCAAGGACCCGGGTCACCCGGGCTAGGTGGGCCACGGTCTGCTCGACGAACACATCCCGCGGGCGACAAAGCAGACCCGCGGCCCGGGCCCGGGCCACCACCTGCATCGACAAAATGCTGTCCCCACCCAAGGCGAAGAACGAGTCATCAACCCCAACCCGCTCCAACCCCAACACCTGCGCATAAATCCCGGCCAGGATCTCCTCGAGCGCACTGGACGGGGCGCGGTAGCGATCGGCATTGGCATACTCCGGCGCCGGCAACGCGCGCTTGTCCAGCTTGCCGTTCGGGGTCAGTGGCAACGCCTCCATCACCACCAGCGCGGTGGGCACCATATAGGCCGGCAACCGCTCGGCCAGCTGCGCGCGGATCCCGTCGGGATCTGCCATCACCCGCGGCGATGCGGTCACATACCCCACCAACCGCTTGTCACCCGGACGGTCCTCACGCGCGATCACCACCGCCTGCTCCACCCCAGCCAGAGCGTTCAGCGCCGCCTGCACCTCACCCAACTCGATGCGATACCCACGAATCTTGACCTGCTCATCCGCACGCCCCACATACCGCAACTGCCCATCCGGACCCCACCACACCAGATCCCCGGTGCGATACATCCGCGCCCCCGGCGCCCCGTTCGGACACGCCACAAACCGCGACCCCGTCAATCCCGACCGACCCACATACCCATAGCCAACCCCGGACCCGGCCACGTACAACTCACCGACCACCCCGACCGGCACCGCGCGTAACCAGCCATCCAGCACATAAAAGCCCAGATGCGGCAACGGCACCCCGACCGGGCTGACCGTGCCCTCGGCATCGTCGGCGACGATCTCACGGAACGAGGCATGCACCGTGGTCTCGGTGGTGCCGTACAAATTCAGCAACAGTGGCGAGCCCGGATGACGGTCGAACCACCCCCCGAGACGGTGCGGCTCCAGCGCTTCGCCGGCGAACAACACCGCGTCCAATGCGAGCTGGCCTGCCAGTTCGGGAGCCAACGCATCAGCGGCCTGCAGGGCATAGAAGGCCGATGGCGTTTGACTCAATACACCGACCCGCTCGGCGACCAGCAACGCAAGGAAGTCCTCCGGCGAGCGAGCCACCTCTTCGGGTACCACCACCAACCGACCCCCGTACAAGAGGGCGCCCCACATCTCGCATACCGAAACGTCGAACGCCAAGGAATGCCACAGTGACCACACACGCCCGGCCAGTGTTATCCGGGTATCCAAGGCAGTTAGCAACCCGACCACATTGCGGTGAGTGATCGCGACTCCCTTGGGCACCCCGGTAGTCCCCGAGGTGTAAATCAAGTACGCGACATCCTCTTGCGACGGCCCGGCCGCCGGTAACGCGGTGCTGGGCTGAGCGTCGATAGCGGGGTCATCTATGTCGATGACCAAGAACTCATGTCCGGCCAACCGCGAGCGCAAACCAGCAGTGGTCAGCGCCGCGACCGGCGCGGCATCTGAGAGCACAAACCCGATCCGAGTGTCTGGATGCGCCGGGTCGATCGGCACATACGCCGCCCCCGTTTTCAGCACCGCCAGGATCGCCACGATCGCCTCAGCTGACCGTGACGACAGCAACGCCACCCGCCCACCTGGACCCACCCCGCCATCGATTAGCAAGTGCGCCAAGCGATTCGATGCCTCATCCAGCTGCCGATAGGTCCACGAACGGCCCTCGAAGGTCAATGCCACCGCCTCCGGAACCCGCGCCACCTGCGCAGCGAATAACCCCGGGATGGACACTGCACGTGTCCCCGGCGCGGTCAACAGCGCACCACTACCCCAGCCATCTAGACGTGCGTGCTCAGCGGCGTCGACCACATCGATCGAGGACAACCGCCGTTCTGGATCGGCCGTCATCGCAATCAACACCCTCTGGAGCCGACCGATCAGCGCTTCGATGCTGGCCGGCTCGAACACCTCAGTGTCGTATTCGAGGCGGATCGCCAGTTCGGATCCGGGCCCGGCCATCAACGCGAGCGGATAGTGGTTGTGTTCGCGCGAGTCGAATTCGGTGATGGCGAACTCGTGTTCGCCGGACAAGGCGGCGATGTCGACCGGGTAGTTCTCGTAGACGAACAGGGTGTCGAACAGTTGGTCATGACCGCTTGCGCGGTGGATCTCGTTGAGGGCCAGGTGCTGATGCTCGATGGTGTGGTTGTGCAAGGTTTGCAGCTGCTCCAGAAGCTCGACCGTGGTGGTCGCCGCCGTGATGGTCGCGCGCACCGGAACGGTATTGAGCAACAACCCGATCATCGACTCCACGCCGGCAACCTCGGTCGTCCGCCCTGATACCGCGGTCCCGAAAACCACGTCGTGTTGGCCGGTCAGCCCGCACAGCAGTTGCGCAAAGGCGCCCTGGAGCACGAGGTTGACGGTGGCGTGCTGGGCCCGAGCCAGCTCGTTGAGTTCACGCGTAATCTGCTCCGTCAGGTGGAATGAGGCCACACCTCGCCGCCCGAGCTCCAAACGTCCCGGCGTGCCCACCAGGGTGGGGACGTCAAAACCAGCCAGTACCTCTCGCCAAGCCGTATGAGCGGCCTCCAGGTCTCGTTGGGCCAGCCAGGTGATAAAGCTGCGGTAGGACGCGGCCGTGGGTAGCGGCTGACCGTAGTAGCCGGCGATTATCTCCTGCAGCAGGATGGGCGTTGACCAACCGTCCATCACGATGTGGTGATTGGTAATCACCACACGGTGCCGATCCGGCCCAGTACGGATCAGCGCCACGCGAAACGCTGGCGGATCGGCCAGATCGCGCACCGCGGCGCGTTCAGCAGCGCAGATCTGCCTCACTTGCTCATCGACCTCTGAAGCGCCGGCGTCCAACTCGACATAACGCCACGCCGGGACTGGATCAGCCGGGATGATCTGCACCGGCTGGTCGAAATCGGTGCAGAATCGCGCCGCCAAATGCGGATGCCGGTTGGTCAACCCGCGCACTGCATCACGTAGCCGCGGCGGCTCTAATGGGCCGGCGATGGTGATCTCCAACTGCACCGCGTAAACGTCGTCGCCGGCTTCCAGCGCGGTTCCCGCGTGAAAGAGCAGCCCCTGCTGCAGCGGGGTCAACGGCAACACGTCAGCGACGTCGTATCGCAGGCTCAGTTCATCGAGTTGCTGCTGACTCAGTTGCGCGGGGGCGATATCCGACGGGGTCCATCCACCCCCACCAGCACGCACCGACGCACAGATCCCGGCCAGCGCTTCAAACCACAACCGGCTCAACCGATCTACCTGCGCGCGATTCAGCGCCGATTGTGCCCATGTCCAATTTGCTTGCAACTGCGGGCCGGTGTCGGTGTCAGCGGTGGCCGCATTGAGCTCCACGGTGTGCATCAACGGCATCGATATTGCGGCGGCCGCAGGCATGTGCGACAAGCCGTCGTGGCTGATCCGCCACAGACCATCGTGGGTCTCGGCTGCTGCCGCGCCCAACCGACCCAAATAGTTGAAGCCGATCACCGGATCCGCTCCCTGGAGGCCGACATCCGGGTTCAGATACCGCAACAGGCCGTAAGTCAGGCCGTCCGGTAGAGCGCGCAATTGTTCTTTCGCGTCCTTGACCACTGCGTCCAGACCGGGCCCACCAGCCGCCACCTGTGCCCACTCCAGCCCCCCGACGCTCAACGCCACCGGGTACTTGGTGGTGAACCAGCCCACCGTGCGGGTCAAGTCCACCCCGTCGGCCAGCTCCTCATCCCGGCCGTGGCCTTCCACATCTATGCCGACCGGGGCCTCAGCGGTGCCCAGGAATTCCGCGAACGCCAACCCAAAACCGATCAGCAAGATCTCATGCACTCCGGCATGAAACGCAGTCGGCACCTGCCCCAACAACATCCGGGTCGTCTCGGCATCGAGTGACACCGACAAGTTCCCGGCCGTCGCGAACGTATCGACCATTGGTTGCACCGCCGGCAGCACGCTCGGCGTCGCGGCCACCTGCCGCCATGGGTCAGCGGTGCCGATGACTTCCGGGGTGCGCGCGTGCTCGGCCAGCATCGCCGACCATCGGGCAAACGAGGTGCCACCTACTGGCAGCGCGATCGGCTGCCCGCTGTGGTGCTGCACCCAGGCGATGTTGAGGTCTTCCAACAGGATTCGCCATGACACCCCGTCGATAGCCAAGTGGTGAACGATCAGCACCAACTGTCGTGTGGAGGTCACCCACAGCGCGTTCAGCATCACGCCGGCGGCCGGATTCAACCGCGCCCGTGCTGCCACCAGCGCCGCTTCGTCAAGTGCCTCGACGGTGTTGAGGCGCCCTGCCGCCTGCACGGCGCCGGGCTCAGGCGCCGCCAGCGTCCATCCCCCGGCACCGTCGTCGTCGACACGCAGACGCAACATTGGATGCCGATCCAGCAAAGCCTGCACCAGCACCACCACGTCGGGTTCGGTCGCCCCCGCCGGGGCCTGCACCATGACAGTTTGGTTGAACTGGTCGATCGGACCATCGACACTCTGCAGCCAACGCATGATCGGGGTAGCCACCACCGGGCCGATACCTTCGTCGATCACGCCGATCTCACCGTCGGTGGCCTTGGCCACCTGCGCAAGCCGGGCCACCGTCTGCTCAACGAAAATGTCACGCGGCCGGCACAAGAGACCGGCCGCCCGCGCCCGCGCTACCACTTGCATAGACAAGATGCTGTCGCCGCCGAGTTCGAAGAAGGAGTCGTCGGCGCCGACGCGCTCTAATCCGAGGACTTGGGCGTAGATGCCGGCCAGGATTTCCTCGCTGGGGGTGCT
>NZ_JBITCD010000013.1:0-11181 GCF_044452905.1 Mycobacterium sp. NPDC051804 | reverse complement strand
CGACAACCGCCGCAACGGATCACCAACCAACCCCACCAACACCCGCTCAAAACGCCCCACCAACGCCTCAACACCGCCCACATCAAACACATCGGCGTCGTATTCGACGCGCAACCCGAGTTCCCGACCGGGCGACACTTGCACGGCGAGCGGATAGTGGGTGTACTCACGCGTAATGAATTCGTCGACGGCCAAGTCATTTTCGGCGACCAGTGTGGCCGCGTCGATGGGGTAGTTCTCGTAGACGAGCAAGGTGTCGAACAATTGGTCGTGCCCGGTGAGGCGGTGAACCTCGGTCAGCGCCAGATGCTGATGATCCAGCGTGTTGTTGTGAGCGTTTTGCAGCTGCTCAAGCAGCTCGGCGGCGCTCGTCGCGGCCGTGAGCGTCGCGCGTACCGGCACGGTATTCAGCAATAAGCCGACCATCGACTCGGCACCGGCCAGCTCGGTCGGGCGCCCCGAGACCGCGGTGCCGAAGACGACATCGTGTTGGCCGGTCAGCGAGCTCAAAATCTGCGCCCAAGCGGCCTGCAGCACCGTGTTGACGGTGGTGTGACGTGCGCGCGCCAACTCAGTGAGCGCCCCGGTGACCTGTTCGGAGAGCTGATGCCTGATCGCGCCTCGGGCGCCTACGGTCGGTCGTGCGGGCGGACCCACCAGAGTGGGGGTTTCGAACCCGGCCAGCATTTCACCCCATGCCGCGCGGGCAGCATCCAAGTCCCTGTCGGCCAGCCAGCTGACGAACCTACGATACGGAACAGGCGGGGGTAGCGGCTGGCGGTAATACCCGGCGAAGATCTCGCCCAGCACGATCGGCAGCGACCAGCCATCCATCACGATGTGGTGATTGGTCAGCACCAAACGGTGCCGATCAGGTGCGGTGCGGATCAGCATCACCCGGAACGCCGGCTGCTCAGTCAGATCGCCTACCGCGGCGCGTTCAGCGGCGCAGGCACTTTGGAGCTGCTCCTCGATGTCGACGACGTCGGTGCTCAAATCAACGTAACGCCAGAGCAATTCGGGATCGGTCTCAATGATCTGCACCGGCTCGTCAGGCCGGTCACAAAAACGGGCCACCAAGTTCGGATGCCGAGCGAGCACCATGTGCACCGCCTCACGCAGCCGCAGTGCATCGAGCGGGCCGGAGATGCCGAAGACCAGCTGCACCGCATACGCGTCATCGCCGTCGGACTGCGCGGTGCCGGCGTGAAACATCAGCCCTTGCTGCAACGGGGTCAACGGCAACACATCCGCCACCGCATACTGCAGGCACAGTTCATCGAGTTCGGGCTGGCTCAACCGGGCAGGAACGATATCGGTGGGTGTCAATCCGCCCCCACCGGCGCGCACAACCGCAGCGATACCGCCCAGCGCCTCAAACCACAACCGCGCCAACCGGTTTACCTGCGTCTGATCCAGCACCGAGGGCGCCCACGTCCAATTGGCCTGCAGCCGCGGGCCATCGACAGTGTCAGCCGTGGCGGCGTTGAGCTCGACGGTGTGCATCAACGACATCGGGATCGCCGCGGATGCACCGGTCAACGCCAAGCCCTCGGCGGAAATGCGCCAGAGGTCATCGGAGACCTCCCCCGCCGCCACGCCCAGCCTGCCCAAATAGTTGAACCCGATCACCGGATCGGCCCCGTCGAGATCGACATCGGGGTTCAGATATCGCAACAACCCGTAAGTCATCGCGTCGGGCAGGGCGCGCAGTTGTTCCTTGGCGTTTTTGACCAGGGCGCCCACCACCGGGTCACCGGCGATCACCTGCGCCCACTCCAGCCCGCCGATACTCAGTGCCACTGGATACTTGGTGGTGAACCAGCCCACCGTGCGCGACAGGTCGACCCCGTCGGCCAGTTCCTCATCGCGGCCGTGGCCCTCCACATCGATAGCAACCGGCGTTGCGGTTGTGCCAAGGAACTCCGCGATGGCCATGCCGAATGCAATCAACAGGATGTCGTGGATACCGGCGTGA
Organism: Mycobacterium sp. NPDC051804; assembly: GCF_044452905.1. Classification (NCBI taxonomy): domain Bacteria; kingdom Bacillati; phylum Actinomycetota; class Actinomycetes; order Mycobacteriales; family Mycobacteriaceae; genus Mycobacterium; species Mycobacterium sp. NPDC051804. Next base: position 9,203 of record NZ_JBITCD010000013.1, on the reverse strand, counting down.
AAAGCTGCCGGCACCTCGCTGAGCAGCATCCGGGTCGTGTCGGCGTCCAACTGCGCGGCCCAATGCCCGGCTGTGACGAACGTGTCGCTGGGCTGCACCGCCGGCAGGGCGGCCGGGGTCGCTGTCACCTGGCGCCACGCCTCGGCATGGCCGACAACCTCAGGGGTGCGCGCGCGGTCGGCCAGCAGCGTCGACCACCGCGCAAACGACGTCCCACCAGCCGGCAGCGCAATGGGCTGTCTGCCGTGGTGCTGGACCCAGGCAATGTTGAGGTCTTCCAACAGGATTCGCCACGACACTCCGTCCACCGCCAAGTGGTGGATGATAAGTACCAGTTGCCCGGTGGGGGCCACCCACAGCGCGCTGAGCATCACGCCGGCGGCCGGGTTCAACCGCGATCGCGCCGCGGCCACCGCCGCATCATCGAGAGTCTCCACGGTGTACACAAGGTCACCGGCCTGCACCGCCCCGGCCTCGGGCACGTGCAGCGCCCAGCCCCCAGCGGTGTCATCGTCGACGCGCAGGCGCAACATGGCGTGGCGATCGAGCAGTGCCTGCACCAGCACGACCGCGTCCGACCGGCTGACTCCAGCCGGGGCTTGCACCACCATCGTCTGGTTGAACTCGTCTGTCGGGCCACCCACACCGGCCAGCCATCGCATGATCGGGGTCGCAACCGCCGTCCCAAGACCTTCGTCGATGACGCCGGCAGCATTGTCGGACACCTCGACCACCCGTGCCAGCCGGGCCACCGTCTGCTCGGTGAACACATCACGCGGTCGACACAACAGACCTGCAGCCCGGGCCCGGGCCACCACCTGCATCGACAAAATGCTGTCGCCGCCTAGCTCGAAGAACGAATCATCTAGCCCAATCCGCTCAAGCCCGAGGATTTGGGCATAGATGCCGGCCAGGATCTCCTCGACAGCACTCTCGGGTGCGCGGTAGCGAAGATCATCGGTGTAGTCCGGTGCCGGGAGGGCACGCTTGTCCAGCTTGCCGTTGACGGTCAACGGCAACGCATCCAGCAACACCACCGCGGTCGGCACCATGTACCCCGGCAACCGCTCACTCAATGCCGCGCGGACACCAGTCGTGTCCACCGCCCCGCTCGCCGACTCGGTGACATACCCGACCAGACGTTTGTCGCCGGGGCGGTCCTCGCGGACGATCACCGCCGCGTGCTCCACGCCGTCGGAATCGGCAAGCGCCGCTTGGACTTCGCCGAGCTCGATGCGATAGCCGCGGACCTTGACCTGCTCATCAGCCCGGCCCACATAGCGCAGCTCGCCGCCGGGAGCCCACGAGACCAGATCCCCGGTGCGGTACATCCGCGCCCCGGGCGCCCCGTACGGACACGCGACAAATCGCGACGATGTCAACGGACCCCGGCCCACGTACCCCTCGGCTACGCCGGCGCCGGCCACATACAATTCCCCGACCACACCGGCGGGTACCGCACGCAACCACCTGTCCAGCACAAAGAAACCAAGATGTGCCAACGGTACTCCAATGGGGCTAACAGGGCTGGCGAGGTCGGCGGCGACGATCTTCCGGAAGGAGGCATGCACCGTCGTCTCGGTGATGCCATACATATTGATCAAACGCGGCAGGCCCGGGTGATTGTCCAACCAGCTCTCAAGACGCTGGGGTTCTAGCGCCTCCCCGCCAAACACCACGATCTGCAACTTGAGCTCACCGTTCACTTCAGGTGACTGCGACGCGCTCAGATCGAGCCAGCGTGTCACCTGGCGTTCCCACGCCGTGATTGAAGTCTCCGACCAATGTTGCGCGTCAACGGTTTGCAGCGCATAAAACGCCGACGGGGTCTGACTCAATACAGTGACCTGCTCAGCGACCAGCATGGCGTGCAGTTCTTCAGGTGAACGGACCACCTCATCGGGCACCACCACCAGCCGGCCGCCAGTGAGCAGCGCACCCCAGATCTCCCACACCGAAAAGTCGAAGGCCAAGGAATGGCACTGCGACCACACCTGTTCTCGCAGTTCTAGTTCCGCGTCCAGGGATTCCAGCAGCCGGGTCACGTTGCGGTGCGCCACGGCCACGCCCTTCGGCGTTCCGGTGGTGCCGGAGGTATAGATCAAGTAGGCAATGTCATCCGGCGCGGGAGCGAATGTCGACAGTGGCGTGCGGGGCTGGACGTTCAAAGCCGCGTCGTCGACATCGATCGCCAGCAAGTCACACCCGTCGAGCCTTGAGCGGAAGCCCGGAGTCGTGAGCGCCGCGACCGGCGCTGCATCGGCGATCATGAACTCCATTCGCGCTCTCGGCAGAGTCGGATCAATTGGCAGATACGCCGCGCCGGTTTTCAGCACCGCTAGCATCGCCACGACCGCCTCGGCCGAGCGCGATAACAGCATCGCCACGCACTGGCCCGAGCCCACACCATTTGCGGACAGCAGGTGAGCTAACCGGTTGGCCGCGTCCTCGAGTTCCCGGTACGTCATCGAGAAGCCCTCGGAGACAACCGCTACGGCTTCGGGTGCACGGGCCATCTGCATGGCGAACACCTCCGGTATCGACACCTGGGGCGGCGCCGGGCGAGACAACTCGGCGCGATTGCCGATTTCATCCAGGCGGGAATGCTCACCCTCATCCAGCAGATCCACAGATGACAGCGGCCGAGTGGACTCGGAGGTCATCGCCACCAACACCCGCTCAAGCCGCTCGACAAGCGCCTGAATGGTGTCCGCGTCAAACACGTCAGTGCGAAATTCGACATCCCCGCCGATCCCGGCGGACTCACCAGCCTCGGTCCAGCGCTCTCCAAGATGGAACGCCAGATCCGCACGGGCGGTGTGGGTCTCCAACGGAAGCGGCGTGACCTCTAAGTCATCCGATGCCAGCTTGACATCGGCGTTTTTCTGACCCGCAAGGTTCTGCCAGGCCAGCAGCACCTGAACCAGAGGATGATGAGCCAGGGACCGAGCCGGCTTAAGCCGCTCTACCAGCAGCTCGAATGGCACGTCCTGATGCTCGTAGGCGGCCAGGCTGCGCGTGCGCACCTGAGTCAGCAGTTCGGCGACGCTGGGATCGCCGGCTAGATCAACCCTCAACACCAGGGTGTTGACGAAAAAGCCAACCAGCTCGTTGAGGGCGGGGTCGCGGCGCCCCGCGATAATGAAGCCCACCGCCACCTCCGGGCTGTTGCTGATCTTCGACAGCAATGCCACTAAGGCGGCTTGAACCACCATGAAACTGGTTGAATTGTGCTCACGGGCCAGTCGAGCCACCCGCAGCTGCAACTCCGCCGACCAATCGACCACCACCCGCGCGCCGCGGTAATCGGCGATCGGTGGATAAGGCCGATCGGTAGGAAGCACCAGCCGCTCGGGCATCCCAGCCAAGGCCTGCTCCCAGTAGGCCAGCTGCGCGCCGATGCGGCTATGGGGATCGGCGAGATCACCGAACTGCGCGCGCTGCCATAGCGTGTAATCGACATACTGCACCGCCAACGGCACCCAATTGGGCGCCCGGTCTGCGCATCGACTGGCATAGGCCAGCCGCAAATCACCAAGCAGCGGGGCGATTGACATCCCGTCGGCGGCTATATGGTGCACCGCGGCCGCCAGCACATGCTCCTTCTCGCTAATGCGGAAAAGCTTGGCCCGCAACGGAATCTGGGTGGCCAGATCGAACGGCTCACCCACCACAGCATCGACAGCTTCACTCAACCGTTGGTCCGGCCAGCCGTCGGCGTCGGCGACATCCCATCCGAAGTCGGCCCGGTCGACCGGAACCACCACCTGCTGCGGGATTCCTTCGGGCGCCGCGAACAGGGTGCGCAGGCTTTCATGGCGGCCCACCACATCAGCCAGCGCCGCGCCCAAAGCGGCCGCATCCAGGCGCCCGTTCAGGCGCCAAGCCACCGCCATGTTGTAAACCGCGGAAGGTCCCTGCAATTGATCGAGGAACCACAACCGATGCTGGCCAAATGACAACGGCACCACCGCCGGACGCGCACCTGCCACCAACGGCGCCAACCCTCCCACCTCGGCGCCAATTCGCGGTGCGAGCTCGGCCACCGTCGGTGCCTCGAAGACCGCACGCACCGCAAGGTGGCCGCCCAAGCTGGTGTTGACTGCGGCGATTAATCGCATCGCCGACAGCGAATCGCCGCCCAGCGCGAAGAATGAGTCATCGACCCCGACGCGGTCCACACCAAGCACCTGGGCATAGATCCCTGCCAAAATCTCCTCGGTGAGGGTGGCCGGGGCGCGGTAGCCTTCGACGTCGGCGTACTCCGGTGCAGGCAGTGCGCGCTTGTCGAGCTTGCCATTGACGGTCAGGGGCAACGCGTCGAGCACCACTACCGCGGTAGGAATCATGTAGCCAGGCAACCGGTTACCGAGTCGCTGGAGGATCTCGGCCGGGTCGGCCGTGCCGGTGATGTAGCCGACCAGACGCTTGTCGCCGGGGCGGTCTTCACGCGCGATCACGACCGCCTGCTCCACCCCGTCCTGGGCATTCAACGCAGCCTGGGTCTCGCCGAGTTCGATGCGATATCCACGGATCTTGACCTGCTCATCAGCCCGGCCCACATAATCGAGCTGCCCATCGGCGTTCCACGCCACCAGATCGCCGCTGCGATACATGCGTTGCCCGGGCGCCCCGTACGGACACCCCACGAACCGTGAGGCGGTCAAGCCGGCGCGTCCGACATAGCCCTCGGCCAGGCCTGCACCGGCGACATACAACTCGCCCACCACGCCGGTGGGCACTGGGCGCAACCAGCCATCGAGCACGAAAAATCCCAAGTGCGATAAAGGAACCCCGATTGGGGACACCGCATTGTCGATATCGGCGGCGAGGATCTCGCGGACTGAGGCATGCACCGTGGTTTCGGTGATGCCATACATATTGAGCAGACGCGGCAACCCTGGATGACGACCCAGCCATCCTCCAATTCGAGCCGGTTCCAACGCCTCCCCACCGAAGACGACCGTCTCCAACTTGAGCTGATCAGCCACCTCCGGAGCCAGCCCGTCTGCAGTCTGCAGGGCATAGAAGGCCGATGGGGTCTGGCTGAGCACGCCGACCTGCTCGGCGACCAACAGCGTGTGCAGCTCTTCGGGGGAGCGCACCACCGCATCGGGGACCATCACCAGTCGCCCGCCGCTCAGCAGTGCACCGAAGATCTCCCACACTGAAACGTCGAACGCCAACGAATGACATTGCGACCAAACCGCCGGCGCAGGCACGTCAGGCTCCAACGCCTCCAGCAGCCGAATAACGTTGCGGTGCGCGACCGCGACACCCTTCGGAACGCCGGTGGTGCCCGAGGTGTAGATCAGGTAGGCGATGTCGTCCGGAGACGGCGGCAACAGCGCTATGCCGGGCTGGGTATCGATGGCGGGGTCGTCGATATCGATGACCATGATCTCTTGCTTGGCCAGCCGCGGTTGCAATTCGGCGGTGGTCAGCGCGGCGATCGGAGCTGCGTCGGCGAGTACGAACCCGATGCGGACATCGGGATGGGCCGGGTCGAGCGGCACATATGCTGCCCCGGCCTTGAGCACCGCCAGGATCGCCGCGACCGCGTCGGCCGAACGCTCCACCAAAAGCGCCACCCGATCACCCGCACGCACCCCGCGAGCAATCAGCAGGTGCGCCAACCGATTCGATGCCTCATCAAGCTCACGGTAGGACACCGATCGGCCGCCGCAGCTAATCGCCACGGCTTGGGGAGCCTTGGCCACCTGTATTGCGAACAGCATAAGAATCGACACCGGAGTGAGCGTCCGTGCGGTCAAGGCCGCTCGGTTGCCCACCTCATACAGTCTGTCGCGCTCAGCCACATCGAGCATGTCGATCGATGACAACGGACGTGACGGATAGGCCGTCATCGCGACCATCACCCGCTCGAATCGCTTGATCAGCGCTTCGATGCTGCCCGCATCGAATTCGTCAGTGTCGTATTCGATGCGCAGCCCCAACTCACGGCCTGGTGCGGCTTGCATCGCGAACGAGTAGTGGTTGTATTCGCGGGTGGCGAATTCGGTGATGGTCAACTCGCCGTCGCCTGACAACTCGGCGGTGTCAACCGGGTAGTTCTCGTAGACGAACAACGTGTCGAACAACTGGTCGTTACCGGTGAGGCGATGAATCTCCGGCAGCGCCATGTGCTGGTGATCCAAAGTCCGGTACTGAGCGGCCTGCAGTTGCTCGAGCAGCTCAGTGGTGGTGGTGGATGCGGTGAGAGCTGCGCGCACCGGCACGGTGTTGATCAACAGCCCGACCATCGACTCCGCACCGACCACCTCGGTCGGGCGTCCGGACACCACGGTGCCGAACACCACATCCTGATGGCCGGTCAACGAACTCAGCAGTTGCGCGAACGCGGCTTGCAACACTGTGCTGACGGTCGTTTCATGTGTGCGGGCCAACTCGGCAAGCCCCCGAGTGGTTTGCTCAGATACTCTGCAGGAGAATGCTTTTCGCTTGCCTAGCCCCAGTCGGTCCGGTCGGCCCACGAGGGTCGGGGTATCGAACCCGGCCAACACCTCGCGCCAGGCCGTGCGGGCGGCGTCGGGGTCGCGTTCGGCCAGCCAGCTGACAAATCGGCGGTACGGAATGGGCGGTTGCAACGGCTGGCGGTAATAGCCGGTGAAGATTTCACCCAGCAGGATCGGCAGCGACCAGCCGTCCATCACGATGTGGTGATTCGTAAGCACAAACCGGTGCAGCTCTGGTCCAGTGCGGATCAGCGTCACCCGGAAGGGCAACTGGGTGGCGAGGTCACCTACCGCCGCGCGCTCAGCCGCATATACCGCTTCGACCCGATCCTCGATACCGTCGGCGCCGTGCACGCTCAAATCTACTTCTCGCCAGGGCAATTCGGGATTTGCCTCGATGACTTGTACCGGCTCGTCGAACCGGTCCCAGAATCGGGCAACCAGATGAGGATGGCGGCTGACCACGGTGTACACCGCCTCGCGCAGCCGCTGTGTATCCAGGGCGCCGGCGATCGTGATATCCAGCTGCACCGCATATACGTCATCACTGTTGTCGCGGTCGGTGCCGGCGTGGAACAGCAGCCCCTGCTGCAGCGGAGTCAACGGCAACACATCCATGATCCGGTGCTGCTGCTCGAGTTCGTCGATATCCTTCTGGCTCAACCGGGCCGGGACGATATCCGAGGGGCTCAACCCGCCCCCGCCGGCGCGCACATACGCGCAGATCCCGGCCAGGGCGTCGAACCACAACCGGCTCAACCGGTCCATGCGCGCGTGGTCGAGCGCCGATTGCGCCCAGGTCCAGTTCGCGTGCAACTGCGGCCCGGTTTCGGTGTCGGCGGTGGCGGCGTTGAGTTCCACCGTGTGCATCAAGGGCATCGGGATCACCGCCGCCGCACCGGTCAACGCCAGCCCCTCCGGCGAAACCCGCCACAGGTCCTCGGAAACCTCTCCCGCCGCCGCGCCCAACCGACCGAGATAGTTGAACCCGATCGCCGGATCTGACCCGGTCAACTCGATGTCGGGGTTCAGATACCGCAACAACCCGTAGGTCACACCGTCGGGGTGAGCGCGCAATTGCTCCTTGACGTCCTTGAGCACCGCCCCTAGCCCGGGCCCACCGGAAATCACTTGCGCCCAAGACAACCCGCCCACCCTTAGGGCCACTGGATACTTGGTGGTGAACCAGCCGACCGTGCGGGTCAAATCAACCCCGGCGGCCACCTCCTCCTGACGGCCGTGGCCCTCCACATCGATGCTGATCGGCGACCCGCCCGTGCCCAGGAACTCCGCGCACGCCAAGCCGAGCGCAATCAACAAGATGTCTTGCACCCCGGCATGGAACGCCGCCGGCACCTCACCCAGAAGCATCCGGGTGGTCTCGCAATCCAGGTCCACCGACAAGTTTCCTGCGGTGGTGAACGTGTCCACACCGGGTTGCACCGCCGGCAACACCGCGGGAATCGCCGTCACCTGTCGCCACGCGTCGGCCTGGGCAACCACCTCGGGCGCATCGGCGTACTCGGCCAGCAGCGTCGACCACCGAGCGAAAGACGTCCCGCCCGCGGGCAGCGCGATCGGCTGCCCACTGTGATGCTGGGCCCAAGCGATATTCAAGTCTTCCAACAAGATTCGCCACGACACCCCATCCACCGCCAGATGGTGAATGATCAACACCAACTGATCGGCAGGGGCCACCCACAGCGCACTGAGCATCGCCCCGGCCGCCGGGTTCAACCGCGACCGCGCCGCCACCACGGCATCGTCATCAAGCGCATCGACGACCTGCACACAACCGGCGGCCGCTACCGAACCGGCCTCGGGCACCGTCAGCGCCCACCCCCCGGCGCCGTCCTCGGCGACACGCACCCGCAACATGGCATGCCGATCCAACAGGGCCTGCACCAGCACCACCACATCGGCGTGCGTCGCCCCGTCCGGGGCCTGAACAACCATCGTCTGATTGAACTGGTCGACCTCGCCGTCCACACTGGCCAGCCAGCCCATGATCGGGGTCGCCACCACCGACCCCAGACCCTCATCGAGGATGCCCTCGGCGCTGTCAGCCACCTCGACAACTCGAGCCAACCTGGCCACCGTCTGCTCGACGAACACATCACGGGGGCGACACACCAAACCCGCCGCCCGCGCCCGCGCCACCACCTGCATCGACAAAATGCTGTCCCCACCCAGCGCGAAGAACGACTCGTCAACCCCGACCCGCTGTAGTCCGAGGACTTGGGCGTAGATGCCAGTCAGGATTTCTTCGACCGCGCTTTCGGGCGGGCGGTAGCGATCGGTATCGGTGTATTCCGGTGACGGCAGGGCGCGGGTGTCGAGCTTGCCGTTGACCGTCAACGGCAACGACTCCAGCACCACCACCGCGGTCGGCACCATATAACCCGGCAATCGCTTATTCAGCTGAGCCCGCAGCGCGGCGGGATCAGCAGTGCCGGTGGCCGATTCGGTGATATAGCCGACCAGACGCTTATCACCGGGGCGGTCCTCACGGGCAATCACCACCGCCTGCTGAACTCCATCAAGGGCACTCAGCGCGGCTTGCACCTCGCCCAGCTCGATGCGATAGCCGCGGATCTTGACCTGCTCATCAGCACGACCCACATACCGCAGCTGCCCATCGGCACCCCAAGCCATCAGATCCCCGGTGCGATACATGCGCTGCTCGGGTGCCCCGAACGGACACGCCACGAACCGCGAGGCGCTCAA
>NZ_JBITCD010000012.1:0-14272 GCF_044452905.1 Mycobacterium sp. NPDC051804 | reverse complement strand
CCGTGGTCGAAGACATCCTGGCCGGGATCTACGCCCAAGTCCTGGCAGTCGAACGCGTCGGCATCGACGACTCCTTCTTCGAACTCGGCGGAGACTCGTTGTCAGCGATGCGTTTGGTCGCTGCGATCAATGCCAGCTTCGGTAGTGACCTTGCGGTGCGTTCGGTGTTTGAGGCGCCCTCTATCGCTGAGCTGGCGCCGCGGATCGGTGCCGGTAGCAGTGGGATGGCGCGATTGGTGGCGGCGGAGCGGCCGGCGGTGGTGCCGTTGTCATTTGCCCAAAGCCGGTTGTGGTTCATTGAACAGTTGCAGGGCCCCTCCGGTGTTTACAACATGGCGGTGGCTTTACGGCTGAGCGGATCTCTGAATGCGACGGCCTTGGGGGCCGCGCTGGCTGATGTGGTTGGCCGTCATGAGAGCCTGCGCACGCTGGTCCCGGCACCTGAGGGGATCCCTCGACAGCTGGTGGTGCCGGTCGAGCGCGCTGACTTCGACTGGGACGTCATCGACGCCGGCGGCTGGCCTGAGGATCGGCTTCGGGAAGCGATCGATGCGACGGTGCGTGCACCGTTCGACCTGGCCGCCCAGATTCCGTTGCGCGCCATAGTTTTTCGTGTCAGCGATGACGAGCATGTGGCGGTGGCTGTGGTGCATCACATCGCTGCCGATGGCTGGTCGATCCGCCCGCTGGTGGCTGACCTCAGTATGGCGTATTCCGCCCGGTGCGCAGGTCAGGTGCCGGAGTGGGCGCCATTGCCGGTGCAGTACGTGGATTACACGCTCTGGCAGCGGGGACAATTGGGTGATCTCGATGATCCCGATAGCCGCATCGCCGGGCAGCTGGGTTATTGGCAGCAGGCGTTGGGGGGGTTGCCTGAGCGGGTGGTGCTGCCCGTTGATCGACCTTATCCGGCGGTGGCTGATTACCGCGGGGCCACGGTGGCCGTTGAGTGGTCTGCTGAGTTGCAGCAGCGGATCGGTCAGATGGCTGGTGCTCACAACGCGACCAGCTTCATGGTCGTGCAGACCGCCCTAGCGGTGCTGCTGGCCAAGCTCAGCGCCAGTTCGGATGTGGCGGTGGGATTCCCGACCGCTGGGCGGCGCGACCCCGCTCTGGATGAATTGGTGGGTTTTTTCGTCAACACGTTGGTGTTGCGGGTCGATCTGGCTGGCGACCCCACGGTGGCTGAGCTCTTGAGCCAAGTTCAGGCGCGCAGCCTGGCCGCGTTTGAGCATCAGGATGTGCCGTTTGAGGTGTTGGTGGAGCGGCTGAACCCGGCCCGGTCGTTAACTCATCATCCGTTGGTGCAGGTGATGCTGGCCTGGCAAAACAACGACCTCCCTTCCGAGGTGGCGTTGGGTGATCTGGAGGTCACCGCGTTACCGGTCGATACCCGTTCTGCTCGTATGGATTTGACGTTCTCACTTGCTGAACGTTTCAGCGCGGTTGGTGAGCCCGGTGGGATCGATGGGGCGGTGGAGTTCCGCACCGACGTGTACGACGCGGCCAGCATCGAGGTGTTGGTTGAGCGCTTGGCGCGGGTGTTGCAGGAGATGACTGCTGATCCTTTGCGGCGGGTGTCGTCAATCGATGTGCTTGATGCAGATGCGCATACCTACCTCGATGAGATCAGTCATCGGGCGGTGTTGAGCGGGCCGACGCCCGCCCCAGTATCTATTCCGACGTTGTTCGCAGCGCAGGTCAGCCGCGCCCCGGAGGCGGTGGCCATCACCTGCGGCGACCAGTCGTCGAGCTATCGCGATCTTGATGAGGCGTCGAATCGGTTGGCGCACTTACTGATTACCCAGGGTGCGCGGCCTGGACAGCGGGTGGGGTTGCTGATCGAGCGTTCGGCTGAGGCGGTCGTGGCGTTACTGGCGGTATTGAAGACGGGCGCGGCGTATGTGCCTATTGATCCGGGGTTACCGGATGCGCGGATCGAGTTCATAGTTGCTGATGCCGCCCCGGTTGCCGTGGTGACCACTGCGGGTCTGCACTCACGCTTGGACGGACACGACACGCTCGTGGTGATCGATGTCTGTGACCCCGCGGTCGCTACCCAACCCACGACTGGTGTGACGGGACCGGCGCCGGACGACATCGCGTATCTGATCTACACCTCGGGTACGACGGGAGTCCCGAAGGGGGTGGCAGTCACTCACAGCAACGTCGCCGGACTGCTGGAGTCACTGACCGCCGACTTTGCGCCAGCATCGTCACACGTGTGGTCGCAGTGGCATTCGTTGAGCTTCGACGTGTCGGTGGGCGAGATCTTTGGGGCGCTGGTGGGTGGGGGCCGGTTGGTGGTGGTGCCTGAGGATGTGGCGCGTTCGCCGGAAGAGTTGCACGCACTGCTGGTCGGCGAGCACGTCGATGTGGTGTGTCAGACGCCGTCGGCGGCGGGGATGCTCTCGCCGGTGGGGTTGGAGTCGGCGGTGTTGGTGGTCGCCGGTGAGGCGTGCCCGGGTGAGTTGGTGGATCGGTGGGCGCCGGGACGCACCATGATCAACGCCTACGGCCCGACCGAGGCGACGGTGTATGCGGCGATCAGTGCGCCGCTGAGCCCGGGGGCTGATGTGGTGCCGATCGGTTCGCCGGTGGCCGGGGCGGCGTTGTTCGTCCTCGATTCTTGGCTGCGTCCCGCCCCGGTGGGGGTGGTGGGTGAGTTGTATGTGGCTGGTTCCGGTGTGGGGGTGGGTTATTGGGCCCGCGCGGGGTTGACGGGGTCGCGGTTTGTGGCGTGTCCGTTCGGGGGTGCGGGGTCGCGGATGTATCGCACCGGGGATCTGGTGGCCTGGGGTGCTGATGGGCAGTTGCAGTATTTCGGGCGCGCTGATGAGCAGGTCAAGATCCGCGGGTATCGCATCGAGTTGGGGGAAATCCAGGCAGCGTTGGGCGCGCTGGAGGGCATCGATTCGGCGGTGGTGATCGCGCGCGAGGACCGCCCCGGCGACAAGCGCCTGATCGGTTACGTCACCGGCACCGCTGATCCGGCCAGTATCCGTGCGCAGTTGGGTGTGCGGTTGCCCGGCTATATGGTGCCGGCGGCGGTGGTGGTACTCGACGCCCTGCCGCTGACCGTTAACGGCAAACTGGACAAACGCGCGCTACCCGCCCCGGACTACCGGGCCGCCGATACATACCGCGCGCCGACCACACCCGTCGAGGAGATCCTGGCCGGAATCTACGCCCAAGTATTGGGATTGGAGCGGGTCGGGGTTGACGACTCGTTCTTCGAGTTGGGTGGCGACAGTATTTTGTCGATGCAGGTGGTGGCCCGGGCCCGGGCCGCGGGCATGGCCTGTCGCGCAAGGGATTTGTTCACTGAACAGACGGTGGCCCGGCTGGCCGGCGTGGTCGAGGTGTCCGACGGCGCGACTGATGCCATCGATGAGGGCCTCGGGCCGGTGGTTCCCACGCCGATCATGGGCTGGCTGGCCGATGTGGATGGTTCGACAGAGGAGTTCAATCAGACCCTGGTGGTCCAGGCCCCGGCGGCGGTCGGCGAGGCCGACGTGGTGGTGGTGGTACAGGCCCTGTTAGACCGGCATGCCATGTTGCGCCTGCGCGTCGAGGATGACGGCGCCCGACGGTGGGCGCTGACGGTGCCCGAGGTGGGGGCGGTGCAGGCGCGCGAGTGCCTGCAGGTGGTCGAGTCACTCGATGATGAGGTGGTAATTGCGGCGCGGTCGCGGTTGAACCCGGCCGCCGGCGCCATGCTCAGTGCGCTGTGGGTGGCCCCCACCGGGCAACTGGTACTCATCATCCACCACCTGGCGGTGGACGGAGTGTCGTGGCGAATCCTCTTGGAAGACCTCAACATTGCCTGGGTCCAGCACCACAGCGGACAGCCCATCGCACTGCCGGCGGGTGGGACGTCGTTCGCGCGATGGTCGACGCTGCTGGCCGAGCACGCGCGCACCTCTGACGTGGTCGCGCAGGCCGACGCCTGGCGGCAGATCGCGGCGGCCCCCGCGGCGTTGCCGTCGATACAACCGGCAGACACGTTCGCCGCGGCGGGCCACCTGTCGGTGCAGTTGGATGTCGAGACCACCCGGCAGCTGCTGGGTGAGGTGCCGGCGGCGTTTCACGCTGGCGTGCAAGACATTCTGTTGATCGGCTTCGGATTGGCCGTCGCCGAGTTCGTTGGTAGCGGCGCGGCACCGGTGGCTATTGATGTGGAGGGCCACGGTCGCGAGGACGAGTGGTCGGACGGGCTGGACGTGTCGCGCACGGTGGGTTGGTTCACCACCAAGTATCCGGTGGCGCTGGCCGTGGGGGGGCTGGACTGGACGCAGGTGATCGCCGGTGAGCCCGGGTTGGGGACCGTGGTCAAAGACGCCAAGGAACAACTGCGCGCCCATCCCGACTGGTTGACCTACGGGTTGCTGCGCTATCTGAACCCCGACGTCGAACTGGATGGGGCGGATCCGGCGATCGGGTTCAACTATCTGGGCCGGCTGGGGGCGGCAGCGGCCGAGCTATCAGATGAGTTGTGGCGTATCTCGCCCGAGGGGTTGGCGTTGACGCGAGCGGCGGCGGCGATCGCGATGCCGCTGATGCATACGGTGGAGCTCAACGCGGCTACGGCCGACACTGATGATGGCCCGCGGCTGCAGGCGAACTGGACGTGGGCACCCTCGGCGCTGGATCAGACGCAGGTAAATCGGTTGGCGCGGTTGTGGTTTGAGGCCCTGGGCGGCATCGCTGCGGTGGTGCGCGCCGGTGGCGGCGGATTGACACCCACCGATATCGTTCCTGCCCGGTTGAACCAGTCCCAACTTGATGAGATAGAGCAGCAGTACCGCGTCGCCGACGTGTTGCCGTTGACGCCGCTGCAGCAGGGGCTGCTGTTCCACGCCGGCACCGTCCATGGCGATGATGTGTATGCGGTGCAGCTGGACATCACTATCACCGGTGCCCTAGATACCCAGCGGCTGCGCGAGGCGGTACACACCGTGGTCACCCGCCACCCGCATCTGGTGGCCCGGTTCTGCGGACAGTTCGAGGAGCCGGTACAGGTCATCGAGGCTAACCCCGAACTCCCCTGGCGTCACATGGATTTGAGCGCTGACGATGTCGATGTCGATGTCGAGGAGCACGTCCAAAGTGCCTGCGCCGCTGAACGTGCCGCGGTGGGCGATCTGGGCGGGCAGCCGGTGTTTCGGGCGGCCGTGATCCGCACCGGACCTGTCCAACATCGGTTCCTGCTGACCAATCACCACATCGTGATGGACGGCTGGTCGCTGCCGATCCTGCTGGGCGAGATCATCGCCGGCTATTACGGTCAACCGCTGCCCCCGGCCCCTGCGTATCGCCGGTTTGTCAGCTGGCTGGCCGGCCGCAACTTGGATGCCGCCCGCGCCGCCTGGGGGGAAATCTTGGCCGGGTTCGACATTCCCACCCTGGTGGGTCGGCCGGACCGAGTGGGACTAGTCACCCGAGGGGTCGCGTCACAACGGATTTGTGAGCAGACCACCCACGCGTTGACCGGGCTGGCCCGCTCGCACCGCACCACGGTCAGCACGGTGCTGCAGGCCGCCTGGGCGCAGGTGTTGAGCTCGCTGACCGGCCAGCAGGATGTGGTGTTCGGCACCGCGGTCTCCGGTAGACCCGCCGAGTTGGCTGGCGCGGAGTCGATGGTGGGCCTGTTGATCAACACCGTGCCGGTGCGCGCGATGCTGACCGCGTCGACTACCACCGCTGGGCTGCTCGAGCAGCTACACGCAGCCCAGCACCGCACCCTGGAACATCAGCATCTGGCGCTGCCGGAGATCCACCGCCTCACTGGTCACGACCAGTTGTTCGACACATTATTCGTCTACGAGAACTACCCGGTCGACACCGCCGCCCTGTCAGGCGACGGTGAGTTGGCCATCAACGAGTTGCACACCCGCGAACACAACCACTATCCGATGACGGTGGCGGCCGCGCCGGGCCGCGAACTGGGTATCACCGTCGAGTACGACACCGAGGTGTTCGACGAGGCCGGCATTCTGGCGCTGATCGAACGGTTGGAGCGGGTGCTCGTGGCCATGACCGCCGACCCCTCACGGCGGCTGTCGACGATAGATTTGCTTGACGCCCAGGAACACGCTCGGCCACAGAGGAGGTCTGACGGTGCGGTGTTTGCGGGGTCGGCTCCCACTGCGGTGTCGATTCCGGTGTTGTTCGCTGCGCAGGTGATTCGCGCTCCGGAGGCGGTGGCGCTCAGCTGCGATGGCCGCTCGTGGACGTATCGCGAGCTTGACGAAGCGTCGAATTCGTTGGCGCACTTGCTGAATGGTCGCGGGGCGGGGCCGGGTGAGCGGGTGGCGCTAATGTTGCCGCGCTCCGGCGAGGCGATTGTGGCGATGCTGGCGGTGCTGAAAACCGGTGCGGCGTATGTGCCGATCGACCCCGCGCATCCGGATGCGCGAATTGAATTCGTGCTCGCCGACGCAGCGCCGATGGCCGCGCTGACTACCGCTGAACTGCGCTCGCGGCTAGCCGACTACCAAGAGCTTCCGGTCGTCGATGTCGAAGACCCCGCAATTCACGCCCGACCCGGCACCTCGCTGACGGTGCCGTCGGCGGACGACGTCGCGTATCTGATCTACACCTCGGGTACGACCGGAACCCCGAAAGGGGTGGCGGTCACCCACCGCAACGTGGCCCAGCTGCTGGACACGTTGCAGGCCGAGGTGGCCGCCGAACAGGTGTGGTCGCAGTGTCATTCGTTGGCGTTCGACTTCTCGGTGTGGGAGGTCTTCGGCGCGCTGCTGAGCGGCGGGCGACTGGTGATGGTGCCCGACGCGGTGGTGCGGTCCCCTGAAGAGCTGCATGCGGTGCTGATCGCCGAGAAGGTCGGTGTGCTCAGCCAGACCCCGTCGGCGTTCTATGCCCTGCAGGCCGCTGATGCGGCCGCCCCCGAGGCCGACAAGCTCACGTTAAGGACGGTGGTGTTCGGCGGCGAAGCGCTGGAACCGCAACGTCTTGTCACCTGGTTGGGGCGTCATGCGGGGTCGCCGCGGTTGCTGAATATGTATGGCATTACCGAGACCACAGTGCATGCCTCGCTGCGCGAAATCACCGCCGCCGATATCAACAGTCCAATCTCCCCGATCGGAGTGCCTTTATCGCATCTGAGCTTCCTCGTGCTGGACGGCTGGTTGCGTCCGGTGCCCACTGGCGTGGTGGGTGAGTTGTACGTGGCTGGCGCCGGGGTGGGTGTGGGGTATGTAGGCCGTGCCGGGTTGACCGGGTCCCGTTTCGTGGCGTGTCCGGATGGGTTGCCGGGGGCGCGGATGTATCGCAGCGGGGATTTGGTGTCGTGGGGTGCGGATGGGCAGTTGCGGTATGTGGGTCGGGTCGATGAGCAGGTCAAGATCCGTGGCTATCGCATCGAGTTGGGTGAGGTGCGGGCGGCGCTGAGTGCTGTTGCTGGGGTGGAGCAGGCGGTGGTGATCGCGCGTGAGGACCGTCCCGGGGATAAGCGCCTGGTGGGGTATGTGACCGGGACCGCCGATCCGGCTGAGAGCCGCGCATTACTTGGTGAGCGGTTGCCCGCCTATATGGTGCCGGCGGCGGTGGTGGCGCTCAACGCGTTGCCGTTGACGGTCAACGGCAAGCTTGATGTTCGGGCGTTGCCGGCGCCGGAGTACGCCGGTGTGGATCGGTATCGTGCCCCGTCGACCCTGACTGAGGAGATCCTGGCCGGGATTTATGTCCAGGTGTTGGGAGTGGAGCGGGTCGGGGTCGATGACTCGTTCTTCGACTTGGGTGGGGATTCGTTGTCGGCGATGCGTCTGGTCGCGGCGGTCAATGCGAGTCTGGGTGCAGATCTTTCGGTGCGTGCGGTGTTCGAGGCGCCGACGGTGGCCGGGTTGGCGCCGCGGATCGACGCCGCCGGCGGTGGATTGGCGCCGCTGGTCGCCGAGGAGCGGCCGGCGGCGGTGCCGTTGTCGTTTGCCCAGCACCGGTTGTGGTTCATCGATCAGTTGCAGGGCCCGTCCGCTGTGTACAACATGGCGGTGGCGTTGCGGCTCGACGGGCCCCTCGATGTTGGGGCGTTGGGCGCGGCACTGGCGGATGTGGCGGGCCGCCATGAGAGCCTGCGCACGCTCTTCCCGGCACCCGAGGGGATCCCCCGGCAAGTAGTGGTGCCCGTCGAGCAGGCCGGTTTCGGCATGGCGGTCGTTGACGCCGACGGCTGGCCTGAGGATCGACTTCGGGACGAGATCGAGGCGGTGGTAGGCGCGCCGTTCGACTTGGCCACCCAGATTCCCTTGCGGGCAACGCTTTTCCGTATCACTGAGGTTGAGCATGTGATGGTGGCGGTGGTGCATCACATCGCCGCTGATGGTTGGTCGATCACCCCGCTGGTCGCTGATCTTGCGCTGGCCTATGGTGCTCGGTGCGCGGGGCAGGCGCCCGGTTGGGCGCCGTTGCCGGTGCAGTACGTCGATTACACGTTGTGGCAGCGCGCGCAGTTGGGTGAGCTTGCCGACCCTGATAGCCGCATCGCCGCGCAGCTGGGTTATTGGCAGCAGGCCCTAGCTGGGTTGCCCGAGCGGGTGGTGCTGCCTACCGATCGACCGTATCCGGCGGTGGCCGATTACCGTGGAGCCACGGTGGCGGTGGAGTGGCCGGCGCAGTTGCAGCAGCAGATCGCGCGGGTGGCTGGTGAGCACCATGCGACCAGTTTCATGGTGGTGCAGGCCGCGCTCGCGGTGCTGCTGGCCAAGCTGAGCGCCAGTTCTGATGTGGCGGTGGGCTTCCCGATCGCCGGGCGCCGTGACGCCGCGCTGGATGAGCTGGTGGGGTTCTTCGTCAACACGCTGGTGTTGCGGGTCGAGGTGGCCGGCAACCCCAGTGTCGCCGAGTTGTTGGACGATGTGCGCGCACGCAGCCTGGCCGCCTTTGAGTATCAGGACGTCCCGTTTGAGGTGTTGGTTGAGCGGCTCAACCCGACCCGGTCGCTGACTCATCACCCGCTGGTTCAGGTGATGTTGGCCTGGCAGAACAACGATCTCCCCTCCGAGCTTGCATTGGGGGATGTGGAAGTCACCGCGTTCCCCGCCGATACCCGCACGGCCCGCATGGATTTGACGTTCTCGTTGGCCGAACGTTTCAGCGCGGCTGGTGAGCCGGACGGGATCAATGGGGCGGTGGAGTTCCGCACCGATGTGTTCGATGCGGCGAGCATCGAGGTGCTTGTTGGTCGGCTGCGGCAGGTGCTGGAGGGTATGACTGCCGATCCGTCGCGGCCGGTGTCGTCGATCGACGTGCTTGCCGCCGATGAGCACGCCCGGCTGGCTGAGGTCGGTAATCGGGCGGTGTTGAGTCGTCCGGCACCAGCGACGGTGACGATTCCAATATCGTTCGCGGCGCAGGTGGCGCGCACGCCGGAGGCTGTGGCGATCAGCTGTGACGGCGACTTGTGGACGTACCGCGAGGTGGACGAGGCGTCGAATCGATTGGCGCATCTGCTGGTTGGCCATGGTGCTGGGCCGGGGCAGCGGGTGGCGTTGTTGGTGCCGCGCTCCGCTGGCGCGATCGTCGCGATGCTGGGGGTGCTCAAGTGTGGGGCGGCGTATGTGCCTATTGATCCGGCGCATCCCGATGCGCGGATCGAGTTCATGCTCGCTGATGCCGCCCCGGTCGCGGTGTTGACCACGGCGGGTCTGGGCTCGCGTGTGGCCGGGCACGACACGTTGGTGGTGATCGATGTCGAGGATCCCGCGATCGATGCCCAACCTGTCTCCGCGCTTGCGGCGCCGTCGCCGGAGGACATCGCGTATGTGATGTACACGTCCGGAACCACCGGAGTCCCGAAGGGGGTGGCGGTCACGCATGCCAACGTGGCGAGGTTGGTGGCCGGGGTGGGTGCGGTGGTGCCGACCGGTGCGAATCAGGTGTGGTCGCAGTGGCATTCGTTGAGCTTTGACGTGTCGGTGGGCGAGATCTTTGGGGCGCTGGTGGGTGGGGGCCGGTTGGTGGTGGTGCCTGAGGATGTGGCGCGCTCACCGGAAGAGTTGCACGCCCTGCTGGTCGGCGAGCAAGTCGATGTGGTGTGTCAGACGCCGTCGGCGGCGGGGATGCTCTCGCCGGTGGGGTTGGAGTCGGCGGTGTTGATCGTGGCCGGTGAGGCGTGCCCGGGTGAGTTGGTGGATCGGTGGGGGCCGGGACGCACCATGATCAACGCCTACGGTCCGACGGAGGCGACGGTGTATGCGGCGATCAGTGCACCGCTGAGTCCGGGGGCGGATGTGGTGCCGATCGGGTCGCCGGTGGCCGGGGCGGCGTTGTTCGTGCTGGATGGCTGGTTGCGTCCCGCCCCGGTGGGGGTGGTGGGTGAGTTGTATGTGGCTGGTTCTGGTGTGGGTGTGGGTTATTGGCGTCGGGCGGGGTTGACGGGGTCGCGGTTTGTGGCGTGTCCGTTCGGGGTGGCCGGTCAACGGATGTATCGCACCGGGGATCTGGTGGCCTGGGGTGCTGATGGGCAGTTGCGGTATTTCGGGCGTGCTGATGAGCAGGTCAAGATCCGCGGGTATCGCATCGAGTTGGGGGAGATCCAGGCTGCGTTGAGCGCGCTGGAGGGAATCGATTCGGCGGTGGTGATCGCGCGTGAGGACCGCCCCGGCGATAAGCGCCTGATCGGGTACGTCACCGGTACCGCCGATCCGGCCGATATCCGTGCGCAACTGGGTGAGCGGCTGCCGGGTTATATGGTGCCCGCGGCGGTGGTGTTACTCGACGCGCTGCCGCTGACCCCCAATGGCAAGCTGGACACACGCGCCCTGCCGGCACCGGACTACCGGGGCGCCGATACGTACCGCGCGCCGAGCACGCCCATCGAGGAGATTCTGGCCGGAATCTACGCCCAAGTATTGGGATTGGAGAGGGTCGGGGTTGACGACTCCTTCTTCGAGTTGGGTGGCGACAGTATCTTGTCGATGCAGGTGGTTGCCCGGGCCAGGGCTGCGGGCATGGTCTGTCGTCCACGGGATTTGTTCACTGAGCAGACGGTGGCCCGGCTGGCCGGCGTGGTCGAGGTAGCCGACGGCGCGACTGATGTCATCGATGAGGGCCTTGGGCCGGTGGTGCCGACGCCGATCATCGGGTGGCTGCAGGACGTTGAAGGTCCAACAGACGAGTTCAACCAAACCTTGGTGGTCCAGGCTCCCGCCGGGGCGACGCCCACCGATGTGGTGGTGCTGGTTCAGGCCCTGTTGGATCGCCATGCCATGTTGCGCCTGCGTCTCGAAGAGGACAGTGCTGGGAACTGGGCGCTGCACGTGCCTGAGACCGGGGCGGTGCATGCCCACGACTGCGTGCACACCGTGGAGGCGCTCGACGATGAGGCGGTGGCCGCGGCACGGTCGCGGTTGGATCCGGCCGCTGGGGCGATGCTGAGTGCGCTGTGGGTGACTGCCACTGACCAACTGGTGTTGATCGTTCACCACTTAGCGGTTGATGGGGTGTCGTGGCGAATCCTGTTGGAAGACCTCAACATTGCCTGGGCCCAGCATCATAGTGGGCAGCCGATCACACTGCCGGGGGGCGGGACGTCGTTCGCGCGGTGGTCCGCCCTGCTGGCCGAGCACGCGCGCACCCCCGCCGTGGTCGCGCAAGCCGAGGCGTGGCGGCAGGTGGCCGCGGTCCCGGCGGCGTTGCCGGCGATCCAACCCGCGGACACGTTCGCCGCGGCGGGTCACCTGTCGGTGCAGTTGGATGTCGAGACGACCCGGGTGCTGCTGGGTGAGGTGCCGGCGGCGTTTCACGCCGGAATTCACGAAATATTGTTGATCGCGTTCGGATTGGCCGTCGCCGAGTTCCTGGGTATCGACGGCCCGGTGGCTGTTGATGTGGAGGGCCACGGTCGCGAGGACGAGTGGTCCGACGGGCTGGACGTGTCGCGCACGGTGGGTTGGTTCACCACCAAATACCCGGTGGCTCTCAGCGTGCGCGAGTTGTCCTGGGCGCAAGTGACTTCCGGCGATCTCGCCCTGGGCGCGGTGGTCAAGGACGCCAAGGAACAACTGCGCGCCCATCCCGACGGGTTGACCTACGGGTTGTTGCGCTATCTGAACCCCGACGTCGAACTGGATGGGGCCGATCCGGCGATCGGGTTCAACTATCTGGGCCGGCTGGGGGCGGCAGCGGCCGAGCTATCAGATGAGTTGTGGCGTATCTCGCCCGAGGGTTTGGCGTTGACGCGAGCGGCGGCGGCGATCGCGATGCCGCTGATGCATACGGTGGAGCTCAACGCGGCTACGGCCGACACTGATGATGGCCCGCGGCTGCAGGCGAACTGGACGTGGGCGCCCTCGGCGCTGGATCAGACGCAGGTAAATCGGTTGGCGCGGTTGTGGTTTGAGGCCCTGGGCGGTATCGCTGCGGTGGTGCGCGCCGGCGGGGGCGGATTGACACCCACCGATATCGTTCCGGCCCGGTTGAACCAACCCGACCTCGATGACCTGTGCCAGCAGTATGCGGTGGCGGATGTGTTGCCGTTGACGCCGCTTCAGCAGGGACTGCTGTTCCATGCCGGTACCGCCCAGACCGTTGGTGATGACGTTTATGCGGTGCAGTTGGATATCACCATCACCGGTGCCTTGGATACACACCGACTGCGCGAAGCGGTGAACACCGTGGTCGCCCGTCATCCTCATCTGGTGGCCCGCTTCTGCGACCGATTCGACGAACCGGTGCAAATCGTTGAAGTCAATCCCGAGTTGCCCTGGCGTTACGTGGATTTGAGCCCAGATAGCGCTGATCTCGACGAGCAGATCGAGGCGCTGTGCGCTGAAGAACGCGCCGCGGTGAGCGATCTGGGCGGGCAGCCGGCGTTCCGGGCGGCGTTGGTCCGCACCGGATCGCATCAGCACCGGTTCGTGCTGACCAACCATCACATCGTGATGGACGGTTGGTCGTTGCCGATCCTGTTGGGTGAGATCTTCGCCGGCTATTACCGCGAGTCGGTGCCCCCGCCCGTTCCGTATCGCCGGTTTGTCAGCTGGCTGGCCGGCCGGAACCTC
Organism: Mycobacterium sp. NPDC051804; assembly: GCF_044452905.1. Lineage (NCBI taxonomy): Bacteria > Bacillati > Actinomycetota > Actinomycetes > Mycobacteriales > Mycobacteriaceae > Mycobacterium > Mycobacterium sp. NPDC051804. Next base: position 1,250 of record NZ_JBITCD010000012.1, on the reverse strand, counting down.
GATGCGGCCAGGGCGGCCTGGGCGCAGGCGTTGGCCGGGTTGGGCGCCCCGACCCTGGTGGGCCCACCAGTGCGACTGAGTGTGGGCACCCGGCAGGTGGTCAGGCATCAGCTCGATGTGCAGACCACCGGCGCGGTGACCGAGCTGGCCCGCTCGCGTCGTACCACGGTCAACACGGTGCTCCAAGCAGCCTGGGCTCAAGTGTTGAGCTCGCTGACCGGCCAGCAGGATGTGGTGTTCGGCACCGCGGTCTCTGGGCGCCCGGCTGAGCTGGCCGGTGCGGAGTCGATGGTCGGGTTGTTGATCAACACCGTGCCGGTGCGCGCGAGGCTGGGCGCGGCCACGACCGTCGTCGGGCTGCTTGAGCAGCTGCACACCGCCCAGCACCACACTCTGGAGCATCAGCATTTGGCGCTGCCGGAGATTCACCGGCTCACCGGCCAGGATCAGTTGTTCGACACCTTATTCGTCTACGAGAACTACCCGGTCGACACCGCCGCCCTGTCGGGGCGGGATGGGTTGGCCATCGCCGCGTTGCACACCCGTGAGCACAACCACTACCCGTTGACGATGGCCGCCGCACCCGGGGCCGAACTGGGGCTGCGCGTCGAATATGACACCGAGGTGTTCGACGACGCCGGCATCGAGGCGCTGATCGCGCGCTTGGCGCGGGTGCTGGTCACGATGACCGCCGACCCGACACGACGACTGTCGTCGGTCGATCTGCTCGACGAGGTCGAGCAGACCCACTTGGATGAGATCGGCAATCGGGCGGTGTTGACCCAACCCGAGCCGGCCGTGGTGTCGATCCCGGTGCTGTTCGCTACGCAGGTGGCTGCCGCGCCGGAGGCGGTGGCGATCAGCTGCGACGGCCGTTCGGTGACGTATCGCGAGCTCAATGAGGCATCTAATCGGTTGGCGCACTGGTTGATTGCCCGTGGGGCGGGTCCGGGTGAGCGGGTAGCGCTGCTGATGGAACGCTCAGGCGAGGCCATCAGCGCGATAATGGCGGTATTGAAAACTGGGGCAGCGTATGTGGCAATCGACCCCACCCACCCCGATGCCCGGATCCACTTCACCCTCGCCGACGCCGCCCCCATCGCGGTCATCACCACCACCGAACTGCGCTCACGACTGGCCGGACACAACCCGCTTCTGATCATTGATGTCGACGATCCCGTGATTGATACCCAGCCCGCCACGGCGCTGCCGGCGCCGTCGGCGGACGACATCGCCTATCTGATTTACAC
>NZ_JBITCD010000011.1:0-14680 GCF_044452905.1 Mycobacterium sp. NPDC051804 | reverse complement strand
CGTCTAGTTGACTGAACTTCGGCGAGCCTTCCGGTGGGGTGGGTGCGGCGGGCGGAGGATCCGGTTATGGGCGAGCTGGGTCGAGTGGAGTCAGCCGAGTCGGGCCTGCCGTGGCGGGTGATCTTCCCTGACGACGAGCACCTCGGCGCCTCGTCATACCTGCGGGAGCTGGCGGCTTCGGATTGCAGTCCACTCACAGTTCGAAGTTACGCGTTCGACCTGCTGCGGTGGTTCAGGTTCCTCCACGAGCGCCTGGTCAATTGGGAGCAAGCTGAACGCGTCGACGTCCGTGCCTTCGTCGAGTACCTCCGCGAGACGCCGAACCCGCAGCGCCTGCGCCGGCGCCCGAACAGACCTGCGCCCGGTTCGGTGAACGCTCTGACCGGCAAGGCCGAGCTGCCGGCGAAGTACGCGGCAAGGACGATCAACCATCAGCTCTCGGTGTTGTTCGGCTTCTACGAGCATGCTTGCGCAGCCAACCTGGGACCGCTGGTCAACCCGGTGCCCGCGCAGCGGACTCGTGGCGGCGGCCGTCCGCATTCGCACCATAATCCGATGCAGGACTTCGTCATTCACAAGCGTGCGAACTATAGGCAGAAGACGCCTCGTCCGGTCTGGCGGGGTATTCCGGACGAGGCCGCGACGACGCTGTTCGATGCACTGCGTAGCCACCGTGACCGCGCTCTGGTGAGTTTCTACCTGTCGTCGGGAGTTCGGGCGTCGGAGTTGTTGGGGCTGTGTCACGGCGATCTCGATGCCGGCCGCTATACGGTCACGGTGACCAGTAAGGGCAGCCGGGCGCGGGAGGTGGTGCCGGCGTCGGTGGACTCGTTCGTGTGGTTGGCGCTTTACTTCGCCGAGCAGCAGCCACCCATGAGTCCGGGCGGTCCGGTGTGGTGGACGCGGCGATCGAAGCCTGCGCCGTTGAATTATCACGCGATGCGCGCGGTGCTGCGCCGGGCCAATGACAGCTTGGGGACGAACTGGTCGCTGCACGACTTTCGCCATACGGCCGCGACGCGGTTGCTAGCCGATCCGGCGTTCACGTTGGTGGACGTGCAGACAGTGCTGCGGCATGCCAGCGTTACGACGACGCAGATCTACACCCAGCCGCGACTCGAGGATCTGGTCGGCAAGGTGCTTGAGCATTACGCCCGACCGCCGGTCACGGGGCCGACGATCGAACCGAGCTACGACGCGGCCGCCGTGCGCGAACTGCTTGGACTCCCGCTGTCGTGACGGCCGAGGACGAGGACACGCGGCTGCAGCGCAGTCAGCAGGCCGCGGCGACCCGCGCGGCGGCGGCTCCGTCGATTCAGCTGCTGTCACGGCCCGATTCGCCGCACCTGGCGGCGATCCCACCCGACGATCGGTTCGGACGCACCGGGCGATTGCGAATCATGAAGGGCTACGACGCAAGTCAGCCGCCACCCGAGCTGCCCGCCCAAGCTCACGGCGCCGCGATGCAGCACCGCACCGTGGATGAGCTGTGTGACGCTGTCCGCCGCCATCACCACTCCTACAACCAGAAACGCCGACAGGCGATCGTGCGCGGATCCCGGGCACTGCTCACCCGACTTCACGGCTACCCCGGTGACACCTGGGAGCAGCGCTGGCTGGCCAGCGGCTCGGACGCCGCCCCAAGGACCTGGATGGACCATGCGGACCTGCCCCAGTACAACCGGTGGTCACCCACCCTGCTTGGAATGAACGCGCTGCTGCAACTGCGTGTTCTCCGACCGTCCTACAGCTGGATGCTCGACTCCCGGACGAAGCTCAACACGGCCCAATTCATCGAGCACAACGGCGGCAACGCCCTCACCGAGTTGCGGCAGCTCGACGAGTATCAGTCAGCGCTACTGCGCCATCAACGCGACGCAGAAGCCGGTCTGTCGCGAGTGATGATCCGCACCGGCAAAGCCATCGAGCAGGTCACCGGCGACGACCTGCTCTACTACGCCGACGTGGTGAAGACCTCAGGGAGGCAACGCCGCGAACATCTACTGTGGGAACTGCTGGTGCGCCTCGGTCCGCTGGCCACTGAAGCCCCGACGTTGCGGGCCGCCTGGTCGGCAAAAGGCAATACACGACAGCACTCGACCGCCACCCTGGTCGACCGCTACGGCATTCCACCTTCGGGCGTACGGGATCTGCTGACGGATTACTTCGAAGAGATTCGCCCCGGCATGGATTACGGCTCGCTAGAAGGCTTGGCCTACCGGATCGTGCGTCTGTTCTGGTGGGAGATCCTACAGATCAACCCCGAGCAAGCCGACCTACGGCTGTCGGCGGACGTCATTACGGCGTGGCGTCAACGACTGTCCGTGACGACCGACGGGCGCGACCGCCGGGATGTCCACTCCGTTTTGTTCGCGATCCGCGGCTTCTACCGCGATTTGGCCGAATGGTCCCACGACGACCCAGTGCGCTGGGGCGTCTGGGTGGCACCTTGCCCCGTCCCGCGAGAACTGAGCCGAGCGGCTGCCAAGAACAAGCGGCGCCAACAAAGTCAGATGCAAAGCCGTACCCGCGTACTGACGCCGTTGCTGCCGACGTTCCTGACCGCCGTGAACGAACACAAGCAGCGCAGCGCGCTGTTCCTGGAGAAGGCTCGCGCCGCCGAGCACGATATCCAGTTCGAGATCGACGGCTACGTGTTCGTGCGGGATGCGCCGCCGGAGCGTCTGGCAATCGACGAGCGCGCGCGGGTGTGGGCCCGGCTGGCGCCGGGACAACCGCGACCGAACTGGATCCGCGGCGAGGCCAAGCGCATCGATGTCACCGGTGTGGAGGATGACGGATTTTGGTGCTGGGCGGTCGCCGAGACCCTGCGCCACACCGGTATTCGCGTCGAAGAGCTGATGGAGCTGACGCAGCTGTCGCTGCGCCACTACACCGCATCGACCACCGGAACACTGGTACCGCTGCTACACATCGTGCCGAGCAAGACCGACTGCGAACGACTGGTGCCGATGACCCCAGAGCTGGTGCAAGTGCTGCTGGCGGTACTGCGGCGAGCCAAGGGCGGCGGTGATCACGTGCCGCTCTCGGTCCGCTACGACGTCACCGAGAAGGTGCACGGTCAACCGTTTCCGCACCTGTTCTCCCGCAGGGTCGGCGCCCGCCAGGAAGTCCTCTCCGGGCACTACTTGCGTGGCATCCTCAGCCATTTGGCGGTAGTGGCCGGACTCAGCGATGCTGGCCAGCCGATCCGGTTCACCCCGCACGACTTCCGCCGCTTGTTCGCCACCGACGCCGTCAACGGCGGCCTTCCGCTGCACATCGCCGCTGCGCTGCTGGGTCACCTGAACCTCGACACCACCCGCGGCTATACCGCGGTGTTTCCCGAGCACCTCATCACCGCCCACCAGGCGTTCATCGAACGGCGCCGGCAGTTGCGCCCGATCGGCGAGGACCGGGTCGCCGAGGCCGACGAATGGTCGGAGTTCGAGAACCACTTCCTGCTGCGTCGGGTGGCCCTCGGTGAGTGCCACCGCCCCTACGGCACGCCCTGCGTGCACGAGCACGCCTGCACGAGATGCCGGTTCTTGCGCGTGGACCCCGCCCAGTTGGGGCGCATCAACGAGATGACCGAGAACGCCGAACAGCGCCTCGTGGAGGCGAAGGATCGTGCATGGCTCGGCGAGGTCGCCGCGCTCGAAGAGAGCATCAAGCATCTGCGCAGCCGGCAATCCGAGGCGGAGCAACGACTCTCAAACGGCAGCAACCCGTTCACCGAGCAGAGACCACAATGAGGCGATGAAGCTCCCCGTCATGCCGCCGGTCTCGCCGATGTTGGCCAAGTCGGTACCTACAATTCCTGCCGACGCCTCCCTATGACGAAGTGGTGTTGACGGCTTCCACTCGATCTGCTTCGGTCGCGAGGAAGTCGGCTAGGTGTACTGCCCAGGCAGGTTGGTTGAGAAAGTGTGACGACACGCTGTAGCGGTCGTTGATGGACGAAGGTCTCCCGTCGTGGAGTGGAGCTGCTTAGACACCCACTTCGACGACAGGAGACCTTCGTGGTCCACGCTAACGCTGTTCTGACGCCACGGGGGCGGTTGATGCTTGCCCGGTTGGTCGTCGATGAGGGCTGGCCGATCGTTCGGGCCGCCGAACACTTCAACGTGTCCTGGCCGACGGCCAAACGCTGGGCTTTGCGCTACGTGGAGATGGGTGCGGCGGGAATGGAGGATCGCTCCAGCCGGCCCCACCACAGCCCCAACCGCACGTCGCAGATTCTGGTGCGCAAGATTGTCCACCTTCGTTGGCGTCATCGACTCTCGCCGCTGGCAATCGCGTCCCGGTTGTCGATGCCAGCTTCAACAGTTCACGCTGTGTTGGTCAGGTGTCGATTGAATCGACTGTCGCACATCGATATTCGTACCGGCGAGAACATCCGCCGCTACGAGCATGACAGGCCAGGATCGCTGATCCACGTCGATGTCAAGAAGCTCGGCAACATTCCTCAGGGAGGCGGCTGGCGCTTCGTCGGACGCATCCAGGGCCGCAAGAACCGCCAAGCTACACCGGGAACCACCCGCAGCCGCCACCGCGGTGAACTCCTCGGGCACGCCTTCGTTCACACCGTCATCGACGACCACTCACGCGTGGCCTACGCCGAGATCCACAACGACGAAACCGCTGCCACCGCGATCGCGGTACTCCATCGCGCCGTGAGCTGGTTCGCGTCCCGCGGGGTTACCGTCGAGCGAGTGCTATCCGATAATGGCTCGTGCTATCGCTCCCACGCCTGGCGCGATGCCTGCGCTGAGCTGCGAGTAGTACACAAACGCACCCGCGTAAACCGGCCCCAAACCAACGGCAAGATCGAGCGCTTCCACCGCACCATGGCTGCTGAATGGGCATTCGCCCGCCACTACCCGAACGAACGCACCCGCCGCTCAGCGCTACCAGCCTGGCTACACACCTACAATCACCATCGGCAACACTCAGCAATAGGCAGGGTCCCGCCCATCACACGGTTAACCAACCTGCCTGGGCAGTACAGCTAGGCAGCCGCAGCGAGCGCTTCCTTCATAGAGAAATTGTCAAATCCTTTGGATTGGGGCCCGCCAGGGGACTTCGGATAACGGCGTGTCCGGTGAGGGAGGTCGGGGGTTGGCGGGCCTTCGATGAGCTTGGCTGTCCTTGCGAAATAAGGTGCCGACGCGCGGACCAGCGCGACCAAGGACCAAGGCGCGAGGCCTCGACCGCGCCCACCGCAGGGGTGGACTCGCCTCGATCGTCATCGACATTGGCAGCGTTGACTTAGGACCGCGGGTGCCAGGGACCCACTCGCCTGGGGATCGACCATGAAACGCGGGTCCGGGCCAACGTACTGCCCGGACCCGCGTTCATTGCGCTGTCAGCGGCCTATCAGGGCGAAAACTCCCCAACCGAGGTATTCACGCTGGTACCGCGTGTACCGTGCGGGTTCGGTGGTGAGCTCGGCCCGCACCTCGGGGGCCAGTTCGTCGTCAGGATTCTCGTCGAGCCAGCGGCGGAGGTTGAGCCACTGCGCCGCCTTGTACCGGTCCCAGCAGTCCTGATCGGCCAACACCATTTCCACCACGTCGAACCCGAGATCGCCGAACTGCTCGATCAGCTCCGGTAGTAGCAGGAAGTCGTCCTTGCCACTCGCGCCACAGGCGTTGGCGGCTTCCTGGTCGGGTACTTCGCGACGCCAGAACGGTTCACCGATCAGCATCAGGCCACCGGGACGGAGACTCTTGCTCAGCAGTTCGACGATACCGGCCACACCGCCGCCGATCCAGGTGGCGCCCACGCACGCGGCGACATCGACCACCTTGCCCGCAACGAAGCTGGAAGCGTCGGAGTGCACGAAGGTGGCCTGGTCAGCGACGCCGAGTTCGGCGGCACGGACACGGGCTTGCTCAGTGAACACCGTGCTGATGTCCACCCCAATCCCGGTGACGCGGTGGTCGCGGGCCCACGTGCAGAGCATTTCGCACGACCCGCTGGCGAGATCCAGCACGCGCGTCCCGGGTTCCAGATGCAGTGCTTGGCCCAGGGCGGCGAGCTTGCCAGAGCTAAACGGGTTGTGGATCCGGTGGCTACTTTCGCGAATGGTGAAGATGCGTGGAAGATCCACGAGAGATACTCCTTGGGTTTGATTCAGTCCTGGCATGCGCGGAGGACAGTCGACCTGAGTCGGCTGCCGTTGCTCGGACCGTCACCAATACACCTCGTTCGGACGCATGGCTCTTCAACCGGATGAACCTAACCTTCCGTGTTAGACGTTTCCACCCAATATCTGAGAGATGGTCAATCCCGTGGAACGGGTCCGAGCACCGTCGCGAACGATCTCATCGAGCAGCGACCGCTGGCCGCCATCGCTGTCGTTGGCCTGCTGAACTACGGTGAGCATGGGCGTACCTTCCCAACCGGATGAGTGTCGCGGGGATCGATGGCCGCCTCGGTGGTTACGGCTGACCTTCGTTGAGCAACTGGACCATCTTTTTGATGACCACCAATCCGTCAGCGAGCGAGTCGATCTCGTCGTCGGAGAGCTGGTCGAGGATTCCCGCCAGAGCCGTACGCCGGGCCTTGCGGGAATTGTCGGCGACGCGCTGCGCATTGGCGCTGAGCCGCAGTCGGCCCACGCGCCGGTCCGTCGCGTCCACCTCGCGGATCACCAGACCGTCACCGGACAGCTTGGTGACCAGCGTGGAGGCGGTGTTGGCCGCCATGCCGAGTTCTGCCGCCGCGGCGCTCACCGAGATCCCAGGCTGTCGACCGATGAGCCGCACGAGGTCAGCTTGCGACTCGGGCAGTCCGGTGGTGAAGGCGCGACCGGCCGTCCGACGCACCTGACGACGGAAACGCCCGTGGGTGTCGAAGATGTCAGCTGCGATCTCGGAGTGGGTGGCCACACCTTGCATAATACCTCTGGGTCCGAGCTATTATGCGCATGGCTCGGTGTGTGCGTACCTAGGAAGGAGTTGCGCGGCCGCCCATCCAGAAGCCATGCCTACCGGGCGGAGACGCCATCGCTCGGTTCTTGCCGGCGCCCGTGAGTGGTGACTGCTTCAGCCGGTGCAGCGCGCCGTGCGCGCATGCACGGCGCTCGGCGTTGACCGTTCGGCAACGTGAAATCTCTTGACACAACCGAAGGAATCACATGTCATACCCTGATACCGAGACCCTGACAGTCACCGAGGGTGGCCAGCCAATCCAGTTCACCTTCGATGAGATGCTGCGATACCACGGCTTCGGCTTTCCCGGCGGGGTGGCCCATGCGTTCAAGGTCATGGAACGCGGCTTCCCGCTGTTGGACGACGGTAAGGCGCCCGAGCGGGCGGACCTGTCCATAGAGACTGCGTTCCCCGGTCCCGGAGGCCGCGACGCATTTGAGATCGTCACTCGGGTCGTGACCGGCGGGCGCTATCACGTCGACGTGGCGCTGGCCGGCGACGATATTCTGCAAAGTCCCAAGGGCAAGTATCTTTTCCGGTTGAAGTACCGGGGCCGGACCGTCGACCTCACGTTGCGTCCCGGACTTGTTGCCGACGAGTTCATCACGCTGGCAAGAAAAGTAGAACGTAGCCCTGAAGAGGAAGAGCGTCTCGTCTGGCTGAAGAAGGATATGGCTCAACGCCTTCTGAGCCACCCGGCAAAGGACGTCTACGACGCCACAATTCGGTGATGTGATCCTGTGCTGAAGGCGATCCGTCGGATGCCGGACCGTCTGGGGCAGTGCGCTTTTGGTGCGTGCGGTCGCCGCCGCCATCGATTTCGCGTTGCCGTGCCTGGCCTTGGACGGTCCGACCCGTCCGAGTGGAGAAGTGCCTAAACGCCGGACGTGATCCGGCAATACAGACTATTGACCTTCACACCGCTAGTTCTGCACCGCAATGACTTTCGCGTCGACACCCTGTCGGCCGGCACGAAGTTGCAAAGTGCGTCGGGCGGTGTGACGTGCTATTCGCGAGACAACTGTCCGGCTCTCCTGCGCGCGCAATTCAATTGGCTCCGGCCACCTTTCGTCTCTACGGAGAGGTAGCCGGAGCATTGTTCGCGTGCTAAACAGGACAGGTAGCTTCGCCTAACCTAAGGAAGTTGACTTGACCTGTTACCTCAGGCTGCATGAAGTCGCAATCGCAGTGCACCCGACGCCTGGGCCGGGCCAGAGCGGTGAGATGGACTGGGACGAGATCCACCGTTTGTGGACCCTCGCCGGCGGGGTCGACGGCCGCGATGCCGCGCTTGACGCGATGCCGGTCACGCTGCTCGACATGGACGACCTGCCCGACGCCGACCTGGAGGGGTTTGCCGGTCTGATCATCGCGGGTCGCGCGGACCAACTGCTGCTTGCCCGAATGAAACAGCGCATCGCCGGCCTGCTCGACCGGGGTGGTGTCGTGGTGTTCAGCGGCCAACTCGCGGAGGACTGGCTGCCCGAAACCACGACATTCGAGTGGCATCAAAGCAACGCGGACACCGCGGGATCGCCGGTGCTCGCCGACCACCCGGTCTTCGCCGGCGTCGCGCCCGCAGAGCTCGGGCACTCGTTCCTCTACGCCAATGGCTGGCATCGGCCACCGGAGCATGCCGAAGTGATCGCGTGGCGAGCCGACGAGACACCGGGCACCTACGTCGCGAAGGCGGGGAGCGGCACGGTTCTGGTGCACAGTGGCAACAACCTGATCGCGAACGGCGTCACCACCACCACGGCTGCACGGATCATGCCGCAGCTGGTCCAGTGGATCGCGGGAGCCACCCGATGACCGGACTGGTTGCGCTGACCAGCGGATCGGCCGCGGAAACTGCGACATTCGCCGAGCCGCACCACCGCGCACACCTCGATGCGGTGGTGTACACCGGCGCGACGGGATACCCGGCAATTGACGACGCGGAGGCGGTCTGGGTGCCCGAGGGGACCCCCAGACGCCGGTTGTCCCGACTGGCTCCGCAGCTGGAGGCATTGCTGAACCGCGGGGGGATCGTGCTGATGTTCGGTGAACAGCAAGGGGGATGGCCACATTCGCTGCGCTGGACCTTCCGTCCGGTCGGTGGCGCGGGACAGACCCGCATCGGCGGGACCTGGTCGCACACCGAGGTAGGCGCCGCCGGGCAGGCCCTGCACCACCACGGTGTGCTCGATGCACCCGATGGCGCCGAAGTGTTACTCAGCGCGCCCGACGGGTCGGCCGTCGCCTACCTGGAGCGGCCCGCCTCGGGCGGCACGCTGATGGTCAGCACCATCGATCCACTCGCGCATTACGGCCACACCAGGGCGCCCGCCAGCGCGCGGTTCCTGGCCGCCTTTCTGCCGTGGGTGACGACGACCCTGCTACCCGGGAGTGTGCGATGAAATACCGGTGGGGCGCACTGATGTGCGCGTCTGCGTTGCTGGTGGGCGGATGTGCCGATAAGGGCTCAGGACCCAGTGCCGGCCCGGACACGGTTGACCGGCTCACCGTGGCAATCCCGTTGGACGTCGGCCCGGTCAACGTCTTCGTCGAGCACGAGGAATGGATCAGCGAGTTGGTCTACGACAAGCTCGTCGCACCGTCTCCCTTTGTCGACGACCCGCAACCGTGGCTGGCCTCGGAGGTCACCATGGTCGATCCCAGCACCTGGGAAGTTACCGTCCGAGACGACGTCACCTGGCATGACGGGGAGCCGTTCACCGCCGCCGATGTGGAGTTCACCTTCGCCTACGCCCAAGAGGCCGACACCGGCCGCTGGACGCACCACATCACGGAGATTCCTGAGATCTCCTCGACGACCCGAATCGATTCCGACACAATACGTTTCGAATGCGCGTTTCCCTGCCCGGAGCTCGGCACGGTGACACTTGCCGACCTCCCGATCCTGCCCAAACACATCTGGTCGCAGATTCCGCCGGAGAGCGTCAAAAAGGTCACCGCACTGCCGATCGGCACCGGCCCATACCGGCTCGCCGAGTACGACCCCGTCACCGGTTACCGATTCACCGCATTCAGCGAATATTTCGGTGGCAAGCCGCGGGTGAACGAACTGGTGATGCCGGTCATCGAAGACCCCTCGGCCACATTCACCGCGTTGCGCGCGGGTGAGATCGACGTGGCCGCCCGTCAGGTTCCGCCGGAGTTGCTGGACGAGTTCGAGGCCTCCGACACGATCGAGGTCGTGAACACCACCCCGCTCGAACAGGTCGACCTCCGGATGAACTACACCAAACCGATGTTCGCCGACGCCCGGGTGCGCAGCGCGGTATCGCTGGCGCTGGACAAGGAGGAACTGCTCGACGTCGTTGTGTTGGGTCGCGGACGCGCAGCGACGATGGGACGCATGCATCCCGACTCACCGTGGGCCGATCCAGAGGCCTCCACGCCGACCGACCCGGAGCGGGCACGCGCGATCCTCGACGAAGCCGGGTATCGCGACACCGACGGCGATGGTCTCCGGGAGAGCCCCGATGGCGCTCCGCTCACGCTCACCGTGGAGGTGAACGGCGCCGAACCCACGCAGGTCCGTGCCGCCGAGGTGGTCGCCGAACAGCTCGGTGACGTCGGGCTGGCAGTAAATTTGCGGCCCCTGGACGCCGGCCGGCACGCTGCATCCGGCAAGGACATGGAGACCTTCGACCTCCTGGTGCGGGACGGAGTCCCGCATACCGTGGCCGACCCCACTCAGTATGTGCTGAGCCTGTTCTCGGGCTCCTCCTGGAACCTCGACGAATACCCGTACCCGGAACTCCAGCAGAAGATCGACCGCTGGAAGCAGACCGCCACGCTGGAAGACCGGCGCGAGGCAGGCTTCGAGATCCAGCGACTGTTGAACGAGGTGCCGCCGGTGGTTGCGCTCTACCATCCCGACAAGTACTTCGCCTACCGGATCGGTAGCTACGGCGGGTTCGTCGACTCACCGGGGTACGGCATCATGCACAAATGGTCGTTGATTCCGCGAGACCGGGCTGAGGCGGCCAACGCCGTGGTGACACCGTGAGGCACCCGTACCTGCCCGACGTAGCACGGACGACGGTCCCGGACGGATGAGGCCCGGCCGGCTACTGGCGAGGGCCGGGCAGTACGCGCTGGTGTTGTGGGTCGCGGCCACACTGAATTTCGCGCTGCCACACCTCTCCGGTGGCGATCCGGTCGTCTACCTGTACGGCGAGAATGGCGATCTGGCACCGGAACTATTGGAGGAGATCCGGGCCAGCTACGGATTGGACCGGTCCATCCTCGAACAGTACGGCGCATTTTGGGCTGACTTGGTACGGGGTGACCTGGGGACATCGGTCGAGTTCAACCGGCCGGTGGTCGACATTCTGCTGGACTACCTGCCCTGGACGGTTGCGCTGGCCGCCGTATCGATCCTGCTGGCTTTCGTCATCGGCACCCTCCTGGGCGCTTGGGCGGCCTGGCGGCGCGGCACCCGTCGCGACGCGGGCTCGGTCATCGGGGTCCTCCTGCTTGACGCCATGCCCAGCTTCTGGATCGGCATGATCCTCGTCGCAGTATTCGCGGTGCAGCTCGGGATCTTCCCGTCCTACGGTGCCGCGGCGATCGACGGCGACGGCCTCGGATGGCTCGCCGACGTCGCCGCGCGCATGGTGTTGCCGGTGGCCACGCTGGTACTCGCCACGCTCGGCGGATTCTTCCTGCTGGCCAGGGCGACGATGACAACCGTCCTGGACGAGCCCTTCGTCCGGCTCGCCCGGGCCAAAGGCCTCTCCGAACGACGGATCGTGATCACCCACGCCCTGCGGAACGCGCTGCTGCCGGTGTACACCAACGTGACGCTCGCCGTCGGGACGCTGGTATCCGGGGCTGTCGTCGTCGAAACGGTCTTTGCGTATCCCGGGATCGGCCGGTTGATCTTCAACGCGGTCACGGCGAGGGACTACCCCCTGCTCCAGGGCGGGTTCCTGTTGATCACGGTCGGCATCGTGGCGGCAAATCTGTTGGCAGACCTCACCTACCCACTCCTCGATCCTCGGGTACGACCCGAGCGGCGAGAGTCCGCCGTGACGACAACGGGCACCGCGGTGCCGTCATGAGGACCCGCTCGCGGCGGCTCGCGATGGTCGGCCTCGCCCTCCTCGGGGTGCTGGTATTCGTTGCCTTGGCGGCACCGCTGCTGGCGCCCTACGCGCCGAGCGATCGGGTCGGGCGGCCATTCTCGGCCCCGTCGGCCGCGCATCTGCTGGGCACCAACGACGTGGGGCACGATCTGCTGTCCGAGCTGATCTACGGCGCGCGCATCTCCCTGCTCGTCGGAATCGTTGCGGCGCTGGCGGCGACGGTCATCGGGGCGAGCGTCGGACTGCTCGCGGGCTACGCCCGAGGCTGGGTGGACACCGTATTGATGCGCTTCGTCGACGTGGTCTTGGCACTGCCGGTGCTGCCGTTGACCATCGTCATCGGGGTGTTTGCCGGGCCGGGCCTAATCACCCAGGTCATCGTCATCAGTGCCGTGATCTGGGCCGGTATCTCGCGCGAGCTGCGGGCACAGGTGCTTTCCCTGCGCGAACGTGACCACATCCAGGCCCTGCGCGCGATGGGCGCCGGAGCAGGCCACGTCCTCCCTCGACACATTCTGCCGGCGGTTGCCCCGCTGCTGGTGCCGCAGTTCGTCCTCGCCACTAAGTCCGCGATCCTCTTGGAAGCGTCCCTCGCCTTCCTCGGACTTGGTGATATCACCGCCAAGAGCTGGGGTTCCATGCTCTCGAACGCACACGCCCGCAGCGCCTTCCTCACCGATGCCTGGCTGTGGTGGGTGGTCCCACCGGGCCTCGTGATCGCACTCACCGTCCTGGCCTTCGCACTGCTCGGCTACGCGTTCGAAGAACGCGCCCGGCCCTCGCTGCGCGACGGTCTGCCGCCTCGATCCGCGCCCACCCGTGCTGCCGGCCCGGTCGACTTGGGTGCGCCGCCACTGGTGATCGAGAATCTGACCGTCACGTATCAGTCCGACCGTGGTGTCGTCACAGCCGTGGACGGTCTGAGTGTCACCGTCGAGGCAGGTGAGCTGGTCGGCGTGGTCGGGGAGTCCGGTAGCGGCAAATCCACGGTCACCGCGGCCGCCATCGCGCTACTGCCGCCGGCCGCGACGGTGATCGCGGGCACCGTCGCGGTACAGGGCCGAGACCTGGCGACGCTCACAGCCGAGGAGCTGCGGGCACTGCGCGGGGACCGGATCGCGTTGGTGCCGCAGGACGCGATCAGCGCGCTGAACCCGGTGCGCACTGTCCGCGCGCAGCTCGCCGAGGCAGTTCGCGCACACCGGTCGGTCACGCGGGCCACGGCACGCGCGCGTGCCGACGAGCTGCTGAACCTGGTCGGGCTCGACCCGGCTCGGGCCGGGAGCTATCCGCACCAGTTCTCCGGCGGCATGTGCCAGCGCGTCGTCATTGCGATGGCACTGATCAACGACCCCGCAGTGGTGATCGCCGACGAACCGACCAGTGGTCTCGACGGCGTCGTTCAGGGTGAGATACTCGACCTGCTCGATGACATACGTCACCGGCTGAATCTCGCATTGCTGATCGTGTCGCACGATCTGAGCGTGGTCGGGCGGATCGCCGATCGGATCGCGGTGATGCAGGCCGGTCGGATCGTGGAGGTCGGCCCGACCGAACAGGTGCTCACCGCATCCGCGCACCCCTTCACCCGAAGTCTGGTCGACGCGGTACCGCGCCTCACGACCGCGGGAACACCAGCGTGATCCGCGAGCAGTCACCCGCGCTCGACGTCAAGGGGCTCATCGTGAGCTTCGGTGCGGTGCGGGCTGTCGACGAGTTCGATCTCCAGATCGCGGCGGGGGAAACCGTCGGCCTCGTCGGCGGGTCCGGCGTCGGCAAGTCAACCGTCGCGCGGGCCGTCGCCGGACTCGTCACGCCCGACTCGGGAGCCATCCGGCTGGACGGGGTCGACCTCGTAGGACTGCGCCAACGGGCTGCGCGGCGCCAGCGGCGGCGGTTGCACCTTGTGTTCCAAGACCCTTACGCGGCCCTGCCCCCGACGCTGCGAGTCCTCGACATCGTCGCCGAACCGCTGGTCATCCACCGCATCGGCGACCGGGAAGAGCGCCGGGAGCGAGCCGCCGATGCTCTGAACGCCGTCTACCTGCATCCTCGCCACCTCACCCGATACCCGCATCAGCTGTCCGGCGGCGAACGGCAACGAGTGGCTTTCGCCAGGGCGCTGGTGACCGAGCCTCGGCTGGTGCTCGCCGATGAGCCCACCCGGATGCTCGATGCGACGCTGCGCCGCGACATCGTGGACCTGCTCAGCGAAATGGCCGCCACCAAAGGTGTCGCGATCCTGCACATCACCCACGACCTCGCCCTGGTCGGGCACGGCTGTGAACGGGTGGCCGTCATGCGGCGGGGCCGGGTCGTCGAGCATGGGCGCACCACCGAGGTGTTCGACGCGCCTCAGCACCCGTATACCGCCGCGCTGATCGCGGCCGCTCAACGCAGGAGGGCGAAGCAATGACCTTCGGAATTCTCGGCATGGACACCCATTCAGCGAAACGGCCCGCTCCGCGGATGTGTTGCAGCAGCTTCGTGGCTTCGACGGTCGCGTCACGGTGAACCGTCCGCTTCCTGCTGCACTCCCGCTACCACGCCTGAGGCGAGTTGATGTTTCTACGCCGCCGCCTGCTCGAAGACTTCTCTAGCTAGTTCTCCAGTCACCAAATCGGGTTGACAAGTTCAGTGAAG
>NZ_JBITCD010000010.1:0-40805 GCF_044452905.1 Mycobacterium sp. NPDC051804 | reverse complement strand
GAGACGGGTCAGCCCGCCGGAATCGGCGGGGATGTCGAATTCCGCACCGATGTGTTCGACGCCGCGAGCGTCGAAGCGATGGTTGACCGGTTGCACCGGGTGGTGGTGGCGCTTACTGCCGATCCGTCACGGCGGTTGTCGTCGATCGAGGTACTCGATGAGCATGAGCATGCCCGGCTACTCGCGTGGGGTAATAGGGCGGGGTTGACCGAGCCCGTGTTGGGGTCGATGGTGTCGATTCCTGGGTTGTTCGCAGCGCAGGTAGCGCGCGTCCCTGAGGAGATAGCGGTCAGCTGCGGAGATCGGTCGCTGACGTATCGCGAGCTGGATGAAGCGTCTAACCGGGTGGCGCACACGTTGACTGGACATGGAGTTGGTCCCGGGCAGCGGGTGGCGTTGCTGGCGTCCCGCTCGGTCGAGGCGATCGTGGCAGTTTTGGGTGTGCTCAAGTCCGGAGCTGCATATGTGCCGATCGATCCGGGGCATCCGGATGCGCGAATCGACTTCATGTTGGCCGATGCCGCGCCGATGGCGGCTATCACCACGGCGGGGCTGCGGTCGCGACTAAATGGGTATGACTTGCTCATCTTGGACGTCGAGGAGTCGTGCACCGCGGTCTCATCGTTCTCGGAATTGCCGGTGCCGGCGGCAGAGGATATCGCGTATCTGATCTACACCTCGGGCACCACCGGTGTGCCCAAGGGCGTGGCGATCAATCACCGCAACGTGATCGAGTTGTTGGCCGCGCTGGAACCTCGGATGGAGCTGGCGGGGCAGGTTTGGTCACAGTGGCATTCGTTGGCTTTCGATGTCTCGGTCTGCGAGATGTGGGGTGCGCTGCTGTATGGCGGGCGGCTTGTGGTGGTGCCGGAATCAGTGGCCCGCTCGCCAGAGGATTTCCACGCCTTACTCGTTGAGGAACAGGTCAGTGTGCTCAGCCAGACCCCGTCAGCGTTCTATGCGTTGCAGACTGCGGATGAGCTGGTTGCCGAGCGGCATGGCCATTTGGCACTACGGGCTGTTCTTTTCGCCGGAGAGGCGTTGGATCCGCAGCGTCTTGGGCCGTGGCGACAGCATCATCCGAGTTCACCGCGGCTGCTGAATCTGTATGGCACGACCGAGACCACGGTGCATGCCTCGTTCCGCGAAATCGTCGATGCCGATCTGGCTGACCACGCCAGCCCGGTTGGGGTGCCATTGGCTCATCTTGGTTTTTTCGTTCTCGATAGTTGGTTGCATCCGGTGCCGACCGGGGTGGTCGGTGAGTTGTATGTGGCTGGTGGCGGGGCCGGATACGGGTATGTGGGCCGGTCGGGGTTGAGCGCGTCGAGGTTCGTGGCGTGCCCGTTTGCCGGTGCTGGAGCGCGGATGTATCGCACAGGGGATCTCGTGTCGTGGGGTCCTGATGGGCAGCTGCGGTATGTGGGCCGGGCTGATGAGCAGGTCAAAATCCGCGGGTATCGCATCGAGCTCGGCGAAGTGCAGGCCGCTTTTGCTGGACTGGATGGAGTGGCGCAGGCGGTGGTTATCGCCCGTGAGGACCGTCCCGGTGACAAGCGGCTGGTGGGTTATATGACCGGCAGCGCGGATCCCGCCACCATCCGCGCACAGCTGAGCGAGCGGTTGCCGGGATATATGGTTCCGGCCGCGGTCGTGGCGCTGGAAGCTTTGCCATTGACAGTCAACGGCAAACTCGACACTCGGGCACTACCCGCACCCGAATACCAGCAGCCCAGCGCTGACTACCACGCCCCGGATACCCTCATCGAAGAGATCCTGGCCGACGTGTTCGCCGAGGTACTGGGCCTCGAGCGGGTGGGGGTTGACGAGTCGTTCTTCGAGCTGGGCGGGGACAGCATTCTTTCGATGCAGGTGGTGGCTCGCGCCCGCGCGGCGGGTCTGTTGTGTCGTCCCCGGGACGTGTTCGTTGAGCAGACGGTCGCCCGACTGGCTCGGGTGACCCGGGTGGCCGATGACGCCGCTGAAGTGCTCGACGATGGCGTCGGACCCGTCGTAGCCACTCCGATCATGCGGTGGTTGGAAAGCGTTCAAGGCCCGGTTGATGAGTTCAACCAGTCGATAGTCGTTCAGGCCCCGACTGGGGTGAGCGAAGCCGACGTGGTGATGCTGTTGCAAGCGTTGCTGGATCGGCATGCCATGTTGCGCTTGCGTGTAGAGAACAACGGTGCCCATGGTTGGTCTTTGGTCGTGCCGGAGCCGGGGTCGGTGGATGCTGGCGCATGCCTGCAAACCGTCGACGTGCTGTCCGAGCAAGCTTTCGTTAAGGCACGGTCGCGTCTGAACCCTGCTGTCGGGGCCATGCTCAGCGCGCTGTGGGTCAACACCACCGGACAACTGGCGTTTATCGTCCATCATCTGGCTGTCGACGGGGTCTCGTGGCGAATCCTGTTGGAGGACCTCAACGTCGCTTGGGCTCAGCATCAGAAGGGGCAGCCGATCGCGCTGCCTACGGCCGCCACATCGTTTTCCCGGTGGTCGACACTCCTGGCCGGGCACGCCCAGCATCCCGATGTAGTGGATTTGGCACAGGCCTGGCACGAGGTGACAGCGGTTCCGTCGGTATTGCCGGCTGTACAGCCGGCGGTGGACACCTTCGCGATGGCTGGGCGTCTGACGGCGGAGTTGGATGTCGAGACGACCCGGATGCTGTTGGGAGAGGTGCCGACGGCGTTTCATGCCGGGGTTCACGACGTCTTGTTGATCGGGTTCGGTCTGGCAGTTGCGGAGTTCCTGGGCACTGGTCGCGCGCCGGTCGGTATCGATGTGGAGGGCCACGGTCGAGTCGATGAGTTGGCTGATGAGGTGGACCTGTCGCGCACGGTGGGGTGGTTCACCACCAAATACCCGGTGGCTTTGAGTGTCGGGGGATTGGACTGGGCGCAGGTGCGCGGCGGAGGGACCGCCCTGGGGGCGTTGATCAAGGATGCCAAGGAACAGTTGCGCGCTCTGCCGGACGGGCTGACTTATGGTTTGTTGCGCTATTTGAACCCCGATGTCGAGCTCGCTGAATCGGATCCGGCGATCGGCTTCAACTATTTGGGGCGGCTTGGCGCTTCGGCGGGCCAGGTGTCCGGCAATGTGTGGCAGGTCAGCCAGGATGGTCTCGCGTGGACCGACGCTGCTTCGGATATACCTATGCCGCTGATGCATACGGTGGAAGTCAATGCTGTCACCGCCGACACCGACGCGGGCCCGCTACTCCACGCCACGTGGACATGGGCGCCTTCGGCTCTCACTGACGCTCAGGTCAATCGGTTGAGCCGGTTGTGGTTTGAGGCCCTTCTCGGAATCTGCAAACATGTCAGAGGCGGGGGAGGTGGATTGACCCCATCCGATCTCGCCGTCAATCTCAGCCAACAGCAAATTGAGGAGCTCCAGCGGCAATATGCAGATCGCTGACGTACTGCCGCTGACGCCCCTGCAACACGGTCTGCTCTTCCACGCCGACGCCGCGCCGGGTTCTAGCGACGACCTCTATTCGGTGCAGCTGGATATCACCATCACCGGGGAGCTAAACGGCTCTTTGCTGCGCGAGGCAGTGCAGACGGTCGTTACCCGGCATCCGAACCTTGCGGCCAGATTCTCCGAGCAGTTTGGCCAACCTGTGCAGATCATTCCCGCCGACCCGGAGGTTCCTTGGCGCTATGTCGACTTAAATCTCGACGAGGATGATATCGACGAACAAATCGAGCATGTGTGCGCTGCAGAACGCGCCGCGGTCTACGACCTAGCCGATGAGCCGGCTTTTCGTGTGGCGCTGATACGAACCGCCCAGCACGAGCACCGGTTGCTGATTACCAATCATCACATCGTGATGGATGGTTGGTCGTTGCCGATCGTCCTTCAGGAAATCTTTGCTAGCTACTACGGTCAGCGCCTCCCAGCCGCAACGCCGTTTCGCAGCTTTGTTAGCTGGCTGGCCGGTCGGGATCGCGATGCGGCACGAGCAGTCTGGCGTGAGATCTTGGCAGGTTTCGAAACACCGACCTTTGTGGGTGCGTCAGGTCGGCTGGGCCTCGGGGGCCGAGGTGTTGCCGCGCATCGGCTGACTCAAGAGACCACGCGGTCGCTTACCGAACTGGCCCGATCCCACCGCACCACCGTCAGCACGGTACTGCAAGCGGTCTTCGCGCAGCTGCTGAGCTCGCTGACTGCTCAGGATGACGTCGTTTTCGGGACTGCGGTCTCGGGGCGGCCTGCAGAGGTGCTCGGCGCGGACACGATGGTCGGGTTGCTGATCAACACGGTGCCGGTGAGGGCGAACATCACGCCGACAACCACTACCGCAGACCTCCTCGAACAGCTACAACACGCTTACAGCCGCACGTTGGAGCACCAACACCTAGCGCTCACTGAGATACATCGGCTCGCCGGTCAGGACAAACTGTTCGACACCCTGTTTGTCTTTGAGAACTATCCGCTCGACACCGCTGCACTGTCGGACGTGAACGGATTAGCGATAACTGAGGTCGCGACCCGCGAATACAACCACTATCCACTTGCCGTCGTGGCGCAGCCGGGGGATGAACTCGGTCTCCGTGTCGAATTCGATACCGACGTGTTCGACGAGGGAAGCGTCGCGGCGCTGATCAATCGCTTTGAGCGCGTGTTGAGCGCGATGACCGCCGACCCGGCTCGGCCGCTATCGAAGATAGATCTGCTCGATGCCGCCGAGCACAGTCTTCTGGACGCGTTCGGTAACGCGGAAATCTTGACGCAGCCCGCGACCCCGCTATCGATTCCGACGGTGTTCGCCGCTCAAGTGGCCCGCTCCCCGGAGGCGGTGGCGCTGTCCGTTCAGGGCCGTTCCATCACCTACCGAGTGTTGGATGAGGCGGCGAACCGATTAGCGCATGCGCTAGCCGAAAAAGGTGCGGGCCCTGGACAGTGTGTGGCGCTGTTGTTCAACCGATCGGCCGAGGCGATCGTGGCAATCCTGTCGGTGCTGAAGACCGGCGCGGCCTATCTGCCGATCGATCCGAAACTGCCCGCGGCCCGCATCAAATTCATGCTGGAGGATGCCACACCGATAATCGGTGTCAGCACAGCCGGTTTGGCCGACCTGCTGGAAGTGCACGGGCTTTCGGTGATCGATGTCGATGATCCCTGCATTGACTCCTATCCCAGCACCGCAATGCCAGCGCCCGCCGCCGATGACCTCGCCCACATCATCTACACGTCCGGCACCACTGGCATGCCGAAGGGGGTGGCCGTCACCCATTCCAACGTCACCCGGCTCTTCGATGGAATGGACGTCGGGGTTGAGCTGACGCCGCAGCAGGTCTGGACGCAGACATCGTCGTTGGTTTTCGACTTCTCCGTGTGGGAGATCTGGGGTGCGCTGCTACATGGTGGTCGTCTGGTGGTGGTGCCCGAAGACGTAGCCCGCTCGCCGGAAGATTTCCATGCTCTGCTGGTTGCTGAGCGCGTCAGCGTCTTGAGCCAGACACCTTCTGCGGTGGCGGCTCTTTCGCCGCAGGGGTTGGAGTCAGCCGCGTTGATGGCGGCCGGAGAGGCCTGCCCGGCCGACGTAGTGGATCAATGGGCACCCGGGCGCGTGATGATCAACGGCTACGGCCCGACTGAGACCACGGTGTATGCCACGATCAGTGCCCCCCTCCAAGCAGGGTCGGGTGTGGTGCCGATCGGCGCTCCGGTGCCTGGGGCCGCATTGTTTGTGCTCGACGGCTGGTTGCGGCCCGTGCCCCCGGGTGTGGTCGGTGAGTTGTATGTGGCCGGCCGTGGCGTGGCGTCCGGATATGTACGCCGTGCCGGGCTGACCGCTTCACGGTTCGTGGCGTGTCCGTTCGCGGGGGCCGGTGCGCGGATGTATCGCACCGGGGATCTGGTTCGGTGGGGCACTGATGGGCAGTTGCACTATCTAGGCCGCGTCGACGAGCAGGTCAAGATCCGCGGTTACCGCATCGAGCTCGGTGAGATACAGGCTGCCCTGGCTCGACAGGACGGCGTGTCACAGGCGGCGGTGATCACCCGCGAGGACCGCGTCGGCGACAAACGGCTGGTGGGCTATGTCACCGGGACAGCAGATCCGGTCGAGTTGCGCAACGCACTCGCAGAGCAGCTACCGGCCTACATGGTTCCCACAGCAGTGGTGGTGATCGAGGCGCTGCCGCTGACAGTCAACGGCAAGCTGGACAAGCGGGCCTTGCCGGCACCGGAATACCAGGGCAGCGAAACCTACCGCGCGCCAACCGATGCGGTCGAGGAGATCCTTGCCGGCATCTACGCCGAGGTTCTCGGGGTCGACCGGGTTGGTATTGATGAGTCTTTCTTTGAGCTGGGCGGGGACAGCATCCTGTCGATGCAAGTAGCTGCCCGTGCGCGTGCCGCCGGCTTGACGTGTCGGCCGCGGGACATCTTTGTCGAGCAGACCGTCGCCCGGCTCGCCCGAGCGGCTGCGGCGGCCACGAGTACCACTGAGGTGAGCGACGAAGGGTCCGGGCCGATTCCGGCGACACCCATTATGCGCTGGCTGGCAAGTGTCGATGGCCCCGTGGACCAGTTCAATCAAACTGTGGTGCTGCAGGCGCCCACGCAGACGACCGACGACGATGTGGTGGCGCTGTTGCAGGCGTTGTTGGATCGCCATGCGATGCTGCGGATTCGCGTCGACGACGACATCGCAGCAGTCTGGTCGCTGACGGTGGCCGAGGCGGGCGCGGTCGATGCCGCGGCGTGCATACGCACCGTTTACACGCTGTCCGATGAGGCGCTGATCGACGCGCGGTCGCGGTTGAACCCCGCCGCCGGCGTCGTGCTGAGAGCGTTGTGGGTGACGTCGACGAATCAATTGGTGTTGGTGATTCACCACTTGGCCGTCGATGGTGTGTCCTGGCGAGTCTTGTTGGAGGACCTCAACATCGCGTGGGCGCAGCATCGCAACGGTCACCCGGTGGAGTTACCGCCCGGCGGAACGTCGTTTGCCCGGTGGGCATTGCTGTTGGACGAGCGCGCGCACGATTCGGACGTGGCGCAGGAGGCGCAGGCGTGGCGGCAGATAGCCGCAGCACCCGCGTTGTTGCCGGCGGTGCAACCCGCGGTGGATACGTTTGCGAACGCCGGGCACCTCTCCTTGTCCCTGGATGTGTCGACCACTCGGATGCTGCTCGGGGAGGTGCCCGCGGCGTTCCATGCCGGCGTGAATGACATTCTTCTGATCGCATTCGGGTTGGCGCTGGCCGAATTCCTGGCGACCGGCGGCGCACCCATCGGTATCGATGTGGAGAGCCACGGGCGGCACGAGGAACTGGGCGCGGACGTGGACCTGTCGCGGACGGTGGGATGGTTCACCACCAAGTATCCCGTCGCGCTGACGATGAACGGCGTGGACTGGACGCAGGTGGTCGCCGGCCAGGCGGCGCTGGGGGCGGTGATCAAAGACGCCAAAGAGCAAGTGCGTGGCCTGCCTGACGGCTGGACCTACGGTCTGCTGCGGTATTTGAACACTGATATTGAGCTCGCTGATCCGGATCCCGTCATCGGGTTCAACTATCTAGGTCGGCTGGGCGCTTCGGCGGCCGAGACGTCGGGCGAAGTCTGGCGTATGAGTCAGGACGGCTTGTCAGCCGCGGCGGCGGCCGCGGATATCGGAATGCCGTTGATGCACAGCCTGGAGCTCAACGCGGTCACCGTAGATGCTGAGGCGGGCCCGCAACTCCAGGCGAACTGGAGTTGGGCTCCCTCGGCGCTCGACGACGTTCAGATCAGCCGGCTGAGCCGCTTGTGGTTCGAGGCCCTGACCGGTATCTGCACGCACGTCAGCAGCGGTGGCGGAGGATTGACGCCCTCTGATATCGCGCCGGCCAGACTGACCCAGCAGCAGCTGGACGAGCTCAACCAGCAGTATGCGATCGCCGATATCTTGCCGTTGAGCCCGCTGCAGCACGGCCTGCTGTTCCACAGCAGCAACCCTCGGGTCAGCGACGATGTCTACGCGGTTCAGCTAGATATCACCGTGAACGGGCCGCTCGATCACCATCGACTGCACGAGGCGGTGCAAACGGTAGTCAACCGTCACCCAAACCTTGCGGCCAGGTTCTGTGCGCAGTTCGAGGAGCCAGTGCAGATCATTCTGGCTGAACCCGCAGTGCCCTGGCGGTATGTCGAGTTGAACCCTGCCGATGTGGATCTCGAGGAGCAGATTCGGGCGGAAAGCGCAGCCGAGCGCGCTGCGGTCTGCGATCTCGTCCATCGGTCGGGCTTCCAAGTGGCTTTGATTCGTAGCGCGGAAGACCGGCACAACTTTGTACTGACCTTTCACCACATCGTCGTGGATGGCTGGTCGCTGCCGATTCTTCTACAGGAAATCTTCGGCAGCTATTACGGTCAGCGGCTACCGGTGGCGGTTCCGTACCGCAACTTCATCAGCTGGCTGGTCGGTCGGGATCGCGAGGCGGCTCGGACCGCGTGGCGTGAGGTGCTGGCCGGATTCGAGAACCCAACGATGGTGGGCCCGCCGGATCGTGTCGGCCGCGGCACGCGAAACGTCGCGTCGTTTCGAGTGCCGATGTCGACCACTCGGGCCGTCGGTGATCTGGCGCGCGCTCATCACACCACGGTCAGCACTGTGTTGCAGGGCGCGTTTGCGCAGTTGTTGAGCTCAATGACCGGGCAACACGACGTTGCCTTTGGCACCGCGGTTTCAGGGCGGCCCGACGACGTGGTCGGCGCCGACTCGATGGTCGGCTTGTTGATCAACACAGTGCCCGTCCGGGCGAACATCACGCCGGTGACTACAACTGCAGATCTGCTCGAACAGCTGCAAACCGCATATAGCCGCACGCTGGAACACCAGCATCTTGCGCTGAACGAGATACACCGTCTAACCGGCCACGACCAAATGTTCGACGCCATGTTCGTGTACGAGAATTACCCCGTCGACACTGCCGCCTTGGCGGCGGACGACGACCTGGTCGTCCCTGAATTCACCAGCCGCGAATACAACCACTACCCACTGAGTGTCCAAGCCATTCCGGGCGACGAGATCGGCCTTCGCGTCGAATACGACACCGATGTGTTCGATGCGCAGGGCATTGAAGTCCTGATCGACCGGCTGGATCGGATTTTGGAGGAGATGACCGCCGATCCGCGACGGCGGCTCTCGTCGGTCGATGTCCTCGATTCCGGTGAGCACGCCCGCCTCGACGAGTTCGGTAATCGGGCGGTTCTGACTCGGACCCCGGCGCGTGGGTCGACCATCGTCGAATTGTTCGCGGCGTGGGCGGAACAGACGCCGGATGCGGTGGCGCTGGTATGCGGCGAGCAGTCGTGGACCTATCGAGAGCTCGACCTGGCGGCCAACCGGCTGGCACAGGTACTCGCCAGTCGAGGGGCGGGTCCGGGACATCGCGTTGCTCTGTTGTTCAACCGATCGGCCGAGGCTGTGGTCGCGATCCTGGCCGTGCTGAAAACCGGGGCGGCATATCTGCCGATCGACCCCACGCTGCCTGATGCCCGCATCGGTTTCATAGCCGCCGATGCGGCGCCGCTGGCCGCAGTCACCACCGCCGGTTTGGCCAATCGACTGGACGGTCATGGATTGGCGGTCATCGAAGTCAACGACCTCGCCGGTGACGGCCAGCCCGGTATCGTGCCCGCCTCGCCGACTCCCGACGACATCGCCTACGTGATCTACACGTCCGGAACCACCGGCACCCCCAAGGGTGTAGCGGTGACCCACCGCAACGTGACGCAGCTGCTGGCGTCACCGGACGCCGCCCTACCGGCCGTCGGAGTGTGGGCGCAATGTCACACGCTGGCCTTCGATGTCTCGGTGTGGGAAATCTTCGGAGCTTTGCTGCGCGGTGGCCGCCTGGTGGTGGTGCCCGAAGAGGTGACGCGCTCGCCGGAGAACTTCCAGGAGCTGCTCGCCACTGAGCAAGTCAGCGTCCTCACCGAGACTCCGTCTGCGGTCAGTGTGCTCTCACCCGAGAAATTGGATTCGATGGCGTTGGTAGTCGTCGGTGAGGCCTGCTCGGCCGAGGTGGTGGACCGCTGGGCGCCGCGGCGTCGGATGGTCAACGCTTACGGCCCCACCGAGACCACGATGTGTGTGGCGATCAGCGCACCGCTCACGCCAGGCGGGCAGGCAGTGCCGATCGGCTCGCCCGTGGCCGGAGCGGCGCTGTTCGTCTTGGACAACTGGTTGCGTCCCGTGCCGCAGGGTGTGGTCGGAGAGTTGTATGTGGCCGGTGACGGCGTCGCGACTGGTTACGTGCGTCGGCTGGGGCTGACGGCCTCGCGATTCGTCGCATGCCCGTTCGGAGCGCCGGGTGCCCGGATGTATCGCACCGGCGATCTGGTGTGCTGGCGCGCAGATGGGCAGCTTGACTATCTAGGCCGCGCTGATGAGCAGGTCAAGATCCGCGGTTATCGCATAGAGCTTGGCGAGGTGCAGGCCCAATTGGCGGCGCTCGAAGGCGTCGAACAGGCGGCGGTGATCGCCCGCAAGGACCGTCCTGGCGACAAGCGCCTGGTGGGCTATGTCACCGGCTCCGTCGACTCGGCGGAGCTTCGCGCCACGCTGGCCGAGCGGCTGCCGGCCTACATGGTGCCCACAGCGGTCGTCGTGCTGGAAGAGCTGCCGCTGACCGTCAACGGCAAACTCGACACCCGCGCCTTACCGGCGCCCGAGTACGGCGACACCAACAGCTATCGTGCCCCGGCGAACCTCACCGAGGAGATCCTCGCCGGGATCTACGCCCAGGTCCTCGGGGTTGAACACGTGGGTGTCGACGACTCATTCTTCGATCTGGGCGGAGACTCGTTGTCGGCGATGCGCCTGGTCGCCGCCGTCAACGCCAGCATGGATGCCCAGCTCGCGGTGCGCACTCTGTTCGAGGCGCGCACGGTGGCAGAGTTGGCGCGTCAGGTCGGAGCCGACGAGGGCGGACTGGAACCGCTGGTGGCGGGTGAGCGGCCGGACGTGGTGCCACTGTCGTTCGCCCAGAGCAGGTTGTGGTTCCTGGACCAGCTGCAGGGGCCGTCGCCGGTCTACAACATGGCGCATTCGTTGCGTCTGCACGGCAAACTTGACGCTGCTGCCCTGGGTGCGGCGCTGGCCGATGTAGTGGCGCGTCACGAAAGTCTGCGCACCGTTTTCCCGGCGCCCGAGGGTGTGCCTCAGCAGGTGGTGGTTCCCGTCGAGCAGGCGGACTTCGGCTGGCAGATCGTGGATGTCGCGGGCTGGTCGCCGGACCGGCTGCACGAAGCGATCGGTGAGACCGCGCGTCACACATTCGACCTCGCCGCCGAGATCCCGGTGCGGGCACGGCTTCTTCGCGTCGACGACGAAGAACACGTACTCGTTGCCGCGGTGCACCACATCGCGGCCGATGGCGTGTCGATTGGTCCGCTGCTGAGGGATTTGCAGGCGGCTTACGCCAGCCGATGCGTCGGCCAGCCGCTTGACTTGGCACCGTTGGCGGCGCAGTACGTCGACTTCACACTGTGGCAGCGCGCGCAGCTGGGTGATCTGGCCGATCCGCAGAGCCGCATCACCGCCCAGCTCGCCTATTGGGAGCAGGCCCTAGCCGGGATGCCCGACCGGCTGGTGCTACCCACCGACAGGGCATATCCGGCGGTTGCCGATTACAGCGGCGCTCGAGTGCTGGTCGCGTGGTCGCCGGAATTGCAGCAACAGGTGACTCGGGTGGCCCGTGAGCACAACGCGACCAGTTTCATGGTCGTCCAGGCCGCACTGGTGGCGTTGTTATCGAAGGTCAGCACCAGCCATGACGTGGCAATCGGCTTCTCGATCGCGGGCCGGCGCGATCCCGCGTTGGATGAGCTGGTCGGCTTCTTCGTCAACACCCTGGTGTTGCGGGCCGACCTGGGCGGCGACCCGAGTGTCTCTGAGCTGTTGGCTCAGGTGCGGGCACTCAGCTTGGCCGCGTACGAGCACCAGGACGTGCCCTTCGAGATGCTCGTCGAGCGGCTCAAGCCCACTCGAAGCCTCGCCCATCACCCGCTTGTGCAAGTGCTGTTGGCCTGGCAGACCATGCCCGGTCAGCAGAACGCCTCCGCCGGGCTGGCCCTCGGTGATGTACAGATCACGCCGACGAGCCTCGACACCCACACCGCGCGCACAGACCTCGCGTTCCACCTCGGCGAGCGCTGGACTGAGGCGGGTGAACCGGCCGGGCTCGGCGGAGACGTCGAATTCCGCACCGACGTGTTCGATGCGGCCAGCATCGAGCTCCTGATCGAGCGGCTGCAGCGGATGTTGCTGGCGCTGACCGCGGACCCCGCGGCGCGGTTGTCGTCCGTCGACGTGCTCGACGAGGCGGAACACGCACGGCTCGAGGACTGGGGTAATGAGGCGGCGCTGACCCAGCCCGCGTCCGAGTCGGTGTCGATTCCGGAATCCTTTGCCGCGCAGGCGCAGCGGTCACCATCGTCAGTGGCCATCAGTGGCGGCGGCCGCTCGCTGACCTATCTGCAGGTTGATCAGGCGTCCAATCGGTTGGCGCATCTGCTGGCAGGCCACGGAGCGGGCCCGGGTCAACGGGTCGCCTTGATGTTGCCCCGATCGCTCGACGCGATCGTGGTGATGCTGGCGGTGCTCAAGACCGGGGCGGCCTATGTGCCGCTCGACCCGGCGCATCCCGATGCACGGATCCGGTTCGTCATTGGCGACGCCGCTCCCGCAGCGGTGATCACTACGTCGGACCTCCGTGCGCGTCTCGACGGGCACGACCTGTTGATCGTCGACGTCGACGACCCCGCTCTGGGCAGCCAACCCAACACCGCGCTCCCGTCGCCGGCCGCTGACGACATCGCCTACCTCATCTACACCTCCGGCACGACCGGAACACCCAAGGGTGTCGCGGTCGCGCACCGTAACGTGACTCGGCTGCTGCAAACCTTGGACGCCCAAGTGCCCCCTGGGGGCGTGTGGTCGCAGTGTCACTCCCTGGCGTTCGACTTCTCAGTCTGGGAGGTGTTCGGTGCGCTGCTCGGAGGCGGACGCCTCTTGGTGGTGCCCGACGAGGTGGTGCGGTCGCCGGAAGAGTTGTACTCGTTGCTGATCGCCGAGCAGGTCACCGTGCTGAGCCAGACCCCTTCGGCGTTCTATGCGCTTCAAACCGCCGATGCGCAACACAACTGGCAAGACGTGGCCACGGCGTGGGAACACCAGGTGACCCGCTGGCTCGGCTTCGGCGAGAACCAAGCGCAGGAGTCGGGTGGTGAACTCGCGCTGCAGCGGGTCGTGTTCGGCGGGGAAGCGCTACAGCCACCACGTCTCGATACGTGGCTGGACAATCACCCGGGAATCCCGTTCCTGATCAACATGTACGGCATCACCGAGACCACGGTGCATGCTTCGTACCGCAGGATCGTCGCCGCCGATCTCGACAGGGCCGCTAGCCCAATCGGGGGCCCGTTGGCAGACCTTGGCTTTTTCGTGCTTGATGCCTGGCTGCGGCCGGTGCCGGTCGGGGTCGTCGGGGAACTGTACGTGGCGGGTGCAGGCCTGGCCTACGGGTATGTAGGCCGAGCGGGGTTGACCGCAACGCGTTTCGTCGCCAGCCCGTTCGGCGCGCCCGGCGCGCGGCTGTACCGCACCGGAGACCTGGTGTCCTGGAGCGCGAAGGGCGAGCTGCACTACGTCGGTCGGGCCGACGAGCAGGTCAAGATCCGTGGGTATCGCATCGAGCTCGGTGAAGTGCAGGCCGCCTTGGCGTCGTGCAGCGGAGCGGGCCAAGCCGCGGTGATCGCGCGCGAGGACCGCCCCGGTGACAAGCGACTGGTCGGCTACATCACCGGTTCGGCGCACCCGGACGAGGTGCGCGCCGCACTGGGCGAGCAGCTGCCTTCCTACATGGTGCCGTCCGCGGTCGTCGTGCTCGACGCCCTGCCGCTGACCGCCAACGGAAAACTCGACAAGCAGGCACTTCCGGCACCCGAGTATCAAAAAGACGGTCACTTCCGTGCGCCGGCCAATCTCACTGAACAGCTGCTGGCCGGCATCTACGCGCAGGTGTTAGGGCTCGAACGGGTCGGGGTCGATGAGTCGTTCTTCGAACTGGGCGGAGATTCGCTTTCCGCCATGCGGGTCATCGCCGCGGTCAACAAGTCGCTGGACGCCAGCGTCGCGGTTCGCACCTTGTTCGAAGCGCCCACCGTCGAACAGTTGGCGTCTCGAGTCGGTGCCGGTTCAGGTGCGCTCGAACCGGTGGTCGCTGTCGAGCGGCCAGCGGTGATTCCGTTGTCGTTTGCGCAGAACCGGCTGTGGTTCATCGATCAGCTGCAGGGCCCTTCACCGATCTACAACATGGTGGTCGCGTTGCGGCTGCAGGGCGTGCTTAACGCCGAGGCGCTGCGAGCGGCACTGAACGATGTGGTGGGCCGTCACGAGTCGTTGCGCACGCTGTTCTCAGCGGTCGACGGCATACCGCACCAGGTGGTGATGCCGGCCGAGCATGCGACCATCGGCTGGCAACTCATCGAGGCCACTGGATGGACCGATGGCCGGTTGACTGAGGCTGTCGAAGAGGCGGCTCGCTACACCTTCGATCTCGCCGCCGAAATTCCTTTGCGCGCAACGCTTTTCCATCTGGACGCTGACGAACATGTGCTGGTGGGTGTGGTGCACCACATCGCGGCCGACGGCTCATCCATCGCGCCACTGGTCGCAGATCTTGGGACGGCGTACGCCGCCCGCTCCGCGGGGAAGGCCCCGAGCTGGGCGCAACTGCCGGTTCAGTACGTCGACTACACGCTGTGGCAGCGTGCGCAGTTCGGGGATCTCGACAACGACGACAGCCTGATCGCCGCGCAGCTGGCCTATTGGCAGGACGCATTGGCTGGGCTACCCGAGCGCTTGGAACTGCCCACCGACCGGCCGTATCCGCAGGTGGCTTCCAACCGTGGGGCCAGTGTGGTCATCGATTGGCCGGTCGAGCTTCACCGACGGGTCATCCAGCTGGCCAGTGAACACAACGCGACCAGCTTCATGGTGGTTCAAGCCGCCCTCTCCGCCCTACTGTCGATGATGAGTTCTACCACCGATGTGGCTGTTGGATTCCCCATCGCCGGTCGGCGTGACCCGGCGCTGGATGAGCTAATCGGGTTCTTCGTCAACACCTTGGTGCTGCGGGTCGATCTGTCTGGAGATCCGACCGTCGAGGAGTTGCTGGGGCAAGTACGTGCGCGTAGCCTGGCCGCCTTTGAGCACCAGGATGTGCCGTTCGAGGTGTTGGTCGATCGGCTCAACCCCATGCGTTCCCGGGCCCATGAACCGTTGATCCAGGTGTTGTTGGCCTGGCAGAATTTCGCCGGGCCGCGGCACGGTCGTGGGGCGGAACTGCCGTTGGGTGATGTGCAGGCCACACCTCTTGAGGCCGAAACGCATAGTGCACGAATGGATTTGACGTTCGCGGTTTCGGAGCGTTGGAGCGACGACGGTGAGCCCGCCGGGATCAGCGGGGCGGTCGAGTTCCGCACCGATGTGTTCGACGCCGCCAGCATCGAGGCTCTGGTTCGGCGGTTCGAGCGGGTATTGATCGCGATGACCGGCGACCCGGGCCGGCGGTTGTCATCGGTGGACGTGCTAGATGAGGTCGAGCACGCTCGCCTGGACGCGATCAGTCAACGTGCGGTGCTGACCGCACCGGCGCCGGCTGCGGCGTCTGTTCCGGCACTGTTCGCCGCCCAGGTGGCGCGTTCCCCGGAGGCTGCGGCGGTGACCTTCGAGGGCCGCTCCACGACGTACCGGGAACTCGATGAGGCGTCGAACCGGTTGGCGCATTTGCTTTCTGCGCACGGTGCAGGCCCCGGACAACGCGTGGGCCTACTCCTGCCGCGCTCGGCCGAGGCGATCGTGGCACTCCTTGCAGTGCTCAAGACCGGAGCGGCGTATGTGCCGATCGACCCCGCGCATCCGGATACGCGCATCGCGGTGATCCTCGCCGACGCGGCACCTGTCGCGGTAGTCACGACGGCGGGTATCCGGTCGCGTCTCGACGAGCTTGACGTCTTGGTTGTCGAGGTCGACGACCCGCGGATCGGCAGCTATCCGGGCACGGACTTGCCGTCGCCTGCGGCAGACGAATTCGCGTACATCATCTACACCTCCGGAACCACCGGCGTGCCCAAGGGCGTCGCGGTCACTCACCAGACCGTCACCGGGCTGCTGGAGTCGTTGGACATCGAACTGAAGCTGACGGATCAGGTTTGGTCGCAGTGGCATTCGTTCGCTTTCGACGTCTCGGTGTGGGAGATCTTCGGTGCGCTGCTGCACGGTGGGCGCCTGGTGGTGGTGCCCGAGTCCGTGGTTGGCTCGCCGGATGACTTCCACGCGTTGCTGATCCGTGAACAGGTCAGTGTGCTGAATCAGACCCCGTCCGCAGCCGCGGCGCTTTCTCATGAGGGTCTGGAGTCAGTCGCGTTGGTGGTGGCCGGAGAGGCATGCCCGGTCGAGGTCGTGGACCGGTGGGCCCCCGGACGGGTGATGATCAACGGCTACGGCCCGACCGAAACCTGGTACACCTCGTTCAGTGCGCCGTTGCGCGCGGGTTCGGGTGTGGTTCCGATCGGCACACCGGTGCCCGGCGCTGCGTTCTTCGTGCTCGACGCGTGGATGCGGCCGGTGCCGCCGGGGGTGGTTGGCGAGTTGTACGTGGCCGGCCGCGGGGTGGCGTCCGGTTATGTGGGCCGCGGCCCGTTGACGGCATCACGATTTGTCGCTTGCCCGTTCAGTGGTGCGGAGGCGTCCGGACAACGCATGTACCGCACCGGAGACTTAGTGCGTTGGGGTGCCGACGGGCAGCTGCAGTACCTCGGACGCGCCGACGATCAGGTCAAGATCCGCGGCTATCGCATCGAACTCGGTGAGATTCAGGCCGCATTGGCCGGCTGCGCCGGGGTGGACCAGGCGGCCGTGGTCATGCGCGACGACCGGCCGGGTGACAAGCGGCTGGTGGGTTATGTGACCGGAACCGCCGAACCGGCCGAGATCCGTGCGGTGTTGGGCGAGCGCTTGCCCGGCTACATGGTGCCGACCGCTGTGGTGGTCCTCGAGGCGCTGCCGTTGACGGTCAACGGCAAGCTCGACAAGCGCGCCCTGCCGGCACCCGAGTACACCGACACCGATCGTTATCGTGCTCCGTCCGGCCTTGCCGAGGAGGTCCTGGCCGGCATCTATGCCCAGGTTCTGGGACTGGAACGGGTCGGTGTGGACGACTCGTTCTTCGAACTAGGTGGCGACTCGTTGTCGGCGATGCGGGTGGTGGCAGCGGTCAACAAGTCGTTGGATGCCGGGCTGTCGGTGCGTGCCTTGTTCGAGACGCCCGCGGTGGCCGAATTGGCGCCGCGCATCGGCGAAGGCGACGGGCTGGAGCCGTTGGTGCCGATGGAGCGCCCTGCGGTGGTTCCGTTGTCGTTCGCCCAGAACCGGCTGTGGCTCCTCGACCAGCTGCAGGGCCCGTCAGCGGTTTACAACTTGGCGGTGGCGTTGCAGTTGGACGGCCGCGTGGACGCGGAAGCGTTGGCTGCGGCGCTGGTTGACGTGGTGGCCCGTCACGAGAGTTTGCGCACGCTGTTCCTTGCGCCGGGCGGGATCCCGGAGCAGCGGGTGGTGCCGGTCGACGACGTCGAGGTGGGGTGGAAGGTCGTCGATGCCACCGGCTGGCCGGAGACCCAGATGGAAGAGGCAATCGGCGCGGTGGCACGCCGCCCATTCGATCTCGCCGCTGAAATTCCCTTGCGGGCAACGCTTTTCAAGCTCCGCGAAGACGAGCATGTGCTGGTGGCGGTAGTGCATCACATCGCTGCTGACGGTTGGTCGATCGCACCGCTGGTGGGCGATCTGGGCGCGGCGTACGCCGCCCGGTGCGCGGGGCACGCCCCGGACTGGGCACCGTTGCCGGTGCAGTATGTCGATTACTCGTTGTGGCAGCGCGAGCAACTGGGTGATCTCGATGATCAGGACAGCCGCATCGCTGCGCAGCTGGCTTACTGGCAGCAGGCGCTGGCCGATATGCCCGAGCGGGTGCAGCTGCCCACTGATCGGCCTTACCCGCAGGTGGCCGACTTCCGCGG
Organism: Mycobacterium sp. NPDC051804; assembly: GCF_044452905.1. Lineage (NCBI taxonomy): Bacteria > Bacillati > Actinomycetota > Actinomycetes > Mycobacteriales > Mycobacteriaceae > Mycobacterium > Mycobacterium sp. NPDC051804. Next base: position 22,721 of record NZ_JBITCD010000010.1, on the reverse strand, counting down.
CGCCAACGTCGCGGTGCAGTGGCCGGCGCAGGTGCAGCAGGCGGTCTCTCGGCTCGCCGGTGGGCACGGCGCGACCAGTTTCATGGTGTTGCAGGCCGCTCTGGCGGTCCTGCTGGCCAAGCTGACCGCGAATTCCGATGTGGCGGTGGGCTTCCCGATCGCCGGGCGCCGCGACCGGGCGCTGGACGAATTGGTCGGTTTCTTCGTCAACACGCTGGTGCTGCGGGTGGACGTCGCAGGCGACCCGACGGTCGCAGAGGTGTTGGAGCAGGTGCGCCAGCGCAGCCTGGCCGCATTCGAGCATCAGGATGTGCCGTTCGAGGTGCTCGTTGAGCGACTCAACCCCACTCGCAGCCTGAACCATCATCCGCTGGTGCAGGTGTCGCTGGCCTGGCAGAACAACGCCGGCGGTGAACTGAGACTCGGTGACGTAGAGGTCACCCCCAAGCCGGCCGACACCCACACCGCCCGCATGGACCTGACGTTCTCGCTCGGCGAGCAGTTCACCGAGGCCGGGGAACCCGGCGGAATCGGCGGGCACGTCGAATTCCGCACTGACGTATTCGACGCGGCCACCATCGAGGCGTTGGTCGAGCGGTTACAGCGGATCCTGGTGGTCATGACGGCCGACCCGGCACGGCGGCTGTCGTCGATCGACCTCCTCGATGAGCATGAGCACGCCCGGCTGCAACAGTGGGGTAATCGGGAGGCGTTGACCGCGCCCGCACCGCCGGCAGTCTCGATTCCGGCCCGGTTCGGCGCACAGGTCACTCGGACCCCGGAGGCGGTGGCGCTGACCTGTCAGGGCCGCTCGTGGACGTATCGCCAACTGAACGATGCCGCCAACAAGTGGGCGCACTTCCTGACTGCTCGCGGGGTGGGCCCCGGCCAGCGGGTGGCGTTGCTGCTGGACCGCTCGGCCGAGGCGGTCGTGGCGATGCTGGGGGTGCTCAAGACGGGGGCGGCCTATGTGCCGCTCGACCCGGCGCACCCGGATGCGCGGATCGAGTTCGTACTCGCCGACGCCTCACCGATCGCGGCGCTGACCACCGCGGGTCTGGCCCACCGGTTGGCCGGCCACGAGCTGTCGGTCATCGATATCGCCGACCCCGCTATCGATGGTCAGCCCGATACCGCGCTACCGGCGCCATCTCCAGACGACGTCGCCTACCTGATCTACACCTCGGGCACCACCGGTGTGCCCAAGGGCGTGGCCACCACCCATCACAACGTCACCCAGCTGTTGGAGAGACTGGGCGCGTACCTGCCGGTGGCCGGGGTATGGACGCAGTGTCACTCCTACGGTTTCGACACCTCGGTCTGGGAGACCTGGGGTCCGCTGCTGCACGGGGGCCGGACGGTTGTGGTGCCCGACGCAGTGACGCGGTCGTCGGAGGACTTGCACGCCTTATTGGTCGACGAGCAGGTCAGTGTGCTCACCCAGACGCCGTCGGCGGCGGGCGTGTTGTCGCCGCACGGGTTGGACGGGATGGCGCTGGTGGTGGCCGGCGAGGCCTGCCCGCCGGAGTTGGTGGACCGGTGGGCGCCCGGACGGGTGATGATCAACGCCTTCGGCCCGACCGAGACAACAATGGTCGTGCTGCTCAGCGCGCCGCTGATGCCGGGCACGGGTGCGCCGCCGATCGGTGCGCCGGTCCCGGGCGCGGCGTTGTTCGTGCTGGACGACTGGCTGCGTCCGGTGCCGGCTGGGGTGGTCGGCGAGTTGTATGTGGCCGGTGAAGGTCTGGCATGCGGATACCTGGGCCGGGCCGGATTGAGCGCCACGCGTTTTGTGGCGTGTCCATTCGCCGGCGCCGAAGCGCAAGCGACACGCATGTACCGCACCGGCGATCTGGTGTCGTGGGGCCCCGATGGCCAACTGCGGTACTGGGGACGTGCGGACGAGCAGGTCAAGGTTCGCGGGTACCGCATCGAGTTGGGTGAGGTCCAGGCGGCGCTGGCCGGCTGCGAAGGCGTCGACCGCGCGGTGGTGATCGCCCGCGAGGACCGCCCCGGTGACAAGCGTCTGGTCGGTTATGTGACCGAGGGGCTCGGCGCCACGGTGGACCCGAACGGCATACGCGCCGCCTTGGCGGACCGGTTGCCGGGCTACATGGTGCCTACAGCGGTGGTGGTGTTGGCCGCGATTCCGTTGACCGTCAACGGAAAGCTCGACACCCGCGCTCTGCCGGCGCCGGAATACACCGGCACCGATAACTATCGCGGCCCATCAAATGCGATCGAGGAAGTACTGGCCGGCGTCTACGCCGAGGTGTTGGGTATGGAGCGGGTCGGGGTCGACGAGTCGTTCTTCGAGCTCGGCGGCGACAGCATCTTGTCGATGCAGGTGGTGGCCCGAGCGCGGGCCGCGGGTGTGTTGTGCCGGCCGCGTGATGTTTTCGCCGAGCAGACCGTCGCCCGGTTGGCGCGGGTGGCCGAGGTGACCGACGGTACGAATGACATCGTTGATGCGGGCGTCGGGCCCGTAGTGGCCACGCCGATCATGCGTTATCTGCAGGGCATGCGGGGTCCGACCGACGAGTTCAACCAGACCGTGGCGGTGCAGGCTCCGGCTGGGGTGAGCCAATCCGACGTGGTTGCGCTGTTGCAGGCTCTTATGGATCGGCATGCGATGCTGCGCCTGCGTGTCTCCGATGACGGCGCGGGAGGGTGGGCGCTCACTGTGCCCGAGCCCGGGACGGTGGACGCGCATGAGTGCCTGCGAACCGTCGACGTGCTGTCCGAGGCCGCATTGGTGGACGCGCGGTCGCAGCTGAACCCGGCAGCGGGAGTGATGCTGGCCGCGGTGTGGGCGAGTGCGACCGGGCAGTTGGCCTTGATCGGCCACCATCTGGCCGTCGATGGGGTGTCCTGGCGAATCCTGTTGGAAGACCTCAACATCGGCTGGGCGCAGCACCGCATTGGGCAGCCGATCGCGCTGCCCTCAGGCGGGACGTCGTTTGCCCGATGGTCGGCACTGCTGGCCGACTACGCGCAGCGCCCGGAAGTCGTCGCGCAGGCCGACATGTGGCGCCAGGTGACTGACACCGCGCCCGCGCTGCCGGCGGTGCAACCCGCCCTAGACACATTCGAGACGGCTGGACGCTTGTCAGTGTCACTGGATGTCGAGACCACCCGGATGTTGTTGGGGGAGGTGCCGACGGCCTTCCATGCGGGGATCCAGGAAATCTTGTTGATCGCGTTCGGGTTGGCGGCAGCGGAGTTCACCGGCATAGGTGGTGCGCCGATCACCATCGACGTGGAGGGCCACGGCCGTGCAGAGGAGCTTTCGTCCGAGGTGGACCTGTCACGCACGGTGGGCTGGTTCACGGCCCTTTATCCGGTCGCGTTGGCCGGGGGCGGACTGGACTGGGGCCAGGTCAGCGCCGGCGACGCGGCGCTGGGGGCGGCGGTCAAGGACGCCAAAGAGCAATTGCGCGGCCTTCCGGACGGCGTGACGTACGGTCTGCTGCGGTATCTGAACCCCGACGTGAAATTGGCCGGATCGGCCCCGGTGCTGGGGTTCAACTATCTGGGCCGGCTGGGCGCGGCGGGGGAGACCTCCGAGGACGCGTGGCGTATCAGCCCCGAAGGTCTGGCGTTGACCGGTGCAGTCACGGCGTTGCCTCTGCCGCTGGCGCACACCGTCGAGCTCAACGCCGCCACCGCCGACACCGACACCGGCCCGCAGCTGCACGCCGACTGGACATGGGCAACGTCGGCGCTGGACGCCACACAGGTGGAAAGACTGAGCCAGTTGTGGTTCGAGGCGCTGGCAGGTATCTGCGCGCATGTGCGCGGCGGCGGCGGCGGTTTGACCCCGTCGGACATCGCGCCCGCCCGGCTGAGCCAGCCTCAGCTCGACGAGGTGTGCCAGCGTCATGCGGTCGCCGATGTTCTGCCGCTGACTCCGCTGCAACAGGGGCTGCTATTCCACGCCGGCGCCGCGCAGGGTGACGGTGACGACGTGTACGCCGTGCAACTGGATCTCACAATCACCGGTCCGCTAGAGCCGACGCGCCTGCGTGATGCGGTGAACGCCGTCGTCACTCGCCATCCGAACGTGGTGGCGCACTTCTGCGCTCAGTACGATGAGCCGGTTCAGCTCATCCCGTCTGATCCGGTGGTGCCGTGGCGCCACGTCGACCTGACCGAGGCCGGGGTCGACATCGACGATCAGATGCAGCGCCTGGGTGCTGCCGAGCGCGCGACCGTCTGCGATCTTGCGAACCAACCGCCGTTCCGGGTGGCGTTGGCCCGCATCAGCGCAGAGCAGCACCGGTTGGTGCTGACCAATCACCACATCGTGCTCGACGGCTGGTCGATGCCGATCCTGCTGCAGGAGATCATCGCCGATTACTACGGGCAGCGCCTGCCTGAGCCTTTGCCGTATCGCTCGTTCTTCGCCTGGCTGGCCGAGCGGGATCTGCAGGCCGCGCGTACGGCCTGGGCAGATGCCTTGGCCGGTTTCGAGAACCCGACCTTGGTGGCGCCGCCGGACCGATTGGGACTGGGCCCGCGCTCGATTGCGGAGTTCCGGGTGCCGGAACAAGCCACGCACGCCCTTGGCGAGCTGGCCCGCTCACATCAGACCACGGTCAGCACCGTGCTCCAGGCTGCCTGGGCTCTGCTGTTGAGCTCCGTGACCGGCAGGCAGGATGTCGCGCTGGGCGTTGTGGTCTCCGGGCGGCCTGCCGAGTTGGCTGGCGCCGAATCGATGGCGGGACTTCTGATCAACACTGTGCCGGTGCGCGCACGCCTCGCGCACGCGCCCACCACCAGCGACCTGCTCGAGCAGCTGCAGACAATGCACAACAACACCTACGAGCATCAGCACCTGGGGCTGGCCGAAGTCCACCGACTGGCCGGACACGACAAGTTGTTCGACACGGTCTTCGTATACGAGAACTATCCAGTGGACAGTGCGGCGTTGTCGAGCGGCCATGACTTGGCCATCACCGACTTGGCGGCACGTGACTACTACCACTACCCACTCGCGGTGCAGGCACAACCGGGGAGCGAACTGGCGCTCCACGTCCAATTCCGCACCGACGTCTTCTCCATGGCCGATATCGAGGCACTGATGGAGCGGTTGCAGCGGATCTTGTCGGCGATGATCGAGGATCCGGCACAGCAGCTTTCATCGACTGGTCTGGTCCCTGCGGTCGACGTCGACCACCTCGGCGAGACAGACCGGGGAACGTCGAGTCAGGCAATGACCACCAAGGCGTCGACACCGGAATACTCCGGCGCGGTCGGAGAGTATTGCGCCCCGACCACGCCGATCGAGCGGGTTCTGTCCGACATCTTCGCGGAGGTCCTCGGTGTCGACCGGGTGGGGGTCGAGGAGTCATTCTTCGACATCGGCGGAGACTCGCTTTCCGCGATGCGGCTGATCGCCGCAATCAACGCGGCTCTTGACGTCCAGCTTGCGGTCACCGGCATCTTCAACGCGCCGTCGGTCAGAAGCTTGAGTAAGCAGCTCGCAGATGTCGCCGGCTCATTGGAATAGAGTCGCCGTCGCAGCGGAATACCGGCTTTGTTCGAATTGGGATGTGTCGTCGCGGAATTCGGCGCTTGGTTCAGCCCAGAGGTGTCGTCAATTCACCAGACACACGGCACCAGGCGGTAGCGGACCTTCTGCGTGTAGTCGCGGTATCCCTCGAGTTCTTCCTGCAGCATCTTTTCCTCGTCCCGGATTCGCAGGGCGAGTGATATTGCCGCGAGGAGCACGGTGAGAAGTCCCCAATAAGAACCGAGCGCAAGGGGGATGCCGATCATCATGATCATGCTGCCGGTGTACATCGGATGCCGAACCATCCCGTACAGGCCGGTAGAGACGATCTTCTGGCCTCCCTCGACTTGGACGTTGGCCGCCGCATAGCTGTTCTGGACTGCGACCACTGTCACCAGGATCAGTCCGACGGCTACCAGCACGTCACCGGCTAAACAGATCGCGGTCGGTACCTGCGACCACCCGAAGCGATGGTCCAAGCCGCTGATGACGAACGCCGCCGGCACCGACAGGAGCCAGCCGACGATCAGGATTCGCTGCGCAATTCGAGTTTCGGCGGTCGGACCTCGCATTCGGCGCTCGAAGGCATCGGGATTGGTTCGCATCAGATAGATGCTCGGAATCCATCCGGCAAGGTTGTAAACGACGAGAAAGACCCACGCTTGCCAGTAGTGAAACGTGCCTGCGGCCAGGAAGAGGATCAACCCGTGCGCGACGGACTCGGCAAATTTTGCGGCCAACCTGGTGGAAGCGGGTTTCACGGTCCTCCTTGATGTCGGTCGATACCGTACGCTACAGCGAACTTCAAAGCCCTGTAGACGCCGCACGGAACTAACAATCAGCCGAACCAACGGTTGAACGCCCAGCCCGTGAGATGAATATTCGGGATAGTTATCTCGACCGACGATGTCGCCTACATGTAGGAGATGGGAGAGGTAGAGATCCGCGCGATGAAATTTCTGCTGGCATGCTATGGAACCCGTGGAGATGTCGAACCCGGCGTCGCTGTCGGTCGTGAATTGCAGCGTCGCGGGCATGAGGTCTGCATCGCCGTTCCGCCCGACCTAACTGGCTTTGCCGAGTCGGCTGGACTTTCGGCGGTCGGCTTTGGGTTGGAGACGCAGGCGTGGCTGGACACCTACCGCAACGCGTGGGTGTCAATCTTTCGCAACTTCTGGAAGATCCAGGAGCGGCGTAGGTTGAACGCGGAACTCATGGCGCAGGTTACCCGCTGCTGGGAGGAGATCACGACGACGTTGACGTCTTTGGCGGACGGCTTCGATCTCCTCCTGAGCGGCCTCAGTTTTCAGCAGGCCGCCGTCAACGTCGCGGAATATCACGGGATTCCACTGGCTACGTTTTACTACCGCCCGGTTCAGGCCAACGGGCAGCTCCTGCCGTTTGTACCAGGGGCGTTGGCCCGCTCCGCTATGAGATTCAACCAGTGGCTGAGTTGGCGCATGGGTGCCAAGAAGATAAACGATGCGCAGCGCCACAAACTCGGCCTACCGAAGGCGACCGGCCCCGCACCGCAGCGGATCGCCGAGCGCGGATCGCTGGAAATCCAGGCCTACGATGAGGTTTGCTTCCCTGGGCTGGCAACCGAGTGGGCGAAACGGGACGTTAAAAGGCCTTTTGTTGGCGCTATGACACTCGAGTTGCCGACTGATGCCGACGAAGAGGTCGCCGCGTGGATATCCGCGGGAACGCCACCCATTTTCTTCAGCTTCGGCAGTACACCGCTGGAGTCCACGGGCGACACGTTCGCAATGATCAGCGCGGCCTGCGCGAAGTTGGGCGAGCGGGCCTTGATTTGCGGGGGCTGGAGTGACTTCAGCGGTATTTCCCATCCGGAGCATGTCAAGGTGGTGAGTGCGGTGAATTTCGCGGCGGTCTTTCCAGCCTGCCGCGCGGTCGTTCATCATGGTGGCTCTGGCACGACGGCAACGAGCTTGCGCGCGGGTGTCCCTACGTTGATCCTGTGGACGATGGCCGATCAGCCGTTATGGGGACTTGTGGTCAAAAGACTGAAAGTGGGTACCGCCCGGCGCTTTTCGACGACGACTCAGAAATCGTTGCTCGCGGATCTGCGCACAATCCTCGAACCGCAGTACGTCGCTCGAGCGCGCGCGGTGGCCGCCCAGATGAGTAAACCTGCCGCAAGTATCGCTGCCGCCGCCGATCTTCTCGAAGAGAATGCGCGCGTGGGCCTGATCGGCGAAGGCAAATCGTCGAAGTGATCGGCACAGGCCCCGGAAGGCGTTCACCATCTCTAGCTCGGGATTGCCTGAGACAGTTTCGATCTCAGGGTTCCGCCACTTTCGCCGTGTTTTCCAGAGACGTGCGATTCGTCGTGCGCAGCAGCCGCGGCCGAAGCGCCTGCGTTGCGGCGTGCAGCCGAGCGACCGTCGGCGCCAACGAGTGTGCGCGCCGGCGCCTCCTAGCCAGTCGTGCGGAGAGCTCGATCGACTTGAGTACGTGAGGATGAACCTCCCCGAAGTACCACGGCCGCGCTGTTGGCGGAGCGAAAGGCTTACCCCGTACTCGAATGTATTCCGAATGAAATTCGCGAAGGAGGCTGCGCTGGCGCTTAGCCGGCGCATTTGTGGCGACCCCTCCGTGCACTTGGTGGAAAGTTCCCTCGCCCAACAACACGACCAGCTGACTGTCCGGAAGTTCGCACGCCCGCACGTACGCGTCGAGATTGATCAGCCCGCCGCCTAACGAAGCGAATCGCTCGTCGTAACCGCCCAGTTCCTGCCACATAGGGCGGGAGAGAAACAGCGCATTCGACTCGGTGATCGGGCGAAACCAACCCTCTCTCGAGGATCCCGCGAAAACTGAGACGTCGAAGAGCCGGTAACCGTCTGTAGGCCAATCGATGCCCGCCAATAGGGCATCCTCTGCTCGTTGGTCGTAGCCTTTTTGAGTGCTCCGCATCTGCACGTCCGGGCCAAGGTGGAAGCCCAGCGACGCAACCACAGGCCGGGGGTGGAGCGTGGCCGCGCGGAGTGACGCGGACAGCAGTCCCGGTGAAGCCGCTCGCGCCCCGTCAATCATCACGCCGATCAACTCGCCCTGAGCTAACGCCAATCCCGCATTGATGGCCGCCGCCGGCGACACCGCCGCATTCGTCATGCGATGCACGCAGATGTTGCCGCCCCACTGACGGTAACGGCCAACATCGACCGGCTCGGCAGAGCCATTATCGATAACGATGATTTCGTAGTCGTCACCGACGAGGTCACGCTGCAGGACGGGCGACAGCGAGTGGAGCGTCCGCGGTAACTCCCGTTCCATGTTGAAAGCGATTACTACGACCGACAATTGATACGGCGCCATATCCCCCCATTTCTTCCGACCCGCCGCAACGCCTACTTTGTTTCAGAGCGTCACATGGACTTCATTGCTTCCGCCACAGCACGCCTCTGCCGTCTATGTCAACGATGTTCGCGCGTATCCCATGTTCCGCGCGGTAGTCCGTGACAGCTTGTCGACACATCTTCAGCTGGTAATCATCGATGATGCAGAACCCTCCTGGGGACAGTCGGGGATACAGCGCATCCAGCGCTTGAATGGTCGATTCGTACAAGTCACCATCAAGCCTCAACACAGCGATGCGATCAATCGGAGCATTTGGCAGCGTGTCTTTGAACCAGCCAGGGAGAAAACGGACCTGGTCATCCAGCAACCCATATCGCCGGAAATTAGCCCTGACTTCCGCTTCGGAAATCGCCAGCATGGGCGAAAAGCGGTCAAGCCTAAACCCTTTGTCTGCCTTGTATTTTGCGGCGTCCGCGCGGGGCAGGCCCGCGAACGAATCGGCTAGCCACACGCGTCGAGTCTCGTCCCCGTACGCTGCCAGGACTGCCCGCATCAGGATGGAGGCCCCTCCTCGCCACACTCCACATTCGACCAGATCGCCGGGGATGTCGTCGGCCAGTACTGTCTCAACGCAACGCTGCAGACTGGTGAGTCTCTGCATTCCAATCATCGTTTCGGCGTCCGCTGGCCAATCTGCGCCGACGTCTCGTGCGGCCTGATCGAAGGGGCGTTTACGCACGAGCATGAGACCTCTGCGCGCGAGGATGAGATCGTGGGCTTTGATGAGGGGGCGCCTCCACAGGAATGACCGCCAGGTGGAGCGCTCGGGTGACCACCAGCCCACGGGTACCAGTTGGTCCATGCCGTATCTGGTGAGGTAGCGCCGAGTCAGATCCAAGTACAAAGAACCGGCGTCGTGATCGGTCACCAAATAGCCACCCCCTACCTCGCATGGCAGTCTTGCATTCCAGCGTTCCCGGCGATGAGCGTAGACCTCGATACACGCCGTCAAGGCGTTTCGGATTGTGGATCGTCCCGAAGATGCAGGAGACTCCTGCTTGGCCGCGACGGCAGAGAACCTCCGCCCGCCTCTCAATAAGGGCGTTGGCTCCTGGTCAGCTTCGGCGGCTAGGGCCGCGACGCCGGCGTGCTAACGCGATCATCGTATTGATCGGCCGCACAACGGATCGCCTACGCTGCACGCGGTTACGCAGTTTGCGGTAATCCTGGAATGCCACCTCGAAACGGTGTGCCTTGATTCGATACTGCTCGAAAACGCGATCGAACGTAGTTTCATCTACAGGCTCGTCTCGCGAGGCCGCGCGCAACGCTTCATAGGTGGCAGAAATCCAATCTGTCCCAGAAAGGTCCGTCACCGGACCGTGGTGCCGGTGGCGGTGAAGACTCGGTTGGAGGTACTCCTCGATTGCGGCCTCATCTCGGCTCGCGAGGTCGATCGAAAGTGCGGCGGAGATCCGCTCTACTTCCCGGGGCCAGTTGTCGAGGAAGTTTGCGTAGTCGACGAACACGCGCGGCAATTGGCGCGTGTTTCTTTCGGCTAGCAGGTTGTATGTCAGCCACAATGCACTCGCAAGGTCCGCTGAGGGCTCCGACGAGGCTCCGCTGACCTTGGTAATCGACGCGGTGACCTCGTGCGGATGGCGCACCGCAATCGCGACCGCAATTTCAAATCCCGCCAGCCGGGCGGCCTCGAACCACATGCCGGACAGCACCGTGATCCTCGGATCCTTAATCACCACGAGTGGCGCGGTCGGCAGCGTCGTAAAGAAATCGCAGATTTTGGCTACGCAGGCGGCACGCTCTTCCGCTTCGAACGCACCCTCCTCCTGCAGGCGCAGAGTCGGGTCGGCCCAGTCGCTGCCGTGGCGCTGCAAGATTGTGTCGTTGAGGTCGACGGCCGCGCGCGGCTCCCAATAGCCACTTGGGTTGGCCACATCGGCAGTCAATAGCGCGGTCGGGAGCGTCCCACCGCACAGTGTGAGAACCCTTGTCAGCGCCGATGTTCCGGATCGGTGCATGCCCAGCACGAACAGAGCAATCGGACGGCCAAGGAACTCTGACTGCTCGGGGGAAAGGGTCACGCCCACAATCCTGATGCGGAGTCCAGCGCAGAATGTTGCCACCGCAAGGGACATCGGTCTTGCAGTAGGGACCGCGGCGTCCGACACGCCGGTCGAAGGTTGCCAGCGACGCGCGCGGCGTCGATTCGTAAACCCTTGGAGGGGGTTGCTGCGGGGAGGTGATCCGTCCGCGCTGCAGCTGGACTGCGGAGTGTAGATCTAGCGGTGGGCGTCGAGGCAGTACGTCGGCTCTTGCTCACCACGACAGGATAGGCCGTGGTTCGCTCTCGCCGCGGATAATGTCGCATATACTCCTGCGCTTGCTGTCCAACACGGCATTCCGAGGGCAATAAACAACTGGAGCCAACCCTCTCGACGCAGCGACGGTTTAATGCTGCCGACTTTGATTGGCTGCTCGTTCGCGCGCGATGAGTTGACATGCTGGTTGACGCTGAGCTGCCACAGGTTACGATCACGCCGGAACCCTGCGCGGTGCCCAACGCCGAGCTGCTTTGCTGAGCTTCGCAGGGTCGCAATACCAGGAACTTTGCCGAAACCCCGCAGCGACCGTGCTGGCCTTCAGTATGGTTTGCATCGGTTCCAATCAAATCGAGAGATGATCTGGAGATTTTGTGAGCGTCAATCCGTTCGACGACGACAATGGCAGTTTTTTCGTGTTGGTCAACGACGAGGAGCAACACAGCCTGTGGCCGACCTTCGCCGACGTGCCAGCGGGCTGGCGGGTGGTTTTCGGCGAGGCGGACCGTGCCGCGTGTTTGGACTACATCGAGCAGAACTGGCCCGATATTCGACCCAAGAGCCTACGCGAGAGGTTGGCAGCAGGCCGAGCATCTGATAACTGAGCCTGGGGGGGTGGGGGAGCTGGATGGAGTCGGATAACCAGGCGCTTCCGCTAACGCGCGCCCAGCTGGACATCTGGCTCGCGCAGGAAACGCGTCACTCCGGTTCGGAGTGGGAACTCGGCCTATTCGTCAGGATCGACGGGCGCGTAGAGCGGGACGCCCTGCAGTGGGCGATCCGCCGAGCGGTGGCAGAGGCCGAACCCGTCAGGGCGGCCTTTTACGAGGTCGACGGCCAGGTGGCACAGCGGGTTATTGATTACCCGGATGTCGAGTTGGCGTTCCATGATTTGAGTTCGGCCAACGATCCAGTGCAAGAAGCGCGCGCGCTGGCGATGTCGATTCAGCGCACCCCGATGTCGCTTTCCGGCCCGTTATTCAAATTCGCGTTATTCCAGACGCGGTTTGACGAATTTTATTTGTTTGCCTGCGGCCACCACATCGTCGTAGACGGATCCGGCATTGTCTTGATCGGGCAGCGGGTGGCCGCTGTTTACTCTGCCGTTGTTTCCGGTGCGCCTATTCCTGCCGGTTTTTTCGGTTCACTGCAGGACCTAGTGGACTGCGAGCAGGCGTACGAGGCCTCCAGTGACTATCTGGATGATAGGGCCTATTGGGCCCAGAACCTTCCGACGGAAAGCGAAGCGCCGCATCGGCTGCCTGAGGCGCAAGGCCAGGAAGATTCGTTCTGGCCATCCGAGCCCGTGCATCTGGATCCGGTGGTTCTTGGCCGGGTGGATGAGTTCTGCCGGGCAAGGGGTGTGCCGCGCTCGTCGGTGATCACTGCGGCGTGTGCGCTCCTGGTGCGTGGATGGTGCGGCGGAAACTCGGAAGTAGTGTTCGATTTCCCGGTCAACAGGCGAGTTCTGCCAGAGTCCAAGACTCTTCCCGGGATGGTTGCCGGGGTGGTTCCGCTGGTGTTGCGGGTTACCCCCGAGTCGACGGTTGCCGATTTCTGCGAGCTTGTGGACACTCGCATCCGGGAAGCGTTGCAGCATCAGCGGTTTCCGGTGCACGCCCTGGAACGCAGAGCTCGCCTGCACGGGGGTTCCGATGGCCGGGTGAACATCAACTTCCTTCCGTCGCGGTTCACGTTGCCCTTCGGTGGGACCCAGGCCTCGGCGTCGTTGACCAACGGTGCGGTCGTGGACGGCTTCGGACTGTTTTTCTCCAGCTCTGGTGATGAGCTTTCCCTGAGCACCGTCGGTGAGGGGCAACCGTGGTCGAACTTCGATGTCGCAGATCTGGCGCGCCGGTTGGAGCGGTTGTTGGGTGCGATGACCACCGACCCTGGGCGGAGATTGTCATCGATCGAGTTGCTTGATACTGGTGAGCGGGCCGGGTTGGAGGTGTGGGGTAACCACGAGGTTCTGAGCCGACCCGCGGGCACGCCGCTGTCGATCCCCACGGTGTTCGCCGCGCAGGTGGCCTCGGACCCGCAGGCGACAGCCCTGAGCTGCCAGGGCCGTGCAATGACCTATGCCGAGCTCGATGCGGCGTCTAATCGGTTGGCACACCTGTTAATTGGCTTGGGTGCGGGTCCGGGCCGGTGCGTGGCGTTGGTATTTCCGCGGTGTGCTGAGGCGATCGTGGCGATGTTGGGCGTGCTCAAGTCCGGGGCCGCGTATCTGCCAATCGATCCGGCCCACCCTGAGTCACGCATCGAGTTCATGGTTGCCGACGCCGCGCCGATCGCTGCGCTGACGACCGCTGATGTCGCCGATCGGCTGGTCGATATCGAGTTGGTGGTCATTGATGTTGATGATCCGCGCATCGACGCGGAATCCAGTGCGGCGCTGTCGGTGCCGGAGTCTGATGATTTGGCGTATGTGATTTACACCTCGGGCACCACGGGGGTGCCCAAGGGGGTGGGGATCACTCACGCCAACGTCACTGAGTTGATGGGCTCGTTCGACGCGCGGCTTGCTGCGGCGGGGGCGGTGTGGTCGCAGTGGCATTCCTACAGTTTCGATATTTCGGGGTGGGAGATTTACGGCGCCTTGTTGCATGGGGCGCGGTTGGTGGTGGTGCCTGAGTCGGTGGCGGCGTCTCCGGAGGCGTTGCGCGCCTTGCTGATTGACGAGCAGGTCACGGTGTTGTGTCAGACGCCGTCGGCGGCGGGGATGTTGTCGCCGCAGGGCTTGGAGTCGGTGACGTTGCTGGTCGGTGGTGAGGCGTGTGCACCGGAGGTGGTGGAGCGCTGGGCGCCGGGTCGGGTGATGATCAACGAGTACGGCCCGACCGAGGCCACGATGTGGGTAGCGCTCAGCGCACCCTTGCAGGCGGGGTCGGGGGCACCGCCGATCGGCGCGCCGGTGCCGGGCGCGGCGTTTTACGTGTTGGATTCCTGGTTGCGTCCGGTGCCGACCGGAGTGGTGGGGGAGTTGTATCTGGCGGGCCCGCAGTTGGCGGTCGGGTATATGGGTCGGGCCGGGTTGACCGCGTCGCGGTTCATGGCCTGTCCGTATGGGACGCATGGCGCGCGCATGTATCGCACCGGGGATTTGGTGTGGTGGGGACCCGACGGGCAGTTGCGGTATGTGGGCCGCACTGATGAGCAGGTCAAGATCCGCGGGCATCGCATCGAGATCGGTGAAGTCCAGGCCGCGCTGAGTGCGCTGGACGGTGTCGAGCAGGCGGCGGTGATCGCACGCGAGGACCGTCCCGGTGATAAGCGGTTGGTCGGGTATGTGACCGGCACCGCGGACCCGAGCGAGTTGCGTGCGGCGCTGGGTGAGCGGTTGCCGGGGTACATGGTGCCCTCGGCGGTGGTGGCCATTGCGGCGTTGCCGTTGACGGTCAACGGCAAGCTGGACAAACGCGCGTTGCCGGCACCGGAGTACACCGACACCGATCGTTACCGCGCGCCGTCCACGGCGACTGAGGAGATTCTGGCCGGCATTTTCGCTCAGGTGTTGGGGGTGGAGCGGGTCGGGGTTGACGATTCGTTCTTCGAATTGGGCGGGGACTCGCTGCTGGCGATGCGGGTGATCGCGGCGATCAACACCGGTCTGGATGCCGGGCTGTCGGTACGTGCGGTCTTTGAGGCGCCCACGGTGGCCGAGTTGGCGCCGCGTATCGGCACTGAGGAGGCCCGGCTGGCACCGCTGGTGCCCACCGACCGCCCGACGGCGCCACTGTCATTCGCCCAGAACCGGCTGTGGTTCCTCGATCAATTGCAAGGTCCCTCACCCGTTTACAACATGGTGGTCGCATTGCGACTGGGTGGGCGCCTGAACGCAGCGGCGTTGGGGGCGGCGCTGGGTGATGTGGTGGACCGCCACGAGAGCCTGCGTACCCTGTTCATCGCTCCGGAGGGCACCCCGCAGCAAGTGGTGGTACCCATGGAGGACGCCGACTTCGGCTGGCACATCGTTGATGGCAGCGGCTGGTCTGACGGTGAGCTCAAGCGGGCCATCGACACCGCGGCGGGTCACCCGTTCGATCTGGCGGCGGAGATCCCCTTGCGGGCAACGCTTTTGCGTCTCAATGATGTTGAGCATGTGTTGATGGCGGTGGTGCACCATATCGCCGCCGACGGTTGGTCGATCACCCCGCTGGTCGCCGACCTGGGCGTGGCCTATGCCGCACGGCGCGACGGGCGAGCGCCCGACTGGGCGCCGCTTCCGGTGCAGTACATCGATTACACGTTGTGGCAGCGTGAACAACTCGGTGATATGGCCGACAGCGACAGCCCCATCGCCGCGCAACTGGCGTATTGGCAGGACGCGCTGGCCGGGATGCCCGAGCGACTGAATCTGCCCACCGATCGGCCCTATCCGGCGGTGGCCGAGAACCGCGGGGCCAGTATGGCGGTCGAGTTCCCGGTCGCTCTGCATCAGCAGGTCGCTCGGCTTGCTCGGGAGCACAATGCGACCAGTTTCATGGTGGTGCAGGCCGCGTTGGCGGCGTTGCTCGCCAAGCTCAGCGCCAGCAGTGAAGTGGCGCTGGGCTTTGCGATCGCCGGGCGCAGCGACTCCGCTCTCGACGGGCTGGTGGGGTGTTTCATCAACACGCTGGTGTTGCGGGTCGATGTCGGCGGTGATCCCAGTGTGGCCGAGGTATTGGCTCAAGTGCGCCAGCGCAGCCTGGCAGCTTACGAGAATCAGGACACGCCATTTGAAGTGCTGGTCGAACGGCTTAACCCGACGCGCAGCCTGGCTCATCACCCGCTTGTGCAGGTGTTGCTGGCCTGGCAGAACTTCCCCGGCCAGGAAAACGGTCCTGTCTCCGGCTTGAGCCTGGGTGACCTCCAAGTCGCCCAGCTGCCGACCGAAACCCACACGGCGCGCATGGATCTCGCGTTTTCGCTGGGGGAACGGTGGACTGAGGCCGGGGTGCCCGCCGGAATCAGCGGCGCGGTGGAGTATCGCACCGACGTTTTTGATGCGGCCAGTATCGAGGCGCTGGTCCAGCGGCTGGAACGGATGTTGGTGGCAATGGCCGCCGACCCGCAGCGATTGATGTCGTCGGTGGATCTGCTTGATGAGCATGAGCAGACTCGGCTGCAGCAGTGGGGCAATCAAGCGGTGTTGAGCCAACCGGCGCCTGCCGCGGTGTCGGTTCCGGAGCTGTTTGCTGCGCAGGTGGCCCGCACCCCGGATGCGCTTGCGCTGACCTGCGATGGCCGGTCCATGACTTATCGCGAGCTCGATGAGGCCGCTAATCGGTTGGCACACTTGCTGGCCGCTCATGGGGCGGGTCCGGGAACCCGTGTGGCCCTGCTGCTTTCCCGCTCGGCCGAGGCAATCGTGGCGATAATGGCAGTGCTCAAGACCGGGGCCGCCTACGTGCCGATCGATCCGGTGCATCCGGATGCGCGGATCGGGTTCGTACTGGCCGATTCCGCTCCGATCGCGGCGATCACCACCTCGGACTTGCGCGCTCGGCTGGACGGGCACGAACCATTCGTCATCGACGTCGATGACCCAGCTATTGAGACCCAACCCAGCACGGGGCTGCCGGCGCCTGCACCCGACGATATCGCCTATCTGATCTACACCTCAGGCACGACCGGCGTGCCCAAAGGCGTGGCGATCACTCACCGAAACGTCACCCAGTTGTTTGGAGTACGAGTCGGCCTGCCGCCGGGGCAGGTGTGGACGCAGTGTCACTCGTACATCTTCGACTTTTCGGTGTGGGAGATCTGGGGTGCGCTTCTGCACGAAGGCCGACTGGTGGTGGTGCCCGAGTCGGTGGTGGCTTCTCCGGAGGACTTTCACGCATTGTTGGTCGCCGAGCGCGTCAGCGTGCTCACCCAAACCCCCTCGGCGGTAGGGACGTTCTCCCTTGAGGGGCTGGATTCGACGGCGTTGGTCGTGGGTGGTGAGGCGTGCCCACCGGAGTTGGTGGAGCGGTATGCGCACGGGCGGGTGATGATCAACGCGTACGGCCCCACTGAGGCAACGGTCTATGCGGCGATGAGCGCGCCGCTGAAGGCGGGCTCGGGGGTCGCTCCGATCGGCGCACCGGTGCCGGGGGCGGCCCTGTTCGTCCTTGATACGCGGTTACGTCCGGTACCCGCCGGCGTGGTCGGGGAGCTGTATGTGGCCGGTGCCGGCGTCGGTCTCGGCTATGTAGGTCGAGCCTCTTTGACGGCGTCCCGATTCGTGGCGTGTCCGTTCGGGGGGATCGGCGCGCGGATGTACCGCACCGGGGATCTGGTGTGCTGGGGTACCGATGGGCAGCTTCGGTATCTGGGTCGCGCGGATGAGCAGGTCAAGATCCGCGGCTATCGCATCGAACTCGGCGAGATTCAAGCAGCGTTGGCCAAGTTGGACGGCGTCGATCAGGCAGTGGTGATTGCTCGCGAGGACCGTCCCGGCGACAAACGCCTCGTGGGGTATGTCACCGGCACAGTCGACCCCGCGACGCTGCGGTCCGCGGCGGCCGAGCGACTGCCGACCTATATGGTGCCGGCCGCGGTAGTCGCTCTCGACGCGCTGCCACTGACGGTCAACGGCAAACTCGACGTCCGCGCGTTGCCTGCGCCGGACTACGCCGATATCAACCGGTACCGAGCACCGTCCACCCTGACCGAGGAAATCCTGGCCGGCATCTACGCCAAGGTGCTTGGAGTGGAGCGAGTCGGGGTCGATGACTCGTTCTTCGATCTAGGTGGCGATTCGCTGTCGGCGATGCGCGTGATCGCCGCGATCAACAATAGTCTGGACGCCGGCCTCAAGGTCCGCACCTTGTTCGAGGCGCCCACCGTGGCCGGGCTGGCCCCACGCATCGGCGTCGATGAGGGTCGGCCGGAGCCGCTCGCGGCGGTGGAGCGCCCGGCGGTCGTGCCGTTGTCATTCGCCCAGAACCGGTTGTGGTTCATCGATCAGTTGCAGGGCCCGTCGGCGGTTTACAACATGGCGGTGGCATTGCGGCTCAGCGGCCCTCTTGATGTGGACGCCTTGGGGACGGCGCTGGGCGACGTAGTGGACCGCCATGAGAGCCTGCGCACCCTGTTCGCCGCGCCCGAGGGAAGCCCCCAGCAGGTGGTGATGCCCGTCGAGGAGACCGACTTCGGCTGGCAAATCATTGATGCCGACGGGTGGCCGGCGGCGCGGCTTCAGCAGTCCATCGACGCGGTGGTGCGTGAGCCTTTTGACCTGGCCGCTCATATTCCGTTGCGCGCCAAAATTTTTCGTGTTGATGAGGACGAGCATGTAGTCGTGGCGGTGGTACATCACATCGCCGCTGATGGCTGGTCGGTCACCCCGCTGGTGGCGGATCTGGGAGTGGCATACGCCGCCCGGCGCGCGGGGCAGGCACCCGGGTGGGCGCCATTGCCGGTGCAGTACATCGATTACACACTCTGGCAGCGTGCACAGCTCGGTGACCTCGACGACCCGCGCAGCCGCATCGGAACTCAGTTGGCGTATTGGCAGCGGTCCCTGGCCGGGCTGCCCGAGCGGCTGAATCTTCCCACTGATCGACCGTATCCGGCGGTGGCGAACTACCGCGGCGCCAAGGTGGCCGTGGACTGGTCCGCGCAATTGCACGAGCAGGTGGTGCGGGTGGCTCGTGAGCACAATGCGACCAGTTTCATGGTGGTGCAGGCCGCCCTTGCGGTGCTGCTGGCCAAGCTCAGCGCGAGTTCTGATGTGGCGGTGGGTTTTCCGATCGCCGGGCGCCGCGACGCCGCACTCGATGGCCTGGTCGGATTCTTCGTCAACACATTGGTTTTGCGGGTCGAGGTGGCCGGCGACCCCAGCGTCGCCGAGTTGTTGGGTCAGGTACGTGCGCGCAGCCTGGCCGCCTATGAGCACCAGGATGTGCCCTTCGAGGTCCTGGTCGAGCAAGTCAAACCAACCCGCAGCCTGACCCATCACCCGCTGGTGCAGGTGATGCTGGCCTGGCAGAACAACGACTTGCCCGACGAGCTGGCGTTGGGTGATCTGCACGTCACGCCGATACCTGCCGACACCCAGACTGCCCGCGTGGATCTGACGTTTTCGCTCTCGGAACGCTTCCGCGAGGCCGGCACGGCCGCCGGAATCGGTGGAGAGGTGGAGTTCCGCACCGATGTGTTCGACGCGGCCACCATCGAGGCGCTGATCGAGCGGTTCGAGCGCGTCTTGGTAGCCATGACTGCTGACCCGTCACGTCGTATGTCGTCGATCGATGTGCTCGACTCCGGCGAGCATGCCCAATTGGAAGGGTGGGGTAATCGCGCATTGTCGACCACCTCGGCGCCGCCAGCAGCGTCGATTCCGGCGCTGTTCGCTGCCGAGGTCACCCGCACTCCCGGGGCGGTGGCGATCAGCGGTATCGGCCGCTCAATGACATATCGGGAGCTCGACGAGGCCTCAAACCGGTGGGCGCATCTGCTGGCTACTCACGGCGTAGGCCCGGGGCAGCGGGTGGCGTTACTGGTGGAGCGCTCTGCTGAGGCGATCGTGGCGATGCTGGGGGTGCTCAAGACGGGTGCGGCGTATGTACCGATCGACCCGGCCCATCCGGACGCTCGGATCCGCTTCGTGCTCGCCGACGCTGCGCCGAGCGCGGCGCTGACAACCGCCGACCTGCGCTCGCGTCTGGCCGAGTACGACCACCTTGTGGTCATCGATATCGACGACCCCGCCATCGAGAGCCAACCCGGCACCGAAATGCCGGTGCCGTCCGCGGACGACATCGCGTATCTGATCTACACGTCTGGTACCTCCGGAGTGCCAAAGGGCGTGGCGGTTACCCATCACAACGTCACCCAGTTGTTGGTGCGGTTGGGCGCGTATCTGCCGGTGGCGGAGGCGTGGACGCAGTGTCATTCCTACGGTTTCGACACCTCGGTGTGGGAGACCTGGGGTCCGCTGCTGGGTGGGGGCCGGGTGGTGGTGGTGCCCGATGCGGTGGCCCGCTCTGCCGAAGACTTGCGTGCGCTGCTGATAGCCGAACAAGTAAATGTGCTGACCCAGACCCCTTCGGCGGCAGGAGTGTTGTCGCCGGAGGGGCTCGACGGGCTGACGCTGGTCGTCGCCGGTGAGGCCTGCCCGACCGAGTTGGTGGATCGGTGGGCACCGGGCCGGGTGATGATCAATGCCTTCGGCCCGACCGAGACGACGATGGTCGTAATGCTCAGCGCACCGCTGGAGGCGGGGTCGGGTGCACCGCCGATCGGTGCGCCGGTGCCGGGTGCCGAGCTGTTTGTGCTCGATGGCTGGTTGCGTCCGGTGCCGCCCGGGGTAGTCGGTGAGTTGTATGTAGCCGGTGCCGGGGTGGGCGTGGGTTATTGGCGGCGCGCTGGGTTGACCGCATCACGGTTTGTGGCCTGCCCCTTCGGTGGTACGTCCGCAACACGCATGTATCGCACCGGAGACCTCGTGTTATGGGGTCCTGACGGGCAACTGCGCTATCTGGGGCGGGCTGATGAGCAGGTCAAGATCCGCGGCTATCGCATCGAGCTCGGTGAAATCCAAGCTGTCTTGGCCGGCTGCGACGGAGTCCAGCAGGCGGCGGTGATCGCCCGTGAGGACCGCCCCGGCGACAAGCGCCTCGTCGGCTATGTCACCGAGTCGGTGAGCGGAGTCGTGGACCCGGCCGAAGTCCGTGCGATGTTGGGTCAGCGGCTACCTGGATATATGGTGCCGACCGCGGTCGTCGCGCTGGATGCGTTGCCATTGACAGTCAACGGCAAACTCGACATTCGCGCGTTGCCGGCACCGGAGTACGTCGACACCGATAGCTATCGTGCCCCGGTCAATGTGATCGAGGAGTTGCTGGCCGGTATTTACGCCCATGTGCTCGGCGTGGACCGCGTCGGAGTCGACGACTCGTTCTTCGAGCTCGGCGGGGATTCGTTGTCGGCGATGCGGTTGGTCGCTGCAGTCAACGCCGGCTTGGAAGCCGGTCTCGCAGTGCGCGACGTGTTCGAGGCACCCACTGTCGCCGGGCTGGCGCCGCGGATCGGTGATGGTAGTGGCGGGTTGGCGCGATTGGTCGCAGTCGAGCGTCCCGCGGTGGTGCCGTTGTCGTTCGCCCAGAACCGGTTGTGGTTCATCGACCAGTTGCAGGGTCCGTCTGCGGTTTACAACATGGCCGTGGCGCTACGGCTGACTGGGGGCTTGGACGTCGAGGCGTTGGGTGCGGCGTTGGCTGATGTGGTGGGCCGCCATGAGAGCCTGCGCACAGTATTCCCGGCACCGAAAGGGGCTCCTCAGCAACTGGTGGTGCCGGTCGAGCAGGCCGATTTCGGGTGGCAGATCGTCGATGCCAGCGGCTGGCCCGAGGCTCGGATCCAAGAGGCCATCGAAGCGGCAGTGGGCGAGCCGCTGGAACTCGCAACCCGGATTCCCTTGCGGGCCAAGCTACTACGTGTGGCCGCCGACGAGCACGTGTTAGTTGCGGTGGTGCATCACATCGCCGCCGATGGCTGGTCGATCACCCCGCTGGTCGCCGATTTGGGGATCGCCTATGAGGCCCGCTGTGCGGGGCGAGCCCCTGAGTGGACGCCCTTGCCGGTGCAGTACGCGGATTACACGCTGTGGCAGCGTGAACAATTGGGGGATCTCGATGACCCCCAGAGTCGTATCTCCGCGCAGCTGGGATTCTGGCAACAGGCCTTGGCTGGGGTGCCTGAGCGGTTGAATCTTCCCACGGATCGGCCCTATCCGCCGGTGGCTGATTACCGGGGGGCGCGGGTGGCCGTTGAGTGGTCCGCTGAGCTGCAACAGCGGATCACTCGGATGGCTCGTGAGCACAATGCGACGAATTTCATGGTGGTGCAAGCGGCCCTCGCGCTGCTACTAGCCAAGCTCAGCGCGAGTTCCGATGTGGCAGTTGGGTTCCCGATCGCCGGCCGCCACGACCCTGCCCTGGATCGCTTAGTGGGTTTCTTCGTCAACACCTTGGTGCTACGGGTCGATGTGGGCGGTGATCCCACGGTGGGTGAGTTGATGGGACAGGTGCGGGCGCGCAGCCTGGCCGCCTTCGAGCATCAGGATGTGCCGTTCGAGGTGTTGGTGGAGCGGCTCAATCCGGCGCGGTCGCTGACTCATCACCCGTTGGTGCAAGTGATGTTGGCATGGCAGAACAATGACTCCCGCGACGAGTTGACTATCGGTGATGTTCAAATCGCTCCGCTGCCGACCGAGACACACACTGCGCGAGTGGATTTGACGTTCTCGCTTTCCGAGCGTTTCAGCGAGGCCGGTGAGCCTGCCGGGATCGTCGGCGAAGTCGAGTTCCGCACCGATGTGTTTGATGTGGGCGGTGTTGAGGCGTTGGTGGGGCGTTTTGAGCGGGTGTTGGTGGGGTTGGTTGGTGATCCGTTGCGGCGGTTGTCGTCGGTGGATGTGGTGGGTGAGGGTGAGCGGGTTTGGCTGGATGGGGTTGGTAATCGGGCGGTGTTGAGTGGGTCGGGGCCGGTGGGGGTGTCGGTTCCGGTGGTGTTTGGTGCGCAGGTGGATCGGGACCCTGGGGCGGTGGCGATTTCGTGTGGGACGCGGT
>NZ_JBITCD010000009.1:0-57829 GCF_044452905.1 Mycobacterium sp. NPDC051804 | reverse complement strand
GACGCCGACAGCGATCCGCAAAACTGGAAGCCTTACGTCACCGGCAACATCACCGTGCATCCGGTCGACTGCGGACACGACGAAATGATGACCCCCGGATCACTAGCGATGTATGGCGAACAACTCAACCAATCACTACAAACTTGAGGCGGCGACAGCAATGGGGGAGGACCGGAATCGTATGCGGAAGCGGTGGGATGGATTATCTCCGGACAACTAAGCCCTCCGAAAGTGCAGCCGCAACCGATGTTCTGGAGGATTTCTCCAGCTCGCGGGCTGAGTCCCGTCGGGTCGTCCTGTTCGTACTAGGCGTCGGCCGTTCCGGATCATCGGCGCTGACGCGGGTCCTCTCGCTGTCTGGCGGCACGCTTCCGGCGGGGATGAGGCGGGCCGACTGGAACAATCCGCGTGGTTATTGGGAACCTCGTGAAACCCTCAGTCTCAACGAAACAATCCTTCGCCAGCAGGGCAGCGCGGGGTTCGACTTCTCATTGCGCTTGTTGGAAGACAACGGGTTCGACGCCGACGAAAAGGCCGCTTGCATCGCCAAGATGGGAACGTTTCTCAATGGGCTGCCTGATGCGCCGATTGTGGTGATCAAGGATTCGTATATCACGAATCTGTCCGACATGTGGTTCGAGGCGGCGCGTCTGAGCGGACTCGACGTCGCGGCCGTCATTCCAGTGCGCGATCCGCACGAGGTCATCGCGTCGCAGGCGGCGGCCGGTCCGATGTCGCCGGAGCTCACCAGTGCCGTGTGGTTGAAATACTCTCTCTTGGCTGAGAGAGGCACGCGCGGCCTGCCGCGTGTGTTCGTCAGTTACGCCAACCTCCTCCACGACTGGCGCCGGGAATTAAGGCGAATCTCCACTACCCTCGCGGTTGACCTCCACCCTCGAGATGAGCAGGCGATCGAGGAATTCCTCACGCCGGACCTTTGGCACCAAAGACATTGCGGCCCAGTCAAAGAACGCTTTGGCGCAGACTGGATCTCCGCGGTATACGAAGCGATGCTCGCGGCGGCGCGGGATGAGCCCTGGGACGAGTCTGTACTGGATCGGGTTTTCGAAGAGTATCGAGTGGCCGAACACGATTTCCGTGTGGCGTCCGAGAATTACCGCGCGCTGGTGTCCATGGGCGTGGACCGCGTGTATTCCAACCGGGTGCCCTTCCGGCCGACTATCAAGAAGCTGGTCTATCAAGTCGTCGCGAAAGCCCGCGGGCGCAGGGCCCTTGGACCGACTTTCGATCGGGGACGTAATGAAGTTGATGAGGCTCGCTGAGTCCTCTAGAGGGGAACTGCGTTCGCCCGCACTCTCGCTGACAGATGCTGATCAGAGCCACCTCGACCGCCTAGGACGGTGAAACCCGTTGGCTTGAGCTGATTTTCCAGCACTCGCAGCTTCTCCAACGGCTTCAGAGCCCGAAACCGCTGCCTTAGCGACTCGACTGCGAACAAGTCTTCTGTCGTCTGGCACAGGTAACGCATGTCACCCGCTTCTACTTCGTTGAGGTCGATCAACTTGCTCGAATCGAGCAAGTTGACGTTGTTGACGGAGGCCCAATCGAGTTCTGTGCAATCTTGGAGCACGCCAATGATCTCTTCGAACCGGTATGCATTCACGATGGGATGGAGGTAGGCGTCCACATCGATACTGACCTGGCTCACCTCGGATTTTGCCTGCGCCGCGGAGCTACCGTATTGCTTGACCTCGAGATTCACTCCCAAGTCACGCAGCACTTGCAAACCAGCGTCGAATCCCTCCGAACTATTCCAAAGCGTCAAGAGGGTTTGCCGATCGAGCAATCTTTGATGTTCCCCCAGTGAGTGATACAGCCAGAGGATCAGAATTCCTTTGTCGCTGAGCAGAGACGATAGGAACTGTATCCCGCGACTCGGATCTTCCAAGTGATGTACGACACCGATCGAAAGAATGAGGTCGAATGGGGATCCTGGACTGAAATCCAGCATTTCGGATCTGCAGAATTCGACGTTCCGAATTCCGTGCTTTTCCCTGAGAGCTTCAGCGACCGCGAGTGAGGCCGCGGTCATGTCCAGCCCCACGAACTGAGCTTTAGGATAGCGCCGGGCCACTGCAAGGAGGCGCTGACCAGTGCCGCAACCGGCGTCGAGTATTGTCTTGCCCGCCAAGTCATCCTGTTCGCCGAAAACCGTGAACAGGCTATTCGCGACGTCTGGAATCAGTGAATCTCCAACCGTGGGACTCGGATACGGGTACGCCTCGTACATCGTCCGCACGTCGCCTGTTTTTGGGGCTGCGTTCTCAGGCATGATTCCTCCCAATCAATTTGCGCATCAATCCTATTGAAGGCCCTGTGCTGTTATGCGACATGAACGCCTACTGCTGGTCCTAGCGCTGATACTGCGTTCGTCACGATCCGTTATTCGACCTCGCCAGACAGGCCGAACTCAGTCAGCAGGCGCCAAGCCAGCTCGCGCAAGCGCGGCTTTGTGTTTTCTGCGCCCGGCTGGTAGCTGCCGATGTTGATGACGATGTGGTCGGGCAGGCGCCACGACTGCACAGTCATCATGCCGCCTATTCGCTCGAAGTAGTCTCGTGTTGCGTGTTGGGTGGTCAATCGTCCGGTGACGTACTCAGCATCGGTGCCATCGAGTCGGCAGACCACCGTGCCGAAATCGCCGAGATTCGAACAGAACACCGGCATTTCCGGGTCGGCCACCGCCGCATTGTTCATCCGCTTGAGTGCCCGCTTCGGTATGAACGGCGTCAGCGACGCGAGTTCCAACGACTCATCGGGCGTGTCGCGCAGCGTTCTGAGGGCTTGGTTGATGGCCGCACGCACCTCTGTCAGATCCGTCGTCACCGGTGTCGGGTCGACAGTGACGGCCATATACGAAACTGCGTTCGCCCGATCGTCACCGTCGGCGCGGGTACTTATGGGAAGTCGCAGAGTGACGGCGCCATCACCGGCACGTCGGCGCCCAATGAGCTCCGCGAACTTCGCAACCAAGCCCGCGACAAGCGTCTTACTTGTCCCACCCAGAGCCTGCGCACGGGCATCCCATTCATCCAAGCCGACGCATATGGTGACAGCCGGGATGACCACTTGGTGGTCGCTGTTGCCGCCACGCACGGCGATTGGACGCGACGCCGGCGATTGGGCAGCATCCTGCCGACTACGACGGGCCTGTTGTGCCGCCGCGACAAGAGCCCGGGCAACCGCAGGCGCGTCCCGCGCTGTTCGGCCCGCATCCTGCGCCACCGCACCCAATCGACTACGTGAACGCGGCGGTGCATAGCCGAGGTCGCGCTGGTTGTCGTGCGCCGCATCGACTAGTGCAACGACAAGCCCGAGGCCGTCGGCCACGTGGTGGGAAATGACAAGGCTGATAGCGGTCGAGCCGTCCGTGAGGGGAAGGACGCCGAGGTGCCAGCCGGGCCCCAATTCCGGATCGACAAGAACCTGCGTGCGTTCATCGGCCCAGTCGCTGACTTCAGAACGTGGGCGGGCGTGCTCGGCAATATCGACATCCGACGGCCCGCGATCCAAGACCCACTGCGACCGGGCAAACGGCAGCGGCGAACGCTCTATCAGCCGACCCAACAACCCGTGTCCGAGATTGCGGTGGAAGCGCCTCAGACCGTCGAAGTCGACGGGGTGCTCATAAACCCAGACGACTTGCATAACTGGCTTCCAATCGGTGGCACGCTGCCCCACGAACAACGCGTGATCCACCGCCGTCAGCCAGTTGTCCGGCCGCACATCACCGTTGATTGTGCGGCGCTTGGAGGCAGGCCGTATACGAACTGTCACGGGTCAGCTTTCGCCGCCACGGAGGGCTTTGCCAGTGGGGACAGCTGCGCAAGCGCATCGCTTCCATAGGTGGCCTTCAGCACGTAGCGAGTATTTCATCTGTTCGCTCGATTGATCGGTGAAAATGTGAACCCGCGGGTCGCCCGATCGAGCAGGCTGCAGTTGGCTGCTCTCCGCCGCGGATCGCACGGTTTACCCCGGCGCTCCAGTAGCTGTCGGTATGCTCGGCCGGGCGGGATTTGGAAGACAGCCTTAACAGATGGCGCAGGCCGCCGACCCGAGGATTGTCGAAACGACGGCCGCGCAGCGCACGTCCTTGCAGGGGGTACTCCGGAATGACGGCTCGCCACGACGCCGAGCGGGCAGAATCTCACCGGACGACGCAGGCGGCAAAACTTCGGATACCGACGCCCGCCCAGTCGAACACGCCACGCCATCGCAAGAACTCCGCGACTCGGCTCCCGCCTCGCCGGTACATCGCAGCGATGGTCGCGCTCGGCAGCATGGAGCTGATGGCGGCGATGGAGCTCACCATCGGAATCGTGGCGCTTCCCGAGGTTCAGAACGAT
The DNA here is from genome assembly GCF_044452905.1 of Mycobacterium sp. NPDC051804. Lineage (NCBI taxonomy): Bacteria > Bacillati > Actinomycetota > Actinomycetes > Mycobacteriales > Mycobacteriaceae > Mycobacterium > Mycobacterium sp. NPDC051804. The sequence goes on along the minus strand of NZ_JBITCD010000009.1, from coordinate 53,462 downwards.
ATGGAATTGACGAGCGCTGGACGAAGCTGGGTCATATTCGCCACTCTGCTGGCGGCTAACGGACTAATGCTGGTGGGCGGCCGTCTGGGTGACACCATTGGGCGCAAGCGCGCCTTCATCATCGGGGTCGCCCTGTCCACCTTTTCCTCGGTGATGTGCGGGGTTGCCTGGAATGAGGCCGTCCTCATCGTAGGTCGGCTGCTGAAGGGCGTGAGTGTCGCAATCCTGGCACCGACATGTCTAGCGCTGGTGGCGACCACCTTCCCGAAGGGGCAGTTACGGAACACCGCGACGGCGGTATTCGGCGCGATGGTCAGCATCGGCTCGGTGATGGGCCTCGTGGTGGGCGGGATTCTCACCGATGTGTCGTGGCGGTTGGCGGTTTCTGTGGCGGCGCCGATCGGGCTGCTGGCGCTGTTCCTGGCCCGCACCGCGCTGCGCGAAACCCAGAAGGAGCGGATGAAGCTCGACGCCGCCGGGGCTTTGCTGACCACGTTGGGCTTCACCGCGGTGGTTCTCGGATTCTCGATGGGGCCAGAGTGGGGTTGGCTGTCACCCGCGACGATCTGTTCAGGCGTGGCTGCCCTATCAGCTTTCGTAGCGTTCGCCGTGGTGGAGCGCAGGGCGGAGAACCCGGTCGTGCCGTTCGATTTATTCGTCGACCGCAACCGACTGGCTACGTTTGCGGCCCTGTTTCTCACCGGCGGGGTGATGACAACCCTGATCCTCGTGGTGACGGTATATGTGCAGGACATCGTGGGCTACAGCACGCTGCGCGCGGGGGTCAGCTTCATTCCGTTTGCGGTTGGGGCCGCCGTCGGGATGGGCGTTTCCTCGCGGCTGGTGATGCGGTTCGCGCCGCGCGTGGTGGTGATCGCCGGCTGCATCCTGTTGCTCGGCGGCGTGCTGTACGGCTCGACGCTTAATCGCGGCACACCCTACTTTCCGGATTTGGCGCTGCCAATTGCGGTCGGCGGTATCGGTATCGGCATGATCTCCGTCCCCCTCGTGCTGTCGGTGATCACCACCGTCGGTGTCGACCGGATCGGTCCTACTTCGGCGATAGCAGTGATATTGCAGGGCCTCGGCGGACCGGTGGTGCTGGCCGTCATCCAGGCCATCATCACGTCGCGGACCCTACAGCTGGGTGGCACCACCGGGCCCGCGAAATACATGAACCCCGCGCAGCTCAACGCACTGGACCACGGCTATACGTACGGCATGCTGTGGCTGAGTGGAGTTGTCGTCCTTCTCGGCGTGGCAGCATTGTTCATCCGGTACACCGCCGAGGACGTCGCGCGCGCGCAGGAAGCCCGGAAGGCCATCGACGCTCAGGCGCCGTGATTCAGGCGCTGTCAGCGGACGCGTTCCGCGAGCAGCTCACCAATCGGCAGCAATTCCGGCCACGTTCGCTGGTGGCGGCGGTATCATCCGCGCATGTCGGTCGGCGGTCAGGCTCATAGCCGTGTGCCGTTGCGACGCTGTGGGGCGGCGGCTGCGCCCGATATCCGGCAGAAGTGTTTGCGCGAGAAGCTGCTAGCGGACTCGGCTTCTGATAACTGAGCCGGTGGGTTGGGGGCCGATGGAGTTGGACAACCAGGCGCTTCCGCTGACGCGCGGCCAACTCGACATATGGCTTGCGCAGGAAACGGGCCAACTCGGTACGGAGTGGCAGCTTGGCCTGTTCGTCAGAATTGACGGCGGGCTACAACGGGACGCCCTGGAGTGGGCGATCCGGCGAGCGGTAACCGAGGCCGAACCCATCCGGGCCGCCATTTCCGAGGTGGATGGCCAGGTCGTGCAACGGGTCATCCAACACCCGGATATCGAGCTGGCGTTCCACGACCTGAGTGGTACCAGCGATCCGGTGCAGGAAGTCCGTGCGGTCGCAGCGGCGATTCAACGCACGCCGATGCCGCTATCCGGCCCGCTGTTCAAGTTCGCGCTGTTTCAGGTGCGGCCCGACGAGTTCTATCTGTTCACTTGCTGCCACCACATCGTCGTCGACGGATCGGGCATTGCGCTCATTGCGCAGCGCGTGGCGACCGTCTATTCGGCGATTGTTTCCGGTTCACCGGTCCCTGCCGGCTTTCTCGGCTCGTTGCAGGAGTTGGTTGACTGCGAAGCGGCATACGAAGAGTCCGTCGATTTCGGAAATGATCGCGCTTACTGGACTCAGAACCTTCCGGCGGAAAGCGAACCGCCTTTTCGGTTGGCCGACGGCGCGCACGAGCACGGCTCATATCTGCAGTCGGAATCGGTCGCACTCGATTCGGTCATCCTTGACCGCGTAGACGAATTTTGCCGTGTAGAAAACGTGCCCCGGTCTTCGGTCATCACAGCGGCATGTGCGCTGCTGGTACGGGGGTGGTGTGCTGCGGGCTCGCAGGTCGTCCTGGATTTCCCGGTCAGCCGACGAGTGCGTCCGGAGTCGAAGACTCTTCCCGGGATGATGGCTGGAACGGTTCCGCTGGTGCTAAGAGTGTCGCCAGATACCCACGTTGTCGGATTCAGCAGACATGTGGACACCCAAATTCGAGAAGCCTTGCGGCATCAGCGCTTTCCGGTGCATACCCTTGAACGGAGAACGCGCCTGAACGGCTTCGAGCAATCAGCCGCCAGGGTGACGGTCAATTTCCTTCCGGCTCGGTTTGCGATGCCATTCGGCGGTGCCGAAGCATCCGCGTCTTTGACCAACGGCGCCGTGGTCGACGGATTTGGACTTTTCTTCTCCACCGCCGGCAACGACCTTTTCCTTAGCACGGTGGGTGTAGGGCAGCCATGGTCGCGTTTCGACGTCTCTGACCTGGCGGGCCGGTTGGGGCGGCTGTTGATGGCAATGACTGCTGATCCGGCTCGGCGACTGTCATCAATCGAGCTACTCGACGGCAGCGAGCGCGCGGGCTTGGAGGCCTGGGGAAATCGGGCGGTGTTGACCCGTCAGGCAGCCACCGCTGTGTCGGTTCCGGCGGTGTTCGCTGCGCAGGTGGCCCGAAACCCGCAGGCCGTGTCCCTGAGCTGCCAGGGCCGTTTCATGACCTATGCCGAGCTGGATGCGGCGTCGAATCGGGTGGCGCATCTGTTGGCTGGATTGGGCGCGGGTCCGGGTCGATTTGTGGCACTGCTGTTTTCGCGTTGCGCTGAGGCAATTGTGGCGATGTTGGGGGTGCTCAAATCGGGGGCGGCGTATCTGCCGATCGATCCGGCGCACCCGGAGTCGCGGATCCGATTCATGATCGATGACGCCGCGCCCGTGGCCGCGTTGACGACTGCGGGGTTGGTTGATCGGTTGGATGGCTGTGAGGTGTTGGTCATCGATGTCGACGATCCGCGCATCGTAGCTGAATCCATTGCGGCGTTGCCGGTGCCGTCTCCCGACGACATCGCCTACCTGATCTACACCTCGGGGACCACTGGTGTGCCCAAGGGGGTGGCGGTTGCGCATCGCAACGTGACCCAGCTGCTCGCGGCGCCGAGCGCCGAGCTGATACCCGGCGAGGTGTGGTCGCAGTGCCATTCATATGCCTTCGACTTCTCGGTGTGGGAGATCTACGGAGCGCTGTTGCGTGGGGGCCGGCTGGTGGTGGTACCCGAATCAGTTGCCGCCTCTCCGGAGATGTTGCGCGCCTTGCTGATCGACGAGCAGGTCAGCGTGTTGAGCCAGACACCCTCAGCGCTGGGGATGTTGCTGGCGCAGGGTCTGGAATCGACGGCGTTGATGGTGGCCGGCGAGGCCTGCCCGGTCGAGGTGGTGGATCGATGGGCACCGGGTCGGGTGATGATCAACGGCTACGGCCCGACCGAGACCACGGTGTATGCGGCGATCAGTGCGCGGTTGACGGCGGGATCGGATGTGGTGCCGATCGGTGCTCCGGTGCCCCGTGTTGCGTTGTTCGTCCTGAACGACTGGTTGCGTGCGGTGCCGGCCGGCGTAATCGGGGAACTGTACGTCGCTGGCGCCGGGGTGAGCGTCGGCTATGTGCGTCGCACCGGCTTGACTGGATCACGGTTTGTGGCGTGTCCGTTCGGGCAGCCCGGCCAACGGATGTATCGCACAGGGGATCTGGTGTGGTGGGGTGCCGACGGGCAGTTGCGCTATGTGGGTCGTGTCGATGAGCAGGTCAAGATCCGCGGGTATCGCATCGAGTTGGGTGAGATCCAAACTGCACTGAATGCACTCGATGGCGTGGAGCAGGCAGTCGTGATCGCCCGTGAGGACCGCCCCGGATTCAAGCGACTGGTCGGCTATATCACCGGAACCGCGGACCCGGCCGGTTTGCGTCCCGCGCTTGCTGAGCGGCTGCCGGGCTACATGGTGCCGACCGCGGTGGTGGTGCTGGATGCGTTGCCGTTGACGGTGAACGGCAAACTCGACATCCGCGCTCTTCCGGCCCCGGACTACATCGCCGCTGAGCAGTCTCGTAAGCCGGCCAGTGCTATTGAGGAGATTTTGGCCGGCATTTTCGCCCACGTGTTGGGGGTGGAGCGGGTCGGGGCTGATGACTCGTTCTTCGAATTGGGTGGGGATTCGCTGTCAGTTATGCGCTTGGTCGCCGCGGTCAACGCCAGTCTGAATAGCCATCTTTCGGTGCGCGCCGTGTTCGAGGCGCCGTCGGTAGCCGAGCTGGCGCCCCGCATCGGTACTGATGGTGGCGGGTTGGCACCGTTGGTGGCGATCGAGCGACCAGCTCTGGTGCCGTTGTCGTTCGCCCAGAACCGGTTGTGGGTCATCGACCAGTTGCAGGGCCCGTCGGCGGTTTACAACATGGCGGTAGCGTTGCGGCTGAGCGGGCGTCTCGACGCCGAGGCGTTGGAGGCGGCACTGGGCGATGTGGTGGCCCGTCATGAAAGCCTTCGCACTTTGTTCGCCGTGGAGGACGGGATCCCCCATCAGGTGGTCATATCGAGCAAGCGGGCCGACTTCGGATGGGATGTCGTTGACGCCGCTAGTTGGCCAGAGGGCCGACTAGGTGTGGCCATTGACACCACAGTGCGTGAGCCGTTCGATCTGGCCGCCCGGATTCCGTTGCGGGCGAAGCTTTTCCGTGTCAGTGATATGGAGAATGTGTTGGTCGCGGTGGTGCACCACATCGCTGCTGATGGTTGGTCGATCACCCCGCTGGTACGCGACTTAGCCATCGCCTATGCCGCGCGACGCGCTGGCCAGCCAACCCAATGGGCGCCGTTGCCGGTGCAGTACGTCGATTACACGTTGTGGCAGGCTGAGCAGCTCGGTGATGTCGATGATCCCGATAGTCGTATCGGGATACAGCTGGCCTATTGGGAGCGCGCTCTGGCCGGGCTGCCTGAACGGCTGGATCTGCCCACCGATCGGCCGTATCCGCCGGTAGCCGAGAACCGTGGGGCCAGCATCGAAGTCAACTTGTCCGCGCGGATGCACCACCAGGTAGCGCGGATGGCCCGCCGGCATAACGCGACCAGTTTCATGGTGGTCCAGGCCGCTCTTGCGGTGTTGTTGTCGAAGCTCAGCGGCAGTGACGATGTGGCGGTTGCCTTTCCGGTCGCCGGACGTCGCGACCCCGCCCTCGACGAATTGGTGGGCTTTTTCGTCAACGCTTTGGTACTGCGGGTCGACCTGGCTGGTGATCCCACCGTCGACGAATTAATGGGGCAGGTGCGCGCCCGCAGCTTGGCTGCGTTCGAGCACCAGGATGCGCCGTTCGAGGTGCTGGTGGAGCGGCTCAACCCGACGCGGTCTTTGACTCACCACCCCTTGGTGCAGGTGACACTGGCATGGCAGAACGACGATCCCGCCGGTCTAGTCCTAGCTGATGTGGAGGTCACTCGGTTACCAGTCGATACCCGGACTGCCAGAATGGATTTGACGTTCTTCCTAACCGAACGCTGGACCGAGGCCGGTGAGTTCGCCGGGATCGGCGGATCGGTCGAGTATCGCACCGATGTGTTCGATGCCGCCAGCATCGAGACGCTGATCGAGCGCTTTGAGCGGGTATTGGCCGTGTTGACCGACGATCCATCACGGCGGCTGTCGTCGGTCGATGTTCTCGACGATGCTGAGCACCTTGCCTTGCACGGGTGGGGCAATCACGCGGTGTTGAGCCAGCCGGCGAGCGGGGTGTCGATCCCCGAGGTGTTCGCCACGCAGGTAGCCCATGCCCCGCAAGCGCTGGCCTTGAGCTTCGACGGCCGCTCGATGACGTATCGCGAGCTTGACGAGGCGTCAAATCAATTGGCGCACTTGTTGATTAGCTATGGAGTGGGATCAGGTGAACGGGTGGCCCTGCTGGTACCGCGTACGGATGCTGCGGTGGTGGCCATGCTGGGCGTGCTCAAATCGGGAGCTGCGTATGTGCCGATCGATGTGGGGCATCCTCCGGCGCGAACCAAATTCGTGCTCGACGATGCCGCGCCGATCGCCGCGATCACCACCGCCGAGCTGCGCCCAAGGCTGGCCGGGCAAGGGCTGCTGGTCGTCGATATCGGTGACCCCACCCTTGACGCCCAACCCACCGCCGCGCTTCCAATGCCAGCGGCCGCAGACATCGCCTACCTCATTTACACCTCAGGTACCACCGGTATGCCGAAGAGCGTAGCGGTCACCCACGGCAATGTGACGGCGTTGATGGAGTCCTTGCATGCGCCGTTGCCGGCGGCCGGGGTGTGGTCGCAGTGGCATTCGTTGGCGTTTGACGCCTCCGTGCAGGAGATTTTCGGCGCGCTGTTGGGTGGCGGCCGCTTGGTGGTGGTGCCCGAAGACGTGGGGCGTTCCCCAGAAGACCTGCACGCGTTGCTTGTTCGCGAACAGGTCAGTGTGTTGAGCCAGACCGCTTCGGCCGCCGGGATTCTGTCCCATGAGGAGTTGGAGTCGGTGGCGCTGGTAGTGGGTGCGGAGCCGTGTCCCGCTGAGGTGGTCGATCGGTGGGCGCCGGGTCGGGTGATGGTCAACGTGTACGGCCCGACTGAGACCACGGTGGATGTGGCGATCAGTACTCCGTTGGCGGCCGGCTCGGGGGTGCCGCCGATCGGTGTTCCGGTTTCGGGGGCAGCGTTCTTTGTGTTGGACCGGTGGCTGCGGCCGGTGCCGGTCGGCGTGGCGGGCGAGTTGTATGTCGCCGGTCGGGGTGTGAGCGGGGGGTATTGGCGGCGCGGCGGGTTGACCGGGTCACGGTTTGTGGCCTGCCCGTTGGGAACGCCAGGACAAAGGATGTATCGCACCGGGGATGTGGTGCGCTGGGGCTCTGATGGGCAGCTGCGGTATGTAGGCCGGGTTGATGATCAGATCAAGGTCCGCGGTTACCGTATCGAGTTGGGCGAAATCCAAGCCGCCTTGAGCCGTTTGGATGGAGTGGATCAGGCGGTGGTGATCGCCCGTGAAGACCGCCCTGGCGCCAAGCGCCTCATTGGCTACGTGACGGGCACCGCCGACCCGGCCGTGGCGCGCGCGATGTTGATGGAGCAACTGCCTACCTACATGGTGCCCGCCGCGGTGGTGCTGCTCGATGCGCTGCCGTTGAGCGTGAACGGCAAGCTGGACAAGCGCGCCTTGCCGGCACCGGAATATCAGGATGTGGACCGGTACCGCGCCCCGGCGAACGCGGTCGAGGAGGTCTTGGCCGACATCTACGCCCAAGTCCTCGGGTTGCAGCGGGTCGGGGTCGACGAGTCGTTCTTCGAACTCGGCGGGGACAGCATTTTGTCCTTGCAGGTGGTGTCGCGCGCGCGGGCGGCCGGGTTGAGGTGTCGACCGCCCGACATCTTCGTCGAACAGAGCGTGGCGCGGCTGGCCCGGATCGTCGAGGTGGTCGACAGCACCGATCGCCCGTTCGACCAAGGCATTGGGGCGGTAGTGGCTACCCCGATCATGCGCTGGTTGCAGGGCGTAGACGGCCCGATCGAGCAGTACAACCAGACCGTCGTCGTGCAAGCCCCGGCCGGGGTGAGCGAGGTCGACGTCGTGATGCTGTTGCAGGCGTTGCTGGATCGGCACGCCATGCTCCGGCTGTGCGTCGCCGCCGACGGCGCCGGTGGGTGGGCGTTGGACGTGCCCGACGCCGGCTCGGTGCAGGCCGCCGACTGCGTACGCACCGTGGAGAAACTCGACGACGAGGCGGTGGTGGCGGCGCGGTCGCGGCTGAACCCGGCTGCCGGGGTGATGCTGGCGGCGGTGTGGGCCGGTGTCACCGGTCAATTGTCGGTGGTCATTCATCATCTTGCTGTCGACGGTGTGTCGTGGCGAATCCTGTTGGAGGATCTGAACATTGCCTGGGCCCAGCATCGCAGCGGACAGCCGATCGCACTGCCCTCTGGCGGAACGTCGTTTGCTCGGTGGTCGACGCTACTAGCGGAGTATGCCTACGCGCCCGAAGCAATTGGCCAGGTCGAGGCATGGCGGCAGGTGATCGCCACCCCTGCGCTATTGCCGGCCGTGCAGCCGGTGGCGGACACCTTCGCCACGGCGGGGCACTTGTCGGCGCAGTTGGATGTCGAGACGACTCGGATGCTTCTCGGTGAGGTACCGGCGGCGTTTCACACCGGTGTCCACGACATTTTGTTGATCGCGTTCGGGTTGGCGGTCACCGAGTTTCTCGGCGCTGGCGGTGCGCAGGTGGGTATCGATGTGGAGGGCCACGGCCGCCACGAGGAGCTGGCCGCCGAAGTGGACCTAACTCGCACCGTCGGCTGGTTCACCACCAAGTACCCGGTGGTGTTGACTGTCGGCGGGCTGGACTGGACGCAGGTCGCCGCTGGTGAGCCCGCGCTGGGAGCGCTCGTCAAGAGCGCCAAAGAACATCTCCACTCGTTGCCCGACGGCTTGAGTTACGGGGTGCTGCGCTATCTGAACATCGATGCAGAGCTTGAGAACGCCGACCCTGTGATCGGATTCAACTATCTGGGCCGGCTGGGCGCAGGCGCGGCCGAGGTTTCCGATGAGCTGTGGCGGCTCGGTCCGAATGGCGTGGAACTGGCCGGCCCGGCAACGGCGATTTCGATGCCGCTCACCCACACGGTGGAGCTCAACGCCGCCACCGCCGATACCGACATTGGCCCTCGGCTGCAGGCGAATTGGATGTGGGCGCAATCTGCACTCGATCGCACGCAAGTCAATCGGTTGAGTCAATTGTGGTTTGAGGCACTGGATGGGATCTGCGCGGTGGTACGTGCCGGTGGCGGCGGGCTGACACCCTCTGACATTGCCCCGGCCCGGCTGAGCCAGCAGCAACTCGACGAGCTTCAGCAGCAGTACCCCGTCGCTGATGTGTTGCCGTTGACGCCGCTGCAGCAGGGGCTGCTCTTCCACGCCGGCACCGAACAAGGCCACAACGACGACATGTACGCACTGCAGCTGCAGGTCACCATCGTTGGACCGCTGGACCCGCAGCGGCTGCGGGATGCAGTGCACACCGTGCTCAGGCGCCACCCCAATCTGGCCGCGCGGTTCAGCGACCGGTTCGACGAGCCGGTACAAATCATCGAGGCTGATCCCGCACTGCTCTGGCACGAAATAGACTCAAGGGCAGCCGATTTCGAGCAGAAGCTGCAGCATGTCTGCGCCGCTGAGTGCGCGGCAGTGGCCGGTCTGGCGGACCAGTCACCCTTCCGAGCGGCGTTGATACGCATCGGATCTGATCAGCACCGGTTCGTGCTGACCGTCCACCACATCGTGATGGACGGCTGGTCGATGCCGATCCTGCTGGGCGAAATCATCGCCGGCTATTACCGCAAGCCCCTGTTGCCGGCCGTACCCTATCGAAGGTTTGTCAGCTGGTTGGCACAGCGCGACGCAGGTGCCGCTCGCGCGGCATGGGGTGAGGTGTTGGCCGGAGTCGACGCCCCCGCCCTGGTGGCGCCGCCGGGTCGGACGGCGCTGGGCCCCAGAGGCGTTGCCGCCCAACAACTCTGCGCGCAGACTACGAAAGCGCTGACCGATTTTGCCCGCTCGCGTCAGACCACCGTCAACACGGTGTTGCAGGCGGGCTGGGCGCAGCTGCTGAGCTCGCTGACCGGCCAGCAGGATGTGGTGTTCGGCACGGCTGTCTCTGGTAGGCCTGCCGAGTTGGTGGGTGCGGAGTCGATGGTGGGGTTGTTGATCAACACCGTGCCGGTGCGTGCGACGCTGACACCGACCACCACTACTGCCGACTTGCTCGAACAGCTGCAGGCCGCCCACCATCGCACGCTGGAACACCAGCACTTGGCGCTTCCGGAGATCCACCGCCTCACGGGGCACGACCAGTTGTTCGACACACTGTTCGTCTACGAGAACTATCCGGTCGACATCGCCGCCTTGTCGGGTGAGCACGAGTTGGCAATCACTGAGTTTTACACCCGCGAGCACAACCACTATCCGCTGACAGTGGCGGCCGCACCGGGAACCGAACTGAGCCTTCGCGTTGAATACGACACCGAGGTATTCGACTGCGCGAGCGTCCAGGCGCTGCTCAGTCGCTTCGAGCGATCGCTGGACGCGATCACTGCCGATGTATCACGGCCACTGTCGGCGATCGATTTGCTCGACGATAGCGAGCGCACGCGCTTCGAAGAGGTCGGCAACCACGCCGTATTGACGACATCGGCTCCGATCTCGGCGTCGATAACGACACTGTTCGCCGCGCAAGTCGTCCTCACTCCCGATGCGGTGGCAATCACTTACGAGGGCCACTCGATCACTTACCGGGACCTCGACGACGCGTCGAATCGGTTGGCGCACATGCTGGTTGCTCGCGGAGTATGCCCCGGTGAGCGGGTGGCGCTGCTAGTGGAACGCTCAACCGAGGCCATCATCGCGATGTTGGGCGTCCTGAAGACGGGGGCGGCCTATGTGCCGATCGACCCGGCACACCCCGATGCGCGGATCGAGTTCGTCCTCGTCGACGCCGACACGACGAACGTGATCAGTACAACCGAGCTGCGACCGCGACTGGCCGGACAAGACCTGTCGGTCGTCGATATCAACGACCCCGTCATCGACACCTACCCCGGCACCGCGCTGCCCGGTCCGGCGCCCGACGATATCGCGTATTTGATCTACACTTCGGGCACCACCGGAACCCCCAAAGGCGTTGCGGTGGCGCATCGCAACGTGACCCGGTTGCTAGAGGTGTTAAAAGCCGAGGTGGCGCCTGAACGGGTTTGGTCGCAGTGTCATTCGTTGGCGTTCGATTTCTCGGTGTGGGAGATTTTCGGTGCGCTGCTTTCTGGGGGCCGGTTGGTGGTGGTGCCCGATGCGGTGGTGCGCTCTCCGGAGGAGTTGCACGCGCTGTTGGTCGCCGAGCAGATCAGTGTGTTGAGTCAGACGCCGTCGGCGTTTTATGCCCTGCAGGCCGCTGATGAGGCCGCCGCCGAGGCTGACCACCTCATGTTGGAGACGGTGGTGTTCGGCGGTGAAGCGCTGGAACCGCAACGTCTTGCCGCTTGGTGGGATCGACATCCGGGGTTGCCGCGGCTGCTGAATATGTATGGCATCACCGAGACGACGGTGCATGCCTCGGTGCGTGAGATCGTCGCCGCCGATGCCGAGAACAGGTTTTCTCCGATCGGGATGCCGTTGGCGCACTTGGCTTTTGCTGTGCTAGACATCTGGTTGCGTCCGGTGCCTGCCGGTATGGTGGGCGAGCTGTATGTGGCGGGAACCGGTGTGGGCGTCGGGTATTGGCACAGGGCTGGTTTGACCGGGTCACGGTTTGTCGCTTGCCCGTTCGTTGGAGCGGGAGCGCCAGGACAAAGGATGTATCGCACCGGGGATCTGGCGTCCTGGGGTGCGGACGGGCAGCTGCGCTATCTGGGCCGGGCTGATGAGCAGGTCAAGCTCCGCGGCTACCGCATCGAGTTGGGTGAGGTGCAGGCCGCGTTGGCAGGCTGCGAGGGGGTGGAGCAGGCGGTCGTGATCGCCCGTGAGGACCGCCCCGGTGACAAACGCCTCGTGGGTTATGTCACCGGCACCGCCGACCCGGCATCCCTCCGCGCGCAGCTCGGCGAGCGGCTGCCCAGCTACATGGTGCCGGTCGCAGTGATGGTGATCGACGCGTTGCCGCTGACTCCGAACACCAAACTCGACACTCGTGCGCTTCCGGCTCCGGAATACACCCACACCAATCGTTATCGCCCGCCCGAAAGCGCGGTCCAAAAGATCCTGGCCGGCATCTTCGCCCATGTCCTCGGGGTGGAACGAGTCGGGGTCGAAGACTCGTTCTTCGAACTGGGTGGGGACAGTATCTTGTCGATGCAGGTGGCTTCGCGGGCGCGGGCGGCGGGTCTGGTGTGTCGCCCGCGCGATGTGTTCGTCGAACAGACCGTGGCCCGACTGGCCCGGGTGGTCGAGGTGTCTGACGGCCCGACCGACGTCATCGATCAAGACCTCGGCACGGTGGTGGCCACCCCGATCATGGGCTGGCTGCACAGCCTGCATGGGCCAACCGATCAGTTCAACCAGACCATGGTGGTCCAGGCCCCGGCTGGAATCAGCGAGGCCGATGTGGTGGTGGTCTTGCAGGCCTTGGTGGATCGGCATGCCATGTTGCGCCTGCGTGTCGAAGACGATAACGCCGGGGGATGGTCGCTGCATGTGCCCGAGGTGGGGTCGGTGAAGGCGTGTGACTGCGTGCACACCGTCGACGCGCTCCATGACGAGGTCCTAGTGGCGGCGCGGTCGCGGTTGAACCCGGCCGCCGGGACGATGCTGGCCGCAGCGTGGGTAGCCCCCTCCGGACAGCTGGTCTTGGTCGTTCACCATCTCGCGGTTGATGGCGTGTCGTGGCGAATCCTGTTGGAGGATCTCAACATCGCTTGGGCCCAGCATCGCAACGGGCAGCCAATTGAACTTCCGGCGGGTGGAACGTCGTTTGCTCGGTGGTCAACACTGCTGGCCGAATATGCCCGCACGCCGGGAGTCGTCGCCCGGGCCGAGACGTGGCGACAGGTGGCGGCAGTCCCGGCCGTACTACCGGCGGTCCAACCGGCGGTGGACACCTATGCGAGTGCTGGGCAGCTGTCAGTGCAAATGGACACCGAGACCACTCGGATGCTGCTCGCGGAGGTGCCTACGGCGTTTCACGCAGGCGTGCAGGACATTCTGTTGATCGCATTTGGATTGGCGTGCGCGGAGTTTCTCGACAACCCGGTGCCGATCGGTATTGATGTGGAGGGCCACGGCCGGTGTGAGGACATCGGCGACGGAGTGGACCTATCGCGCACAGTGGGCTGGTTCACCACTAAGTACCCGGTGGCGCTCAGTGTCGGTCGGTTGGAATGGGCGCAGGTTACCGCCGGTGCACCGGAGTTGGGCACCGCCATCAAGAATGCGAAGGAACAGCTGCGCGCCCTGCCAGACGGTCTGACCTACGGCTTGCTGCGTTATCTCAGTTCTGAGGTCGAGTTGGACGGGGCCGATCCGGTCATCGGGTTCAACTATCTGGGCAGGTTGGGCGCATCGGCGCGCGATGTTTCCGACGAATGGTGGCGGCTCAGCGCTGAGGGTTCGGCGCGGGTCGGTGCGGCCGCGGCGATCCCTATGCCGTTGGCGCACACTTTAGAGCTCAACGCGGCCACCGCCGACACCGAGGACGGCCCACGGCTGCAGGCGAATTGGATGTGGGCGCAATCGGCGCTGAATCATGCTCAGGTAGATCGGTTGAGCCGGTTGTGGTTTGAGGCACTGGGCGGGATCTGCGTGCTGGTGCGATACGGCGGAGGCGGGTCGACACCCAGCGATTTCCTGCCGACCCGGTTGGGTCAACAGCAACTCGACGATCTGTGCCGGCAATACGAAGTCTCAGATGTGTTGCCCTTGACGCCGCTGCAGCAGGGGCTGCTGTTTCACGCTGGCACCGCGCACGACGACGATGTCTATGCGGTACAGCTTCAGATGACCGTCGCCGGACCACTGGAGCCGCTGCGGCTGCGCGATGCAGTTCACATGGTGGTCAAGCGGCATCCGCATCTGGCGGCTCGGTTCTGCGCAGAGTTCGTCGAGCCAGTGCAGGTCATCGAAGTCGAGCCTCAATTGCCTTGGCACTTCGTGGACCTGAGCGCTAGCGCCGATGTCGACGAACAGATCGGACAGGTGTGCGCCGTCGAACGTGCCGCGATCGGAGATCTGGCTGACCAGCCGTCCTTCCGGGCGGCGTTGATCCGCACTGGCCCTGAGCTGCACAGGTTCGTTTTGACCAACCACCACATCGTGATGGATGGCTGGTCGACGCCAATCCTGTTGCGGGAGATCATCGCCGGCTATTATCGCCAGCCGCTGCCTCCTGCCGGTGAATACCGTAGCTTTGTCAGCTGGCTGGCTCAGCGGGACCTAAATGCCGCTCGGACTGCCTGGGGCGAGGTCTTGGCCCGGTTCGACACACCCACGCTGGTGGGTTCACCCGACCGGCTCGGCCGGGGGCGACGGGGAACGACGTCGTACAGGTTCTCCGAGGAGCACACCGGGACGCTGGTCGGGCTGGCCCGGACGCACCGCACCACACTGAATACGGTGCTGCAGGCTGCGTTCGCGCAACTGTTGTGCTCGTTGACCGGCCAGCAAGATGTGGTGTTCGGCACCGCAGTTTCTGGACGCCCGGCCGAGTTGGCCGGTGCGGAGTCGATGGTCGGCTTGCTGATCAATACGGTCCCGGTACGCGCGACCCTGGCAACGGCCACGACCACCGTCGGGTTGCTCGAGCATTTGCAGGCCGACCACCACAACACGCTGGAGCATCAGCATCTGGCGCTGAGCGAGGTTCACCGGCTCACTGGCCACGACCAGTTATTCGACACCCTGTTCATTTACGAGAACTATCCGATCGACACCGCTGCATTGTCCGGCGAGCACGACTTGGCCATCACCGAGATCACTCACCGCGAGTACAACCATTACCCGCTGACGGTGGCGGCCGCGCCTGGCCGCGAACTGAGCCTTCGCGTTGAGTACGACACCGAGGTGTTCGATGTGGACGGCATCGGAAGGTTGGTCGAAAGGCTGCACAAGGTATTGGCCGCCATGACCGCGGACCCCTACCGGCGGCTGTCATCGATTGATGTGCTCGCCGAGGTTGAGCACACGCGTCTCCATGAGGTCGGCAATCGGCTGGCGCTCACCCGCCCGACGCCGCCGAGGCGGTCCATCCCCGCGATGTTCGCCACGCAGGTGGCGCGTGCCCCGGAAGCGGTGGCGATCAGTGCCGGACACCGATCGTGGAGTTACAGCGAAGTGGACGAGGCCGCGAATCGGTTGGCGCACTTGATGGTTACCCATGGTGCGGGCCCCGGTGAACGAGTGGCGGTGTTGGCGGAGCGTTCCGCTGAAGCCATCATTGCGATCGTCGGTGTTCTGAAGACCGGGGCGGCCTATGTGCCGATCGATCCGGCACACCCCGACGCGCGAATCGAATTCGTGTTCGCCGACGCCGCACCGATCGCGGCACTGACCACCACAGCCCTGCAGTCACGACTTGTCGGGCAGGATCTGTTGGTCGTCGATATCGCCGACTCGTTGGTAGACAGTCAACCCAGCGCCCCTCTGCCGAGCCCGGAGCCCGACGATATCGCCTACCTGATCTACACCTCGGGCACCACCGGAACCCCGAAGGGCGTGGCCATTACGCACCACAACGTCACCCAGATGATCCAAACGATGGATGCGGGTTTGACTGTGCCGGAACGAGTCTGGGCGCAGTGGCACTCCTACAGCTTTGATATCTCGGGTTGGGAGATCTTCGGTGCCTTGCTGCACGGGAGTCAGCTTGCGGTGGTGCCCGAAGCGATGGCGGCGACGCCGGAGGCGTTCCACTCTCTGCTGATTGATGAACACGTCGACATCCTGTGTCAGACCCCGTCGGCCGCAGCGATGCTGTCGCCAGAGGGTTTGGATGCGGTGACGCTGTTGGTGGGCGGGGAAGTGTGCCCGGCTGAGCTGGTGGATCGGTGGGCGCCGGATCGGGTGATGATCAACGAGTACGGCCCGACCGAGACGACGATGTGGGTGGCGTTGAGTAAGCCATTGACGGCGGGCTCGGGAGTGGTGCCGATCGGTGCGCCGTTGCCGGGGGCGGCGTTTTTCGTCCTGGACAACTGGCTGCGTTCCGCACCCATCGGTGTGGTCGGTGAGTTGTATGTGGCCGGTACCGGTGTGGGCGTTGGATATTGGCGTCGGCCGGGGTTGAGTGGGTCGCGGTTTGTCGCCTGTCCATACGGAGCGCCCGGGTCACGGATGTATCGCACCGGGGACCTGGTGCGCTGGGGCGTCGATGGCCAACTGTTTTATCTGGGTCGCGTCGACGAGCAGGTCAAGATTCGCGGGCACCGCATCGAACTCGGTGAGATCGAATCAACGTTGGTGGGTTGTGATGGGGTCGAGCGCGCGGCGGTGATGGTCCGCGAGGACCGCACCGGCGGCCGACGCCTGGTCGGTTACATCACCGGAACGGCCGATCCGGCCGTCACGCGCGCGAAACTGGCGGATCGACTCCCGAACTATATGGTGCCGGCCGCGGTGGTGGCGATCGACGCGTTGCCGTTGACCGTCAACGGCAAGCTCGACAAACGTGCGTTGCCGGCGCCGGACTACACCGACGGTGCCGGGTATCGCGGCCCGGCTAGCGCCATCGAGGAGGTCCTCGCAGGTTCATATGCCGAGGTCCTCGGGTTGGAGCGGGTCGGGGTCGATGACTCGTTCTTCGATATGGGCGGGGACTCGCTGCTGGCGATGCGTCTGGTCGCCGCAATCAACAGGGTTCTGGGTGCCGGTCTCGGGGTGCGCGATGTCTTCGAAGCACCGACTGTCGCGCAGTTGGTGTTTCGAGTTGGAGCCAATTCGGGTGGGCTGGAGCCGCTCGTGGCGATGGACCGACCGGCGGTGGTGCCGTTGTCGTTTGCCCAAAGCCGGCTATGGTTCCTCGATCAGTTGCAGGGTCCCTCTGCGGTTTACAACATGGCGGTGGCGCTGCGGTTGAGCGGACATCTGAATGTTGCGGCGTTGGGCACGGCGCTAGTTGATGTGGTGGGCCGCCACGAAAGCCTGCGAACGCTTTTTGTGGCACGCGAAGGAATTCCCCAGCAGCTGGTGGCGCCTGTCGAGCGTGCCGACTTCGGCTGGGACATTGTTGATGCCAACGGCTGGACGGTCTCCCGTCTTCAGGAGGCTGTCGACACCGCGGCACGTCGCCCGTTTGATCTGTCCACCCAGATCCCCATGCGGGCAAAGCTGTTCCGTATCAACGACGATGAGCATGTATTGGTGGCGGTGGTGCACCACATTGCTGCCGATGGTTGGTCGATTACTCCGCTGGTGGTCGATTTGGGAACCGCCTATTCCGCCCGATGTACGGGACGGGCTCCCGAATGGACGCCGCTGCCGGTGCAGTACATCGATTACACGTTGTGGCAGCGGGAGCAATTGGGTGATCTCGACGATCCCCACAGCCGGATCGGAACACAACTGGAGTTTTGGGAGCACACCCTGGCGGGGCTGCCCGAGCGGCTGATTTTGCCCAGCGATCGGCCATATCCGGCCATGGCGGATTACCGCGGAGCAACGGTCGCCGTCGAGTGGCCCGCAGAGTTGCACCAGCAGGTGGTGTGGTTGGCTCGTGAGCACAACGCGACGAGTTTCATGGTGGTGCAGGCCGCGCTGGCGGTGCTGTTGGCCAAGCTCAGCGCCGGTTCTGATGTGGCAGTGGGATTTCCGATCGCCGGGCGTAGTGACCCGGCGTTGAATGCGCCGGTGGGGTCCTTCGTCAACACACTGGTGTTGCGCGTCGAGCTGTCCGGGGATTCGACGGTCAGCGAACTGATGGGTCAGGTGCGTGAGCGTACCCTGACCGCTCTCGAACATCAGGATGTGCCGTTCGAGGTATTGGTGGAGCGGCTCAACCCGACCAGATCCCTGTCTCATCACCCGTTGGTTCAGGTGATACTGGCCTGGGAGAACTTCGCCGGGCAGAAGGACACCGCCTCTGCCGGGATGTCCTTGGGTAATGTGGAGATCACACCGCTCCCGGTCGACACCCGAACTGCCCGTATGGATTTAGCGCTTTCGCTGACCGAACGTTTCAACGGGGCTGGCGGGCCGGCCGGTATCGGTGGAGAAGTGGAGTTCCGCACCGACGTGTTCGATGAGACCAGCATCGAGGCGCTGGTTGAGCGGTTAGAGCGCGTGGTGGTGGCGATGACCGCGGACGCTGGCCGGCGGCTGTCGTCGATCGATCTGCATGACGTGCATGAGTACGCCCGGCTGCAAGACTGGGGCAATCAGGCGGTGATGACTGCGCCGGCACCTACGTCCGTGTCGATACCCGTGCTGTTTTCCGCCCAAGCTGCCCGCACCCCGGAGATGGTGGCGATCAGGTGCGGGGGCCGCTCGGTGACCTACCGGGAACTCGATGAGGCATCGAATCGGTGGGCGCATCTGCTGACGGGGATCGGGGCAGGTCCGGGACAGTCTGTGGCGCTGCTGTTTTCACGGTGCGCTGAAGCGATCGTGGCCATGCTGGGGGTGCTGAAGACGGGCGCGACGTACGTGCCGATCGACCCGGCCCACCCGGATATACGGATCGGATTCATGCTGGCCGATGCGTCGCCGATCGCGGCGATTACCACCTCAGACTTGTGCGCGCGGCTGGACCGGCACGACGTATTCGTCATCGACGTCAACGACCCAACCATTGAGACCCAGTCCAGCGCCGCGCAGCCGGGGCCGTCGCCAGACGATATCGCCTACGTGATCTACACCTCAGGCACCACCGGTGTCCCCAAAGGTGTTGGGATCACTCACCGCAACGTGACCCAGATGTTCGGTGTGCACCCCATCCTGCCGCCGCGGCAGGTGTGGACGCAGTGTCACTCGTATGCATTCGACTTTTCCGTGTGGGAGATCTGGGGCGCGCTGCTGCACGGTGGGCGGCTGGTGGTGGTGCCCGAAGGAGTGGCCGCCTCACCGGAGGACCTTCACGCCTTGCTGGTCGCTGAAAGTGTCAGCGTGCTCACCCAGACCCCCTCGGCGGCGGCGGCCTTGCCTTCAAAGGGTTTGGACTCGGTGACGTTGTTGCTCGGTGGTGAGACCTGCCCCGCCGGGTTGGTGGATCGGTGGGCGTCGGGGCGGGTGATGATCAACGCTTACGGTCCGACCGAGGCGACGGTGTATGCGGCGATGAGCGCGCCGCTCGTGGCGGGGTCGGGGGTGGCGCCGATCGGTTCGCCGGTCGCAGGGGCGGCACTGCTGGTGCTCGATGGGCGGCTGCGTCCGGTGCCGATCGGGGTGGTCGGGGAGTTGTATGTGGCTGGTGCCGGGGTGGGCGTCGGCTATATGGGCCGGGCCGGGTTGACGGGGTCGCGGTTTGTGGCGTGTCCATTCGGGGCGCCCGAACAGCGGATGTATCGCACCGGGGATCTGGTGTCCTGGGGTGCTGATGGGCAGCTGCGGTATCTGGGTCGGGCGGATGAGCAGGTCAAGATCCGCGGGTATCGCATCGAGTTGGGTGAAGTCCAAGCCGCGCTGGCTGGTTGCGTCGGCGTGGAGCAGGCGGTGGTGATCACGCGTGAAGACCGCCCCGGCGACAAGCGCGTGGTCGGCTACATCACTGGCACGGCCGACCCGGCCACGATCCGCCGAGCGCTTAGTGAGCGGTTGCCCGCCTATATGGTGCCGGCCGCTGTCGTGGCGTTGGACACGTTGCCGCTGACCGTCAACGGCAAGCTCGACACCAATGCGCTACCGGCACCGGAATATGCCGACGCCGACCGGTATCGAGCCCCCGCCAATGCGGTTGAGGAAGTCTTGGTCGGCATCTACGCGCAGGTGTTGGGAGTGGAGCGGGTCGGGGTCGACGACTCGTTCTTCGATCTCGGTGGGGATTCGCTGTCGGCGATGCGGGTCGTCGCTGCAGTCAACAAGGGTCTGGATGCCCGTCTTGGAGTGCGCACCTTGTTCGAGGCACCCACGGTGGCCGGGTTGGCGCGACATATCGATGCCGGTGGCGGTGGGATGGCGCCGCTGGTGGCGGTCGAGCGGCCGGCGGTGGTGCCGTTGTCGTTTGGGCAGCATCGGTTGTGGTTCATCGATCAGTTGCAGGGCCCGTCTGCGGTGTACAACATGGCCGTGGCTTTGCAGCTCGACGGGCGCCTGGATGCGGCGGCGTGGGGGGCGGCGTGGGCCGACGTCGTAATCCGGCACGAAAGTCTGCGCACCCTATTCGCCGCACCCGACGGGATTCCCCAGCAGGCAGTCGTACCAGCCGAACGTGCCTGCTTCGGTTGGGAAGTCGTTGATGCGGGCGGCTGGACCGACGATCGGCTTCGCGAGGAGATCGACACGTTGGTGGGTGCGCCGTTTGAATTGGCCACCGAGATTCCGTTGCGGTCAAAGCTTTTCCGCATCAGCGACGAGCAGCATGTATTGGTGGCGGTGGTGCACCACATCGCTGCTGATGGTTGGTCGATCCGACCGCTGGTGGCTGATCTGGGAGTGGCGTATGCCGCGCGGTGCGCGGGTCAGGCGCCAGGGTGGGCACCGTTGCCGGTGCAGTACGCCGATTACACGCTGTGGCAGCGCGCGCAGCTCGGCGATTTGAATGATGCCCACAGTCGTATCGGTTCCCAGATGGCGTTCTGGGAGCAGGCGTTGGCGTGGTTACCTGAGCGGTTGGCGCTGCCGACCGATCGGCCGTATCCGGCGGTGGCTGATTATTGCGGGGCCACGGTGGCGGTGGATTGGCCGGCACAGCTGCAGCTGCAGATCGCGCGGGCGGCTCGCGAGCACAATGCGACCAGCTTCATGGTGGTGCAGGCCGCTTTGGCGGTGTTGTTGGCCAAGCTGGGCGCGACTTCTGATGTGGCGGTGGGTTTTCCGATCGCGGGGCGGCGCGACCCCGCTTTGGACGAGTTGGTGGGGTTCTTTGTCAACACGTTGGTGTTGCGGGTCGAGGTGGCCGGTGACCCCACCGTGGCTGAGTTGATAGGTCAGGTGCGGGCGCGTAGCCTGGCCGCGTTTGAGCATCAGGATGTGCCGTTTGAGGTGTTGGTGGAGCGGCTCAATCCGACCCGGTCATTGAGTCATCACCCGTTGGTGCAGGTGATGTTGGCCTGGCAGAACAACGATCCCGTCGATGAGCTCGATCTGGACGGTCTGCGCGTCACACCGTTGCCGGTCGACACGCGTACCGCGCGGATGGATGTCACGTTCTCCTTGGGTGAGCGTTTCAGCGAGGCCGGTGAGTCCGCAGGAATCTGTGGAGCGGTGGAGTTCCGCACTGATGTGTTCGATGCGGCCAGTATCAGGGTGTTGATCGATCGGTTGGGTCGGGTGTTGGTGGGGTTGACTGCTGATCCGGCGCGGCGGGTGTCGTCGATCGATGTGCTCGATGCCGCCGATTATGCGCGCCTGGATGAGGTGGGTCACCGGGCGGTGTTGAGCGCGACGGCACCAGCGGGGGTGTCGGTTCCGGTGTTGTTCGCGGAGCAGGTGGCTCGCACGCCGGATGCGGTAGCGCTGACTTGGCAGGGCAGCTCGATGACGTACCGCGAGGTTGATGAGGCATCGAATCGGTTGGCGCACCTTCTGGTTGGCTACGGTGCGGGTCCGGGGCAGCGGGTGGCGCTGCTGACCGAACGCTCGGCGCGTGCGGTCATCGCGGTGCTAGGGGTGCTCAAGTGCGGGGCGGCCTATGTGCCGATCGACCCGGGGCATCCGGATGCGCGGGTCGGGTTCATGGTTGCTGATGCCGCCCCGGTGGCCGCGCTCACCACTGCCGCACTCGCTGAGCGGCTGGCCGGCCATGAGGAGCTGCGGGTGATCGATATCGGTGACCCCGGCATCGACGCACAGCCGGTTACTGCAACGCCGGTGGGCCCGGCGCCTGAAGATGTCGCCTATCTGATCTACACCTCGGGGACCACCGGAACCCCGAAGGGGGTGGCGGTCACCCACTCCAACGTCGTTGGGCTGCTCGACTCGTTGGACGACAACCCGCGACTCGCCGGACAGGTGTGGTCGCAGTGGCACTCGTTGGCCTTCGATGTGTCGGTGTGGGAGATCTTGGCGGCGTTGCTGTCGGGGGGCCGGTTGGTCGTCGTGCCCGACGAGGCGGCCCGGACACCAGACGAGTTGCGCGCCTTGTTGATTGCCGAACGGGTGGATGTGGTGAGCTTGACGCCGTCGGCAGCGGCGATGCTGTCGCCGGTGGGGTTGGAGTCCGCGGCGTTGGTGGTGGCCGGGGAGGCGTGCCCGACGGAGTTGGTGGAGCGGTGGGCATCGGGTCGCACCATGATCAACGCCTACGGTCCGACCGAGGCGACGGTGTACGCGGCGATCAGCGCGCCGCTGAGTCCGTGCGCGGGAGTGGTGCCGATTGGTGCGCCGGCGCCCGGGGCGGGGTTGTTCGTCCTCGATTCCTGGTTGCGTCCGACACCGCCGGGGGTGGTTGGGGAGTTGTATGTGGCCGGCACCGGGGTGGGCGTGGGCTACTGGCGGCGTTCGTCGTTGACGGGGTCGCGGTTTGTTCCGTGTCCGTACGGGGCGCCTGGACAACGGATGTATCGCACCGGGGATTTGGTGACGTGGGGCCCTGATGGGCAGTTGCGATATCTGGGACGTGGTGATGATCAGGTCAAGATCCGCGGGTACCGCATCGAGTTGGGCGAGGTCCAAACCGCTCTGGCCGATTGCGCGGGGGTGGATCAGGCGGCGGTGATCATGCGTGAGGACCGCCCTGGTGACACCAGGCTGGTCGGCTACGTCACCGGCACCGCGGATCCGGCCACTCTGCGGGCGCAGTTGGGCAGACGGTTACCCGGCTATATGGTGCCCGCCGCGGTCGTGGTGCTCGACGCGCTGCCGCTGACGGTCAACGGCAAGCTGGACCAACGGGCCCTGCCGGCACCGGAATACCAGAACGTGGACCGCTACCGCGCGCCGGACAGTGCGGTCGAGGAGATTCTGGCCGGCATCTACGCCCAAGTTCTCGGGTTGGGGCGGGTCGGGGTGGACGACTCGTTCTTCGGGTTGGGCGGGGACAGCATTTTGTCGATGCAGGTGGTGGCCCGGGCCCGCGCGGCCGGTTTGTTGTGTCGCCCCCGTGATGTGTTCACCGAGCGGACCGTGGCCCAACTGGCCCGGGTGGTCGAGGTGTTCGACGCCGCGACCGACGTGATCGACGAGGGTGCAGGCCCAGTGGTGATCACCCCGATCATGGCCTGGCTGGCCAACGTGGACGGTCCGGTCGATGAGTTCAACCAGACCATGGTGGTGCAGGCCCCGCCAGGCGCCAACCAGGGCGACGTCGTGGTGCTGGTGCAGGCACTGTTGGATCGCCATGCCATGTTGCGGCTACACGTCGACGACGGCGAGGCCGCGGGCTGGGCGCTGACGGTGTCCGAGAGTGGTTCGGTGCAGGCCGCCGACTGCGTGTACACCACGGAAGCACTCGATGACGAAGTCGTCGTAGCGGCGCGGTCGCAGTTGAACCCGGCCGCCGGGGCGATGCTGGCCGCACTGTGGGCCAGGGCGACGGGTCATTTGGCGTTGATCGTTCACCATTTGGCGGTGGATGGGGTGTCGTGGCGGATCCTGTTGGAAGACTTGAATATCGCGTGGGTCCAGCATCGTAGTGGGCAGCCGATCAACCTGCCCGCGGCAGGGACGTCGTTCGTCCGGTGGTCGGCCTTGCTCGCCGAGCATGCGCACGCCCCTGAAGTTGTTGGCCAGGTTGACGCGTGGCGACAAGTGGCCGCCACGCCAGCCGCACTGCCTGCGGTGCAACCCGCAGATACGTTCGCCACCGCCGGAAACCTTGCGGCGCAGCTGGACACTGACACGACACGCATGCTGCTGGGACAGGTTCCGGCAGCGTTTCATGCCGGCATCCACGACATTCTGTTGATCGCATTCGGGTTGGCAGTCACCGAGTTCCTTGGAAATCCAGCGCGAGTCGGTATTGATGTGGAGGGTCACGGCCGCGACGAGGAACTCGGTGCCGGGGTGGACCTGTCGCGCACGGTGGGCTGGTTCACCACCAAGTACCCGGTCGCCTTGAGCGTCGGGGGACTGAACTGGGCACAGGTGATCGCCGGTGATCCGATGTTGGGCGGGGTCATCAAAAACGCTAAAGAGCAACTGCGCGCCCACCCCGACGGTCTGACCTACGGCATGTTGCGTTACCTGAACCCTGACGTTGAGCTCGCCGGGTCGGATCCGGTGATCGGTTTCAACTATCTTGGCCGGCTGGGCGCGGCGGCGGCCGAAGTCTCTGAGGAGTTGTGGCGCATCTCGCCGGAGGGGTTGGCGCTCACACGTGCGTCCGCGGCGATTCCGATGCCGTTGATGCACACCGTGGAACTCAACGCCGCCACCGCTGACACCGACACCGGCCCACAGTTGCAGGCCAATTGGACCTGGGCGCAATCGGCGCTCGATCACGCGCAGGTGGATCGGTTGAGCCGGTTGTGGTTTGACGCCCTGGGCGGGATCGCTGCGCTGGTGCGCGCCGGCGGGGGCGGATTGACGCCCTCGGATATTCTTCCCGCCCGGTTGAGTCAACTTCAGCTCGACGAGCTCGAGCAGAAGCACCGCATCGCGGATGTGTTGCCGTTGACGCCGCTGCAGCAGGGGCTGCTGTTTCACGCCGGCGCCACACAAGACCACGGCGAGGACGTGTATGCGGTACAGCTGGAGATCACCCTCGCCGGTGCACTCGAGCCGCTGCGGCTGCGCGAGGCAGTACGCAGCATGGTCAAGCGGCACCCGAACCTGGTCGCTCGATTCTGCGACCGATTCGACGAGCCGGTGCAGGTGATCGAGGCTGAGCCCGAATTACCTTGGCACTACGTTGATTTGAGCGACGACGGTGCCGGCGATGCGGACGAGCAGATTCAGCGGCTGTGCGCGGACGAACGCGCCGCCGTGGGAGACCTAACTGGGCAGCCGCCCTTGCGGGTCGCGCTGATCCGCACCGGATCAGAACGGCACCGGTTGGTGCTCACAAATCACCACATCGTGATGGATGGCTGGTCACTGCCGGTCCTGCTGAGCGAAATCTTCGCCGGCTATTACCGCCAGCCCCTGCGCCCGGTCACTTCGTATCGCCGGTTTGTGAGCTGGCTAGCCGCCCAGGACAGAGATGCTGCCCGAACGGCTTGGGGCCAAGTGTTAGACGGGTTCGACGCACCTACCCTCGTTTCTCCACCAGGCCGGGTAGGTCTAGGCCGGCGAGGCGTTGCGTCATATCGACTCCCTGAAGAGACCACCTGCGCTTTGACCGAGTTGGCGCGGGCGCGCCACAGCACTGTCAACACAGTGCTCCAGGCCGCGTTCGCGCAGGTGCTGAGCTTGCTGACCGGCCAGCAGGATGTCGTATTCGGTACCGCGGTCTCCGGGCGCCCGGCCGAGCTAGCCGGTGCGGAGTCAATGGTGGGCTTGTTGATCAACACGGTGCCGGTGCGCGCGAAGCTGACCGCGGCAACCACAATCGCTGAGCTTCTCGAGCGGCTGCACGTGGCCTACGACGCCACGTTGGAGCATCAGCACCTGCCGTTGAGCGAGATTCACCGAATCACCGGTCACGACCAACTATTTGACACCATGTTCGTCTACGAGAACTACCCCATCAACACCGCCGAAGTGTCCGGAGACGGCGACTTGGCAGTCACCGAGTTCCGCAGTCGCGAGTACAACCACTACCCGCTGACGCTCGCGGCCGCGCCCGGACGCGGACTGAACGTTCGGGTCGAATACGACACCGAGGTGTTCGACGCGGCCGGCATCGAGGCGCTCATTGAGCGCTTCGAGCGGGTGGTGGTGACCATGACCGCCGATCCGTTACGACCGCTGTCGTCGATCGATCTGCTCGATCATGGCGAGCGGACCTGCCTCGAGGAGGTCGGCAACCGCGCGGCAGTGACCATGCCCGCGCCCGCAGCGGTGTCGATTCCGGCGCTTCTCGACGCTCAGGTCGCCCGGGCTCCGGAGGCGGTGGCGGTGAGTTGTGGTGGCGACTCGGTGACGTATCGCGAGCTGGATGAGGCGTCGAATCGGTTGGCGCACTTGTTGATTGCTCACGGCGCGGGTCGGGGTGAGCGGGTGGCGCTGGTGGTGGAGCGCAGCGCTGAGGCGATCATCGCGATGCTGGCGGTGCTCAAGACGGGCGCGGCGTATGTGCCGATCGATCCCGCGCACCCGGACGCCCGGATCGAGTTCATGCTCATCGATGCCGCCCCGATGGCCGTGCTGACCACCGAAGGCCTGGTCCAGCGGCTTGCTGGGTCTGACGAACTCTTCGTCGTAGATATCGACGACGCCGCCATTGGCAGGCAGCCCGCCACCGCGCTGCCGCTACCGTCCCCGGACGATATC
Source organism: Mycobacterium sp. NPDC051804 (assembly GCF_044452905.1). Taxonomy (NCBI): domain Bacteria; kingdom Bacillati; phylum Actinomycetota; class Actinomycetes; order Mycobacteriales; family Mycobacteriaceae; genus Mycobacterium; species Mycobacterium sp. NPDC051804. The sequence goes on along the minus strand of NZ_JBITCD010000009.1, from coordinate 27,157 downwards.
GCGTATCTGATCTACACCTCGGGTACCACCGGGGTTCCCAAAGGCGTGGCCGTCACCCACTGCAACGTGGCGTACTTGGCGGAGTCATCACCGGCGGTCCTGGCTGGGCGCCAGGTGTGGACCCAGTGCCACTCCTACGGCTTCGATTTCTCCATGTGGGAGATCTTTGGTGCACTGCTGAGTGGTGGGCGGCTGGTGGTGGTGCCCGATAAAGTGGTCCGATCGCCAGAAGACTTGCACGACTTGGTGATTAGCGAGCAGGTCACCGTGCTCACCCAGACGCCTTCGGCGGCGGGGATGCTCTCGCCTGAGAGGTTGGGGTCAGTGACGTTGGTCGTCGGGGGTGAGGCTTGTCCGGCTGAGCTAGTCGATCGGTGCGCGCCAGGGCGGGTGATGATCAATGCCTATGGTCCGACAGAGTCCTCGGTGTATGCGGCTATCAGCGCGCCGCTCGCATCGCGGTCGGGGGCGGTGCCGCTTGGTGCGCCGGCGGCGGGTGCGGCGTTGTTCGTCCTGGATGGGTGGTTGCGTCCGGTACCTGTCGGGATGGTCGGTGAGTTGTACGTGGCCGGCGCCGGGCTCGCGGTTGGATATTGGCAGCGAGCGGGGTTGACAGCGTCGCGGTTTGTAGCGTGCCCGTCAGGTGCTTCCGGAAAACGTATGTATCGCACCGGAGATCTGGTGTCCTGGGGTGAGGATGGGCAGCTGCGGTATGTCGGCCGTTCTGACGAGCAGGTCAAGGTCCGCGGGTATCGCATCGAGCTGGGCGAGATCGGGGCGGTGCTCAACTCACTTGACGGGGTGGATCAGGCCGTAGTGGTCGCCCGCGAGGACCGCCCCGGCGACAGGCGACTGGTCGGCTATGTCACCGGTAACGCCGACCCCGCCGGAATCCGCCCAGCGCTGGCCGAACTGTTGCCGAGCTACATGGTGCCGACCGCGGTGGTGGCGCTGGATGCGCTGCCGTTGACGGTCAACGGCAAGCTGGACACCCGTGCCCTGCCGGCCCCGGACTACACGGATGGCGAACGATACCGCGCTCCTGCCAATCTGACCGAGGAGATCCTGGCCGGCATCTACGCCCAGCTACTCGGCTTGGAACGGGTTGGCGTCGAGGATTCGTTCTTCTATCTGGGTGGAGATTCTCTGTTGGCGGTGCGGCTGATCGCTGAGATCAACAAGACATTGAATACCGATCTTGCAGTCCGCACCCTGTTGAGGGCGCCCTCCGTGAGAAGTCTGAGCAAAGCGTTGAGCGAAGATGACAGCGCGGTGGAGGTGGTGCCAGTCGAGATTCTCAAGGAGGGCACGGGAGTTCCGCTGTTCTGTATTCACGAAGGTAACGGGCTCAGCTACGCGTATCGGACATTGGGCGACTATCTCGATTGCCCGATTATTGGAATCAATCAGATCCGAGGCGGTGATGAAGCTGAACTCGAGTCGATTCGTGACATGGCGAGGATCTATGCCGATAGGCTTCACGCCGCTTATCCTGGCGGTCCCTACAAGCTGTTGGGCTGGTCGTTCGGAGGCTTCATAGCGCATGAGCTCGCGATCGAGCTGAATCGACGCGGATGTGTAGTCGATCAGCTCGTACTATTGGACCCGGTATTCAGCGACGGCCGACAGCGAATTCCAGACATAGGTGAAGTCGAAACTTATGTACTCAACGAATTCATGAGGTCAGGCGCTACGAGCATTCCAGAACAGCTAGAACTCAGTACGTATCGGCAGGCAGAACAGCTAATTCGAGAGGGAAGCGTCGTCGAGGCGGCTCTCCCTCCCAGGCCGTTGTTCGAATTTCTGGTGCGCAACCACCATCTCAATCGGCGCTTCCTTGCGGACCATGAGCCCGATATTTTCGATGGCGACATGACCTTGTTCGTCGCGCGAAGTGAACATGAGAATGATTCCCTCATCTTGCAGGAATGGCGACCCTACATTGCTGGCGACATAACCGCGTACTTGGTGGACTGCAAGCACGATGAGATGATGATGCCTGAACATCTCCACGTGTATGCAGGGCAAATTGGAAGTTCCTCGAAAACTCCAAACGGCTTCGCGGTCACGTAATTGCATATCCCAACGCTCGCAGTATGCCAGCGATACACGTCGAACTAGAGGGCTGCTTTCAAGCGCTTTGACGCCCTCTTAACGCGAGGGCGAAAGCAACTAAGGCGCGAGTTTTCCTCCCTGTCCACGAGACGAATGTCACAATGCGTCGGGTGGCCGAACGGACAGCAACCGAAGGTGGCGGCACCGCGGGTGGCGCTGACGCGTTGAGTGTTAGTGCTGGGCCGCAGCGACCGAGCTCGGCGAAGTTGGGGTTTCGTCCGGACGTCGAGGGCTTGCGTGCCGTCGCTGTGTTAGCCGTTGTTCTCTTCCACGCTGCGGTGCCTGGCGTCGGTGGTGGATTCGTCGGCGTAGACGTTTTCTTCGTCATCTCGGGCTTCCTCATCACAGGGCTACTGTGGCGCGAAGTGAGCACCGCCGGTACCGTCCGGCTACGTCGTTTCTACGGGGCGCGTGCCCGCCGGCTATTGCCGGCCTCGGCCACGGTAGGCGTTCTCACTGCGGTCGCATCGGGCTTTCTGCTACCCCCACTGCAGGTTCCGGCCGTCATGGGTGACGGTATCGCCAGCGCACTTTATGTCAGCAACTATTGGTTCATTCTGCAACTGCAGAATTACTTCGACCCCGGCCTCCCGACTCCGTTCGAACACTATTGGTCATTGGGCGTGGAGGAGCAGTTTTATTTTGTCTGGCCGGCCCTGATAATTGGCACGGCCTGGCTAGTACGGCTTGCGCGTCGACGCACAAAAAGCGATGCCGCGTCATCGACGAGGCCATTCTTTGTCGTCCTCACGGTCATTGCGGCTGTATCGTTTGCGATGTCGCTTGCGGCCACATACCTGGTGCCGTCGGTAGCGTTCTTCTCGCTGCCCACGCGGGCGTGGCAGCTAGCGGTCGGCGGTTTGGTGGCCCTTACAGTCACGCAGTGGCACCGATTACCGGCAACATTTGCCGCCATTGCGGGCTGGTCAGGGTTGGCCCTCATCGTGCTGGCGTGCACCGCATTTAGCAAAATTACTCCCTATCCCGGTACTGCGGCGCTGTTACCTACGCTCGGCACGGCACTGGTGATCGGTGCCGGCTGCTCCGCATCGGCTACGGGATGTGGTCGCGTCCTGTCGTGGTCACCGATGCAAGCCATCGGCCGAGTGTCGTACTCGTGGTACCTCTGGCATTGGCCGGTGCTGTTGTTTGCTCCGCTCCTGATGGGCCACTCGCTCGGGCTGGCAGGCCGCCTCGTAGCGGTGCTGGTATCGGGCGGGCTGGCGGTGATTACATTGCACCTGGTCGAGAACCCGTTGCGATTCGCCGCACCTTTGCGCAGATCTCCCGCTAGGAGTCTTGCGGTCGGCGGGGTCGCCACCGCGGCAGCAGTTTCTGTTTGTGCGGCGGTGGCGGTGGCGATACCTCCACCGGTCGGCCGGGGCGCGCCGGCCGCACCGTTGACCTTCACTGCTGCGTCTCCACCCACCGGGCGCACTATCGAGGCTTACGACGCTGCGATATCCGGTGCGCTCGCGCAGGTCCAAGCGGTCGTCGCCGCAGCTGCCGAGGTCAAGACAGTCCCGTCAAACCTCGACCCCACGCTTACCGACGCGGCAGACGAGCCCAAAGACATGATTATTGACGGCTGCTTGCGCACTTTTTTCGAGGTGGGACAGCCGGACTGCGCGGCGGGCGACACCACCTCCGCCACGACGGTTGCCCTGCTCGGCGATTCGAATGCCACCATGTGGAGTCCAGCGTTCGACGAGGTTGCCACGCAAAAGGGTTGGCGGCTGGAGACTTTGACCAAATCTGGTTGCCCACCGATGGACTTGGCCGTGACCGGCCCCGTCCGTCGCCTGCTGTACACCAATTGCGAGCAGTGGCGCGACGAAATCATCACCCAGTTGAACGCCAAGCGTCCTCGGCTCGTGGTGATGAGCGTCTGGCGAGGATATGGTGGTCCCGAACTCGGATGGCAGCCCGGCTTTGCATCTTATGATCCGGCGTGGATGGCCGGTCTGACGCGCCTCGTGCGCCAACTCCGTGGCACCGGGGCTGAGGTTCTGGTGCTCGGTCCGATCCCGGATCCACACTCGATGGTGGCGATCTGCCTGTCCGGCCACCTCGATGACACGACGGCTTGTTCGGCCCCCCGGTCGATGGCGGTGAACGAAGCGGGAATTGCGGCTGAATCCGCCGCCATCAGAGTTGGCGGTGGACATTACGTGGACGTCACCGGGCTGTTCTGCACCGCTGATCGCTGTCCTGTCATCGTAGGCAACACTCTCGTGTACTCCGACCAGACCCACGTGACAGCCGCTTACTCGCGACTCTTGTCGTCGGTCGTAGGGCTGCTGGCCGAGCGCGCGCTTGCACCCAGCTGAGTGTGTGCCAAACAGGAAACCGACGCACAAGTTTGACTGACACTGCCGTCGCAAGAGTGGTTTGTCTCAGGTTCACCGCAACAGGTCGACAGCAGATAGCCGTCCGGTCGCATGGTCGTCATCACAGTGTGCGGCGGCCTTCCTCAACGCTCTTCAAGTCTGTACCGCGATGGAAATCCATTCGCGCCGCTCGCTGTTCGGACGCATCCAGCAAGAACTCACCCGACTGGGCCGCTACCCGCTCATCGTCATCGATGAAGTCGGCTGCATCCCCTTCGAACTCAAAGCTGCCAACCTGTTCTTCCAACTGGTCTCGGCCCGCTACGAACGAGCATCGCTGATCGTCACCTCCAAGAAAGCGTTCGACCGTTGGGGAGAAGTGTTCGGCGACGACGTCGTAGCCGCCGCCATGATCGACCGCCTCGTCCACCACGCCGAAGTCATCACCCTGCAAGGAGACAGCTACCGACTTAAAGACCGCGTACCTGGGCCGCACACCTGCCGCGGCCACCACTACTGAGGAATATTCACCAACCACCACCGGCCGGGGGTCAATCTTCACCTGCCGCCAGGGGGTCAATTTTGAGCCGCCGCCGATAGCGAACTCGGTGAATCCGCTATTAATTGTCGGCTGGCTGAGTGCTCCAGGCTCGTGACTTCGCCTCTGATCCGGCCCGGGTGGCCCACCGGCAAGACGAACCGCGAGCGGAGCAGACGGTGCAGTACATACGCAACAATATTCTTGGCCGGAGAGGAGTTCACCGACCTCGCTGATGCCCAACGCCGAGCTCAACTGTATAAAGAGCTGGCTGCCGAGTGGCGGATCAGCGCTCCTGCTGTTTGACAGCGAATCGAACTGAGGGGCCGTCACGATGCAGCAAAATGCGGTGTCCATCGAAATAGTCGTCGACGGCTTTGCGCGCGCCCTTCCAGTACCCGTAGTCATCGATGACCAACACGCCGCCGACGGGGATCCGCGGGTAGAGGTGTTCAAGCTCGTGGCGGGTGGACTCATACAGATCGGTGTCGAGGCGCAATAGGGCTATCGTCTCGGGCGCCTGTGCAGGAAGAGTGTCCTCCACCGGACCAGCTACGAGGTGGATCCGCTCCGACGGGTATCCGGCAGACGTCAGTAGGCCGAAGACGTCATCGCGCGAGGGCTGGAAGTGGGTCACTCTCGGCATGACCTGTTCGTAGAGGGCCTTGCCAATTCGGCCCGGATTCATGGAATTCTTGACCGATGCGCCGTTGAAGAGCACGTCTTCGTCGGTGGGCTCATATGGGAAGCCGGACGGTCCCATGCCCTGCCACACGTCGTACCCGAAAACGTCGCGGTCGGTAATGCCACGTTCAAGCAGGCGCAACACCATCGCCAGCAGGCTTCCGCCGCGCCACACTCCGCACTCCACAATGGCGCCGGGGATGCCGTGGTCGACTATGTAATCGACACTCGTGCACAGGGCGGCGATGCGGTCACCCGCGGTCAACGTGTACGGGTCGACCTTGCGAATGATGTGTTGTGCGGATTCGTCTAGATCAACGTACTTGTGGCGCGAATCCCAGCTACGAATTCGCCGCACGAACCGCGACGTGATGTAGTCCGCAACGGCAGGCATTTTGGGCTTACTCATCGAGTCCCTCCCTTTGACGCCAAGAAGCTATCAGACGCAATCTCTTCTGAAGACGCTGGACGGTGATGGATCGACCCATCGCACCCCGAATCCATGTTGACCACTGCTCTGCCCTGGCAGTTTCAGTCGCTCCATTTCCTTCAGCGTGGTCGCTTCTGGTTCGAGGCTGACCACCGGGTATCTACCGCAGACGGCAACCTTTGCGCAGATTTAGGTCGTCTGCGCGGCGATGTCGCGGCTTCAAGCGACGTTTTGCGGTGCCAGGGTTGTGCGCAGGCCTTCGTTAGGAGCGCCGACGGATGTCTGTAAAGTGCTGCGCTGTAAGGACCTTCAGGCGTTGGGCATTGGGCCCAGGCCCGCCTTTTCGGGCTGCCTCAGAAATTACGGGGGCACATCACGAGGTCCGCAGCTGTGGTGCCTGGGTCGCCGCTGCGAACGACTGCGCCCGGGCCGGACGAAGCCACACAAATCATCGCCGAACAACCCTTGATGCTGACGGGATCACATTTCGTTGGAAATGCTTCGCCCACAGCAGATCAGCTTCCGCCTCACACCCAACTCGACTCCATGCATCGGTAATCACCCGAATGCAACTGGGCTGCGGAACTCGTTGACCGGAACAACGCGACGCTTTTCATCACAAAACGGCCATAACCGTCCCTTCTCGGCCGCTGCTGCCCACCTATGGCGCCGTAACTGACGGCTCAGCCAGAGAAGGGCATCCAGCGACCTCGAAAAGATTTTTCTCCGAATCCATGCACGCAGGTTTAATTAACCACGCGCCGAAACGACGCAACGGCAGAAATTACGATCTACCCGTACGCACGAAACGCAGGTAGTTCGCTTCTGACTTGGTTAGAAGTTGTTGCAGGTCGCAAAGGCGCCTTGGATATCGCCGAGATACGGCTGAATGTCGGGCGCGCTGGCCACCTGCTGGGCAATCTGTTGCCGTTGGGCTGGCCCTGAAGCGAGGAACTGCTGCAAACCGGCTTTCAACATCGGCGCTTGGTCGAATGCCGCACCTGTGGCCGGGCTTTGCGCATGGAGCGCGGACACCAACTGCGGGTAACTGCAGGTTGTGTCGACCGCTGGGCCCAGATCAGGAGCAGCGGAGGCGATCCCGGCTCCAGTGGCCAACGTAACTGCGAGGCCGCCGAAGGCGGCCGCCAGCCTGGTCAACGAAAGGTTGATCATGAGGGTCCTTCCCGTAACGATATTCTTTGACTGTATCCACCTGAGCCTTCATCTAACCCAGGCATTTCCGTTCCATCCGCACACCCGCTACTTGCTGCGCCGCAGATCAGCTTGTGGCCAGCGCGTACGGGATATCGGAAAATTTCGCTTCTGCGTTACGGGCGTCAGTTGTGTCCGAGCAATTCGTGTGCCGAACCAGCGAGGCCTGGCCCATTTGTGTCGAACGATATGCTCCGGTCGTGAGCGCTGTACGCTCGAACGAAACGAACTCGAAATTTGCTACGGAGCGTGTGATACGTTTCGTCGATTGCGGTTCAGGGTCACCGTCCAGCGAGGGGGAAACCGTTGTTCGACGTCAACGCTACGTTTGAGGTCCCGAGATTAGACCGCCCGAGCCGGCAAGAACTAGAGGAGCGCTTCATCGTTCCGCAGCGCCCGGTGATCGTCTCGGGCGCGATGGAGGACTGGCCTGTACTGGAGCGTTGGACAAACGACTACCTCGCCGAGAAAGTCGGTACCCGCACCATTAAGCCGTCGAAGGTCACGGGCGCTGGCACCCACATCCCCGACCCGAAAACCGGAGCAATGGCAACCACTTCGGAGATCTCCTTCGCCGAATACATCGATCTGATCGCAAGCGGGGCTATCTCAGACGGCCAGCTTTACGCCGTCCAGCTACCGATCAGGACCGCTCTTCCTGAGCTCTGGTCCGATGTTCGTTTTCCCCGTTTCGTTGACGAGCGCAAATATGCCGCGGTGAATCTCTGGCTGGGCGCCGGCAACAATTTTACGGGGCTCCACTACGACTACGCCGACAACTTCCTCACGCAGATCCGCGGGCAAAAACAAGTTGTTCTCTGCCCACCTCGTGAAATCGCTCGCGTCTATCCCTTTGCCTTCGGGAACGTCGGCAACAACATCTCCCGGGTCAATGTCGCCTCCCCAGATACGACTCAGTACCCCGCTTGGGCCGACGCCGACCGCGCGCTCGTCGAGCTCGGCCCAGGCGACATGCTCTACATTCCTCTCTTTTGGTGGCATGCCGTCTGGGGTGCCGGCGAGAACATGTCGATTAACTACTGGTGGCAATCCAACTATGCCAATTACCTCAAGCATCCACGCCAGATGGCCCGCTACTTCGGCAGCTTCGCGCTGGGCATCCGCGGGGCCGCGGGCCAGATGGCGCAAAACGTCGCCAGCAGCGCTGGATTTCAATCCACCCGCTGATCTTTAGGTTCGTCGCAGGTCAGCACTCGGCCCCGGGCGGGTAGCGTGCGCCGCAGGGATTGCTTTGTTGCGGCGTCGTGAGGGGTCGCTCAACTAGTCGACAAGGTTCACTGGAGCCTTGCAGGCAGCTGTTAAGCGCGTAGTCCAGAAGCACCCGTAGTTGTGACTGCACTATCATCAGGAGCGCAGCCTTTAATAGGGCGCGGGGGTCGGCTGGCATTCTATGGGGGTAGTTTGCATTGAAGATTGTGATCGCCAGCTATGGGAGTCGCGGGGATATTGAGCCGTGCTCGGCCGTCGGTCGTGAGTTGTTGCGACGCGGCCACGATGTCTGCATGGCGGTTCCGCCGAATCTGCTCGAACTAGTCGAGTCGGATGGGCTTGAGGCGGTGTCTTATGGGCGAGATTCTCAGACGGTTTTCAAATCGGATTTCCTCCAAAACCTATGGAAGGGCTTTCCCGGTAATTTAAAGGACAGGGGAGAGCTGCTGAAGTCATGGCGCGAAACTCGCGAGTTGGTTGAGAAACACTGGCCGGAGTTGAACGACAAGCTGGTTTCGCTAGCGCGTGGATCCGATCTGTTATTAAGCGGTCTTATTTATGAGCAACTAGCTGCCAATGTTGCGGAGTATTACAACATTCCTTTCGCAACACTGCATACGTTTCCTCTGAGGCCCAATGGGCACTGGATCCCCGGCGTACCACCGACGGTAACCCGGTGCGGAATGCGCATGTTCGATTGGATGAATTGGCTGGGAACAAGGAGCCTCGAGGCCACGCAGCGAAGTCAGCTCGGGCTGCCTAACGCGAAAGGCCCGTCGCCGCGGCGAATTGCGGAACAGAAGTCATTAGAGATCCAAGCATATGACGAACTATGTTTCCCAGGCTTGGCAGCAGAATGGGAAAAGTGGAAAGCCCAACGCCCCTTTGTGGGAGCGCTGACGATGGACGCGCCCACGGACGGCGACGAGGATGTGGCGTCATTTATTGCCGCGGGAACACCACCGATTTATTTCGGATTCGGCAGCATTCCGGCCGAACGCCCTGACGAAACCATCGCTATGATCAGCACAGCATGCGCGGAATTAGGCGAGAGAGCTCTTGTTTGCTCTGGCTGGAGTAATTTCAAGCACGCTCCACACGCAGACCACGTCAAAATCGTGAGGGCGGTGAATCTTTCGGCTGTGTTTCGTACATGCCGTGCCGTAGTCCACCATGGAGGCTTAGGGACCATGGCCGCCGGTCTGCGGGCCGGGGTGCCGGCGCTGATCCTGTGGTCAATAACTGATGGGCAAATCGCTGGACTTCAGTTGAAACGATTGAAGGTTGGCACCGCTCGGCGGTTTTCATCTAGCACTTCAGAATCACTAGTTGCGGATCTCCGCCAGATTCTCGCCCCAGAATATGTAAGCCGAGCCCGCGAGATTGCCAGTTGGATGACAACTCCGCGTGAAAGCGCGGCCAACGCCGCCGACGTCCTGGAAATTCATGCTCGTCGCGGGATTATTCGCTGATTTGCAGATACGCACTGCTGAGTATCAGTGAGGTACGCTATTCGCCGCATTACGATCTTATCCACGATCGCTTCGTCCCGAAACTGAACGCGAGTCGAAATTTCTAATTGTGCTCACTCGAAATTCCTCACCGGTGATCGGTACAGCTGTTAGCAGTTGCCGGGCGTGGTTCGGCGCGCTATAGCACTGGCCGGCCTTGCGGTTGCGCGGATGTCAACCACCACGCGATTCCGAGGCTTGAGGGGCACCCGTCACCAATTTTGCACCCGCCTTCACCTTATTCCCAACCTCACCTCCAGGTCGGATACAGCTGGGGTGGGGTCCAGTTCGCTCCGTCAAAGCTCAAGCGCGGTAGGTACAACGATTCAACAGCGGCTCGCTACTAGCACTTTCCGCAACTGCTGTAGCGTAGTTTGCTATGACGCCCGGCAATGAGGCAGCGCAAAGTCAGGAACGTAGGGCGCAACAAGAGAGCGATCTAATGCCCTCGGAGCCGGCTCCTCACAGCGATACGAGCGGGTTTCTGCAGACCTCGATGTCGCGTCGCCGCTTCATCGCCGCAGTCACCGTTATCAGCGGCATGGGGTTGGTGGCCGCGATGGACGGCACGATAGCAATTTTCGCTCTTCCCAAGATGCAGAACGAGCTCGGCCTTTCCGATGCCGCGCGAGGGTGGGTGATCACGGCCTACGTACTGACCTTCGGGGGCTTGATGCTGCTGGGCGGCCGTCTCGGCGACGCCTTCGGACGGAAGCGCACGTTTATCGTCGCAGCCTCGCTGTTCACCATTGCCTCAGCGGTGTGCGGAATCGCTTGGGATGCGGCCAGCCTCCTTTTAGGCCGGCTACTGCAGGGCATCGCCGCGGGTATCCTTTCGCCGACGTGTCTGGCACTGGTAGCGACAACATTCCCGAAGGGCCCCGGACGCAACGCTGCGACTGCGATATTTGGAGCGATGGGGGGGATAAGTGCCGTACTGGCCTTGACGCTAGGCGGAGCACTCACCGATGTGTCATGGCGGATCATATTCATCATTAACGTGCCGCTTGGGTTGATCGTGATCTGGCTGGCACGCACCACGCTGAAGGAAACCCATACGCACCGAATGAAGCTGGACGCCACGGGTGCCGTGTTGACCACCTTCATTTGTATCGCGGCGGTTTTCGGCATATCGATAGGCCCGCAGGAGGGCTGGTTGTCGGCGACGACGCTCGGTTCGGGTGCGCTGGCAATCAGCGCCCTCGCCGCGTTTGTGGTAGTTGAGCGGCGAGCAGAAAACCCGATCGTGCCGTTTGATTTGTTCTTCGACCGAAATCGACTGGCTACTTTCGCGACCATTTTTTTAGCTGGCGGAATCCTGTTCAGCTTGACCGTCCTAGTTGCCCTCTATGTTCAGCAGGTCTTGAAGTACAGCACTCTCCACGCCGGTCTCGGATTTATCCCGTTCGTTATTGCCGTTGCCATAGGGATGGGTGCCTCGTCGCGGCTGGTGATGCGGTTCCAACCGAGGGTGGTGGTAATCGCTGGTTGTCTGCTCGTGGTCGCTGCGGTGGTAACAAGCAGCATGACACTTCACACGGGTGTCCCATACTTTCCGAATCTGGTGCTGCCGCTCGTCGTCGGCGCCGTTGGCATCGGCCTTGCGAACCTGCCGCTCATGCTTTCAGCCATCGCGAGTGTCGGGGATGACCGCATCGGCCCTACATCCGCGATTGCGCTGATGCTGTCGACCCTCGGGGGACCGGTAGTCTTCGCCGCAGTCCAGGCCGTGATCACCTCGCGCAATCAATCCCTTGGCGGAATCACCGGACCTGCAATGGACATGAGTTCAGCACAGTTGCATGCGCTGGACCAGAGCATTACCTACGGCTTGCTGTGGTTGGCAGGGTCCGGCGTACTCGTTGCCGGAATTGCGTTGTGTATCGGATATACCGCAGAGCAAGTGGCGCACGCGCAGGAGGTCAAGAAAGCCATCGACACTGGCGAGCTGTAGCCCAGTCCCCGTTCATCGCCATTTCCGTCGCTGTCATGTTTGACGCAAAGCAAACGGTAGGAATTACCACGGTTAGACCGACCGGCTATGGCGGTATTGCTTTGGCCAACAGGGCGATTCGGCACTCTGTCAAAATTAGCTACTCAATCCTGCCAGTCAAACCAAATCCAGCCAGCGTGCGCTCAGCCAGAACGCGCAAGGCGGCCTTCGTATTTTCAGCGCCGGGCTGATATGCGTCGACACTGATGATAAAGCTGCCGGGGATGCGCAGAGACTGCAAGATCATCTGGCCGCCGGTTTGATCGAGCCGCTGTCGCGTTTCGTGTTGGGCAGTCACGCGTACGATGCCGTACTCGGCGTCAGTACCGTCGAGGCGGTTCACCATCGAACCGACATCACCGAGATTAGAACAGAACACAGGATAATCTGGGTCAGCGACGGTCGCATCGTCCATCCGCCTCAGCGCCCGTCTTGGGGTAAACGCGAGAAGCCAAGCGAGCTGCAATGACTCATCTTGTGTGTTCCGCAGCGCTTCCAGCGCTTGTTTGATCGCCGCTCGGGTGTCACCAAGATCCGCTGTTACTCCGGTCGGGTCGATGCTGACGCGCGCAATTGACATCGCATTCGCACGCGTATCACCCTCGACACGGTCGCTCACAGGAAGCTGCAGCGTGACGGCTCCGTCACCGGCACGTCGGCGCCCCAGGTGTTCAGCGAATTTCGCGGCGAACCCGGCAGTCAGGGTGTTGCTGGTTCCGCCCAAAGCCTCCGCACAGGCATCCCAATCATCCAAATTGACGCGAATCGTGACGCTTGGTACGACGAAAGCGTCGGAGCCTTCTCGGCGCGTGGGGGGCGGTGGTGACTGCTCTGATTCTGCACCGTCCCGCCGGCGCTGACGGGACAGTCTTGCCGCCAAAGCAAGCGCCCGGCCCACTTCGGGAACATCCCGCACTGTTCGTCGTGCGTCCTCAGCCATAGCGCGTAGTCGACGACGCGACTCAGGCGGCGGGTAGCGAAGATCGCGAGTGTTGCCAGAAAGCGCATCAAGTACCACCACCGCAAGCCCGAGACCGTCGATCAGGTAGTGAGAAACCACGAGGCTGACTGCAGTAGAGCCGTCCTTCAGGGGAACGACGCCGAGATGCCAACCAGGCCCCTTTTCCGGATCAATGGTGATTTGCGAACGTTCATCGATCCATTCACCGAGATCGCCGGGTGGTCGGGCGCACTCCTCGATATCAAAGCCAGCGGGCCCGTGATCTGAGACCCATCGATGCCAACCGAACGGCAGCGGCGAACGCTCGATGCGCCTTCCCAGCAGCCCGTGGCCGAGGTTTTGGTGGAAGTTTCTCACCCGATCGAAGTCGATATCGTGTTCATATAGCCACACGACCTGAATGACCACGTTGCGGCCGACTGCGTGATGCTGCGTATACAAGCCGTGGTCGATGAGCGCGAGCCGATTATCCGGCCGCGCAGAGCTTATGGACGCGGAGCCTTTTTGGGACGCTCCCCCAGAACGAATGCGGACCGGCATTACCAACCTTCAACAACGCGGATCGTACGGCCCGCCTGAGATTCGTAGGCTTTGTGGCAGAGGACGACACAGCGCGATAGGCGGGCTGTAAACATTCCATACCGATACATGGGGTAAGAGTACCGAGCGCTGTGACGATCCACGGATGGACGCGACGATCGATGGGCGCCCGGCGACGAGACACGAGTGATCAAGAATAATCTTCGCTGAATATTTCACCGGAATCGCTGTCTGACGCGCACACGCCGAACGGCTGTACGTGGATTTTGACGGGATCGTCCAACGACCCGGCGTCGGATCAGCGCATAGAGCCCAGGCGGGCGAAACTCTCGACTAGATCGGCGGCGGCCGCAACGCTGTCGGCCGGGTTCGTCATCTGGGTCGCTATCTCACGGGCGCGCGAAACGTACTGCGGCGCCAGTATGGTGTTCAGGTCTGCCATTAACGATCTCAGTGTGGTGGTCGAAAACCGCTTTCCTAAACCAACTTTCAGTCGCTTTACGCGAACACCCCAGAGAGTCTGATCGAGGTCCGTCGAGAGAATCAACTGCGGGATCCCACTACGCAGACCCGCTGCCGTTGTGCCTGCGCCACCATGGTGGACTACCGCGCGGCAGGCGGGAAAGGCGGCCGCGTAATTGGTTGCGCTGACCACCTTGACGTGGTCTAGATTCGCGACTTGGCTGAAGTCGGTTCCAGCGGAGCAAATCAACGCCCGCTGGCCCAATTGAGCGCAGGCCGAGGCGATCATAGAGAGCGTGTCGGTTGTAGATTCCACCGGCACGGTGCTGCCAAAGACGAAGAAGAGCGGCGGTGTTCCCGCGGAGATCCAGGACGCCACCTCTTGGTCCGTATGGGTCGGGAGATTCATCGTCAGCGCGCCGACAATGGGCCGCTGTCCATTCAATCCCGCCCACTCATCTGCCAGTTCAGGGAAGCAAACCTTGTCATAGGCCTGGATTTCCAATGATCCACGTTCCGTGATTTGTCGCGCGGAAGGCAGTGTTGCCTCGGGCAGTCCTAGTTCGCAGCGCTGTGCGTTCACAAGCTTCTTGATCCCGCGCCAGTTCAGCCATTCGTGCGCCACCATAATAAAGCGACATAGAGGCGCCGGCAGGAACGCGAGTAGCTCGCCGTTGGGTCGTATCGGGAAGTAATGCAGCGAGGCCAAGGGGATGTCGTAATGCTCCGCAACGTTGCCAGCGATTTCCTCGAAAACTAGGCCGGTAAATAGTAGATCGGCGTCCTCCGCAAGCACGGTAAGTGTCCTGCTCATCTCGTCCCAGGCTTGGGCTTTGGGTTCCCATGCTTCGCGCGACAATCTTCTCACTTCGCGGATTCGCCAGAAGTTCCGGAAAAACGTCCTGTAAAACGCCCAGTGCGCGTCGAGCATCGCTCGCGGATCCGGACCGAGGGCGGTTGCACTCAGCCCCGCCGACTCGATGAACCCAATTTGGTCGGGGGCGACAGCCATGTGCACTTCGTGCCCGCGGTGCAGCAGTTCACGGCCAACCGCGGCGCAGGGCTCCACATCGCCGCGCGTCCCATAGCACGCTAGTACGAACTTCATGCAGCTCTTGGCCTTTCGGTGTTATGCGGAGCCTTTCATTACGGTCGCGGAGGCGCAACACGCTGACGGCTGCTGAACCAGGTTGATGGCCACCCGCTGCCTCTCTCCGGCGTATTTGGCAGGGATGACGCCCGCGGTGCAGTCGGCCGGCTGCGGTCGCTGGAGTTCGGCGGGCCGCCGCGCGGCGACCACGAAATGCTGGCGAGAAGGCAGTTCACCGTGGGTGGGCGCGCATCAGGCTTGACCGAGTACGACGCAGGAGGACGGGTCAACTGCGGCGGAATCTCGGGCTTCTCCCGATCCTCTATCTTTACGCATTTGCGTATCAGCGAACACACTTAAGCCGCGCTTCATTCTCCAGCAGAGCAGCTGCGGTCGCCACGCTCTCCGCCGGTTTGACCATCTGGGCGGCGATTTCGCGAGCACGGGTGGCGTATTGCGGAGCGAGGATGGTGCGTAGATCCGCGAGTAATGTTTCGCGGGTGAGGTCCGCAAAACGCCGGGCCGTACCGACTTTGAGGCGTTTGACCTCAGCCCCCCAGCGCGCCTGCTCCTGCCAGGTCGAAAGGATCAGAGTGGGGACACCGGCGCGCAAACCCGCGGCTGTGGTTCCAGACCCGCCGTGGTGCACGACCGCGCGGCAAATCGGAAAGATCGCCGCATGATTCATCGCGGGTACGACCTTGACTGTGGTCGAGTCAGGCACTTTTCCGAAATCGCTCCAGCCGGAGCAAACCAATGCTCGCTCGCCTAACTGCGCGCAGCTATCAGTGATCATGGCAAGGACCTCGGCAGGAGACTCGACCAAATCGACCGGTATGCTGCCAAAACCGAAGTAAATCGGGGGCGGCCCCGCGGCAATCCAGGACAAAATCTCCTCATCGGCGTCTGTCGGCAATTCCATCGAAAGTGTGCCGACGAAGGGACGCCTGCAATCTGATTCCGCCCATTCGGCTGCCAACCCAGGGAACCAAACTTCGTCGTAAGCCTGTATCTCTAGCGACCCACGCTCCACGATCCTGCGCGGAGACGGAGCTGTTGCCCTTTGCAGGCCAAGTTGACGGCGTTGCTTGTCCTCGGCCTTCTTAAACAGCATGCGCCATTGCACCCACTCGCCGAATCTAGTTACGTACCGCGCCACGAGCTGACCATTGGCCCGCATCGGAACGAAGTGCATCGTCGCCAGTGGAACGCCGTAATACTCCGCGACATTGGCGGCGACATCCTCGCCGAGAGGGCCTGTGAGCAGTACGTCGGCGTCCTTGGCCAACAGCATCAGCGTCTCGTTGGCATCCGCCAGGTACCGACCTAGTAGCGCCATGTTCTCGCGATACAGCCTGCCCAGTTCCTTGACTCTCCAAGGGCGGCCCATCTGCGTCATGAAAGACCGGTGCACGTCCTGCCATGCGCGCGCATCCGGCCCATAGCTGACGGTCGAAAGCCCAGCCGACTCAACAAACCGGACCATGTCGGGCGCAACAGCCAATCGCACTTCGTTCCCCCTGCGCAGCAACTCATGGCCGACAGCGATGCAGGGCTCGACATCGCCACGACTTCCATAACTTGCCAGCACAAATTTCATAGGCAGGATCCTATCTTTTCGATAGGCCTTAGCAACGTCAGCCGAACCGTTCTTTTGGTCGGCGATTGAGCCGCAGGTGAGACTGTTTTCGATTGCAAGCTTGAGGACGAGGCTCCGAGTGAAAAGCGGCCGCGCACGTCGATGCGGCACTGATGTTGAACTAAGGAAGTGGCATGAGTCGGCCGGGCAGGTGGGCATTCCGGGCAACCAACTTCATCTCGGCATGTAACGCTTTCCGGCGGTGTCGCTGGGTTTCGTGCGAGCAAGGCCCAGATTCGACGTGGCGCACGATCGCGCGACTGAGCCTGTCCAGCCAGTCGTCGAGATCGGCTGGTGTTGTGAAATAGAGAGCGCTGCAACAGCTTCAGAGGTTTTCGCTGCGTGGCGATCACGCGTGTCCATACGCCGATCTACCTGACAAGTATCCGGCATGCTGGGAGGCTCCGCGGAGCTGTGGGGCGGAACCGCCACGTGATCCGCTCGACCGACGCTGCCTTGCACCGAATAGGTGCGTTAGTCATCAGTTGGCGAAATGCACGTGGTTCACGTGCTCGGCTACCCGCAGAGCGTTGGCCGCGATCGTCAAGCTGGGGTTAATGCCGGTGCTGGATGGAAAGAACGAGGCATCTACCACGTAGAGGTTGTCCAGCTCATGCGCTCGGTTATACGGGTCCAGCACACTAGTTTCGGGATCGGTCCCGAAGCGGCACGTGCCGCATACGTGGCTGAGGACGGCGTTGTCCGTAGCGCCCTGCAGACGGAAGGTTCGAAACGGCTCGAATAGGTCTTTCAGGAGCCGCAAAAACGTTGTGCGACGTTCGATCTCGCTAGGGTGAAGACGATATTGAAGTCGCAACCGCTGGCGACCGTCTGGGATTGAGCTTTCGTAGGGCAGCACCCGGTTGTCCAAATAGGGCAGGTCTTCCAAGATCGCGGCGAACTGCAGCGCGCCGCCGAAGATTCGCTCGTAGATCGGGCGTGCCGCCGGGGTCATCAGACGGAGCGCGTTGTATATGCGGCCAGGGTGGTTGGTCAGGACCTCGATGGGTGGCAGCGTGCCACCGGACTGCACGGTGCCGTACTTTTGCCCCTCCCAGAAATAGAAGTCGTTCAGCCCTATCTGCCTGTTTTCCCCTGTGATCTTGGAGCCCGGTTGCGGCCATACCAATAAAAAGTCAACCAAATGACGCATCAGATTGCGTCCCACCCAATCTGAGCCGTTGGCCAACCCGCGCGGCCAATCACCCGATCGGGAATTCAGTAACAGCATCGGGGTGATCAGCGCACCAGCGGCCAGGACCACCACCTTCGCCTTGAAGGTCACTATTTGGGACCGATGTTGACAAATGACCTCGCGAACTTGCGTGTGGTGGGCGTGCAAGCGCAGGGCACGACATTCCGTCAGCAGATGGGCGCCGTGCTCGGCAATGGCTGGTAGCAGGAAATTACGGGCGGCGTCGTTCTTGCACGACCGGTCGCAGAGATAACCGTTACAGGTAGGACAACCGTCGGTGTAGTCACAGGCCATCGGCAGATGGTAGGGATGCAGCCCACGACCCGTCAGATAGTCGACCAGCGGCTGGTTGAATGTCGAAAATGGTGGCGCCGCAGGCAGACTGACGTCAGCCGCCTCGGGGCGCAGGGGATCAGGTTCGCCGCGGACCCCTAGGAGTCGCTCGGCAGCGGCGTACCAAGGGCTCATCTCGGCGTAGGTGATCGGCCAGCTATCTGGCACGGTTGAATCGCCGGGATCGCAGAAATTCTGCCGGGGAGTGAAATCGCGATTGAAAAATCGCTCGCAGACCATGCCGTAAAGCGCCGACGATCCTCCAGTCCCGCTTCCGATTCCCGGCAAGTACCGCCGTGGGGAACGCCCGCTGATGTCTTCGACCTCGTCGGTCGAGCGTCCGGCCCGCGCCAAAGCTTCGTGGTAGTCATTTGTCGAACGGCAGGCCAGAGGTTCGGCCACTTCCGGTACGGACGAGCGGATCGTTCGTGAAACACCGGGCAGTGTTGAGCGCCCCTTCTCGAGAAAGAGCACCCTGCGGCCCGATTGAGCCAGAGCATAGCCAAGCGGGCTGCCGCCCATGCCGGTGCCCACGACGATTACGTCCCACGTAATGTCTTCCGCCTCGGGCGGATTCAGCTCCCAGCTCAAATCAAGATCTCCCGCGGGCCTTGCCCAAAGCTTCGGCGGTTTGAGCGGTACAGACCATACCATTTGCTGCTAACTGTGGGATCAAATTGC
Organism: Mycobacterium sp. NPDC051804; assembly: GCF_044452905.1. NCBI lineage: Bacteria > Bacillati > Actinomycetota > Actinomycetes > Mycobacteriales > Mycobacteriaceae > Mycobacterium > Mycobacterium sp. NPDC051804. The sequence goes on along the minus strand of NZ_JBITCD010000009.1, from coordinate 8,213 downwards.
TCATCGAGCGTTCATGGCCACGCGGCACATAGTTCCACCGTCAGCAGAGATTTCGCTTATTGACCTCCGCTTCCTTCAGGGAGGCACCAACTTTGTGTGGTCGCCTTTCCTGAGTGGTGACGACACGTAGGCCCGGGCGCCGACTGATCAATGAATCCCGCGTATTAATCGCAGGCGGCGCGCAACTAGTGCGACGATAGTGCTCAATATGAAGTTCCTGATGGCGACCAATTGGACACGTGGCGATGTCGAGCCCTGCGCAGCCCTTGGTCGCGAACTGTTGAACCGCGGACACGACGTGTGTCTTGCTGTCCCGCCCGACTTGTTGGGCTTCGTAGAGGCAGTCGGGCTGTCGGGAGTTGCCTGCGGGGCAGAAACGCAAGCAGTCATTGAAGCGACCTGGAACTTCAACCGCAGCTTCCGAAGTCCCTGGAAAATCCAAGACATCATCAGGTCAGGGCGCGCTTACGACGAGTTACTTCTTGACAGTTGGCACAACACGGCCAGGACGCTGGCGTCGATTGCGGACGGGGCACACCTACTACTCACTCGTGGCGGCTACCCGTCCGCTGTCAACGTCGCGGAGGCTTGTCAGATTCCGTTGGCCACTCTGTACACCTTTCCGCTAAGGCCCAACGGCCAGCTGTTTCCGACCCTGCCTACGCCTGTGGCACGGTCCGCTATGCAGGCCTACGAGTGGTTGTATTGGTGGCGCGCGCTGAAGAAGTTTGATGATGCACAGCGCCGCCAACTTGGACTGCCCAAGGCAACCGTTCCCGCATCGCAACGGATCGCCGCGCTGGAAATTCAGTCCTACGACGAGGTTTTCTTCCCCGGACTGGCTGCGGAATGGAAAGGCCTGCGCCCCTTCGTCGGTGCGCTGACCCTGGATCTGCCTACGGATGCCGACGACGAAGTCATGTCATGGATTGCAGCGGGAACACCCCCGATTTTTTTCGGCTTCGGAAGCTCGCCGGTCGAATCTCCCGCCGACACGCTCGCCATGATAGGTCGGGCTTGCGCGCAGCTGGGCGAGCGCGCGTTGGTGTGCTCACCGCACGCAGACCTTGGCGACGCCGCTGATCTCGAGCACGTCAAGGTGGTGCGCGCGATGAACTACACGGCCGCCTTTCCCGCTTGCCGCGCGGTCGTGCATCACGGCGGGACGGGCACCACCGCCGCTGGCTTGCGAGCAGGCGTCCCCACGCTGATCCTCTGGATAGCGGACACTCAGCCGTACATGGGAGCGGCAATCAAACGGTTGAAAGTAGGCGCTTCCCGGCGGTTTTTGAACACAACCGAGAAATCACTGGTTGCCGACCTTCGCACCATTCTCGCGCCGCCTTACCTGGCCCGCGCTCGCCAGATCGCTACACAGATGACCAAACCCGCCGACAGCACCGCTGCCGCAGCTAACTTACTGGAAGGTTTCGCGATATCTCGGTGCGCTGGCTCATCGGCGAAGGGCCGCCCGTCGGACTGATCTGCGCTGGCCGATTTCACGCGGCACCTCGCAAATCGTCGGCTGCCGAAAGAGTGAACAGCACCAGAAGCCCGAGTCTCCGTTAGCCCCAGCGCAAGAAGGCCGCGACATCGAGGATCGCTCTAGACCTATTTACGTCACACGATGTGGACCTGCGGTACGTACAGAATCCACCGTCCGCCCGCCTCGTGGAACAATCGTTCCTTGGCCATGATTTCCTCGGCGTGGTTCCAGGCGAACAGCAGTGCGTAGTCGGGGTAAGGGTTGGCGAAAAATTCCGGTGGGCATACCGGAATTCTCGAGCCCGGAGTGAGGCAACCCTGTTTCTCCGGGGTCGAATCACATACCGCTGGAAGTAAATCCGGTCCGATTTGACAATAGTTCAGGACTGTCGCGCTTCTTGATGTGGCCCCGTATCCAACGACCCGTCGGCCGTTGGAACGCAAGTCCCGCAGGAGGGCGACGAGGTCCGTCCGGATGCGACCGACTTCAGCAGAGAACCGTTCAAAAGTCGCTTCTTCGGCGACCCCCAAGAATCGCTCCTGGTTTAAGAATTCCGCGACGGAGGGGGCCGGCTGACAGGAGCCGGTGCGGGCCACCGTATAGCGGATGGAACCGCCGTGTAATGGAAGGTGTTCCACATCGATTAGCTCAAAACCGAAACGAGCAGCTGTCGCCTGCACGGAGCGCACCGAGAAGAGATAGATGTGTTCGTCGTAGATTTGGTCAAAGTAAAGCTGCTTCAGGATGTCGCCCAGCCAGCGATCTTCAAATACGAACAGTCCGTCCGACGTAAGCAACAATTCGACCCCGCGAAAAATTGAGTCGAGATACGAAATGTGGCTGATCGTGTTCGCCGAAAATATCAGATGTGCCGGCCCGTGCTCGGCCCGGATATCGGCCGCAGTCGACGCATTGAAGAAATCAGTCCGCACATTGACACCATGTGATTGGGCCACGTCCGCTGCGCCGGCAGCGGGGTCCACCCCGAGATGTGGGATTCCGGCCTCGCTGAGCGTCTTCAGCATTACGCCGTCGTTGCTGCCGATCTCAACGACGAATCCGCTCCGACCGCCCGGACAAGTTTCGATGATGCGCCGAGCGACCCCTTCAAAATGCTTCCTGATTAGCAGAGAACCGGATGCGCGATACGGATAGTCCGAGCGGTACATCTCGTTCGGCGGCATCTCGTCGAGCTGTTGCACCATTGTGCAGCTTGTACAAAGACCGACCGCGAGCCGAAAGAATGGCACTTCGGAAGCTTTCTCGACTCCGACGAATGCGTTCGACACAGGCTGGCGACCGAAGTCCAGAACCTCGCGGAGATCACCGCCGCACAGACGGCACCTGTGTTCGGCTACCAGTGCTCGCTGGGGATCCATCTCCTGTGTCCTTTCGATCAGGAGCTTTCTTTAGCCGAAAGCATTTGCTTCGAATGGTGTTCGTGAAATGCGGCACTGCTTTCGGTGTGTTACTGGTGTGTCGAACCAACAACTTAGCTTGAGTCGGCTGGCGTTTTGGAGCATCGCGGAAATACGGCTCAGTCTCCTCAGCCCGTGGCACTTCCTCCGGCGGCGATACGGCGCTGGCTCGTAGAGGTCAGCGCCTCCGGCGGGTGCGGCGGACCGTGGAAGGTGAGAGCCTGCGCAACGCCCTAGAGATTGGCTATGAGGTGCGAAACAGGCATCTATAGGCACCCCGATGCGCGCATCGACATGGTCCAATCTGATGGCGTCGGTGTCCAGACCCGAGTCGCCCCGTACCTACCGCACGGCCACTATGGCGTCCGGCAATGGAGGCTCTACTTTTTCACCAGGACTTTGGTCATCCAGGGCCCCCGAAGCCGCTCGTCGTTCTTGACTTGGTCCGGACGGTCCTGTCCCGTCGAAGGGGCGGGGGTTGCCGTCGCGATTCGGTCTCAGTCTGCCGATGCCTGTCGATGATTCGACGTACTCAAGGTGTGGAAGCCGCGACGCCAAGTCCGGATTTACTACAGTTCGACAGGCTCGCTTAAACGACCAAAATCCGACCCGGTCATCCACCGATCGTATGACCAGCGGAAAGAGCACGTCAGGCGAGTCCGTGCCGCCGAGCGCGCCGCATGGCGTCGGCAAACGAGCCAGTTAGGACCACAGCGCAGAAGATGCCACGCCGACCGCCGGGGGCCGACCGGCCCATTTTTAAAATCCGACGGCAAACTCGCCGATGCTCGCGCGATACAGGTTAGAACTCCTGGCGATCCTGACTAGCGTCGTTTCTGCCCTCAAGGAGTCAACGCAAGTGCAGAGAGCAGGTAGACGGCGTCGTGGGGCGGGGTCGCGATCGCGAAATGACGTTCGCTCGCCGCAGTACGGCCAGCCACAAGCGTACCTACCGTCCCAGAGGTCTTGCCTGGCGCAGCATGGGACCACCGCGAATGACAGGCTTATCGCCGCAGGTGAGAGAAATCACACCGGACAAAATTCCCCTTGTGGAAGGACTATTGCGATGTGAGACAGACCACATCCAGCGACTTTGCTGAAAGTCGGGACCGACCTGTACCGCCTTCAGTATCGTTTTGAACAGTTCCACTTGGTCAAGTAGATTCTGGAGAGTTGAGAACATCGATCTGTTCCACCACACCAACGGCTCAAAACCCCGTTTCGGTAAATTCGAAGGAGCAACTCGGTTAACAATGAAAAGCGTTACAGCCTGTGGCCGGTCTTCGCGAAGGCCGCGCCCGGCGCGCGAGTAGCTCATCGCGCCGGGGCTCGGACAGCTTTGCGCGCAACCGCGCTACGCGTGGTCCAAAAATCTGCGTAACAAGCTGATGGAGGGTTCGAGTTCCTAGAGCAACGGGCCAGGCTTGGAGTAATTGAGGGGATCGGATGGTACTCGATGACCGAGTTTATCCGCTTTCGCGGAGACAGTTCGAGATGTGGCTCGCCGAAGAAACGGGTCGCGCGGACGCAACGTTACATTTGGGCGGGCTTCTGCGTATCGAGGGCCCGATCGATGCCGATGTCCTGAAGTCGACGATTCACCATGTAGTGCGTGAGGCCGAACCGCTTAGAGCTCAATTTTTCCAAGAGGCCGACCAAGTTTTCCAGCGGCCGGTTGATCACCCGGTAGTTGAGCTTCAGCGCTACGACCTTCTGCGCTCGCTGGACCGTGTCGAGGAAGTGCATCGCTTGGCATCCAGCATCCGGCGCATGCCGATGCCGCTGTCTGGCCCACTGTTCAAGTTCGCGCTAATGCAGACGCGGGCAGACGAGAACTTTCTGTTCGCATGCTGCCACCACATCGCGGTCGACGGCATCGGCCTTACTTTGGTCCTGCATCGAATCGCAGCTGTTTACTCCGCGCTTGCTGCAGGCGGAGAGATTCCCCCAGCGTTTTTCGGCTCGTTGCACGACTTGGTGCAGTGTGAGACCGAATACGAAGCATCCACCGATTATCTCGATGATCAGGCCTACTGGGCCAGTAACCTGCCTGCCGAAAGGCCGATCTATCCCGCACCGCACGCGGTCGAGACTGGAAGCGCAACCGACGACTTTTCTCCACCGATTCCGCTGGATGCGCACCTCCTCGAGCGGATCGACGAATTATCGCGGAACCTGGGCGTACGCCGGTCGTCGGTGATCACTGCGGCTTGCGCGCTCCTGGTGAGTGCGTACGAGACGGACCGTTCGGAGGTCGTTCTCGATTTTCCGGTGAGCAGGCGCGTTCGTCCGGAATCGCAAGCAGTTCCAGGGCTGATCTCAGGCGTGGTACCACTGGTCTTGAAAACTCCGCCGGATTCCTCGATTGCCGGCTTTTGCCGACACGTCAACATCCAAATCAGAGAAGCGCTGCAACACCAGCGGTTCCCGGTGCAGACGATCGAGAGTAGAGCGCATCTGGGCAGCTCCGGCCGTGCGCCGAACCGGGTCGTCGTCAACATCATTCCCGCGGCGCATATGGGGCACTTCGATGGCGCCTTGGCCACCGGGACCCTGACCAATGCCGGTTTCGGGGATCAGGCCGCACTGGTCTTCTTCAAGGATGGCAACCAGCTTCACCTCAGCTCCCTGGGGACTGGCCATCCGACTGCGGAGCTTGATGTCCTTGACGTGGCGGATCGGTTGACGCGCCTGCTACTGGCGATGACGACCGATCCGGAGCGTCCGCTGTCGTCTCTTGACTTTCTCGATGAACGCGAGCACGTCCGAGTCGAGGGGTGGGGCAACCGGGGGTTGTTGACGGCGCCGGCGACGGAAGCGGCGTCGATTCCGGAGGTGTTCGCGGCGCAGGTGGCTGCTGTTCCGGACGCGGTGGCGCTGACGTGCGCGGGTCGGTCGTGGACCTATGCCGAGTTGGATGCGGCATCCAATCGGGTGGCGCACCTCTTGGCCGGGCTTGGTGCGGGTCCCGGCCGATGCGTGGTGCTGTTTTTCTCCCGTTGTGCCGAGGCGATCGTGGCCATGCTCGGGGTCCTCAAGAGCGGCGCGGCGTACCTGCCGATCGACCCCGCGCACCCGTGGGCGCGCATCGAGTTCATGATTGCCGACGCCGAACCGATGGCCGCACTGACCACCGCCGGGTTGACTGAGCGACTGTCTGGTAGTCAGTTGGTGGTCATCGATGTCGACGATGCGTCCATCGAAAGCTACCCGGTCACGCCCATGCCGGCGCCGGCCGCAGATGATTGGGCCTACCTGATCTACACCTCGGGCACGACTGGCGTGCCCAAGGGTGTGGCGATCACTCACGCCAACGTCACCCAGCTGATGGGTTCGTTGCATGGCGACTGGGCCGCCGCGGGGCAGGTTTGGTCGCAGTGGCATTCGTACAGCTTCGACATCTCGGGGTGGGAGATCTACGGCGCCCTGCTGCATGGGGGGCGGCTGGCGGTGGTGCCCGAGTCGGTGGCCGCTTCCCCCGAGGCCTTGCGCGCCTTATTGATCGATGAGCGGGTCAGTGTGTTGTGTCAAACCCCTTCGGCGGTAGGCATGTTGTCGCCGCAGGGGCTCGAAACGGTGACGTTGCTAGTCGGTGGCGAGCCCTGCCCGCCGGACGTGGTGGACCGTTGGGCGCCGGGTCGGGTGATGATCAACGAGTACGGCCCGACCGAGGCCACGATGTGGGTGGCGTTGAGCGCGCCGCTGCAGGCGGGTTCGGGGATCGTGCCGATCGGCGCGCCGCTGCCGGGTGCGGCGTTCTTCGTGCTGGACAGCTGGTTGCGTCCGGTACCGGAGGGGGTGGTCGGCGAGCTGTATCTGGCCGGGCCGCAGCTGGCGGTCGGGTACGCGCGTCGATCTCCGTTGACTGCCTCACGATTTGTGGCCTGCCCGTTCGCCGGTTCCGAGGGGCCCGGACAACGCATGTACCGCACCGGGGATCTCGTGTGGTGGGGCTCTGACGGACAATTGCGTTACGTGGGTCGCGCTGACGAGCAGGTCAAGATTCGCGGGCATCGCATCGAGATCGGTGAAGTCCAAGCCGCGCTCAGCGCCCTGCCCGGAGTGGATCAGGTGGCGGTGATCGTCCGCGAGGACCGTCCAGGTGACAAGCGCCTCGTAGGGTATTTGACCGAGTCGGCAGTCGACGCGGTGGACCTCAGTGCGGTCCGCGGTGCCCTGAGTGAGCGGTTGCCAAGTTATATGGTGCCGTCCGCGGTGGTGTTGATCGATGTGTTGCCGTTGACGGTCAACGGCAAGCTCGACAAGCGGTCGTTGCCGGCTCCTGAGTACCCCAGCGCCGACCGATACCGCGCTCCTTCGACGCCCACCGAGGAAATTCTGGCCGGCATCTTCGCCGAGGTGTTGGGCGTGGAGCGGGTGGGTATCGACGAGTCGTTCTTTGAACTGGGTGGCGACTCGCTGCTGGCGATGCGGTTGATCGCCGCGGTGAATACAAGCTTGGACTCCGGACTGTCGGTTCGTGCCTTGTTCGAGGCGCCCAGCGTGGTCGAGTTGGCGCCGCGCATCGGCGAGGGGGATGGGCTGGAGCCGTTGGTGCCGCTGGAGCGCCCTGCGGTGGTGCCGTTGTCGTTTGCCCAGAACCGGTTGTGGTTCCTCGATCAGTTGCAGGGGCCATCCTCGGTTGACAACCTGGCGGTGGCGTTGCGGTTGAGGGGGAACCTCAACGTTCCGGCGTTGGGTGCGGCCATTGGCGATGTGGTCGCCCGTCACGAGAGTTTGCGCACGCTGTTCCTGGCGCCGGGCGGCATTCCGGAGCAGTCGGTGGTGACGGTCGACGCCATCGAGGTGGGGTGGCAAGTTGTTGATGCCATCGACTGGCCGGAAAGCCGACTGGAGGACGCCGTCGGCGCGGTGGCGCGCCGTGCGTTTGATCTGGCTGCTGAAATTCCTTTGCGGGCAACGCTTTTCACGCTCGGTGTGGATGAGCATGTGTTGGTGGCGGTGGTGCACCACATTGCCGCGGACGGCTGGTCGATCGCTCCGCTGGTGGGCGATTTGGGCGCGGCGTATGCCGCACGGTGCGCCGGACACGGTCCCAGCTGGGCCCCGTTGCCGGTGCAGTATGTCGATTACACGTTGTGGCAGCGCGCGCAGCTGGGTGATCTCGATGATCCCGACAGCCGGATCGCCGGCCAGCTGGCTTACTGGCAGGCTGCGTTGGCTGATCTGCCGGAGCGGGTGGACCTGCCCACCGATCGGCCTTATCCGCCGGTGGCGGACTATCGCGGCGCCAAGGTGGCGGTGCGGTGGCCGGTGCCAGTGCAGCAAGGGGTTGCCCGGCTGGCTGC
>NZ_JBITCD010000008.1:0-236277 GCF_044452905.1 Mycobacterium sp. NPDC051804 | reverse complement strand
CCTGAGGCGAGTTGATGTTTCTACGCCGCCGCCTGCTCGAAGACTTCTCTAGCTAGTTCTCCAGTCACCAAATCGGGTTGACAAGTTCAGTGAAGCTGGCCGTCGTATTTGGCCTCGACCGCCCAGCCGTCGAACCGGGCGGGCGGCTCACCGAGAGTGGCCAGCATCGGCCTAATCGTGGCGGTCATGCAGGACCACGAGTCTAGGCAACGTTGTTCATTGAGCGCAGTCGCGTATCGATGTGCTCGAGCTTCTGGTCGAGCTCGCGAAGTGCCTCGGTGAGGTGGGTCAAACCTTCGGCTAGAAGTTTGGTCGTCGGGTTCTCCGTCTCACGCGCTACCTGCCGGAAGTTATTGCCCGCGCTCGTGGCCCAGGCGGCTGAGTTGCTTATGCCGCCGACCGTATCGGCGGTCACCGACATCGCTACACGGTGGCTGTTTGTCCTCGGCTTGGGTTCGGATGTTTGCGCGCCCTGAATCAATGCAAAGTGTCACGGTCGCCGAGAGTTTTTCCCAGGTCAATTAAGATCATTTGCTGCCTTATGCAAGAAAATGTGAATGCATTTCTGCGTGCTTGCTGTGTAAATACTGTCCGTGACGTAAATTCATCTCTGTCTCGGCAGTTCAGAGGGGTAGCTGCTCCTTTTGAAGGCGTTCAAGCTTCGTCGAGGGGGGGATCTTATGAACAAGGCTGTGCTCGGTTTGGTGGCAGCGGTTGTGATTGCTGGGGTCGGGTTGGCCAGTCCAGCGTCGGCAGATCCACCGAGCGGGTCCTACACCGCAACTGTGACTGCCATGATCAGTGACCCCCCGATGCCAATGGACACCGTCGGGGAACAAAACCCACTGACGCTGACTTCGTGCGGTCCGGACTGCGCGCATGTGGTCCTGGGCGAAAAAGGGTTTCAAGGCGATTTGCGCCAGCAAGGCGATTCGTGGACCGGCCTTTTATCAAGGCCCGTGGGAGAACCCTGCACAGCCACCCTAAACAACTCTCTGGTTCTCACGAATGCCTGCCCAGACCCCAAATACCGCATAACTACCACCTACCAGCTGACCAAGAACGGCTGAGGTTCCTGGACGGTGGCGACCGCTGCCGCCACCGCCGGGAAGGTGTCAACGTTTATCGCTCAACGACGGGAGCAACAAACTCATGAATCGCATAAATCGCTTCGTTACCCTCGGAGCCCTCGTGTTGACCGCCCTCGCCCTAGTGCTCGGCGTCAGCGGGACAGTGCTCACCATCACCCCGGCAGGCGTCGCTGCCGCCCAGGGCGGCGAGGGCGAGGGCCCTAATAACCCGCCCACCGACGGCGAAGGCGAAGGACCCGCTACTCCGCCAGGTGGCCCCAACGGCCCAGGCCCCAACAACCCGCCCGGCGGCCCCGGCACCAATCCCAACCCGCCCGGGCCGGGCACCGGCATCGGCAATGTCGTTGATCAGGTGAAGAAAAAGATAGATGCCGCGACCGCTGAGCACGCCGCCGCGACGAAGGCCGCGACGGCGAAGCTCACCGCCGCTATCCGCAGCGGCGACCGCGCAGGCATTAAAGCCGCCCAGGCCGATATCCGTGCGGCGAACCAGAAACTACGTTCGTCGATCCAAGGGATACTCCGACCCTCGCGTGGAGCACCTCGGTGAAGAGCATCGAGACATGAAACCGGCGCCGCCCACTACGAGAGTGTGGGCGGGGCCGAACACTCCGATTCGAATCGAGGCTAACGGCGCCACCCTGGCGGAAAGCTAGGGTGCTGCAGCTTCTGGTGGTGGTTGGATATCGGTGCCGCCGTTGAACGCGGTGGCGGTATAGCGGTTGTTGTTGTCGGCATCGCTGCCCGCGTAAGCGAGGGTTCGAAGGAAATCGTCGAGGGTGATGGCGGTGGCGCGGTTATTGGTGTTGTTATTGCCGTTGCTGCCGGCCCGTGCGTGAGTGAAGCTGTTGTCGCCGCGGTTGATGGCGGTAGCGCGGTTATTGGTGTTGCTGTCGCCGAAGTTCCCGGACTGGGCGAAGGCTTGTGAAGTGGGCGGAAAGCCTGGGCTGCCATCGCCAGTGCTCGTGGCGGTAGCGGCGTTGCCGACGTTATTGCGACCGTCAACGCCGGCTGCTGCAAAAGCAAAGCTGTTATCGCCGGTACCGATAGCGGTCGCGGTGTTGCCGCTGTTGTTCTCGCCGTAGACGCCAGCCGCCGCCGAGGCTTGCGCGCTACCACTGCTGGCACCAATGGCTCTGTTGCCGTCATTGTTAATTCCTGCGGAACCGGCGATGACCGAACTGTTCCCAGCACCAACTGGGCCCCCACCCGTACCGGGGGCAGCTACGGCGGTGGCCGTGTTGTAGTCGTTGCCGCTGCCGGGCCGGGAGTCCGTCACGGGACCAGTAGGGAGCCTATCGATGAACGGAAGACCGCCGCCAGCAAATGCATAAGTCCCGTTGCCCGTGGCGGAAGCCCTGTTATTGATGTTGTTGTCGCCGAAGGACCCGGCTGACGCGAGGCTGTTGTCGCCGTTCACCGTGGCGGTGTTGCCGGTGTTGCCGGTGCCGTTGGAACCGGCGTAGGCGGCGCTGTTGTTGCCCCTGACCGTGGCCCTGTTATTGGTGCCGGACGCGACCGCGAGGCTGTTGTCGCCGTTCACCCTTGCCCTATTCCCTGAGCCGCCTGTCGCTGTGGCAGAACTGTTAGCGCCCCTGGCTACCGCCGATGAACCTGGAGCGGAGGTAGCAGTCGCGGTGCCACTTTGCCTCACCGTCACGCCGTTCCGGGAGACGGCCACATTCTTGACGGGCTTCGGCGCCCTGGCCGGCTTCGCTGCTGCACTTCCCGCCGAATCCGCAGACGAGGATGTATCGGAGGTCGGCGACGGCTTGGCTAACGCCAATCCAGGCGCGGAAATCAATCCGACCCCGATGCCCAACGCGACCGCTAGCGCCCCAACACGACCGATGTAGTCTGCCTGCCTCATGATCCCCTACGCCCCACGGCGATACCGGTTGACTGATGGATGAGGTGACCCGGCCCCCCGCCGGGATTCCCCTCGCCATCGAAAATAGGTGACTATACGGGCGGAGGAATCGGGTGAATCCCTACACTTCAAATTGCTGGAGCGATGAGGGTCCTCGCCCGGCACGACAAGTACGGGTCGAGGCAAAGAAGGACCAATACCCGCCCGCGCGGGTGACTCCGGCTAAGGCCGCGCCACTCGCGATGGGGGGTCCGTAACCCGCTGGTTGCTGCCGATTGCGGTTGAGGATCTGTTGTTACCGAACGCCCCGGCGAAATTGTTCTCACCGCGTGCAAGAGCGCGGCTGTTGCTGCCAAGGACCGTCGCCCGATTGTTGGTGCCGTACGCATCCGTACGGCTGTTGTTTCCGAACGTAAAGGCCCGGTTGCCATTACCCTCGCCCCCGGATCCGGCGAGGCTGCCGTTGCCGAATACGACCCCGCGGTTGTTGTTCCCGCCTCCTGCGATCACTTGGCTGCCGCGGCCGAATGTGAAGGCACGGTTGTTGTCGCCGCCCCCGGCCGACGCGCCGGTTGGTGTGCCGTCAGGGAAAGCGGGGTTAGGGCCTCGGTTGCCGACCGCGATGGCGAGGTTGTTGTCACCGAGTCCCGCGAGCGTGCCGGTCCCGTCGCCGACGGAGAGCGCGCTGTTGTTCCTCCCCTCGATTGCGGTGGCACTGGCTCGGGGGCCAACTGCAAGAGCGATGTTTCTAGCGCCGGGCTCACCGGTTGCCGTCGCACTGGCGTCTCTCCCGACTCCAATTGCGGTCGAACCCGGAGTCGCGGTGCAGCCGTCGCCGACCGATAGCCCCCCGCTTGCAGCGCAGGTGGCGCCGGCCGTCGGTGACGAGGCCAGAGCCGCCACCGCCAAGGCACCGCACGCCGCTGCCCCTACCAACGCTCCGCCAACACGGCGCGAGTGAAAACTCGAGAAGTTGCGATCCGTACTTGCCCGGTGCTTACCCATGATGGCCCCCTATCAGTGCGACTAATGCCTAACAGCAGTTGCCGCACCCGCTGCGGGAAAAACCTGCTCACACGTAAACCATTGCTAGCGCAAGTACTTCATCGGCAAGAACCCGCCCCCAAAGAAGAGGCGCGAACCCGAAACCGTCGAGTAGGACGTCAGCCAGAACAGTGGGGAAAACCCCCTTTTTGAACCAGCGCAGGCTCGGCACAGTGGGTATCAGGTCCGTTGGGCGCCAATCCCCCCAACGCGACTCGGCGGACCATCTCGCACACTTTGAGACGCGGTCGGTCAATGTGTGTTCTTGTCGTCGTCACTAAGGTCGTCGTTGCTTCTGACGTATGTGCTCGGCAGCTTCGTTCCATTGCCCCCACGTATACCGCCAGTTTTTTCTGTAGGCGGCGGCAGCGGCTCGCTGGGGATATTGGTATTCACGCCTCCGACATCTTGCCGGGTGTCGTCGGCTGATGCCACCGCGCCACCGCCGACAATCGCTGCGCCAATACCGGCTGCCATGACAATGCCCGCAATCCAGCGGCTTGCTGTGGTACCCATGCTGTTCTCCCCTGTTGTTCGTTGGCCACCTGTGTGGCCGCATAGGTAAGAGCCTCGCGGCTGGTGGGGGCTGCGTTAATCGCTGCGCGGCGAGAATGTGCCCGGCGAACAGGGAGAGTTTCCTGTCCGATCGGCAAGGTCTAGTGCGGGCGCGTCACACCCCACAACGGTGCACCGATCCTGAGAGAACACCAAAAAATGGGGCCGTCGGCCATTCCTGATTCGCCCGCCGTCATGCCGGAGAATAGACGGCCCCGCCCATAGGAGAATTGGGCGGGCCGAACAACAGGTACAACGTTGGCTAGACCAGGTCGGTACCATCAGCGGTCGTTTGAGAGTCGTCAAGGCTCGTAGGTGTCGGCCATGTGCGCAACGCGGTGCGGTTGGTCAACCCGCGGGGATCTGCATGTTGTCCGCTTTGCGACGTCGCGGGCGCGATGTGACTTTGCGGGCGGGTAATTCGACAACACCGCTGCACCCACCGTCAGTGCCTTTTCGAGCGCAAATATTTGCGGCATTGAGCCTGGTAGCGGGTTTTTTCCAATATTTACGAGTAGGGAAACACCCTATTCCTTCAAAGCTGTTCGGAAGCAATACTCATGTAGCTAGTGTGGCGGTGCAGAGCCGAGGACTGGGGGGGTCCGTGATGGGGTATGCGCAATATGTCGGTCGAGTGGGGGCATTGGCTGTGGCGCTGGGGATCGCCACTGCTATCGCTTCCGGTCCTGCGGTGGCGTGGGCCGAGGACGGAGATTCGTCGTCGCAACAAGACAACAGTGATACGAACGGCATCGACACCAAGCCGGAAAGTTTTCCTACGAGCGCATCGGCGCCGGGGTCCACTACCGACGGGAAGGTCCCCGACTTCGGCCGGGTGATTCAACGTAATGTGCAGCGAGCTGCCGACGATGTCCGCAAGACGCTTACCGGAATTGTGCGTAGTTCCGGTGGTGCCCACACCTCCACCCATGGGCCGCACAGCGCCGGCAATGAGAACGACACCGCGCCCGGGGCTGCTGAAGAAGAAACCCGCTCAACGGATCCGGCTCTAAGTTCAGATCCGCAGTTGAACGTGCAGCAGCAGAACCCATCGACCGATTCGCCTGCCGAGGCGGGCTCTGCTTCGCAGTTCACCTCGGGGCAGTCAGCACAGAATCGCCGACAGCAAGCCACCAGTAATACGCCGGCTCCATCAATGACCAGAGTGGCGCAACAGTTCACCGAAACGACTTACACCGCATTCACACAAATTCAGCACACGGTTGACGACGCCACCGTCGCGCTGCGCCACAACACGCAGCAATTCAGCGCCATGCTCACCCCTAGCCCGACATCTAGCGACCTCCGGAATGCTGCCCGATTCAGCATCACCAATAACGACCCTGTCTATCAACAGGTTGCGGCCGCACCCCAGCCCAGGCCGGTAGTGCGCATCGTCTCTGGACTGCTGGCAGCAGTCGGGCTTAATCCGGGTGCCACCAACACCCCCGCTGCCCCAATCTCTGGGGCTACCTTGCTCGGCGGGCTAGATTTGATCCGCCGCGAAATCGAACAATCCATGCTCGACATGACGCCCGCCCTAGCCTCTACAACGACCAGCCTCGAACTTGATCCGGGCGATGACTCCACATTCTTGGCGGCGCCGATGGCAGCGTCCACGCCAATTGCTGCTGCCGCCGCTGCGGCCAACCCCACCGTCGCCACCGTCCCTGTTGGCGAGGGGCCTCGAGGGGTCGCCGTCAGCCCTGACGGCAGCCGCGCCTACGTGACCCACCCGGACGCTGGCACCGTTTCGGTGATCAACACCACCACCAACACCGTTATCGGGCAACCCATCCCAGTCGGCCAAATCAGCAATCCAGGCCCGGGCAGTATCGCCGTCAGCCCGGACGGCAAACGCGTGTACGTCTCCACCTCCAACGGCACTAACGGTTCTCCCACAGTGACGGTGATGAGCGCCGAAAACGACACCTACACCGTCGTCAGCACCATCCCAGTCGGCGCAGGCGCACCCGGCCTATCGCCTAGCATCGCGCTCAGCCCGGACGGACGCAGGCTATACGCCACCAGCAAACACGCCGCCGCCGTCCCGAGCGGTACCATCGTTGTCGGCACGCTGACCGTGATCAACACCGACAACAACACCATCGTGGGCAGCCCTATCCCGATCACATCGCCGCCGGGCTCGTTTTACCCGCAAGCGGGTGCGCCGACGAGCGTCGCGGTCAGCCCGGACGGTACGCGCGTTTATGTGGCCAACAACGTCGGCGGTGGTACGTCGGTGACGGTGATCAACGCCGAAAACGACGCCAACACCGTGGTCGGCAGTCCGATACCCGTCAGCGTCGGGGCGTTTGGGATCGCCGTGAGCCCGGACGGTAGCCGCGTTTACGTCACCAATGACGACAGCTATACAGGCGCGGTGACAGTGATCAACACCGCCACCAACACCGTTGTCGGCGGCCCGATCCCAGTCGGATCGTTACCTCAAGGCGTCGCGGTCAGCCCGGACGGCAGCCGCGTTTACGTCGTCAACAACATCGACGGCACCGTGTCGGTGATCAACACCACTACGAACGCCGTCATCGGGCAACCCATCGCAGTCGGCTTGGCTCCGTCAAACATTGCGGTCAGCCCCGACGGTCGCCGCCTCTACGTCGTCAACCAAACCGACGGCACCGTCTCGGTTATCGATACCGATGTCGCCAATTCTGGCGGGGGTGGGAATACGGGTGGCAGTCCAAGCGACATTGACTGGGAGAGCATTGAAAATACTTTAGAAAACTTCGCCTTCACTGTGGGCTTCATTCCCGGCGTGGGAAGCGTTGTCAGCGGGATTAGCCTAGTTATCGACGTGGCACAATTCGCGACCACGTTGCCGCCACTCATATCGGGCGACTCAGAGGATTTTTTTGACGAGATCGGTGATATAGCTGAAGACGTTATTGGACTGGCCCCGGTAGTCGGACGAACGGCGGGCAAGTTGATCCGCGAAGTCGTCCCTGAAGTTGCAGAATTCGGATCCAAGGTGGTCGGGGTGGTCGGTAACGCCGTTACTAACGTTGTTGGCCGAGGCGTTGATACCGTGATCGATGGAATCGACAACATCATTGATGGGGGCGGCAACGTCCGATGGCCGTGGTAACTGCAACTCCAAAATGCAGTGTGCAGCGGTTGCACCGCTCGGCTGAGCTCGTCGAGTCGAAGCGGGTCTGAAGCTAGCGGGTTAAGAAGGTCCCGACCAAACCGCGCCACTGGACACGCGCAAGCCCCCGGTAGCATCGAGCCGCTTAGTTTTCCGCCGAAGGTTAGAACGGCTTGGTGGATGAATTTCAGCGTTTGCCCTGGGGCGTGCTGAGGCCGGAGGGCGTATCACCCGCACATTCTTTGGGCTGGACGTTGCGCTGCCGTATCCGTCCGCAGTCCGTCCGCAGTAGTTTCATAAGCGGCCATCGTGAACCAACTCATCCAACGCCGTGACGTGCGACTACACAACACGCCCAACGCAGCTCAAAGCAGCAAACGCCCAGATAACAGAATCCGGCTTACAGGCCGACTCATCCGCCCTGCACAGCTGGGCGCCTTGACCTCAGTAGACTGGCCTCACGACGCTTGGATCGAGGCGAACGATGGCCACACCACCAACCGATCGGGCAGCAATTGCAGCCGACCTCGAACGCGCTCGTACGGATTTTCAGCGGCTCTTGACCGCCGCGAAAGACGCCGACTGGAACAGACCCACGTCAGGGACTCGCTGGACTAACGAACAGCTGCTATTCCACATGGTGTTCGGGTACATGGTCGTGCGACGGCTGATCTTCCTCATGCGTGTCTTCGGGCGACTGCCCGATCGAGTCAGTCGCAGCTTTGCGCTACTGCTGGACGCGGCTACCCCGTCGTTCCATGTGGTCAATTACTGCGGGTCCTGCGCCGCAGCCCTCGTCTTCAACCGCAGACGCATGGGCCGGCAAATGAACCGGGTGATCCGCAAACTTCAAGAGTCGCTGGCCGTTGAGGACGCCACAACCTTCGAAAGCGGGATGCATTACCCGCCGCGCTGGGACCCCTACTTCCGCGACTACATGACACTTGCAGACGTTTACCGGTATCCGGGCCGCCACTACGACCACCACCGACAGCAGTTGACGCTGAGCGGCGACTGAACACCCATCAGCTCTAGGCCGCTTTGTCATTGCGTCGCAACCGAACTCAACCATCTTGTTGCGGCTTACAGCCGACGCCATGCCCTTTCCATGCTTCCTCACAGCCACCGTCTGTATACAAGATTTCAAGATCGTAGACAGGACGACGCCATGGCATCCGAAAGTTCGGCAGCACGCATCGCCTCGCAGCTCAGGACCGAGATCCTGCACGGAGACGTCGCGCCCGGCGCCAAGCTCGCTCAGGTCGGCCTCGCCGAGCGGTTCGGCGTCAGCCGCATCCCGGTGCGCGACGCCCTCGCGCAGCTCGCCGGCGAAGGCCTGGTGCAGCCGCTGTCCAACGCCACCGCGATCGTCACCCGCATGTCCATCGAGGAACTTCAGGAGCTCTACGACCTACGCCTGTCAATCGAGCCCAAGACCACCGCAATCGCCGTACCGCACGTCGGTCGCGCCGACATCATCTACATGCGAAAGCAGCTGGCGATCATGTCCGAACCCACCGACGCGCGCACGTGGCTGGGGGCCAACACCGAGTTCCACGCCGCGGTCTACCGACGGTGTAACCGCCCGCGCACCATCGAACTGATCGAGCATCTACGCCGCCTGACCGACCGCTACGTGTACCTGCATCTCGAGGTGATCGGCCAGACCGGGCACATCGGCTCCGAGCACGAAGAGATCCTGGCCGCCGTCGAACGCGGGGACGCCGTAACGACGGCGCGTCTCACGGGCGTCCACCTCGTGAACGCACACGACCACATCCTCAACTACGTGGTCGACCACCCTTCGGTGCTCGACCCCCACGCGGTGCTCTCGCCATGACCGACGGCAGGGTGATTCGGCAGGCCATGGCGATGCTGTCGAACCCGCACCGTGCACTCATCTACCGGGCGTACTACCTAGGCCGCACCACGGCGCAGATCGCTTCCGAGTACTGCACCACCGAACGAATCGTGCGGGCCGAACTGCACGACGCGATGCTGGAGCTGCGCCGCATCCTTCGCGGAGCGCACGCAACGGTCTAAGTCACCGACTTGCGCAGCTTCTTGAGCGTGGCGTCCAGGTTCTCTTCTGCCCGGCGCGCGACTTCGTCTTCGAGCTGATAGAGCACCCCGTAGGTGAAGGTGTCCTCGCCGGCGGCGTGCGCGGTGGCGGCCTCTTTGCTGAGGTGCCCCCGGCTGACGACGCTGTCCTGGTGGTCGCCGAGCAGCGACTGAACGGCCTTCGCACGATCAGCCACCTTGTCGTCACCGGTCGCTGACGCGGTGTAACGAAGTCGTTTGGCGCGCTTACGGATTCGGTGTAGCTCTTCGTCGCGCTGCTCGTCGGTTTCGGCGGCGTCGGCAGCCTTGGCTGCTTTACGAACCTTCTTGTATGCCGCGTCGATCGTCAGCGTCGCGGGTTCCTCGTCGCCCGACGGGGGCGGTGGTGGGGGAGTGGCGACCAACGCTTCGAGCGCGTCGAGCAGTCGGAAGTAGCGTTCCGAGCGCATCGCGATCAGCGACCGCCGGTGTCCGGCGGCGTAGCGCTTCTTCGCCCCGTCGACCAGTCGCTCGCGCACCGGACCGCGGATCAATTCTGCGGGCAGGTCGTCCAGCGCCTTTTCGTACTTCTCGGCGAGCACCTCGGCGTCGCGCGCCACCCCCAGCACGGCTGCCAGCTGGCGCAGTTCGTCGAGGATCCAGGCGTCGTCGGTGATTCCGAACGCGTCCTCGGACGCCTGCAGCAGGCTGCGGATCTTGCGGGTCGTAACCCGCATCTGGTGCACCGAGTCGTAGACGTCGGCGCGGACCGCGCGATCCCACTCCAGCAGCTCGTCGACGTGGCCGGCCACGGCCCGGTGGATCGGATCGTCGGGCAGCTCCGTGGGCTCGGACTCAGCCGACGACTCGAGCACCCTGGCGAGCTTGGAACCGTGCCCTGCGGGTACGGCGCCGGCGTCCAGCAGTCTGTTCGCCAGCCGCTCTAGGAGGTCGCGATCCCCGCCGTCGGCGAGCTCGAGCTCCCATTCGCGCCACTGCTGTTTCGGGCCGTCCAGTCCGGCCGTGGCCGTGACTTGGTCGTCGCAGAACTCGGCGAGCGCAACGCCGTCGGGTCCGTAGAGCATGTCGACACTGCGTTCGGTCGAGATGCGGGCCACCGGGGCCAACGGGCGGTCGCGCACGATGGCCAACACGACGTCGCGCAGCGCTTCCGGCACTTGGTCTTGGGCGGAGCCGTCCGAGGAGCCCAGCGGCTCGCGTACCTCGGTGCGGGCGTCGGCGCCTGCCGGCAGTTTGAGGTGCCAACCGGCGTCAGGGCCGCCGGTGCGCCGCCGCAACGTGATGCTGTGCGCGGCGAGGTCGCGATTAGGGGTGTCAAAGTAGACGGCGTCGAGTTCCTGCACAGGCGAACGTTTCACCGATGCGACGGCCGACAGCCCGTCGAACGAGGGGGAGACGGTGGAGTCGACGACGTCGAACTTGCGCTCGACCTCCAGATACCTCGAAGTGGATTTGCCCATGGTGCGGGCAAGACTGCCACATGCAGTTGAACGAGCAGGCCGGGGGAGCGCTTGAGCCGCTGGATAGCGGCGATAAAGTCCAGGGGTGACCGATTACGAGACCATCAAGTTCGAGCCGTCCGATGCGATTACCCGGATCACGTTGAACCGGCCCGACGCCGCAAACGGGATGAATGACACCATGACTCGCGAGCTCGCCGATGCCGCGCGGCGCTGCGACACAGCCGCGACGAAGGTCGTCGTGCTCACCGGTTCGGGTCGCTTCTTCTGCGCCGGAGGCGACCTCAAGTCGTTCGCGCCGGCGCCCGATCGCGGACTGCACATCAAGGGCGTCGCGAATGACCTGCATCGCGCGATCTCGAGCTTCTCGCGGATGGACGCCGTCCTCATCACCGCGGTCAACGGCACTGCCGCCGGAGCGGGGTTCTCGATCGCCGTAACGGGCGATCTGGTCCTCGCCGCGGAGTCGGCGTCGTTCACCATGGCCTATACCAAGGTGGGGCTGTCGCCGGACGGCAGCTCGTCCTACTTCCTGCCCCGGCTCATCGGCATCACCAAGACCAAGGAGCTGATGCTGACCAACCGCACCCTTTCGGCGCAGGACGCGCAGCAGTGGGGTCTGGTCACTGAGGTCGTCGCCGACGACCAACTGGCCGCCCGCGCCGACGCGCTGGCCGAGAAGATGGCGGCCACCTGTGCGGGCTCGAACGGCGGCGTGAAGGCGCTGATGCTGTCGACGTTCAGCAGCGGGCTCGAAGAGCAGATGGAATTCGAGAGCCGGCTGATCGCCGAACGTGCCAACTCGGCCGACGGCCGCGAAGGCGTCGATGCCTTCATGGCGAAGCGCAAGCCGGAGTTCTCCTAGCCGCGCAGAAAACTAGAAGGAGTGCTCCTCGGCGGGGAACGTTCCGCTGGCCACCTCGTCGGCGTACTGCTTTGCGGCGCGGCCCAATTCGGCACCGACGTCGCCGAAGCGCTTGACGAACTTGGCGGTCTTGCCGCTCGTCATGCCGGCCATGTCCTGCCACACCAGCACCTGCGCATCGCAGTTTGGTCCGGCGCCGATGCCGATGGTGGGGATGGTCAACTTGCCGGTGATCTGCGTCGCCAGTTCGGCGGGCACCATCTCGAGTACGACTGCGATGGCGCCGGCTTCCTGGACCGCGATGGCGTCGTGGACGGTCTGCTCGGCGGCGTCGCCGCGGCCCTGAACACGGAATCCGCCTAGTCCGTTGACGCTCTGCGGGGTGAATCCGATGTGGGCCACCACGGGGATGCCGGCCTGCGTCAGCGTCGCGATCTGATCGGCGACGCGCTCACCGCCCTCCAGCTTGACCGCGTGCGCGCCCGCCTCCTTCATGAACCGGATCGCGGTGGCCAGCGCCTGCTGCGGGCCCGCTTCATAGCTGCCGAACGGCATATCGGCGACCACCAGCGCGTGCGGAGCACCGCGGACGACGCCGCGCACCAGCGGCAGGAGTTCGTCGATGCTGACCGGCACCGTGGTGTCGTAGCCGTAGACCACGTTGGCTGCGGAATCGCCGACCAGCAGCACCGGGATCTCTGCGTCGTCGAACACGCGGGCGCTGGAGTAGTCGTAGGCCGTCAGCATGGCCCACTTGTGGCCTTCGGATTTCCACTTCTGCAGGTGAAGGGTTCGTACCTTGGTTCGCGGCTTATCCGCGGCAGCGCCATAGACAGTCTGCTCAGACATCGTTGTCCCTCATGGGTTGGTCTGGTCGTTCCTCGAGGCCCATCCGGGTCCCCGGGTTCGTCTGACCTGTACAGTCTGCCACTTTCGGTGCCGAAAGTTAAAAGGCGCGTTGAGTGGATTTCCTCACACCGCGCTCAGCCACGCCTAACATCTGCGGCATGCAACGGTTAAGCGGACTCGACGCCAGTTTCCTGTATCTCGAGACCGCACAGCAGCCGCTGCATGTGTGTTCGATCCTCGAGCTCGACACGTCGACCATGCCCGGCGGGTACACCTTCGACCGTTTCCGCGACGCGTTCGACCTGAGAATCAAGGCGATGCCGCAGTTCCGGGAGAAGCTCGCCGACAGCCGGTTCAACCTCGACCATCCAGTGTGGGTGGAGGACAAGGACTTCGACGTCGACCGGCACCTGCACCGCATCGGGTTGCCCGCTCCGGGAGGCCGTCGCGAATTGGCCGAGATCTGCGGGCACATCGCCTCGCTGCAGCTCGACCGCAACCGGCCGCTGTGGGAGAAGTGGGTGATCGAGAACGTCGAGGGCACCGATCCGCAGCAGGGCGGCCGCATCGTCGTGATGACCAAGGTGCATCACTCCGGAGTCGACGGGGTGTCGGGGGCCAACCTGATGTCGCAGCTGTGCAGCACCGAAGCTGACGCTCCGCCGCCGGACCCGGTGGACGGTACGGGCGATGCGAGCTCCCTCGAGATCGCGGTGTCCGGCGCCGTCAAATACGTCACCAGACCGCTGAAGCTGGTCAACGCGCTGCCGTCGACGCTGGCGACGGTCGTGGACACCGCCCGGCGGGCGCGTGGGGGTAACGCGATGACGGCGCCGTTCGTCGCTCCGAAGACGCCGTGGAACAGCAACGTCACCGGGCACCGCAACGTGGCATTCGCCCAGCTGGACCTCGAGGACATCAAGACCGTGAAGAACCACTTCGGGGTCAAGGTCAACGACGTGGTGATGGCGCTGGTGTCCGGCGTGCTGCGCAAGTTCCTCGATGACCGCGGCGAGCTGCCGGAGAACTCGTTGGTCGCCATGGTCCCGGTCTCGGTGCACGACAAGTCGGACCGGCCGGGCCGCAATCAGGTGTCGGGCATGTTCTCCAAGCTGGAAACCCAGATCGACGATCCGGCAGAGCGACTGAAATCCATCGCCGACTCGAATTCGGTTGCCAAACAACACAGTTCGGCGATCGGAGCGACACTGCTGCAGGACTGGACTCAGTTCGCGGCACCCGCGGTGTTCGGTGTCGCGATGCGCGTCTACGCCGCCAGCCGGCTGAGCGGCGCCAGGCCGGTGCACAACCTCGTCGTGTCCAACGTTCCCGGCCCGCAGGTTCCGCTGTACTACCTGGGCTGCAAGGTGGACGCGATGTACCCGCTGGGGCCGATCTTCCACGGCTCCGGACTGAACATCACGGTGATGTCGCTGACCGGCAGCCTGGACGTCGGCATCGTTTCGTGCCCGGAGTTGCTGCCTGATCTGTGGGACATGGCTGACGACTTCAAGGCGGCGCTCGACGAGTTGCTCGCTGCCACGAAATAGCCACGCGATAGCCGCTTAGCCAGCGCGGATGTGTGGTCATGGCAGCATGTGGTGCCATGAGCCTGAAGATCGGCGTCCAAGTGACGGCGTTGATGCTGTTGGTCGCCGGTTGCACCAATCTCGTGGAGGGCCGCGGCGTGGTCGCGGTGCCCCCGCCGGGATCGCCGATCGAGTGGGGGGAATGCGAGAACACTTCTTCGGACGGCGAGCCCGCGCCCGTCGGCGCCGAGTGCGGCATGCTGTCCGTTCCCGTGGACTACTCCAAGCCTGACGGCGAGGTCGCCCGCCTGGCGATGATCCGGTTCAAGGCGACCGGGGAGAAGATCGGCTCGTTGATCGTCAACCCCGGCGGTCCGGGCGAGTCGGGCGTCGCGGCAGCGACGAGCATGCTCGCGCTGCTGCCCGACAGCGTTCGCCAAAGGTTCGACCTGGTCGGTTTCGATCCGCGCGGTGTCGCGGGCTCCACGCCTGCGGTGTGGTGTAACTCCGACGCGGACAACGACCGGCTGCGCGCCGACCCTCAGGTCGACTACAGCCCGGAGGGTGTCGCGCACATCGAGTCGGAAACCAAGGCGTTCGTTCAGCGCTGCGTCGACAAGATGGGCGACGAGTTCCTCGCCAACGTCGGAACCGCCAGCGTCGTCAAGGATCTCGACGCGATGCGGCAGGCCCTCGGCGACGACAAGCTGAACTACCTTGGCTACTCGTACGGCACCCGGATCGGTGCGTTGTACGCGGAGGCCTATCCGGACAAGGTGCGCGCGATGATCCTCGATGGCGCGATCGACCCCAACGCCGACCCCACCGAGGCCAACATCCGCCAAGCCAAGGCATTCCAGACTGCGTTCAACGATTACGCCGCCGACTGCGCCACCAACGCGGACTGCCCACTGGGCACCGATCCCGCGAAGGCGGTCGACATCTATCGCAGCATGGTCGACCCGCTGGTGGAGAAGCCGCTGAAGACCCGTGATCGGCGCGGGCTGAGTTACTCCGATGCGATCGTCGGCACCATCCTGCCGCTGTACTCGCCCAACCTGTGGCGCCACCTCACGCAGGCCCTCACCGAGATCAAGGAGGGCGAGGGCGACACGATGTTGGCACTGGCCGACCTGTACATGGGCCGCGATGAGAAAGGTCACTACAACAACTCGACCGATGTCCGGGTGGCGGTCAACTGCGTCGACAAGCCGGCTGTTACGGACCGCGCCAAGGTTGTCGAGGAGGACCGGCGGGCTCGTGAGGCGGCGCCGTTCATGAGCTACGGCGAGTTCACCGGAAACGCGCCGCTGGGCACATGCGCGTTCTGGCCCGTTCCGCCGACGACCGAGCCACACGAGATCAAGGTCGACGGGCTGCCGCCGATCCTGGTCATCTCGACGACCAACGACCCCGCCACGCCGTACGAGGCGGGCGTCGACCTGGCCCGTCAGCTCGGCGGCACGCTGGTCACCTTCGTCGGCACGCAGCACACCGTCGGCTTCCAGGGTGAGGGCTGTGTCGATGACATCGCCGCGAAGTATCTGGTCGACCTCACCGTCCCGCCCGGGGGCGCTCGTTGCGACTGAAACAT
The DNA here is from genome assembly GCF_044452905.1 of Mycobacterium sp. NPDC051804. Lineage (NCBI taxonomy): Bacteria > Bacillati > Actinomycetota > Actinomycetes > Mycobacteriales > Mycobacteriaceae > Mycobacterium > Mycobacterium sp. NPDC051804. The sequence continues at coordinate 220,253 of NZ_JBITCD010000008.1, read as the reverse complement.
CACTGGTGTCACGGCTGCGGACCTGGCGGAGCTGTTGCCGATGATGCGCGGTTACTGCGACTTCTACCGCGTCGATCCGTCCGACGACCGTCTGCTGGCCCTGTCGAACGCGCTCATCGAGAACCCGGATGAAGGCGTGCAGCTGATCGCGCGGGGTGACGGCACACCGTTGGGTTTCGCGACGATCTACTGGACGTGGCAGACCTTGTATGCCGCTCGCGTCGGCGTGCTCAACGACCTGTACGTGGAGTCGGCCGCGCGCGGCACCGGCACCGGCCGGGCGCTGATTGAGCGTGGTCTGCAGCTGTGCCGCGACCGCGGTGCCGAGAAATTGGTGTGGGAGACGGCGCCGGACAACGCGACGGCGCAACGGCTGTACGACGGAATCGGCGCGGCGAAATCGACCTGGCTGAGTTACGAACTCGACGCCTGAGCCAACGACGGATGAAAGCCACTCGTTTTACCTGCTCTTCGCGCAAGCGCTCATCGCCGTAACACAGATTTAACAGCCGGTGCATACCCTGCGGACATGGACCGGCAGAAGGAATTCGTGCTGCGCACGCTGGAAGAACGCGATATCCGCTTCGTCCGGTTGTGGTTCACCGATGTGCTCGGATACCTCAAATCGGTCGCCATCGCGCCCGCCGAACTTGAAGGCGCGTTCGAGGAGGGCATCGGCTTCGACGGGTCGGCGATCGAAGGCTTCGCCCGCGTCTCCGAGGCCGACATGGTCGCGCGGCCCGATCCGTCGACGTTCCAGGTGTTGCCGTGGACGTCGAGCGCCGGCGAGCATCACTCGGCGCGGATGTTCTGCGACATCACGATGCCCGACGGATCGCCGTCGTGGGCGGACTCTCGGCACGTGCTGCGCCGCCAGCTGTCCAAGGCCAGCGACCTCGGCTTCTCCTGCTACGTGCACCCCGAGATCGAGTTCTTCCTCCTGAAGCCGGGCGAGTACGACGGCTCCGAGCCCGTGCCCGCCGACAACGGCGGATATTTCGACCAGGCCGTGCACGATTCGGCGCCGAACTTCCGCCGCCACGCCATCGACGCGCTCGAGCAGATGGGCATCTCGGTGGAGTTCAGCCACCACGAGGGCGCGCCCGGCCAGCAGGAGATCGACCTGCGCTACGCCGATGCGCTGTCGATGGCCGACAACGTCATGACGTTCCGCTACGTCGTCAAAGAGGTCGCACTCGGCGACGGTGTGCGCGCGTCGTTCATGCCCAAGCCGTTCTCCGACCATCCCGGGTCGGCGATGCACACGCACATGAGCCTGTTCGAGGGCGAGAACAACGCATTCCACAGCCCCGACGACGTGCTGCAGCTCTCTGATGTCGCCAAGTCGTTCATCGCGGGAATTCTCGAGCATGCAAACGAGATCAGCGCCGTGACCAATCAGTGGGTGAACTCCTACAAGCGGCTGGTCCACGGCGGCGAGGCGCCCACCGCGGCGTCCTGGGGTGCGGCCAACCGTTCGGCGCTGGTGCGGGTGCCGATGTACACGCCCCGCAAGGCGTCGTCTCGACGCGTGGAGGTCCGCAGCCCCGACTCGGCGTGCAACCCGTATCTGACGTTCGCCGTTCTGCTGGCCGCGGGGCTGCGCGGCATCGAGAAGAACTACGTGCTCGGTCCGCAGGCCGAGGACAACGTCTGGAACCTCACCCCCGAGGAACGCCGCGCGATGGGCTATAAGGAGCTGCCGGGCAGCCTCGGCGTGGCCCTGGCCGAGATGGAAAACTCCGAACTCGTAGCAGAAGCGTTGGGGGAGCACGTCTTCGACTACTTCCTGCGCAACAAGCGAGCCGAGTGGGAGAACTACCGAAGCCACGTCACGCCGTTCGAGCTCAAGGCCTACCTATCTCTGTAGTCCGACCTGTGTTCTCCGTGCGCTAACGTCGAGCCGTGGCCAAACCCGCGACGCAGCGACCGAAGCTGCCCAGCGTAGGGCGGCTCGGGCTCGTCGAGCCCACCGCGTCGACCGACCTGGATCGGCTGGGCTGGAACACCGATGCCCACGTCGAGTTGTTGTGGTCGCTGTCGCGCGCGCCGGACGCCGACACCGCGCTGGCCGCGATGGTCCGTCTGGTCGACGCCGTTGGCGACGGCTGGAAAGACCTCAATCAAGAATTGCTGACCGACCGCGGCCTGCGTGGCCGACTGTTCAGCGTGCTCGGCTCCTCGCTCGCGCTTGGCGACCACATGGTCGCCCACCCCGACAGCTGGAAGCTGTTGGCGGGACAAGTCACGCTGCCGTCGGCCGAGGAACTGCGCGCAACCTTCTGCGATCGTGCCGAAACGACAACGGACGCAACGGATGCACTGCAGCCGCTGCGCAACCTGTACCGCGACCGGTTGCTGGTGTTGGCGGGTCTGGACCTGGCCTCGACGGTAGAGAACGAACCCGTCCTGCCGTTCACGGTTGTCGGTGAGCATCTGTCCGACCTTGCCGACGCCGCCCTCGGGGCGGCGATGGTCTTAGGGCACAAAATGGTGGGCGGCGAGATGCCCCGGCTGGCCGTCATCGCGATGGGCAAGTGCGGTGCGCGCGAGCTGAACTACGTCAGCGACGTCGATGTGATCTTTGTAGCCGAAGGATCGCCGGACGACCTCGCCGTCGCGACCCGGGTGGCCGGCGAGATGATGCGCTTCGCGGGGGACGCGTTCTTCGAAGTCGACGCCGCGCTGCGCCCGGAGGGCAAGCGGGGCCAGTTGGTACGCACGCTGGAGTCGCATATTGCGTACTACCAGCGCTGGGCCAAGACGTGGGAGTTCCAGGCGTTGATGAAGGCACGACCCGCGGCCGGGGACGCCGACCTGGGCAAGCAGTACATCGACGCGCTGATGCCGATGGTATGGACGGCGAGCGAACGGGAGGACTTCGTTCCTGAGGTGCAGGCGATGCGCCGCCGCGTCATCGAAAACGTGCCCGCAGGTATGCGAAGCCGCGAGATCAAACTCGGGCCCGGCGGATTGCGGGACGTCGAGTTCGCAGTCCAGCTGCTGCAGCTGGTGCACGGCCGCAACGACGAATCGCTGCACGTGGCGTCGACGGTCGACGCGCTGGCCGCGCTTGGCGACAGTGGTTACATCGGCCGCGATGACACAGCGAACCTGACGGCGTCCTATGAGTTTCTGCGGCTACTCGAACACCGGCTGCAGCTGCAGCGGCTCAAACGCACGCACATGCTTCCCGAGGAAGATGACGACGAGGCGCTGCGATGGCTGGCGCGGGCAGCCCATATCCGCCCCGACGGCACGCACGACGCACTTGGGGTGCTGCGCGAAGAGCTGAAGCGGCAGAACATGCGGGTGTCGCGGCTGCACGCCAAACTCTTCTATCAGCCGCTGCTGGAATCGGTTGGAACGTCCGGGATTACGGAGGGGCTCAGTGCCGATGCCGCCGAACGTCAGTTGGCCGCACTGGGCTACGAGGGCCCGCAGAGCGCGCTGACACATCTGAGGGCGCTGACGGGCGACAGCGGGCGACGCGGGCAGGTGCAGCGGGTGTTGCTGCCGACGCTGCTGGACTGGCTCTCGGACACGCCGGACCCCGACGCCGGCCTGCTGTCGTACCGGCGTATCAGCGAGGCGCTGCCCGACGCGCGGTGGTACCTGTCGACGCTGCGCGACGAGGGTGCGGTGGCCAAGCGCCTGATGCAGGTGCTGGGCACCTCCGCGTACGTGCCCGAGCTGCTGATGCGGGCTCCGGAGGTCATCCAGCTCTACGCCGACGGGCCCGACGGGCCGAAGTTGTGCGACGTCGAACCAGAAGGGGTGGCACGAGCGCTGGTGGCCTCCGCGGGCCGGCATGCCGACCCGGTGCGGGCCATCGCTGCGGCGCGCACCCTGCGCAGGCGGGAACTGGCTCGCATCGCATCGGCCGACCTATTGGGCATGCTCGAGGTGACCGACGTGTGCAAGGCGCTGACCTCGGTGTGGGTGGCGGTGTTGCAGGCCGCGCTGGAAGCGGTGATCCGTGACAACACCGGCGACGAAGGTGCGCCCGCCCGCATCGCAGTGATCGCGATGGGCCGACTCGGCGGCGCCGAGCTGGGCTACGGGTCGGACGCCGACGTGATGTTCGTGTGTGAACCGAACGAGGGGTTCGAGGACTCGGCCGCGGTGAAGTGGTCGGTATCGGTGGCGGAGAAGGTGCGCACGCTGCTCGGCACGCCGTCCGCGGATCCGCCGCTGGAGGTTGATGCCAACCTGCGGCCAGAAGGTCGCAACGGTCCGTTGGTGAGAACACTTGCCTCCTATGAGGCGTACTACGAGAAGTACGCGCAGACGTGGGAGGTGCAGGCGCTGCTGCGCGCGCACCGGGTGGCAGGCGATGAAGACCTCGGTCAGCGTTTCCTGTTGATGATCGACAAGACGCGTTACCCCGAAGGGGGCGTCTCGCAGCAGGCGGTCCAGGAGATCCGGCGCATTAAGGCGCGCGTCGATGCCGAACGCCTTCCGCGCGGCGCCGACCCCAATACTCACACCAAGCTCGGGCGCGGCGGCCTGGCCGACATCGAGTGGACGGTGCAGCTGATGCAATTGCGGCACGCGCACAAAGTGCCTGCGCTGCACTGTACTTCGACGCTGGAGGCGCTGAACGCGATCGGCGCCGCCGAGCTGATCGCCGAGGGTGATGTCGAGTTGCTGCGACAGGCGTGGCTGACAGCGACGCGGGCGCGCAATGCCCTGGTGCTGGTGCGCGGGAAGCCGACCGATCAGCTGCCGGGGCCGGGACGTCAGCTCAACGCGGTGGCACTGGCCGCCGGCTGGGAGAGCGACGACGGCGGGGAGTTCCTCGACAACTACCTACGTGTGACGCGTAGGGCTAAGGCAGTGGTACGAAAGGTTTTTGGTGAGTAGGTACAGCGAATGAGTATGGATTTCGGGTTCGACCTCATCAGCGATGCGGAGTACGAACGTCAGCGTGCGCTCTACGGACCGCTGACCGAGTCATTGCGCAGGCTGATCGACGCCGGCCTACACACCGAGGTCGACGAGGACACAGTGCGCGACGCACAGGACAGGATCGACGCATTGACCCAGTTGCTCGAGAGCAAGCAGCGTGCCGTGACGACAACACTGCGCCACGAGGCCACCGGGCGGCCGCTCGCGTGGGCCAATCCCGCTGTCGGACTGCGCAATGCGATCGCACCTCCGATGATCATCCATCACGAGGAGGACGGGCAGTGCTGGAGCGAGTTCACGCTCAGCGGCGCCTATGAGGGTCCACCGGGATGGGTGCACGGTGGCATCTGCGCCCTGGTGCTGGACCACCTCCTCGGTGAGGCGGCCAGCGAAGGGCTGACCCAGCCGAAATTCACCGGCACGATCTCGCTGCGCTACCTGCGTGGCACGCCGCTGGGGCCACTCCGTGCCGAGGCATTCGTGGAGCGGTCCGAGGGTGTGAAGACCTTCGCCAGAGGCTATTTGAAGGATGCCAGCGGCCCGACGGTGGAGGCCGAAGGTGTGTTCATCCGTCCGGCGTGGGCGCGTGACGCCGGATGAGAATCTATGTCAGCGCGGCCTTTCTCGATACGAGTGAGGTCGTCGAGATCGCCAAGGCCGCAGATGATCTCGGCTACGACGGCCTTGGCATTCCGGACCATGTGATCAATCTCGAGACGCTGAAGACGCCGTACCCCTACACGAAGGACGGCAAGCGGCGATGGGAGGCGTTCACCGACTGGCCGGATCCCTGGGTGCTGATCGGTGCCCTCGCGATGGTGACGACGCGGCTTCGCTTCGTCACGACGGTGTATCTGCCCGCCATGCGTGATCCGTATTCTGCGGCGAAATCCATTGGTACGGCGGCAGTGTTGGCCGGCGGACGGTTGGAACTCGGTATCGGCGTCGGCTGGTGCGAGGAAGAGTTCACCCTGATGGGGCAGCAGTTCGCCCGCCGCGGTAAGCGCACCGACGAGATGCTCGCCCTCATGAAGGAGCTGTGGAAGCCGGGCTGGACGGAGTTCGACGGCGAGTTCTACCAGACACCGCGGCTCGAGATGGAGCCCACGCCGCCGCACATCCCGGTCTTCGTCGGTGGATTGTCCGACATCGCGCTTCGCCGCGCCGCAAAGCACGACGGCTGGATCGGCGATCTGATCAACACCGAACAGGCGCTCCTGCGCGTCGAGAAACTACGCGAACTGCGCGCTGCGCAAGGGTTGTCGATGGACGGTTACACCGTCATCACACCGCTGACCGATGCGTTCACCCCCGAGCACTACGAGCGCGCACAGGCTGGGGGGATCGACGGCATCATCACGATGCCGTGGATGTTCTACTCGGGTCCGCTCGCCACGCTCGACGAGAAGATCGACGGCATGCGGAAATTCCGCAAGGACATGGCGCTCGACTAGTCAGCGGCGGCGGAAGCGGCTGAGCAGTCCGCCGCGACGGACAGGCTGACCGGTCGCATAACCCGCGGGCGCCGCAGTTCCGGTGACCACGCGATTCGGCGCAACACCGCCGACGCGGGTGCGTCGACGGGCATCCACCGACCACACGCCGGCGCCCATGCCTGCAAGGAGCAGGAAGCCGAAGCAGTAGAGCAACGCGGGCTCGCCGCCGTTGACCGTGGGCCAGAAGCTCGCGGGGGGACCTTCGAGGGGCGGCCAATGCATCCAGAAATACGCCACGGCCATCTCACCGGCGGCGATCAGTGCCGCGATACGCGTGAAGAAGCCGACGGTGATGAGCACACCACAGACAACCTCGATCAGACCCGCCCACCACGCGGGAAATGAGCCGACCGGGATCGGCATCGGTGTCGGAGCCGGCCATTGGAACAGCTTCTGTGTGCCGTGCAGGAAGAACATCAGGCCGGCCACGATGCGAAAGAGGCTCAGCGCGGGTGAGGAGTAGCCGGCGAGACGGGCGTCCAGATTCGTCGTCATGTCGTCAAACCCCTACGCGTAGGCGGACAGAATGTTCACAGGTGAATGCCCAAGGGCCGGATGGCGTAAACGCCACCCGGCCCTTCGGTGAGAGCTCTTTACTCGCCGATTAGACGTCGTAGTAGAGCGCGATCTCGTACGGGTGGGGACGGATCTGCACCGGCATGATCTCGTTCTCCCGCTTGTAGGAGATCCAGGTCTCGATCAGGTCCTCGGTGAAAACGCCACCCTCGGTGAGGTATTCGTGATCCTCTTCGAGCTTGTCGATGACCGCGGACAGCGACGTCGGAGCCTGGGGGATGTTGGCGGCCTCGTCCGGCGGCAACTCGTAGAGATCCTTGTCGACCGGCGCCTGCGGCTCGATCTTCTTCTTGATGCCGTCCAGGCCGGCCATCATCATCGCCGCGAAAGCCAGGTACGGGTTGCCCGAGCTGTCCGGTGCACGGAACTCGAGGCGCTTGGCCTTCGGGTTGTTGCCCGTGATCGGGATACGCACTGCGGCCGACCGGTTGCGCTGGCTGTACACCAGGTTGATCGGAGCCTCGTAGCCCGGCACCAGACGCTTGTAGGAGTTCACCGTCGGGTTGGTGAACGCCAGCAGCGACGGCGCGTGGTGCAGGATGCCGCCGATGTAGTGGCGTGCGGTGTCCGAGAGGCCCGCGTAACCCGACTCGTCGTGGAACAGCGGCTGTCCGTCCTTCCACAGCGACTGGTGGGCGTGCATACCGGAGCCGTTGTCACCGAACAGCGGCTTGGGCATGAAGGTGACCGTCTTGCCGGCCGCCCAAGCGGTGTTCTTCACGATGTACTTGAACAACAACAGGTCGTCGGCGGCGTGCAGCAGCGTGTTGAACTTGTAGTTGATCTCGGCCTGTCCGGCGGTGCCCACCTCGTGGTGACCACGTTCGATCTCGAAGCCGGCGTTCTGCAGGTTCGTGGTGATCTGGTCGCGCAGGTCGACGTAGTGGTCGTACGGCGCTACGGGGAAGTACCCGCCCTTGGGGCGCACCTTGTAACCACGGTTGGCGCTGCCGTCGGCCTCGAAGGGCTCGCCGGTGTTCCACCAGCCGGCCTCGGAGTCGATTTCGTAGAAGGTGCCATTCATCTTCGAGTCAAAGCTCACGGAGTCGAAGATGTAGAACTCGGCCTCGGCACCGAAGTAGGCGGTGTCGGCGATGCCGGTGCTGGCGAGGTAGTTCTCCGCCTTGCGTGCCACGTTGCGCGGGTCGCGGGAGTAGGCCTCGCGGGTGAACGGATCGTGGACGAAGAAGTTGAGGTTCACCGTCTTGGCTGCGCGGAACGGATCGATGCGCGCAGTCTCGGGGTCGGGCAACAGCATCATGTCGGATTCGTGGATCGACTGGAAGCCGCGCACCGACGAACCGTCGAAGGCCAAACCGTCCTCGAAAACGCTCTCATCGAACGCGGACGCCGGGATCGAGAAGTGCTGGACCACGCCGGGCAGATCGCAGAATCGGATGTCGACGTATTCGACTTCCTCATCCTTGATCAACTTGATGACGTCGTCAGCCGTCTTATCTGCCACTGAGAACTCTCCTTATATCTGGTAACCCGCGCGTTGACGCTATGGACACGATGTTGCACGGTCATCAACCGCATGTTGCGCCGAAGTTACGCAATGTCCCGCAAGACCCATGCGGCGGCCGGCGGGCTCGTCTGTGCTCCTTCGAGTCCCCGCATATCCTGACAGTATGACCCGCCCCTTGGGGTCCTGGCTGTCGGGTTCGGACCCGAGCGGCGACTCAGGACTCAACGAATACCCCGGTCAGCGTCTTGGTTTACCGCAGTCCGGCCCCGGTTCGATCGCCGGGTTCGGCAGACGCATCGCCGCGCTGCTGATCGACTGGTTCATCGCGTACGGCCTGGTCGGGCTGCTGGTCGCGCTTGGTCTGATGAATCAGCAGACCTTCTTGTACACCCCGCTGGGGTCGACGTCGATCGCCGTGGTCTGGGTCGTGCTCGGCATCATCTCGGTGCGGCTGTTCGGCTTCACACCGGGTCAGCTGGCGCTCGGCGTGCGGGTGGCCTCCGTCGACAACCGGATTCACGTGGGTATCGGCCGCGCGACGGTGCGCGGGATTCTGGTGTTCTTCGTCATCCCGGCGCTGTTCACCGACAGCGACCTGCGCGGCTATCAGGACCGCTTCACCGGCACCGCGGTGGTCCGGCGCTGAGCCGTCAGGCCTCGTGGCGGATCTGCCCGTTCATCATGGTCATCGTGACCTGTGCCTGGTGAATGTCGTGCGGGTCGATGTCCAGGATGTTCTTGTCGAGGACGATCATGTCGGCAAGCTTGCCGACCTCGAGCGAACCCACCCTGTCGTCCAACCGGATCTGGTAGGCCGCACCAAGGGTGTTGGCGTGCACCGCCTCCTCTACTGACAGCTTCTGGTCGGCGGGCGGCAGCACCTCGGCGCCTGGCTTGCCGATGAGCTGGCGCGTCACGCCGAGCTGGATCGAATCCAGCGGCTTGTAGGTCGAGAAGTAGCCGGCGGCGGGCCAGTCGGTGCCGAAGGAGATCCGTCCGCCGGATTTCAGCACGTCCTGCGGGCGGTACATCAGATCCTGGCGGGGCCTGCCGTACCGGGCCGCCATGTTCACGACGGTGTCGGGATCGGCGGACATCCAGTTGGCGGAGAACTGGGCGACGACACCGAGTTCGCCGAACCGCTGGTTGTCGGGCTCCTGTACGTACACCAGATGCGCGATGGTGTGTCTGCGGTCGCGGGGCGGGTTCGCCGCGATGGCGCGCTCGATGGAGTCCAACGCGACGCGCGCCGTGCGTTCCCCGCACGCATGGACGTGCACGTCGAATCCGGCGGCGTCGACACCGCTGATCAGTTGGTGCCATTGGTCTTCGGTGAACGGCGACGCGCCCGTCGAATCCGGTTTGTCCGCGTAGGGCTCGATCAGCCACGCGGTGTAACCGCCCTGGGTGCCGTCACCTATGACCTTGACGGCGCCGACCTGGACCAGCTCTGTCGAGATCCTGGTGCGGATGTCGGTCAGCTTGGCCGCGGCGTCGTCGACCGGTGGCGACTTCACGCTGTAGGAGGCGACCACGCGGAACGGCAACGCGCCCCTGGATTCGGTGTCGGCGTAGAGCTCGATCAGCGCACCCTGGTCGTCGCCGATCGGAGGCACGCCGGCGTCGAACACCGACGTGATGCCGGCCGCCGAGGCCTTCGGCAACCACGCCTCCATCAGCGTCCCCATGGTCTCGGGGGAGATCGGTTCGATGGCATTGACCAGGCCGAGCACGGCGTTGACCTCGAGCACGTATCCGGTGGGCTCGCCGTTCTCGTCGCGGACGTAGTAGCTGAATCCCGGGATCGGGTCCTCGGATTCGCGGGTGATGCCCGCTTTCTCGAGGGCCTTGCTGTTGGCCCACAGACTGTGGCCGTCGATGGCGAAGAAGAAGCCGGGACGGTCCGGCAGGACCTTGTCGAGGTCGGCGCGCGTCGGTCCCTGCGGGCCGAACATGTCCACGCGCCAACCGAATCCGCGCACCGGACCGTTCGGATTGTCGTTGGCGTACTTCTCGATCGCCGCCAGCGCGTCGGCGCCGGTGGGCACCTGAAGGTCGACGCCGGTGGTCAGGAACGCCCCCAGGAAGGGGTGGATGTGGCCCTCGACGAACCCGGGCATGAGCAGCTTGCCGTCCAGGTCGATGACGTGGGTGTCGGGGCCTGCGAAGGTCAGAGCTCCGGCGCTGTCACCGACGTAGGTGATCGAGTTGTGGGTGACGGCGACGGCTTCAGCCCACGGCATCGCTTCGCGCACCGTGTAGACGCGGCCGTTGTGGAAGACGAAATCCGCAGGCACGGGCTCGATGGGCTGGTCCTGGGAACCGGACGCCGGCTCAGTGGTACAGGCCGCTGCCGTCGCGACGACGGCCGTGACGGCCGCGGTGCGCAGGATCGTCCGCCGGGACACCGGACCGCCGCGCCCGAACGCCGCGAAGTGCGGCGCCCAATCGCACGCAGTGCACACCGATCGTGACTATTTCCGTCGAACAGTGCGCTGTACGCCGCGCATCTTGGCCTGCGTCGGCAACGGGCCTTTCGGCATCGCGGCCGGCCCGACCTTGCTGCCGAGTGCGGCCAGCCGCGACTCCAGTGCGTCCATCTGCTTGACGGTGATGTTCGCGGGCAGTTTGTTGAGGTGGCGTTCGAGCTTGGCGAGGGGAACCTCATCCTCGCCGTTGCCGATCACGATGTCGTAGATCGGGACGTCGCCGACCAGGCGCGCCGTGCGCTTCTTCTCCTGGGCGAGCAGCGGCTTGACCCGCGATGCCGACCCCTCGCCCACGAAGATCACGCCGGGACGTCCGATCACCCGGTGCACCGCGTCGAAATGCCCGGTGGCCGCGACACCGGGGGTGACCCGCCACTTGCCGCGCAGATTGTCCAGCGCCCATGCCGCCGCACCGGTCTGTCCCTCGGCCTTGCGGTACACCGACTTCTGCGCCCGGCGGCCGAAGATGATGAACGCGACGAGTGCTCCGAGTACCACGCCCAGCGGAATCATCATGTACGTGGTGAACCCGCCTGCGAAGATTCCGAGGGCCACCGAAGCCGCCACGATCAGCACGAACGCGCCGATCATGTAGGGCAGTAGCCGCTTGTCCTCTTTGCGCTGAATCTGGAAGGCCTGCCAGAGCTGGCTGCGGCGCTGCTTGGAGGCCGCCTTACGGGCCGCCTTGGCCTCGGCCTTGGCCGCCTTGTTGGCGGCGGCATTGCGGGGTTTTGCCATTTGTTCAGGATACGGCTGGCTTCGCCGGCCGCGATGCCACGGCCTGTGCATACAGGCGACCCGCGCGGTACGACGACCGCACCAGCGGTCCCGCGAGGACCCCCGGGAAGCCGAGTTCGGTGGCGAACTTCTCGTGCTCGACGAACTCTTCGGGCTTGACCCAGCGCTCGATAGGGTGATGCCGAACAGACGGCCGCAGGTACTGCGTGATCGTGACGAGGTCGCAGCCCGCCTCGTGCAGATCGGTCAGCGCCGTCCGGACCTCGTCGGGCGTTTCACCCATGCCGAGGATCAGGTTTGACTTGGTGACCAGGCCGTCGGCGCGTGCCGCGGTCAGCACCGAAAGGCTGCGCTCGTAGCGGAAGCCCGGTCGGATCCGCTTGAAGATGCGGGGCACCGTTTCGACGTTGTGCGCCAACACTTCTGGGCGTGACTCAAACACCTGGGCCAGCAGCTGCGGGTCGGCGTTGAAATCGGGGATCAGCAACTCCACCCCGGTGTTCGGGTTGAGTTCCTTGATCGCGCGGACGGTCTCGGCGTACAGCCATGCACCACCGTCGGGAAGATCGTCACGCGCCACCCCGGTGACCGTCGAATAGCGCAGCCCCATCGCCTGCACACTTTCGGCGACGCGGCGTGGCTCGTCACGGTCGAGTTCAGCGGGCTTACCGGTGTCGATCTGGCAGAAGTCGCAACGACGGGTGCACTGCTCGCCACCGATGAGGAACGTCGCCTCGCGGTCCTCCCAGCATTCGAAGATGTTGGGGCAGCCCGCCTCCTCGCAGACCGTATGCAAGCCCTCGCGCTTGACCAGCGCCTTGAGCTCCTTGTACTCCGGGCCCATCTTGGCTCGGGTCTTGATCCACGGCGGCTTACGCTCGATCGGCGTCTCGGCATTGCGTACCTCGAGACGCAGCAGCTTTCGGCCTTCCGGAGCGACTGTCACTGCGTCAATGCTACCGATAGGCGGCCGTCGAGCGCGTCAGCGACGGCGGCGGCCACCGGCTCCACCACGTCACTGACAGTGATTTGCCGGTCCAACTCGGCGGTCAGCGAGGTGACGCCGGCATCAGAGATGCCGCACGGCACGATCGCGGAGAACGCAGAGAGGTCGCAGTCGCAGTTCAGCGCGAAGCCGTGCAGCGTCGTCGACCGGGACACCCGGATGCCGACGGCGGCCACCTTGCGGGCCGGGCGACGACCGTCTTGTGCCACCCACACGCCAGAGCGGCCCTCGATTCGGCAGGTCTCCAATCCGAGGTCGGCGCACACGGTGATGAGCGATTCCTCCAGGCGCCGAACAAAATTCACGACATCCAGCGGTTCGGCCAGACCGATCACCGGATAGCCCACCAATTGTCCGGGGCCGTGCCAGGTGATCTTGCCGCCCCGGTCGGTGTCGATCACCGGAACGTCGGCCGCGCCGGGCCTTTCACTGGGCAGCGTGCGCTTGCCAGCCGTGTACACGGACGGGTGTTCGAGCAGCAGGAGTGTGTCCGCGCCGCCCGCGATGCGCGCATCGGCCAGCTCGCGCTGCAGCTGCCAGGCCTGCCGATAGTCGACGGTGCCGAGTCGTCGTACGTCGAGAGGTGTCGTCACCGACCGGATGGACACTGGCGCCATGACTTTGACGGTACGCGCTAACCGGCTTTCGGCGCGGTCGCGAATGCCAGCGCCTCGCCGATCGTGTTGTGGTGGAACTCGAAGCCGGCCCGCTCCAGCGCGGCCGGTATTGCGCGCTGGCCTCCGAGCAGGCCTTCGTCGGCGAACTCGCCGAACGCGGCCCGCAATGCGAAGCCCGGCACCATCAGCGGTGTGGGGCGATTCACCGCCCGTCCCAGGGCGGTCGTGAACTCCGCGTTGGTGACCGGAGCGGGTCCGGTGAGGTTCACCGGACCCGACAACCCTTCGTGGGTGATCGCGAACAAGATCGCGCGCACCTCGTCCTCCAGGCTGATCCAAGGCATGTACTGGCGCCCGTTGCCGAGTCGGGCGCCCAGCCCTAGCGAGAACAGCAGTTTGAGACGGCCGAGCACCCCGCCGGCATCCGTCAGCACCAGGCCGCTGCGCAGCAGCACCACCCTGGCGCCGCCGTCCTCGGCGGACGCCACCGCGGCTTCCCAGTCCTGGCTCAACTGAGCGAGGAAGCCGTCGCCCGGGGGCGCGGACTCGTCGACGGTGTGGCTGCCGGTGTCGCCGTAGTAGCCCACCGCGCTGGCGTTGATGAGCACCGGCACCCCGGCTTCCGCGACAGCGGCGGACAAGACCTCCGTCGGCCCGATGCGGCTGTCGCGCAGGCTCTGTTTGAACGCACCCGACCACCGCTTGTCGCCGACGTTGACGCCGCACAGATTCACCACGGCGTCGACCCCGGCCAAGGACCCCGGATCGAACTCGCCGGTGTCGGGGTTCCAGAACACCTCGTCTGCGTTGGACGGGGCTCGGCGCACGATTCGGAGTACTCGGCGATCGGTGGCTCGCAGGGCGTACACCAGTGCGGAACCGATCAGACCGGACGATCCGGCGATCGCGATGACAGCGTCGGACACGGCGGGCGGCAGTCCTTCCCGGTCTTAAAGGCCGAGATCGGCCTCGAACGCGCCGTCCTCGAGACGCCGCTTGATGGTGGTCACAAAGCGTCCGGCATCCGCGCCGTCGATGAGGCGGTGGTCATACGTGAGCGGTAGGTAGCAGACGGACCGCACACCAATCGACTCGTTGCCGAAGTCGTCGACGATCACCCTCGGCCGCTTCACGATGGCACCTGTGCCCAGCATCGCCGCCTGCGGCGGGACCAGGATCGGGGTGTCGAAGAGCGCGCCCTGGCTGCCGATGTTGGTGATGGTGAACGTGCCGCCGGACAACTCGTCGGGCTTGAGGTTGCCGGAGCGCGCGCGATCGGCGATGTCGGCGATCGCGCGGGCCAGCCCGGCCAGTGACAGGTCCCCGGCGTTCTTGACCACCGGCGATAGCAGGCCCTGCTCGGTGTCCACCGCGAAGCCGAGATTCTCGGCGTCGTAGTAGGTGATCTCCTTGGACTCTTCGTTGTAGCTCGCGTTGACATTCGGATGCGTCTTCAGCGCATCGATGACCGCACGCGCGATGAACGGCAGGTACGTCAGGTTGACGCCTTCGCGCTCGGCGAATTCCTTCTTCGCGCGGGCTCGCAGCGCCACCACCTTGGTCATGTCGACCTCGTGGGTTTGCGTCAATTGCGCTGTGGTCTGCAGGGATTCGCGCGTCTTCTTCGCGGTGATCTGCCGGATCCGGTTGGCCTTCTGCGTGGTGCCGCGCAGATGCGCCAGGGCGGGTGCCGGGGCGGCGGCCTGGGGTGCGGCGGCACGGGCGGCAGGCGCCTGTGCTGCCGGCTCGGCCGCCGGGGCTTTCTTGGCGTCCGCGGCGGCGAGGACGTCCTGCTTGCGGATGCGCCCGCCGACGCCGGTTCCCTTCACCGATGCCAGGTCGATGTTGTTCTCCGCGGCCAGTTTTCGCACCAGCGGGGTGACATACGGCGAGCCGTCACCCGACGGTGCCTCGCCCGCGGGCTCCGACTTGGGCTCCGGCTTCGATTCCTGCTTCGGCTCGGGCTTGGGTTCGGGCTTGGGTTCTTCCTTCGGTTCTTCCTTGGGTTCCGGCTTGGGTTCCGGCTTGGCCTCTTGTTTGGGTTCGGGCTCCGGCTCGGGCTCCTTCTCGGGCTCCGGTTCGGGTTCGGGCTCGGACTCGGCTGCCGCGTCCGCGTCGCCGATCTTGGCCAACTCGCCACCGACCTCGACAGTGTCGTCCTCTTCGGCAGTGATCGATACCAGCGTGCCTGCCACCGGCGACGGGATCTCGGTGTCGACCTTGTCCGTGGACACCTCGACCAGCGGTTCGTCGACCTCGACGGTGTCGCCGACCTTCTTCAGCCACCGGGTCACGGTGCCCTCGGTCACCGACTCGCCGAGCTCCGGCATCTTCACCGACGTCGCCGAGCCAGACGACCCCGACGACCCCGATGACCCCGATGACTTGGCCGCCGGCTTCGATTCGGGCTCGGGCTCTGCCTCCTGCTCCTCGGCGGCGGGTTCCTCCTGCGCGGCGGGCTCTTCGGCCGGCTTTTCCTCTTCGGCAGGTTTCTCGTCGGGCTCCTCGTCAGATCCAGAGTCATCGCCGTCTGATTCGCCCGCATCGCCGATGACCGCCAGCTCACCACCGACCTCGACGGTGTCGTCCTCTTGGGCCACGATCTTCTGCAGCACGCCGGCCGCGGGCGACGGGATCTCCGTGTCGACCTTGTCCGTGGACACTTCCAGCAGCGGCTCGTCCTGTTCGACCGTGTCTCCCTCCTGCTTGAGCCAGCGGGTGACAGTCCCCTCGGTGACGCTCTCACCGAGTGCGGGCATCTGAACGGAGATGGCCATGCGTTTGGGCTCCCTCGAACGGTCTGTCGCAGGTGGTCGATTTATCTGTTCCCATCCTGTCACGTCCGTACCAACGTTTCGCCGCAGAGTCGGTGAGCCGATGCTCTGGCACTATCGAAGGAGGTAGACGAAGGGAGAGCGGCCCGAGGTGGGTTTGTTCGACAAGTTCAGGCGCGGCGCGCGCAAGGGAACGAGCGGCGGGAACGACCCGGCCGCGGATCTGGAGTACCTCCGCCAGTGGGTTTTCGACCACCACGGTGTGGAAGCCTTCGTCGAACCGCGCACCACAGTCACCGACGTCACGGTTGTGCTGGTCGCCGCCGACGGCGAGTGGACGAGGCGACGTGCTGGGGGAGACGCCGGAGCGCGCAGGCTCTCGGACCGTCTCGCCATTCCGGTCTACGACGTACAAAAGGTCGGATACCCGCAACGGATGCGTGACTACGACGCCCGACGTCGAATCGAGCGCAAACGTGCCGCCCGCGAGGAGCTCGAAGAGCGCTAGGAGTACTGTCAGGGCAGTCGATACCGGCGGTACGAGATACTTCAAGTAACACGCAACGTTGCGGGAGGCCCTGATGCAGTTCGTCGACAGCAGCGGCGGCGTACAGATCGCGGCTTACGAAGAGGGCAATCCCGACGGGCCCGCGATCGTGCTGGTCCATGGCTGGCCCGATTCCCATGTGCTGTGGGACGGCGTCGTCCCCCTATTGACGGACCGCTTCCGCGTGCTGCGCTACGACAACCGCGGAGTGGGGGGCTCATCGACGCCGAAATCGACATCTGCGTATCGGATGTCCTGCTACGCAGACGATTTCGCGGCCGTAATCGAAACTTGCGCACCCGGTGAAAAGGTCCACGTGCTGGCTCACGACTGGGGATCGGCGGGCGTGTGGGAGTACCTCGCCCGCTCTGATGCCAATGACCGTGTCGCATCATTCACGTCGGTCTCCGGCCCGAGCGGCGACCACGTGAATCGTTTCATCATTGGCAACCTCAAGCGTCCGTATCGACCACGGCGATTTCTGCAGGCTCTCAGCCAACTCGCCCGGTTTACGTATATGGGATTGTTCTCCATTCCCGTGATTGCACCCCTTCTCGTGCGGTTGGCCGTTGCCGACGGGCTCACGCGACTGCTCATGACCCGGGACGGCATTCCCGCCGACCAGATGCACCATTCGGCCACCTACAAATCCGATGCGGTCAACAGCCTCAAGGTGTACCCGGCGAACTATTTCCGCACGATCGTCTCCGCCAGAACCGACCACCACGTCGACGTGCCGGTTCAGGTGATCGTCAACTCGAGAGATCCGCACGTGCGACCACACGTGTTCGATGACACCCACAAATGGGTGTCGCGACTGTGGCGACGTGACATCAAGTCGGGCCACTGGGCGCCACTGTCGCATTCCCGTGTACTGGCGCAGTCGGTACATCAGCTCGTCGACCACCTCGAAGGCAAGCCGCCGAGCCGGGAGCTGCTGCGCGCGCAGGTTGGCCGTCCGCGCGAAGAATTCGGTGACACGCTCGTGTCCGTCACCGGGGCGGGTAGCGGCATCGGGCGCGCCACCGCACTCGAGTTCGCCCGGCTGGGCGCTGAATTGGTGATCAGCGACGTCGACGAGGCGGGCGTGAAGGACACCGCCGCGACAATCGCGTCCCGGGGCGGGTTGGCCCACGCCTACACCCTGGACGTCGCCGACGCCGATGCCGTCGAGCAGTTCGCCGAGATGGTATGCGTCGAGCACGGCGTCCCCGATGTCGTCGTGAACAATGCGGGCGTCGGCCACACCGGCATGTTCCTCGACACACCCCGCGACGAGTACGACCGCGTGCTCAACATCAACTTCGGCGGAGTCGTCAACTGCTGCAGGTCATTCGGACGTAGATTGGTCGACCGCGGCGCGGGTGGCCACGTCGTCAACGTTTCGTCGATGGCGGCGTACTCCCCGCAACAATCGATGAACGCCTACGCCACCAGTAAGGCGGCGGTCTTCATGTTCGGCGACTGTCTGCGCGCCGAACTCGATCAGGCGGGTATCGGGCTGACCACGATCTGTCCCGGCGTGATCGACACGAATATCGTCCACACCACGCGGTTCGACGTGCCCGCCAACAAGGCGGCGAAGGTCGAAGCGCGCCGCAGGCAAATTGAAAAGGCTTTCGCGGTAAGGCGTTACGGCCCGGAGAAGGTCGCCAAGGCCATCGTGTCGTCGGTGCGGAAGAACAAGGCGATCCGTCCCGTCGCGCCCGAGGCCTATCTCCTCTACGGCGTGTCCCGTGCGCTGCCGCAGGTGATGCGCAGCACCGCCCGCGGCAAGGTGCTCTAGCTCGGCCGTCTACCGCTCCGCCGAGCGTGGGCTTATGACACGCCAAACCGGCCCAAGGCGTGCGGGTAACCCACGTCCGCCGGTGGATCTCTAGCTAGCCGTTCGCGGCTATATCCTCCAGGACCGCGAACATCGTCCGCGTCGGAACGCCGGTGCCACCCTTGCCGGTGTAACCCCACGGCCCTCCGGTGTTGTACGCCGGCGCCGCGATGTCGATGTGCGCCCATTGCACTCCGTCGGCCACGAACTCGCGCAGATACGTTCCGGCGACCAGCATTCCGGCGTAACGCGAACCACTCACGTTCGCGAGGTCGGCCACCGTCGACTTGAGGTCGTCCTTCAGTTCCTCGGGCAGCGGCATCGGCCACGCGTTCTCGCCGACCTGCTGGCTGCGTTCGGCCACCCGGTCGCGGAATTCCTCGCTGCCCATCACGCCCGGTGTACGCGCACCGAGCGCCACGGTCTGGGCGCCGGTCAGCGTCGACGTCTCGATGAGGTAGTCGGGACCGTCCTCGCAGGCCCGGACGATCGCGTCGGCCAGGATCAGCCTGCCCTCGGCGTCGGTGTTGAGCACCTCGACGGTGATACCGCCGTACTGAGTGAGGACGTCGCCGGGCCGCTGCGCGGTCGCCGACGGCATGTTCTCAGCCATCGGCACCGTGGCGATGACGTCGATCGGCAGCTTCTGCTTGGCGGCCAGCACCACGGTCGCGATCACGGCGGCCGCCCCGCCCATGTCCGAGGTCATGTGGTGCATGTTGGCGGCCGGCTTGATGGAGATGCCGCCGGTGTCGAAGGTGATGCCCTTGCCGACCAGCGCGACCGTCTTAAGCTTCTTGCCCTTGCCTCCGCGGTGGGTGAGCCGGACCAGCCGGGGCGGACGCGACGAGCCCTTCCCGACGCCGATGATTCCGCCATAGCCCGCCTTGTCGAGCGCCTTGTCGTCCAGCACCTCGACGTCGAGTCCCACGGACTTACCCAAAGCCTCTGCGCGCTTGGCGAATTCGGCCGGAAACAGGTGCGACGGCGGGGTGTTCACGAAATCGCGCGCCGTCGCCACAGCGGTCGCGATATCGGCCGCCCTCGCGGCGGCCTCCTTGGTTCTGGTCTTCGTGTCGGCCGTCAGCGCGGTGATCGCCTGCAGGCCGTCGTCCTTGGGTGCGGTCTTCTCGCTGCGGAAGTCGCTGAACCGGTACGCCCCCAGGATCAGGCCCTCGATCGCGGCACTCAAATCGATGTCCGACAGCGTCGTGATGACGTTCTCGACACCGTTCAGCGAGCGCGCGGCGACGCCCGCCGCGCGCCGGATCGTGTCCGCGGGCCATTCGTCACGGTCCTTGCCCAGCCCGACCGCGACCACGCTGGCCACCGGGAGCGACGGCGCGATCACCCGGGTGACCTGGTCGGCCCCGCCCTTCGCGCCGAGAACCTCAAGCGCGACTTCGATCTCGCCGACCGCTTCGGCGTCGAGGAACGGGTTACCGACGACGGTCGCCCGCGTGTTCTCGTCGGACCCGCTCACCACGGCGACGATCAGGACGGAGCCGTCGGCCTTGCGCTTGGGCAGCGACGAGCTGACGGTGACGGAGGGGGCTTGAAAACCGGTGCTAGCTGGGCTCACGAGCGATAACCATATCGCTCATCGGGAAAGGTGCAGGTCGTAGGCCGCGACCGGCTCATCGAAACCTTTGAGTATCAACGGTTCCTGCGGGATGGCGGGCCATTCGGGCAGCTGGTCGCGGACGTCGGAGGATGCCAGGATCTGGCCGGGCGCCGCGGCCGCGACCAGGCGGGCGGCCAGGTTCACCGGGTTGCCGAAGTAGTCGCCGTAGATGCCCAGCACCGAGCCGTAGCCCAGTCCGGCGCGCACTTGCAGACCGGCCTCGCGGGCCCGCGGATGCTCGACCAGGTCCATCGCCACCTTGACCAGCAGTTCGGGTGTCGAGGTCACCCACATCACTTCATCGCCGATGAACTTCACCACGCGGCCGCCGTCGGTGTGCACGGTGTCAGACACCGAGCCGCCGAATTCCATGAGCAGGTCGAACAGGTCGGTCGGATCCATGATCTGCGTCAGTTGGGTGAAACCGGTGAGATCGGCGAATCCGACACCACACGTGACGTTCGCCGATGCGTCGGTGATGACACCCTCGAAATGTGTTCTGGCACTGACGATGTGCTGACGAAATACGGCATCGATCAGTACCCCGAAGGTCTGCGTGATCTCCGTGATTTCGCGGTACGCCATCGCCGTGGTGAGCTCGTCGTTGCTGATCGCCATCAACAGGTCGGGCTGCGCCATTCGCACCATCGTTCCGCCCGCCTCGGCGACCCGAGCCATCGCGTTGCCGAGGAGCCGCAGAAACGCGAGCGCCGGCTGCTCGCCGACGAGTTCCTTGACGGCCACCCAGGTCGCCAGTCCGTCGACGTCCAACTGACTCAGCGTGAGCGCGTCCGGGTCGGTGATGGTCAGCCCGAGCGCCGTCCACGCCGTCGCTACCTCCGGCAGGGTCACACCCAGCGTTTCAGCGGCCGTGCGCAGGCTGTGAATCGGACGGCCCGGCCCCTGTAGAGCATCGCCCGCCAGGCCGAAAAGCCGGCCTCGGCGCTCGGCCTCGACCATTTCGTCGGCCGAGAACCCGAGCTTGTTCAGGTAATCGATCAACGCCGCCCGGCCGCGCGCATTCGCGATTCCCGCGGCTTCGAGCGCGTCGAAATCGACCACAACCCGAGTCTGCCAGCGTCGACGATCCGATTAGGGTGGTTTTCCGTGACGAGTGAAGTCCTGCAAGGCCCCTTGGAAGAACGTCATCGCCAGCTCGGTGCGAGCTTCGCCGAGTTCGGCGGCTGGTTGATGCCGGTTTCCTATGCGGGCACCGTCGCCGAGCACACCGCGACGCGCTCCGCCGTCGGCCTTTTCGACGTCAGTCACCTCGGTAAGGCGCTCGTGCGCGGGCCAGGTGCGGCCGAGTACGTCAACTCGGCGTTCACCAATGACCTGCGCCGCATCGGGCCCGGGAAGGCGCAATACACGTTGTGCTGCACCGACTCCGGTGGCGTGGTCGACGACCTGATCGCCTACTACGTCTCCGACGACGAGATCTTCCTGGTGCCCAACGCGGCCAACACCGCCGCGGTCGTCGCCGCACTGAAAGAACGTGCGCCAGCCGGACTCACGATCACCGATGAACACCGGTCGTATGCGGTGCTCGCAGTGCAGGGACCGAAGTCGCCCGAAGTTCTCGGCGCGCTCGGGTTGGCGGCCGACATGGACTACATGGGTTATGTCGACGCCGAATTCCGCGGGATTCCGGTGCGTGTGTGCCGCACCGGCTACACCGGCGAGCACGGCTATGAACTGCTGCCGCCGTGGGAGCAGGCCGGTGTCGTGTTCGACGCACTGGTCGACGCGGTCGGTGCGGCCGGGGGAGAGTTGGCGGGCCTCGGCGCCCGCGACACGCTGCGCACCGAGATGGGATACCCGTTGCACGGGCACGAACTGTCGCTGGACCTCTCGCCGCTGCAGGCGCGCTGCGGCTGGGCCATCGGCTGGAAGAAGGACGCGTTCTGGGGCCGCGACGCGCTGCTGGCCGAAAAGGAGGCCGGACCGCGACGACTGCTGCGCGGGCTGAAGGCCGTCGGTCGCGGAGTGCTGCGGCCCGACCTCAACGTGCTCGACGGCGACCGTCAGATCGGCGTCACCACATCGGGAACCTTTTCTCCGACTTTGAAAGTCGGTATCGCACTCGCCTTGATCGACACTGACGCCGATGTCGCCGACGGGGAGCGCGTGTCGGTCGACGTCCGTGGCCGCGCGCTCGAATGTGAAGTGGTCAAGCCCCCATTCGTCGACCCGAAAACTCGGTAGTCAGCGGATATACAATCGCTGCATGACTGACGGCCCCCTCGAGTTCACGGTAGAGCGCAATGCAACTCCGGCGACCGACGAGGTACGGGCATCGATCCTGGCCAATCCCGGATTCGGTCAATTTCACACCGATCACATGGTGTCCATCGACTACGTCGAGGGCAAGGGCTGGCACGACGCGCGGGTGGTCCCGTACGGCCCGATCGAACTCGATCCGTCCGCGGTCGTGCTGCACTACGCCCAGGAGATCTTCGAGGGCCTCAAGGCCTACCGATGGGCGGACGGTTCCATCGTGTCGTTCCGGCCCGAGTCCAACGCAAGCCGGCTGAAGACCTCGGCGAAGCGACTGGCGATTCCCGAACTGCCCGAAGAGGTGTTCATCGAATCGCTGCGCCAGCTGATCGCGGTCGACGAGCAGTGGGTGCCCGCGGCCGGCGGCGAAGAGTCGCTGTACCTGCGGCCGTTCACCATCGCCACCGAACCAGGTCTCGGCGTGCGGCCCGCCAAGGAGTACCGCTATCTGGTCATCGCGTCACCGGCGGGCGCGTACTTCAAGGGCGGCATCAAACCCGTCAGCGTCTGGCTGTCGACCGAATACGTGCGGGCCTGCCCTGGCGGCACGGGCGCGGCCAAGTTCGGCGGCAACTACGCCGCGTCGCTGCTGGCTCAGGCGCAGGCCATCGAGAACGACTGCGACCAAGTGGTTTGGCTGGACGCCGCGGAACGCCGCTTCGTCGAAGAGATGGGTGGGATGAACCTGTTCTTCGTCTTCGGCAACGGTGGGTCAGCGCGACTGGTCACGCCCGAGCTGAGCGGGTCGATACTTCCGGGTGTCACGCGAGATTCGTTGCTGCAGTTGGCAACCGATGCCGGCTTTGCCGTCGAGGAACGCAAGATCGACGTCGATGAATGGCAGAAGAAGGCGGCCGCGGGCGAGATCACCGAGGTGTTCGCGTGCGGTACCGCCGCGGTCATCACGCCCGTCGCGCACGTCAAGCACGCCGACGGTGAGTTCACCATCGCCGACGGTGGCCCCGGTGAGATCACGATGGCCCTGCGCGACACCTTGACCGGAATTCAGCGAGGCAAGTTCGCCGATACGCACGGCTGGATGGCCAGGCTGAACTGAAACGACAGGGGACCCCACCGCAGTGGGGTCCCCGTCTGGTGAGTGTGGACTAGCCGAGTGCGGCCTCGTGCTCGGGGCAGTAGGTGGCCACGGCGGCGCCGACGAAGAACGCCGAGTCTTCCTGCACGAGATCGGTGGTGGTGGAGACGGAGTCCACCGCGTCGTAGAGCGAATCGCCCTGGTCGAACATGATGCAGACGTCGTGGGCGAGGCTGACGGCCTCCTTGGTCGACGGCGGCTGGATGCCCTCGTCGGTGAGCACGCTGACGAACATGTCGTCGGTGGTGGTGGCGCCTGCCATACCCGTGCTGACGAGAGCGGCGATGCCCAGGCTGGACGCGGCGGCGGCAGCGGCGATGACGGCGGTGAGGTGGCGGAAGGTGGGCATTGCGGTTCCTTTCGGTGGTCGATCTCCCTGGTGGGGTAGGAAGAGACTCCGATACCGCGCTTGACGAATTCTTGACAGATTCTTGGGGGCGTCAGAACTGCCCGACCGCGAGGCCGATGGCGGCCACCGTCGTGGTGATTTCGACGGCCGCGCCCAGCACGTCACCGGTGATACCGCCGAAACGGTGCACGCAGTGCGCGACCAGCGCGGCGCCGCACGCCAACGAAATCAGTACGGCCACCGGCCCCTGCCACGGTCGTGGGCTTGCCACCACTGCTGCCGCGGCAATCGCAATCACCCACAGCCCTGCCACCGCGATCGGCTGGGTGCCCGCGACGAGCCCGCCGAGCGAACTACCCGCCGCGGCCGGCACCGAGCGCCGGCACGCCAGCACCGCGGCGACCCGGCCCGCAGTCACCGCGACGATCACCCCGACGGCGCCGCACGCCGTGAACGCGAATGCCTGTGTCAGGATCACGACCACCAACGCGGCGACGCCAAACGGTCCGGCCGACCCGTCGCGCATCACCTCCAGCGCGCGCTGCGGCGGGCCGTAACAGCCGAGACCGTCGGCGGTATCGGACAGCCCGTCGGCGTGCAGCCCGCGGGTGGCGAGCAACAGCACGGCGACCGCGAGCACGCCGCCCAGCGGATTCGACTGCCCGAAGGCCCATTCCGATGTCCACAGCGTCGCGGCCGCCACGGCTCCCAGCGCGACGCCCACCAGGGGAAGCGCGGTCAGCGCGCCTCGGCCGAACGGCATCGCCGAGCGCACCGGGAGGACGGTCCCGAATGCCAGCGCCGTAGCTATCGAGCGGAGCACTGCTTCTCGGATGCCTGGGTGATCCCGGCTTCGTCGAAGGTCGCCATCGAGGACAGCGTGGCCACAGCGGCCCGCACGATCGGCAGCGCCACCGCGGCACCGGTGCCTTCGCCGAGTCGCATCCGCAGATCGACGATGGGTTCGAGATCCAGCCGCCGCAGAGCGTGCTCATGCGCAGGTTCGGTGGACCGGTGGCCGGCCTGCCACCACTGCTTGGCGCCGGGCGCGAGTTCCTCGGCCACCAGTGCCGCGGCAGTCACCACGACGCCGTCGAGCAGCACCGGTGTACGCCGGACCGCAGCCTGGGCGCAAAATCCCGCCATCGCCGCCAGGTCGGCTCCGCCGCAGACCCGCAGCAGCGCGATGGGACTGCTCATAGCCCCGCGGCCGCGGAAGAGAGCGTCTCTGATGGCGGCGGTCTTGCGGGCCCACCCGGCGTCGTCCACTCCGGTGCCCCGACCGATCACGGCAACCGGTTCGGAGCCGGTCAGTGCGGCAATCAAAGTTGTTGCGGGCGTGGTGTTTCCGATACCCATATCCCCGACGATGAGAATGTCCGCGCCAGCGTCTACCTCCTCGTCGGCGATCCGGCGACCTGCATCGAGCGCCGCCGCCACCTCGTCGACGGTCAGCGCGTCTTCGACGGCGATGTTGCCGCTACTGCGGCGCACCTTGTGCGCGCCGATCGACGGTGCGAACGGCTCGTCGGAATCGACGGCGATATCCACCACACGCACGGTCGCGCCCGCCGATTCGGCGAGGACGTTGATGGCGGCACCGCCCGCGTCGAAGTTGGCGACCATCTGAGCGGTGACCTCGGCCGGAAAGGCGGACACGCCGGCCGCGGCGACGCCGTGGTCACCGGCGAACACCACCACCCGCGCGCGCTCGAACTGCCGGGGCGGACACGCGCCCTGACACGACGATACCCAGACCGACAGGTCCTCCAGCCTGCCCAGCGAGCCCGGCGGTTTGGTCAAGCGCTGCTGACGGGCGCGCGCGGCGACGGCGATGTCGGGGTCGGGCGGTGAGACGGTGTCGAACTCGGTCACTTCGCCCCATCCTTGACGGTGATGGGCTGACCGGCGACGACCAGTACCACGCGGTCACACGCCGCGGCGAGTCGCTGGTTGAGAGCTCCCAATTGGTCGGCGAACCGCCGCCCCGACGCCGTCGCCGGCACGACGGCCAACCCGACCTCGGGCGAGACGAGTGCCAATGCGGAGCCGAATGCGCCCACCGCGTCGACCAGGTCGTCGACGTCGGCCGAAACGGATCCGTCGGTCCACGCGTCCGTCCGGTCCATCGCCGCGGTCAGCCAGGCCCCGACATCGTCGACGACGGTCGGCGTCGCAGCCGAGCGCAACTGCGTTGCGACCTCGACGGTTTCAACCGTTGACCAGTTCGCGGGCCGGCGCCGCCGATGTGCCTCCACCCGCGCTGACCATTCGTCGTCGCCGTCCGAAGCGGGGCCCGTGGCCAGATACCGGACGGCCGTGGTGGCCTCCACCGATTCGGCGATCGCCGACTCCGCCCAAAGGGACTTGCCCGACCGGATGCCCCCGAGCACCAGGATGCGCACCTGGGTCAGGTGACCTTGGTGCCGCGGTCCACCTGCGGCCGGGGCGCGCGCATGCGGCGCAGCTGCGAGGCGCGACTGGCCGCGTAAAAGCCCAATTTCCAACCGGTTTCGGTGTTGTCGGGGAACTTCGCGTCGGCCAAGCGGTTGACCTTGCGGCCCAGGATGAAACCGTCGATCACCATGATCAGGACCAGCACCAGCATCGCGGGGGAGATGAGTTGCTGCACCTGGACCGACGGCACCGAGAGCATCACGAAGATGAGCGCGAGCGCGGCGGGCATGAACAGGCCCAGCACGTTGCGGCGCGAGTCGACGATGTCGCGGACATACCGACGGACCGGACCTTTGTCCCGCGGCAGCAGGTAGGCGTCGTCGCCGGCCATCATCTTCTCGCGGCGGTCAGCCATATCGGCGCGCCGTGTCAGCTTCTCGGCCTTGCGCTCTTCCTTGCTCAGCTTGGTGCGCGCTTCCTTGCGCCGCTTGCGGGCCTCGGCGGTGGTCATCGGGGCGGGCGCCACCGGACCACGCTTGCGGGTGGCCTCGCTGCGTTTCGGTGTCGGCCTGCCCTTGGGAGCTGTCGCCCCGGATCCTTTACCGTTGTCCTCGAGGCCGGTCTCGGCGGTGTCTTCGGACACATCTGGCTCGGGTGTCCGCGACGTGTCTTTCTTTCGGCCCAGCAGGTTCACACTTGCCAGGTTACTTCCGACCGTGAATACGCCCGGGGGGACCTGGGGACTAACTCGGGAATAGTGCCGGGACAAGGTACCGTTGAGCTAGTACGCCGCACATTTTGATGAGGCCTTACAGGAGACGTAATGACTGTTCAGGGAGAGTCGGCCACGACTGCCACCCACGGCGCGAAGCTGACCGATGCCGCCGCAGCCAAGGCCAAGGCGCTGCTCGACCAGGAGGGCCGCGACGATCTGGCCCTCCGTATCGCCGTGCAGCCGGGTGGCTGTGCCGGCCTGCGCTACAACCTGTTCTTCGACGACCGGTCCTTGGACGGGGACGTGACCGCCGAGTTCGGCGGCGTCGCGCTGACCATCGACCGGATGAGCGCCCCCTATGTCGAGGGCGCCGTGATCGACTTCGTCGACACCATCGAGAAGCAGGGCTTCACCATCGACAACCCGAACGCCACCGGCTCTTGCGCCTGCGGCGACTCGTTCAACTGATTCAGTACTGCCCGGCTGTCCTCGGCAGATAAGAGCAGACCAGCACCTCGTTGCCCTGGGTGAGCAGCTGAGCCACGCCCTGCTGTTCACCTTCGGCGCGTGGCTGGCCACGGCGCGAAGTGCCCGACGGCTCCACGCGCATGGTGAACAGCACCTGCGCCTGATGCGGCGACCACATCACGATCTTGTCGATCGACGTGACTTCGGCACGCCCATATTGCTGCCGGAAGGCGTCGCTCGCCAGGCTGGCCAGCGCCAAGTCCGAGCGCTTTTCCTTGACCGCGTCGAACATCCCGCACAACGTGTGCCTGGCGACAGTCTCATCGTCCCCGTTGGTCATCGCGTCCAGATACTCCTGGATCGACGTCTTGGCTGACTCGTCGGTCAGCGCGCCGGATGCCGACGATCCGCCCTCGCCGCGGGTGGCGAGCGTGATCCCGGTCACCGTCGCGGCGACCACGAGAACCGCGAGCAGTGCGCCCGCGATCAGAGGCCAGCGCCGCTTCTTCGGATACTGCACCGGCGGCGGCAGCATCCCCGGATAGCCTTGTTGGATATTGTCCGGATAGGGCTCGGGGTCTTGCTGCTGAGGAAACCATTGCGGACCTGTGTTCGGATACATTTGCGGGCCGGTCGGTCCAGCGCCGTATTCGGGCGGGTACGGACCGGACATATATTTGCTCCCCAAAAGAGTGTGTCGGAATTGGTCTGTCTACAGTGGCCCAACGGGCACTCGTACGCAGGTTAGCGCACCTTGGGCGGGGGCCCCGCTGGGTAAGGTTTATCTAGACGACTTAATGATTGAAGGGTGTGACGTTTCGTGACCATTGCGGTTACCGGATCAATTGCGACCGACCATCTGATGCGGTTCCCCGGGAAATTCTCCGAACAACTCCTGCCCGAGCATCTGCAGAAGGTGTCGCTGAGCTTTCTCGTCGACGATCTGGTCGTGCACCGCGGTGGCGTCGCAGGCAACATGGCCTTCGCGATCGGCGTCCTCGGCGGGGACGTGGCGCTCATCGGCGCTGTCGGACGCGATTTCGACGACTATCGTTCGTGGCTCGAGGCCGTCGGCGTGGACACCGACAGTGTGCTCGTTTCGGACACCGCCTACACCGCACGGTTCGTGTGCACGACCGATGAAGCCATGGCGCAGATCGCATCCTTCTATCCCGGTGCCATGTCGGAGGCACGCAACATCTCGCTGGCCGAGGTCGTGAAGCGGGTCGGCACACCGGAATTGGTGATCATCGGCGCCAACGATCCCGAGGCGATGTTCCTGCACACCGAAGAATGCCGCAAGCTCGGCCTGGCCTTCGCCGCCGATCCGTCCCAGCAGCTGGCCCGGCTGTCGGGTGAGGAGATTCGCAAGCTCATCGACGGCGCGACCTACCTTTTCACCAATGACTACGAGTGGGATCTGCTGCTGCAGAAGTCCGGCTGGAGCGAGGCTCAGGTGATGAGCCAGATCGGCATGCGGGTCACGACGTTGGGTCCCAAGGGTGTCGACCTCGTCAGCTCGAACGGCACCTTCATCCACGTCGACGTCGTCCCCGAGAAGCATCAGGCCGATCCGACCGGCATCGGCGACGCGTTCCGTGCCGGGTTCCTCACCGGCCGTAGTGCGGGGCTTAGCGACGAGCGGTCGGCGCAGCTGGCCTCGCTCGTTGCCGTTCTCGTGTTCGAGGCGCCAGGGCCGCAGGAGTGGAGCTGGGACCGCGAGGAAGCCGTGCAGCGGCTGACCGACGCCTATGGCGCCGAGGCCGGCGCCGAAATCGCCAACGCTCTCAAGTGATTACAGCTGGACCGGGTAGGTCGGCTCACTGATCTGCGGGGTCACGCTGTGCTCGACGAAGATGGCGTGCCACAGCATGAAGATCAGCACAGTCCATAGCCGTCGGCTGTGATCGCTTGCGCCACTTCGGTGTTCGTCGAGCATCTTGGTGACGGCACCCAGGTCGATCAGGTAGCCGGCCTGTGACGCCGCGACCGTCCGATACGCCCAGTCCTGCAGTTCGCCTGCCTGCAGCCAATGCCGGATCGGCACCGGGAAGCCCAGTTTCGGTCGGTTGAGCACGTGCGCGGGCACGATCGGTTCCAGTGCCCGGCGCAGCGCGAACTTGGTGGTGGTCCTGGTGATCTTCTGGTCCAGCGGAAGACGTGACGCGACGGCGAACACCTCGGGGTCCAGGAACGGCACCCGCAGCTCGAGCGAGTTGGCCATCGTCATCTTGTCGGCTTTGACCAGGATGTCGCCGCGCAGCCAGGTGAACAGGTCGATGTGCTGCATGCGGGCCACCGGATCCCAGCCGTCGGAGGCCGCGTAGACCGGTGCGGTCACGTCGGTGTGCGTCCATTCCTGGCGGAAGCCGGGTAGGACGGCGCGCAGTTGGGTGTCGGAAAAGCTGCGCGCGTTGCCGTAGTACCGCTCCTCGAGGGTCAGCGAGCCGCGATGCAGCAGGCTCTTGCCGCGCATACCCTCGGGCAACGGCCGCGAGGCCTTACCCAGCGATTTGCGAACCGGCCTGGGCAGGTAGTCGAAAGGCTTGAGCGACAACGGTTCCCGGTAAATGGTATACCCGCCGAACAGCTCGTCGGCGCCCTCGCCGGACAGCACGACCTTCACATGCTTACGCGCCTCGCGGGCGATGAAGAACAGCGGAACCAACGCCGGGTCGGCGACGGGTTCGTCCAGATACCAGACGATTTCGGGCAGCGCCGCCACGAACTCGGTCTGGCTGACCACCTTGGTCACGTGCCGCGCGCCGATCGCCTCGGCCGACGCCACCGCGACGTCGACCTCGGAGTAGCCCTCACGTTCGAAACCCGTGGTGAACGTGATGAGCCGCGGATTGTGGCGCATGGCCAGCGCCGCAATGGCCGTCGAGTCGATGCCGCCGGACAGAAACGCGCCGACCGTGACGTCGGCGCGCATGTGCTTGGCCACCGAGTCCTCCAGGACGGCGGTGATCTCGTCGTAGCGTGCGCGTTCGTCGTCGGGAGCCGAACGGGCGGGAAAAGGCACCGCGGCGAAGCGCGGGGTGAAGTATCGCGTCACCTGGGGCGGATGACCAGGACGCACGCGCGCATAGCTGCCCGATTCGAGCCTGCGCACACCGCGGTGCAGCGTTTCGGGTTCGGGCACATACTGCAGCACTGTGTAGTGCTGGACGGCGCGCACGTCGATACCGAGATCGATTCCGACGACCCCGGCGAGGTCCAGCAGGCACTTCTTCTCGCTGCCGAAAACGGTCCCGCCGCTACCGGTCGCCATGTACAGCGGCTTGATGCCGAAAGGGTCTCGGGCGCAGAACAATTCGCCTTCGACGGTGTCCCACAGCGCGAAGGCGAACATGCCGCGCAGCCGGGTCAGCGCATCCGTGCCCCAGTAGTGATAGGCGGCGACGATCGCCTCGCTGTCGCCGTCGGTGGCGAACACGGCACCGTGCTCAGAGCGCAGTTGCTCCCGCAACTCGAGGTAGTTGTAGATCTCGCCGTTGAACACCAGCACGTACCGCCCCGGGGACTCCGGCGGGCCCCAGCGCAGCGGCTGGTGGCTGTGGGCGATGTCGATGATCGACAGCCGGTTGAAGCCGAGCACCGTGGTGGGGTGCGCGGCGTCGTCAGACCAGGTGCCCGGTTCGTCAGGGCCGCGATGACGCATCAGGTGCGACGCGCCCGACACCGCGTCTACGAGGTCCCCGGATAGCTCAGCCGACGGGTCGGTTACCAGGGCCAGCAGTCCGCACACCGCGCCAGTATGCCTAATCCCTGACCTGTGTCGAGACCTGCGTCCGGAGGTGGTCTACGCTGCGTAGTATTCGGCTTTCTGTTCCGACTTCTAGGAGGCGCCGGCGTGACACCTCGCGGTGTGAAGGTGGTGGCGTTGTCAGTCGTCCTCGGCAGCATGACAGTGCTGCTCAGCGGGTGTGACTGGTCTACGGTTCTCGGACTCGGCT
This sequence comes from Mycobacterium sp. NPDC051804, assembly GCF_044452905.1. Lineage (NCBI taxonomy): Bacteria > Bacillati > Actinomycetota > Actinomycetes > Mycobacteriales > Mycobacteriaceae > Mycobacterium > Mycobacterium sp. NPDC051804. Next base: position 188,921 of record NZ_JBITCD010000008.1, on the reverse strand, counting down.
GGCCCCGCGGCATCACCCCTGAGGCGCATCTCAACCGCGAGCTGTGGATCGGCTCCGTGATCGCCTCGCTGGTCGTCGGTGTGATCGTGTGGGGCCTGATCTTCTGGACCTCGGCGTTCCACCGCCACAAGAAGGGCGAGACCGAGCTGCCTCGCCAGTTCGGCTACAACATGCCGCTGGAGCTGGTGCTCACCGTCGTGCCGTTCCTGATCATCTCGGTACTGTTCTACTTCACCGTCGTGGTGCAGGAACGGATGCTGCACAAGGACCCCAACCCCGAGGTCGTCATCGACGTCACCGCCTTTCAGTGGAACTGGAAGTTCGGCTATCAGAAGGTGAACTACGGGGACGGCACGTTCACGTACGACGGGGCCGACCCCGAGCGCCAGGCGGCCCTCGCATCCGGGCCAGAAGGGCTGGAAAGCCCGGAAGGCGGCGAGGCCGGCTCGCACGGTGGTGAGTTCGGCGCCATCGCCGGAAAGAACCCCGAAGACCGCACCTACCTGAACTTCGACGACGTGGAGGTCTTGGGTTCATCCACTGAGATTCCGGTCCTGGTGGTGCCGTCGGGTAAGCGCATCGAGTTCCAGATCGCCTCCGCGGACGTCATCCATGGCTTCTGGGTGCCGGAGTTCTTGTTCAAGCGCGACGTGATGCCCAATCCGAAAGCGAACAACTCCGACAACATCTTCCAGATCAGCGAGATCAACCAGAACGGCGCGTTTGTCGGCCGATGCACGGAGATGTGCGGCACCTACCACTCGATGATGAACTTCGAGCTGCGCGTGGTGTCGCCCAACGACTTCAAGGCGTATCTGGAGCAGCGCATCGACGGCAAGACCAACGCCGAGGCGTTGCAGGCCATCAACCAGCCGCCGTTGGCAACCACTACGCAGCCGTTCGACACCCGCCGCGGCGAGCAGGCGCCCGAGCTAACGCAGGCCAGCAAGTAGGGGTAGGGGACACCACATGCATATCGAAGCCAGGCTGTTCGAGTTCCTGACCGCGTTCTTCGTCCTGTCCGCGGTTGTCTACGCCGTCCTGACGGCGATGTTCCAGTACGGCGGCGTGGAGTGGGCCGGTACTACCGCGCTGGTCCTGACCGCAGGTTTGACCCTCATCACGGGTACGTTCTTCCGGTTCGTCGCCCGGCGGCTGGACACCAGGCCCGAGGACTACGAGGACGCTGAGGTCAGCGACGGGGCCGGCGAGCTGGGCTTTTTCAGCCCGCACAGTTGGTGGCCGATCTTCATTGCCCTGTCGGCGTCGATCACCGCTGTCGGCGTCGCCCTGTGGCTCCCGTGGCTGATCGTGGCCGGTGTCTGCTTTGTGCTGACGACCGTGGGCGGCCTGGTGTTCGAGTACTACTCCGGAGCCGAGAAGCACTGACGCTCCCCAGCTTCGCGTGGGCCCAGGCCAGTCGCGAACAGCCGGCCCGGACTAGGTCACAATCGGGGCACTACTTCACCTGTTATCAGTGCTGCGAGATCCATCCGCATCGGGTGGTTGGGTAGTGTTGCCGAGGCACGGTCAGCCGCTTGTCGCGGACACGCGGCGGATTACGCCACAGGTGTGAGTCGAGAAGGATAGGCGTAAATGAGCGGGCCGAACCCCCCGGATCACGAAGGGGACGATCTTCCTGGTCAGGGCAGCAGCTCCGGTGGGCCGGAGAGCAGCGAAACCGACGCCTATTCGCAGGCCTACTCAGCCCCCGAGTCCGAACAGTTCACCAGCGGCCCCTACGTGCCCGCGGACTCCGGTCTTTACGACTACGACAGCTTCGAGCCCAACGAGCGTCTCGATCCAACTGAACCGCCGAGGTGGCCCTGGGTCGTGGGGGTGGTGGCCATCGTCGCTGCCATCGCGCTCGTGGTCTCGGTGTCGGTACTGGTGACCCGGACCGATACCGACAACCTCTCCAAACCCGACACCACGACGAGCACGCCGCCTCCACCGCCGGTACAGGACGAGATCACCACGACGACTCCGCCACCGCCGCCGCCCCCACCGCCACCGCCGTCGGAGCCACCTCCGCCGCCGGAGACCGTGACCGTCACCGAGGAGCCGGCACCACCTCCGCCGCCGCCCCCACCGCCCGCGGAGCCGCCTCCGCCGCCACCTGAGAGCGCGCCGCCGCCTCCACCGCCGACCACCACGCGCGCTGGACCACGTCAGGTCACCTACTCGGTGACGGGCACCAAGGCGCCGGGGGACATCATCACGGTGACCTATATCGACGCCTCTGGCCGCAGCCGTACCCAGCGCAACGTCTACATCCCGTGGTCACTCACCGTGACGCCAATCTCGCAGTCCGAGGTGGGCTCGGTTCAGGCCTCCAGCCTGTTCCTCGTGAGCAGGCTCAACTGCTCGATAACGACCAGTGACGGCACCGTGCTGTCGTCCAACACCAATAACTCCGCACAGACAGCCTGCTGATGCCTTACGCCACTGATCCCGTGGGGAGCCTGCATGTGCGCCCCAACCTCGAACCCGGCGAGTTCGATCGCACCGACCGCATCCTGTTGGGCGCCTGCGCGGGGATATGGCTCGTGGCGCTGGGCACGGCCGTCGCGGCTGTCGTGGCCCTCGTCGATCTGGGCAGCAGTCAGTCCGAATCGTCGGACAGTTCGGGCACGCCGTGGCTGCTGTACATCGTGATCGCCGTGTCGGCCGCAGTGATCATCGGAGCGGTGCCACTGCTGATTCGCGCCCGCCGCGACGCGATGTCCGACGCCGAACCGCCCGCCCGTCCCGGGTCGCGACCGGCGTTGGGCCGCCAGGAAGCCGAACGCGGCGATAGGACCCACAGCGAGCGACTGCGGATCTCCGGGGCACCGGTAGGCCGGATTCACAACGGCCCGGGCTATGCGGCTGCGGTCACGCACAGCACCTCGCTGCCGGCTCCGCTGGTGGCCGCCATCGACCAGGTATGGCTGCGCTGCGCGGTCCTCATCGCGTGTGCGATCGGCATCGCCATGGTGATCATCGGCGTCGCGACCTACTTGATGGCTGTCGAAAGTGACGCCGCCGCATGGGTTTTCTTCGTGCTGAGCGTGCTGGTCACGCTGGCAATGCCGGCGATTCCGTGGTTTTACTTGCGTGAATTACGCACCCTGCTGGACGGCGACAGCGCGTAACTTCGGTTTCAACGATCTGCAGCCGATGCTCTACCGGGCTTCCGCGCAACTCCTCGGCGAAACTAATCCGGAGCCGCCGCCGTAGCGGCGGCGTCCGCCTCTAGTGGTGCCCGTTCGTCTCGCCGTTGGAGGACCCGTTCGACGAGCCGTTGCGGTCCTGGTGCTCCTTCAATGCGGTGAGCGCCTTGCGGTGAGCAGCATGCTCGGCCTCGACGAGTGCCTCGTTCTCCGACAACGGATCTCCCTTGAGGAAGCTGCCGCTGCCAGGAGCGCCGGCGAAGCCGAGCTTGTTCATCCGCTTCGGAAGCGCTGCGCCCTGGTACTCCAACGGAATTGGATGACCGTGGTCGTCGACGGGTCCGAGCGGCTGGTGCAGCTCGATGTAGGCACCGTGCGGCAACCGCTTGATGATGCCGGTCTCGATGCCGTGTTCGAGCACCGCGCGGTCACTGCGCTGCAGCCCGATGGCCCACCGGTAGGCGATGTAGTACACGATCGCCGGCAGGACCACCATGCCGATGCGGCCGATCCACGTCGTCGCATTCAACGAGATGTGGAACTTCAGCGCGATGACGTCGTTCATCGCCGACAGCGTCAGCACCATGTAGAACGCAATCGCCATCGAGCCGATTGCGGTGCGCACCGGTGCATCTCGGGGACGCTGCAGCAGATTGTGGTGAGCGTTGTCGCCGGTGAACTTCTTCTCGAGGAAGGGCCAGGCCGGCAGCAGCATGAAGACCAGGCCCATGATCAGCGCCACCCAGACCGGGGCGGGCACGGTATGACCCAGGAAGTACAACTCCCAGGCCGGGAAAATACGTGCCAGGCCTTCCGTCCACATCATGTAGAAGTCCGGCTGACTGCCCGCCGAAACATGTGACGGTCTGTACGGACCCAATTGCCAGATCGGGTTGATCTGTAGCAGGCCGCCCATCAGGCCGAGGATGCCAGTGGTCATCGCGAAGAACGCGCCGGACTTGACCGCGAACACCGGCATGACCCGCACGCCGACGACGTTCGACTCCGTCCGTCCCGGACCAGGGAACTGGGTGTGCTTCTGGAACCACACCAGCGCGAGGTGAATTCCGATGAGCGCCAGGATGATCCCGGGGATCAACAGGATGTGCAGTGAGTACATTCGCGGGATCCAGTAGCCGTCCTGCGCGCACTGGTACCCGACACCGCCGCATGGGAAGTCGCCGCCGAACAGCGCCCAGTGCAGCCACGTACCGATCACCGGCATGCCGAGCGTGATGGAGCTCAAGGCAGCCCGCAGGCCGATGCCGGACAGCAGGTCGTCGGGCAGTGAGTAACCGAAGTAACCCTCGAACATGGCCAGGATCAGGAGCAGGGAGCCGATGATCCAGTTCGCCTCGCGTGGCCGGCGGAACGCGCCGGTGAAGAAGATGCGGGCGAGGTGCACCATGATCGACGCGGCGAACAACAACGCCGCCCAATGGTGGACCTGGCGGACGAACAGGCCGCCGCGCACCTCGAAGCTGATGTCGAGCGTCGACGCGTAGGCCTTTGACATCTCGATGCCGCGCAGTGGCTGATACACGCCGTCGTAGACGATTTCGGCCATGGACGGATCGAAGAACAGGCTCAGGTACACGCCCGTGAGCAGCAGCACGATGAAGCTGTACAGCGCGATTTCACCCAGCAGGAACGACCAGTGGGTGGGGAACACCTTGTTCAGCTGCCGGCGTACGGCTGCTGACGGGTGATAGCGCGAATCGATGGCGTCGCCTTGGCCGGCTGCGATCTCGGCCATGCTTGGCGGTTTTGGCAGTTTCGGACTCAATTTGTTTGCTCCCAGAATGCCGGGCCGACGGGTTGGATGAAGTCGCCGTTGGCGACCAAGAATCCGTCCTGATCAATGGTGATGGGCAGCTGCGCCAACGCGCGCGCAGCCGGGCCGAATATGGGTTTCGCAAAGTGCAACGCGTCGAACTGCGACTGGTGGCACGGGCAGAGGATGCGGTAGGTCTGCTGCTCGTAGAGCGATGACGGGCAGCCCAGGTGAGAGCACACCTTGGTGTAGGCGAACAGATCGCCGAAGTTGAAGCTTTCCTGGTTCTTTCGCTTCACGACCCTCGGCAAGTCGACCGGCTTGATACGGATGAGCATGACCGGATTACGCACGCCCATGGTGATTTCGGCGAGCCGGTGATGAGATTCGACAGTGGTGCCGTCGCCGTCGGACTCACGCCACGGGAACACGGTCTCCATGCCGCCGGCGTCGATGTCCTCGGGACGCATCTTGGCGTAGGTGCCGTTGCCTGTCGCGCGGGCGAGAAAGATGGTCTCGCCCTTGAAGCGCGGGGTCCACCCCGATGTCCACAGAATCGCCTTCTTGCCATCGGCGGTCTGCACCACGGGCTTCCACGGGTTCTTGATCAGACCACCGGCGAACGCCACCAGCGTGCCGAGGCCGAACGCGCCGAGCCCGACCCCGAGCGACAGGCCAATCAGCTTGCGCCGCTTCAGCGTCGACGATTCGAGCGCATCGGAGAGGTTGGCTACGACGGTCTTTCGCTGGATCTCGGGGGACGCGCCGTCGTGGCGCTCCTGAATAGAGATCTCCTCGGGAATGAACTTCTTCTGGTACAGCACCGCGCCGATGCCGATGGCCAGGATCGACAGCCCGAACGTCAACCCGTACATCGGAGTGGCGAGGTCGTACCAGAGATGACCTTCTTCGGCTCCGCTGCGGTACTCCCATGGCCAGAACAGGAAGACGACCAGCAGTGCCAGGCCCGAAAGGCCGCCCAGCATCAGCCAATACGCCACGACGCGCTCGGCGCGCTTCTCGGCCTTGGTGCCCGGAACCGGCCAGCGCTCGTCCTTGTAGACGATCTCGACGCCGTCGAGCTTGCCGCCGAGCTCCAACAGTTCCTCGCGCGACATCGCGGCGAGTTCGGCGTCGGTCGGTTGACCGGGTACGCCTTGCTGCCCGGGGGTGTCGGTTCCCTTGACGTTGCCGTCGCTGCCGTCGCTCATGCTCGCGCTCCGATCCACAGGGCCACAACGACGACGGCCACTATGCCGATAATCCAGATCGCCATGCCCTCGGACGTGGGGCCGAAGCCGCCGAGGCCGTAGCCGCCGGGGTCGGGGGCCGTGGTGGCCATCCGGACGTAGGCGACGATGTCCCGCTTCTCCTCGGGCGACAGCTGCCGGTCGGAGAACTTGGGCATGTTCTGGGGGCCGGTGAGCATCGCCGTGTAGATCTGCGCCGGGTTGGCGCCGGCCAGGTCGGGTGCGTACTTACCCGACGACAACGCGCCGCCCTTACCGGTGAAGTTGTGGCACGACGAGCAGTTCAGCCGAAACAGGTCACCGCCGCGGGCGACGTCGCTGCCCAGTAGCGATTCGTTGGCGATGCCGCCGTTCTCGTCACGCGGGACGACGGGTCCGCCACCGTTGGCCTGCACGAATGCGCCGAGGGCGTCGATCTGCTCCTCATCGAATTGCGGGGGCTTCTGCGGTGCCTGGGCCTCCCCGCGCATGGCGGGCATGCGGCCGGTGGAGACCTGGAAGTACACGGCGGCCTCGCCGACGCCGATGAGGCTGGGTCCGCGGTCGGCGACACCCTGCAGGTTCGCGCCGTGGCACGAAATGCACGAGGTGTCGAACAGTTCCTTGCCGGTACGCAGCAGCGCCGACTGCGACTCGTCGGCAACCGCCACCTGGGGGGTCGGAGTGAGCGTGGCGGCCAGCCCACCGGCGACGCCCAGCCCTACGAGCAGGAGCATCGCTGCTGACAGGCGACGACGCAGGCGACGGCGCTTCACAGTCGCCGACTTGCCGGTTCCGGTGGCCTTCTCGGTCATCGAACCCCTTCTCTTCGAACCCCTCAACGAACGCATCGGCGAGCCGATCACCGAACGAAGTAAATGACGGCGAACAGGGCAATCCACACGATGTCGACGAAGTGCCAGTAGTACGAGACGACGATCGCCGCGGTGGCCTGAGCAGGCGTGAACTTGCTCATCCTGGTTCGGGTCAGCAGGAACAGGAAGGCAATGAGCCCACCGATGACGTGCAGACCGTGGAAGCCGGTGGCCAGGTAGAAGACCGTTCCGTACGCGCTGCCGGGAATGGTCGTCCCCTCATGGACGAGATGGACGTACTCGTAGCCCTGGCCGATCACGAAGAACAGGCCCATCAGGAACGTGATGACGTACCAGCGCCGCAGCCCGAACACGTCACCGCGCTCGGCGGCGAACACGCCCATCTGGCAGGTGAACGACGATGCGATCAGCACCAGCGTCACCGGAACAGCCAGGGCGAGATTCAACTCGGTGGGCTCGGGTGGCCAGTTGCCGCCGGCTTGCGAGCGGGCGGTGAAGTACATCGCGAACAGTCCGGCAAAGAACATCAGTTCACTGGAGAGCCAGACGATCGTTCCGACACTGACCATATTCGGCCGGTTCAGGGAATGAACTCGCGACGTGATAGCGGTCCCCGAGGTGCCTACAGCGCTCGTCACATCCGCAAGTATGACGCTTTGTAGTTGTTGAACTCCACCCGGGTGAGCAATTCGTCATAATCAGCGCGTGACTTCCGCTGATTCCCCCACATGGCCCCAGCTCCTCGGCCGCCTAACCACTGGTCAGGCGCTCGCTGTCGGGCAGGCCGCCTGGGCGATGGATCAGATCATGACCGGCACGGCCACTCCAGCTCAGATCGCCGCCTTCGGCGTGTCGATGAAGATGAAGCGTCCGAACTCCGCGGAAGTCGCCGAGTTGGCCGACATCATGCTCAAGCATGCGCGACGGGTGCCGACCGAGGCGATCGGCACCGACACCGTCGACGTCGTCGGTACCGGAGGCGACGGTGCCAACACGGTGAACCTGTCCACGATGGCATCGATCGTCGTGGCGGCCGCCGGTGTCCCGGTGGTCAAGCACGGCAACCGGGCCGCGTCGTCGCTCTCAGGTGGTGCCGACACTCTCGAGGCACTCGGGGTGCGTATCGACCTCGGGCCCGAGGATGTCGCGCGCAGCGTCGCCGAGGTCGGCATCGGTTTCTGTTTCGCGCCGCAGTTCCATCCGTCCTATCGGCACGCCGGTGTGGTGCGTCGTGAGATCGGAGTGCCGACGGTATTCAATCTGCTTGGCCCACTGACGAATCCGGCATCACCGCGGGCCGGTCTGATCGGTTGCGCGTGGGGGGACCTGGCCGAGGTGATGGCCGGTGTGTTCGCCGCCCGCCGTTCCAGCGTGCTGGTGGTGCACGGAGACGACGGCCTCGACGAGCTGACCACGACCACGACGAGCACCATCTGGCGCGTTCAGGCCGGCACGGTCGAGCGGCTGACGTTCGATCCGATGGCCTTCGGGTTCGCCCGTGCCGAACTATCCGAGCTGGTGGGTGGTGACGCGGAGACGAATGCCGCGTCGGTGCGGGCGGTGCTCGGCGGCGAGAAGGGCCCGGTGCGCGACGCCGTGGTGCTCAATGCGGCAGGCGCAATGGTGGCCCACGCGGGGCTAGCCAGCGACGCCAAGTGGGTGCCTGCGTGGGAGTCGGGTCTGGCCAGGGCTGCTGAGACCATCGACTCCGGTGCGGCCGAAAAGCTGCTCGCGCGTTGGGTGGGGTTCAGTCAGAAGCTCTGATTCGGAACGGGTTTCGGCCAGCTGTTCGGCCGCGACGCGCGCCGACCGCGCCGCTGCGGCCCAATCCGCGAACCGGCCTGCGCCATGTGCCGGTGAGGCGTAACCGGATTCGGCGCGCACGATCCGCACGCCCGGCTGGGTGAGCCAGCGCGCGATGAGCGCGGTCTCCTCGACGAGAGCCCCCCCGAGCGGTGCCGAACTCGGCAGAATCGCTTGTGCGCCAGCACATATCGCGTCGACGACCGGCATCGGCGGAACGCCGCGCGGTGCGTTTCCCGCCGACGCCAGCTGCCCGTGGCGGACCACTGCCAGACGCCAGCCGCCGGCGCCGTCCGGACGCGCCGCGACGATCTCGCTGACATCGGCCAGCGCACGCAACCGCTGGCCACGCCAGAGCACGTCGATGGCGGTGGTGGCGTGGTCGCGCAGCCGCGCCGCGGTTTCGTAGCGGGCGCGGCCCGCCAGTTCGGTGATATGCGCCAGCACGTCGGCCAACGCACTGCTGTCGGCGCCTTCGATGAGGTCGCGGGCGCGCATGGGCGCGTCGACGTATTCGACGGCGGTGATGTCGCGCGGCGCCGGGCACGGTGAGACTTCGTGTTCGGGGCACTTCGGGCCGTGCAGCGCGGAGCGGCCCAGCCGCGCCGAACATGTCCGCACGCCGGTGAAGCGGGCGAGCAGCGCGGCGGTCTGTACCGCGTCGGCGCGGGCACGGAACGGGCCGACCGCGGATGCGTGCTTCGGCGAGCGCACGACCGAGAAGCGCGGAAACGCCTCGTCCGTCAGCACCACCCACCACCATCGGTGCGGAAACTTCGAGCGGCGGTTGTACGGCGGCGAGTGGGCGGCTAGCAGTCGCAGCTCGCGGACGCCCGCCTCCAAATCGTGCGCGCACTCGACGTGGTCGACGGCGGTGGCCAGCGACGCCATCTCCTTGATGCGGGTGCGCGGATCTGCGCCGTTGAAGTACTGGCTGACCCGGCGGCGTAGATCGACGGCCGTCCCTACGTAGAGCACCTCGGACGCTGGTCCGCGGAACAGGTAGACACCGGGTCGGCGGGGCAGTGATGAGGCGAGGTGCCGGTTGCGCCGCTGCGCGGGGGAGACGTCGGGCAGGTACGAGCGCAGCTCGGTATAGGTGTGTACGCCCTGGTTACCGACGCGCTCGATGAGCCCGTGCAGGACGTCGACGGTGGCGCGGGCGTCGTCGAGGGCGCGGTGCGTGGGCGTGGTGGAGGCGCCGAACAACCGGGCCAGCGCCGACAGTCGCACGCTGGGCGCCTCGTCTCTGGTGAGCACTCGACGCGCCAAGCGGACCGTGCACAGCACCGGCGGCCGCGGCCAGGTGATCTGGGCGCGCTCGGCGGCCGCGCGCAGGAATCCGACATCGAAGCCGGCGTTGTGCGCGACGAGCACAGCGCCGCGGGCGAACTCCAAGAACGACGGGAGCACCGAATCGATCCTCGGCGCATCGCACACCATCGCCGTGGTGATCCCGGTCAGCGACACGATCTGCGGCGGGATGCTGCGGCCGGGGTCGATCAGCGTGGCGAGTTCGCCCAGAACGACGCCGCCACGCACCTTGACGGCGCCGATCTCGGTGATGGCGTCGTGGTTGTCACCGCTCGCGCGCCCGCCCGTGGTTTCGAGGTCCACGACGACGAAGGTGGTCTCGCGCAGCGACACATCAGCCAGGGGATCGACATCAGCGAAGCTGAGCTGGCCCATGCGCTGACGGTAGGGAACGGGACCGACAAATGCCGCCAGGCTGGGCCTTGCCACGCCGTCCGAACTTTGTTGTCGGTGCCCGGCGATACCGTGCGGGCAACACAGAGCAGGAGGACTGCGGAATGACTGATAACGACGAAAGGCCGGGCACGGTCACCATCGACTGCGATGACTGCGCGGTGCGCGGCCCGGGCTGTGAGGACTGCGTTGTGAGCGTGTTGCTCGGTATCCCCGAAACTTTGCTCGACGACGAACGTCGGGCGCTTGAGGTGCTCGCTGACGTGGGATTGGCGCCACGGCTTCGACTGGTTCCGATCCACGGCCGCAATAACTCTGGCGTTGCGTGATAACACGCGACAGCTGGGCCGGTTGTTGCAGATGTGGCGTCAACTGTTAAATTTGCGTCTTCTGTTGGACAAGGGCGATGCCGTTTCGTAACCTATCTGAGACCTAAGCGCAGCTCGATGCGGCTCCGTCACGGCAGTTGAAGGACGCAAAATCTTGAGTTTCGAACGCACTCATTGGTTCACTCGTGTTCTTAAGCGACCCGCAATTGGTGCGATAGCCGGCTTGACCTTATTCGGCGGCATCCTCGCGTCTAGTGTGCAGGCCGATCCCGCTGACGACGCGTTGGCGAAGCTCAACGAATTGTCGCGCCAGGCCGAGCAGACGACCGAGGCCATGCACTCCGCACAGTTGGATTTGAACGACAAGCTGGCGGCTCAAGAGGCTGCCGAGGCCAAGCACGCCGCTGACGCCGGTGCGCTCGATTCAGCCAGGTCGCAACTGGCCACGTTCCAAACCAACGTCAACAGGGTTGCCGCCGCGCAGTACATGGGTGGCCGACCCGACGGCATGAACGCCCTGCTGACCGCGTCGTCGCCGCAGGGCCTGATCGATCAGATGTCGGTGCAGCGGGTGATGGCTGCCGAGATGTCATCGCAGATGAAGAGCTTCCGCGAGGCCAGCGCACGGGCCACGGTCGCCGAGCAGGCGTCGGCGAAGTCGGCCGCCGAGGCGAAGACCGCCGCCGAGCAGGCCGCCGCGGTCCGCGCGGATCTCCAGTCCAAGCAAAGCAAACTGCAGGTCGACATCGCGATCGTCAAGTCGCAGTACGAATCCCTGACTCCCAACCAGCGTGAGGCCCTCGCCGCCCTGCCGCCCGGACCCCCGCCGCCGCCACCACCGGCTCCGCTGCCCCCGGGCGATCCGCAGATCCTGGCGATGGCGCCTCCCGGCATCGCTCCGCCGCCCGCCGGCGCAGTTCCCTCTCCCGGCATTCCGCCAGGTGACATGGCGCCTCCGCTCGGGGGCCACGGCCCCACGGTGATCCAGGCCGCGCTGAGCCGCATCGGATCGCCCTACTCATGGGGCGGGTCGGGCCCGAACGCGTTCGACTGCTCCGGGCTGGTGCAGTGGTCGTTCCAGCAGGCAGGCATCTCGCTGCCGCATTCCAGCCAGGCGTTGGCCAACGGGGGATCGCCGGTCTCCGTTGACCAGATGCAGCCGGGCGATGTCGTCAACTACTACTCCGACGCATCGCACACGGCCATCTACATCGGCAACGGAATGATGGTGCACGCGTCGACCTACGGCACGCCCGTGCGCGTCGCGCCGGTGGACAACGCACCGATCTACAACGTTCGCCGCTACTGACCGTCGCGAAGAGCAGGACAACTCTCGCAGCAGTTCTGATCACCGAACTGCTGTGCGCACTACTTATCGTCGGCAGAACCGCACCAACGTCCGTCGGCCCGTCGATGGCCGCACCTGCGTCGCTCACCACGCCCACCTCTGCGTCGACCACGCAGACGCTGAGAGACGGCCGCACTGTGCGCCTCGTCGGTCTCGCGGACCGCACGGCCCCGCTGCTGCATCGGATCGCCGCGCAACTCGATGACGCGGCGGACGCCGTCAGCGCATTCTGGGGGCCGGACTGGCCGCGCGAGATCGTCATCGTGGCGGCAGGCACCGATGAGCAGTTCGCCGCGGTGGGCGGCGGCGACTCCCACACCGCGGCCACCACCACCGGTGAACGGATCATGTTCGCTGCCGGGGCCGCGCAGATGAGCGACGAATCATTGCGAATCGTGTTGCGTCACGAGCTTTTCCACTTCGCGGCTCGCGACGCCACCGCGGCCGACGCGCCGCAGTGGCTCACCGAGGGAGTGGCCGACTTCGTCGGCCGGCCGTCGGCACCTCTGCCCGACGACGCGGCCGCCACGGCGCAGGAGGCACTGCCGACCGACGCAGAGTTGAGCGGACCCGACCGCTCGCTGGCCTACGACCGCGCCTGGTGGTTCAGCCGGTTCGTGGCGCAGGAGTACGGCACCGCGGCCCTCAAGGCGCTCTACGTACGGGCCTGCGGACACGACCACCCCGACGTCGCCACCGCGGTACAGGACACCCTCGGGACCGATCTCGACGGAGTGTTGGCTGCGTGGCGGCAGTGGCTGACCTGGGGGCACCTCCCACCCGGAGGGTAGGGGGAATAGCCTGACGGGCGATGAGTCGGGTCTTGCTGGTTACCAACGATTTTCCGCCCAGACGTGGCGGCATCCAGTCGTACCTGCAGGAATTTGTGGGCCACCTGGTCGACGCGGGTGCGCACACGCTGACGGTGTACGCGCCCAAATGGAAGGGTGCCGACGAGTTCGATCGGGCCGCCGCCTACGAGGTCGTGCGGCATCCGACCACGCTGATGCTGCCCGAACCGTCCGTCGTGGGGCGGATGCGGCGACTCATCGAACAGCACAAGGCCGATACCGTCTGGTTCGGTGCGGCCGCCCCGCTGGCATTGATGGCGCCGCTGGCCCGTGACGCCGGTGCGGGCCGGGTGATCGCGAGTACCCACGGCCACGAGGTGGGGTGGTCGATGCTCCCGCTGGCGCGGACGGCGTTGCGCCGCATCGGATCCGGAACTGACGCGGTCACGTATGTCAGCGGCTACACCAGGCGGCGGTTCGCGTCCGCGTTCGGTCCGCAGGCTGCGCTCGAGCACCTGCCGCCGGGCGTGGACACCGAACGGTTTGCGCCCGACGAGATCGCGCGCGCGGAGCTGCGCGCCCGCTACGGGTTGGGCGACCGCCCCGTCGTGGTCTGCCTGTCGCGGCTGGTGCCACGCAAGGGTCAGGACATGTTGATCCGTGCGCTGCCCGCGATCCGGCAACGCGTGCCCGGTGCCGCGCTGGTGATCGTCGGTGGCGGCCCCTACGGCCAATCACTGCGCCGCCTGGCGCACGACTTCGGGGTGTCCGAGCATGTGGTGTTCACCGACGGCGTGCCGGGCGAGGAGCTACCCGCTCATCACGCGATGGCTGACGTGTTCGCGATGCCGTGCCGTACCAGAGGCGCCGGTCTCGATGTCGAAGGGCTCGGCATCGTCTACCTGGAGGCATCGGCGTCTGGAGTGCCGGTGGTGGCGGGCCGTTCGGGTGGTGCGCCGGAAACCGTCGTCGACGGCGAGACCGGGTTGGTGGTCGACGGCTGGGACGTCGGCGCTATCGCGTCGACCGTCGGCGACCTGCTCTCCGATCCCGATCGGGCCGCGCGGATGGGCGCGGCCGGACGGCGCTGGGTCGTCGACAATTGGCAGTGGAAGGATCAGGCCGCCAGGTTGTCCGACCTGCTTTAGTCCTACTCGTACAGACCCTCGATATCGGTCGCGAACTTCTCGGCCACCACCTTGCGCTTGACCTTCATCGTCGGTGTCAGCTCGCCGGTGTCCTCGGTGAAATCGACTCCCAGGATGCGAAATTTGCGGATCGCCTCGGCCTTGGATACCGCCTGGTTGGCTTCTTTGACGGCCAGGTCGATCTCGGCGACGAGGTCCGGGTCGGTCACGAGGTCGCCCACCGATGCGCCAGCGCTCTTCCCGTTGCGCTCCTTCCAGCCGTCGAACGCTTCGGGGTCGATCGTGATGAGCGCCGCGATGAACGGCTTGGCATCGCCGACCGCCATCGCCTGACTGATCAGCGGGTGGGCACGCAGCCGGTCCTCGAGAATGGCGGGTGCGACGTTCTTACCGCCCGCGGTGACGATGATCTCCTTTTTCCGGCCGATGATGGTCAGGAAGCCGTCGTCGTCGATGGCGCCCAGATCGCCGGTGTGGAACCAGCCATCGGAGAACACCGCGTTGGTCTCAGCTTCATTGCCCCAGTAGCCGCTGAACACCACGCCACCCTTGACCAGCAGCTCACCGTCCTCACCGAGCTTCATGCTGTTGCCGGGAAGCAGCTTGCCGACCGAACCCACGCGCAGGTCTCCGACGCGGTTCACGGTGATCGCCGCGCTGGTCTCGGTGAGCCCGTAACCCTCGTAGATGGACAGGCCCACCCCGCGATAGAAGTGGCCGAGACGCGCGCCCAGCGGGGCGCCGCCCGAAATCGCAGCGTGGCAGTTGCCGCCGAGTGCGGCACGCAGCTTGCCGTAGACGAGTTTGTCGAACAACGCGTGCTTCGCCCTGAGCACCAGCCCGGCGCCGCCGCTGTCCTGCGCCTTGCTCCACTCGATCGCCGTATCGGCGGCGGCCGCGAAAATCTTCCCCTTGCCGCCACTTTCGGCGTTCTGCTCGGCGGTGTTGTACACCTTCTCGAACACCCGCGGTACCGACACCACCAGTGTCGGCTTGAAGACCGCGAACGTAGGCACGAGGTTCTTGATGTCGCTGGTGAACCCGAGCGTCACCTTGTTGGTGAATGCGGCGACGGTGATCGCACGGGCCAGCACGTGCGCGAGCGGCAGAAACACCAGCATCCGCTCGCCCTTGGCCAGGTGTGTGGGGAAGCAGTCCTTGGCGCCGCGAATCTCGTAAAGCAGGTTGGAGTGGGTGAGCTGGCAGCCCTTCGGCCTGCCGGTGGTACCCGATGTGTAGATCAGTGTCGCGGGGTCCGACAACTTCACGCCGGCCAGCCGGTCGTCGAGCTGTTTGACGTCCACCGACGTGCCCGCTTCGGCGAGCGCGTCCAGCGCAGGGGTGTCCGACCCGTCGATCCGTAGCACCTTGCGTAACGAGGGCACCTCGCCCTTGAACTGCTCGATGTTGTCGGCGTGCGCGTCGGTCTCGGCGAAGATGAGCACCGCGCCGGAGTCCTGGAGCACGAACTTCACCTGTTCGGCGGAGCTGGTCTCGTAGATCGGCACCGTGACGCCGCCCGCGGCGAGAATCGCGAAGTCCAGGATCGGCCACTCGTAGCGGGTCGCCGACAGGACGGCGACGCGATCACCGGGTGCGACACCCTCGGCGATCAACCCCAGTGCCGCCGAACGTATCTGGTCGGCGGCTTCCCTGCAGGTGACATCGGTCCACACGCCGTCGACGAGGCGCTGGAAGATCACATGGTCGGGGTCGTCGCGCTCGTGGCTGAAGACGGAGCTGACGACGTTGTCGTGCTCACCCACGGTGAACGAGGCGGGAACACTGAACTCACGCACGATCATGGCCTCTCGACTAGCGGCTTTGCCGTTCATCAGCGTAGTCGGCCACCCTCGACAGCCGCCGGGGCACATGTGTGAAGCTATTGCTCCATGAACAGCATCCAGATCGCCGACGAGACGTTCATCTCGGCCGACCCGGTCGAGGTGGGAATGGCGGTTGGAGATCCCGCGAGCTGGCGCCGCTGGTGGCCCGACCTGCGGTTGACCGTCGTCGAGGACCGCGGTGAGGTCGGTCAGCGGTGGACGGTGACGGGCGCGCTCACCGGAACAATGGAAGTCTGGCTGCAGCCCATCCTGGACGGGGTGACCCTGCACTATTTTCTGCACGCTGAACCGTCGGGCGTGGCGGCCTGGCAGCTGGCGAAGATGAACCTCGCCAAGATGAACCATCGACGCCGGGTCGCGGGCAAAGAGATGGCGTTCGAGATCAAGCGGCGCCTGGAGGCGACGCGCCCGGTCGGAGTGTCCCGGCTGGCATGACACTTGGGTTCAAGCGCGACCCAACGGGTAGATTTTCTGCCAGCGACAATTGGACGGGGAAGAAGGCAGTGGCGGACAAGACGGCGCAGACCATCTACATCGACGCCGACCCCTCGACGGTCATGGGTGTCATCGCCGACATCGCGTCCTATCCGGAGTGGGTCAACGAATACAAGGACTGTGAGGTCCTCGAGGCGGGTCCGGGGGGATATCCGAGGACCGCGCGTCTGGTGCTGGACGCCGCCGTGCTCAAGGACACGATGGTGCTGGCATACGACTGGAAGCAGGTCGAGGCCGGATCGGTGGAGTGGACACTGGTGTCCAGCTCGCTGCTGAAGTCCCTGAACGGCGCATATCGTCTGTCGCCCAAGGGTTCCGGAACCGACGTCACCTATGAGTTGTCGGTCGACCTGATCATCCCGATGATCGGGTTGTTGAAGCGCAAGGCTGAACGGCGCCTCACCGATACCGCGTTGAAGGACCTCAAGAAACGAGCCGAGGCTGAGTGAGACGGCCCGGATCAGTCTTTTCGTCGGTAAGGGCGGCGTAGGGAAGTCAACGTTGGCGACGGCCACCGCTGTACGCGACGCGCGCTCGGGTATGCGGGTGCTGCTGGTGTCAACGGACCAGGCGCACTCGATCGGTGACGTGCTGGGCACCCCGATCGATCCGACCGGAAGCAGGGCACCGACTCGGGTGTTCGCCGATCTCGACAGCGGCCAGGACACCGGCGGTTTCCTCGACGCGCTCGCCCTCGACACCTTGGCGCTGCTCGAGACCCATTGGCGCGACATCGCCGGCATGCTGGCCGGCAGATTCCCCGAGTCGGATCTGGGAAGCGTTGCCCCAGAGGAACTCTCAGCGCTACCCGGCATCCAGGAAGTGCTCGGGCTGCACGAGGTCGGCGAGTTGGCGGCGTCGGGCGAGTGGGATCACGTCGTGGTCGACTGCGCGTCGACCGCCGACGCGCTGCGCATGCTCACGTTGCCCGCGACGTTCGCGCTGTACTTGGAGCGGGCCTGGCCACGGCATCGCCGGCTGTCCGGCACTGAGGACGCTCGCTCGGCCGCGGTCGTGGGACTCGTGGAGCGCATCGGCGCGGGCACCGAACGGCTGAGCGCTCTGCTCACCGACGGATCCGTACTAAGTGCGCACCTGGTGATGACCGCTGAACGGGTCGTCGCCGCGGAGGCGGCGCGCACGCTGGGCTCGCTGGCACTGATGGGTGTCCGGATCGACGAGTTGATCGTCAACCAGATTCTGGTGCAGGACGATTCGTATGAGTACCGCAACCTGCCCGACCATCCGGCATTCGATTGGTACTCCGAGCGGATCTCCGAGCAGCGGTCGGTTCTCGACGAGCTGGACACCACGATCGGTGACGTCCAGCTCGTGCTTGTACCGCACCTGGCCGGCGAGCCGATCGGCGCCAAAGCGCTCGGCGAGCTGCTCGACGCCGCACGCAAGCGCGACGGTTCGCCGCCCCCGGGTCCGCTGCGGCCGATCGTGGACCGGGAATCCGGATCCGGTCTCGAAGCCGTCTACCGAATGCGGCTAGAGTTGCCGCAGGTCGACTCAGCCGCCCTTTCGCTCGGGCGCGTCGACGACGACTTGATCATCGGTGCCGGCGGAATGCGGCGCCGTGTTCGGCTGGCTTCTGTACTGCGTCGTTGCATCGTGATGGACGCGCAGCTGCGGGGCAGCGAGCTGACAGTGCGGTTCCGACCGAATCCGGAGGTGTGGCCTAAGTGAATGGCGAACACTCCGATATCGGTCCGGAGCTGCGTCAGTTGGCGCAGACCATCCTGGACCGGCTCGACCCCGCGCTGCGATTGGCCGCGGCGCGCGCGGCAGCCGCCGGGTCCAGTCCTGGCAAGTGCCAGCAGGTGTGGTGCCCGGTGTGCGCACTCGCCGCGCTGGCGTCCGGAGAGCAGCACCCCTTGCTGACGGTCATCGCTGATCACAGCGTCGCCTTGCTGGCGGTCGTGCGGGCGCTGATCGAGCAGCCGGAGTCGGGGCAGTCGGGTGGTGCACCACCTCCGCCGCCGGACGGACCGCCTCCGCCGCCACCGGAACCGCCTAACGGGGACGGGCCCACACCACCGGGTCCCGGGCGATATCAGCACATTCCGGTAACGGTCGAGGAGTAGCTGAGTTCATTCTCGCGTCGCCGAGGCTGTGTTGTGGTCGCATCCTCCAGTGCGTGGGTACAGTTGTCGCAGAACACCGGGGTGTGTTCGATCATCAGGAGGGGCCCATGTGGTATTGGCTGTTCAAGTACATCTTCATGGGTCCTTTGCTGTCGCTACTAGGCCGACCGAAAGTCGAAGGGCTGGACTATGTTCCGCGCTCGGGGCCGGTGATCCTCGCCAGCAACCACCTCGCCGTCGCAGACAGCTTCTACCTTCCGCTGGTGGTGAGCCGACGGATCACCTTCCTGGCCAAGTCCGAGTACTTCACCGGGACCGGGATCAAGGGCTGGTTTCAGCGCTGGTTCTACACAGTCGCGGGCCAGGTCCCGATCGACCGCTCCGATGCCGACAGTGCACAGGCCGCGCTGACCACCGCCGCCCGCGTCCTCGGTGAGGGCAAGCTCCTTGGCATGTACCCCGAGGGCACCCGCTCGCCCGACGGACGGCTTTACAAGGGCAAGACGGGCCTGGCGCGAGTGGCGCTGGAGACCGGTGTTCCGGTGATTCCAGTCGCGATGATCGGAACCGACGTCGTCAACCCACCCGGCAGCAAGATGTGGCGGTTCGGTCGGGTCGCCGTGAAGTTCGGCAAGCCCATGGATTTCAGCCGGTTCGAAGGCCTGGCAGGCAACAGGTTCATCGAGCGCGCGGTCATCGACGAGGTGATGTACGAGCTGATGCGGCTGTCCGGTCAGGAGTACGTCGACCTCTACGCCGCCGATATCAAGGGCGGCAAGGCCGAACTCACGGCCAAGCCGTCGGCCAGGATGCCCGAGGTCGCCGCGGGCTAGCTGACTGCAGGGACGCGCGCCTGATCGACCGCGGGGTCGTTGCGCAGCGCAGGGCGTAACGACACCGTGCCCGTCACGATGATCACCGCGATTGCCCACCACACGTAGGAACCGCCGACCAGCTGCCGCCATAGCGACGCCGCGGTTTCTTCGTGTTCGGGCATCAGCGCGATCGGCGTCCAGATCATCAGGGCGACGCCCGCCGCGGCGACGACACCAAGCGCCACGTGCCGTTGGCGATAGGCCACGATGCCGGTGACCAACACGGTGGGCAACACCCATACCCAGTGATGGGACCAGGACACCGGCGAGACCACCAGTCCGAACATCGCCACACAGATCAGCGCGAGGACCGGTTGCTCGGCTTTCAAGAGCCTCCGCACGGCCCACACTGTCAGCGCGAGCACCGCGAAACAGGCGACCGTCCACAACACGAACCGCACACTTTCGCCGAGGCCCAGCCGGGCGAGGGCTCCCGCGATGTTCTGGTTGGTGTTCAACGTCGCTGTGCCGATGCGATCGGTGTTGCGGACCGTCTCCGTCCAGTACTCGAACGAGTCGCGCCAGGCGAACGCCACCCCCGCCAGCGTGGCAACGACAGCCGACGCCGCGGTGACGAGCACCGCGCGGGTGTCCCGGCGGAGCACGAAGTACAGCAGGAACACCGCGGGGGTGAGCTTGAGGGCGATCGCCAAGCCCAGCAGCAAGCCGCGAGGCCACGGCGTCTTACGCGGGACGCAATCGGCGATGACCAGCGTCATCAACACGACGTTGATCTGGCCGAAGTCGAAGTTCGATCGGATCGGCTCGAAGTAGATGACCGCGGGAGCCACGATCGCGGCGGCCAGCCAGGTCCGGCGCAGCCAGGCCGGCTCGGAGGTGACGGCGCTCTTGCCTTCTGCCGGGTCCGGCCACACGTCCAGGCGGGTCAGCAGGATGGTCGTGGCGACTATCAGCAGGATCAGTGTGGAGAGCGTGATGGCGATGCTGGCCCCGTCCAGCGACAACAGCGCGAAGGGCGCGAACAGGACGGCGGCCAGCGGCGGGTACGTGAACGGCAGATCAAGCCCGCCGCGGGTGTGGAACATGACGCCGTCGGCGTACAGCGGCCTGCCGTCGAGCCAGGCTTGCCCGCCCATCCGATAAACGTCGATGTCGATGCGGTAGGGGACGTGCCCTAGCAGCCGCCAACCTGCCCAGACCAACGCCGCCACGGTGAGCACCTGAAACAGCCGCCAGGCGAGCATTCGTCCCCAATCAGGCCTGCTGGGAGACCGCCGAATACTCATTTGCCGACCAGACTATCTGTGGCCATCGGCGCGTCGAAGGGTATCCCGGGCGTGGCATGCGCAGGTCGGCGTAAGTTTTCGACCGTGCGCGCGACCTTCGATCTTGACATCGGCATCCCACATGGCCGCCTGCCGCTGGTGTTCTGCCTGGTCGCGTTCATTCTGACGTTCTTTGTGACACGCACCATCGTCCGGTACATCCGCAGCCATGCGGACTCCGACGCGCCGCGCAAATGGTGGCAGCCGCGCAACATTTCCGCGGGCGGCGGGTTACACATCCACCATGTGGTCATCGGCGTGATCCTTGTCATGATCTCCGGGGTATCGATGGTGACGTTGGGGGTCAACGGGGGAGTACCCGAATTCACGGTCGCGGCAACCTTTTTCGGAGTCGGGGCTGCGTTGGTGCTCGACGAGTTCGCGCTGATCCTGCATTTGGAGGACGTGTACTGGGCCGAAGACGGGCGAACTTCGGTCGATGCGGTGTTCGCCGCGGTCGCCGTCGCCGGACTGCTCGTTCTGGGGTTCAACCCGTTGTCGTTCTTCGATATCGGGATCTGGCAGAACGATCATTCGTTCGAGGCCAGGGCCAGCGTGATCGCCCTCGCGGCATTCACCCTGATGCTCGCCGTCATCGTGCTCTTGAAGGGCAAGGTATGGACGGGCCTGGTCGGAATGTTCATCACCCCACTGCTCTTCATCGGGGCGATCCGGCTGTCCCGCCCACACGCGCCGTGGGCCCGCTGGCGGTACGGTGATCGACCCAAGAAAATGCACCGAGCGCTCGAGCGCGAACGACGATTGCGGAGGCCGGTCGTGCAGGCCAAGCTGTGGTTGCAGCACGTGGTCGCGGGTGAGCCGCGCTTCCCCGAGGACAGCGAGGTCGATAGAGAACTCGATCGCGAGATCCACGCCGCCCCGGCGCCGGGGGGAACGCCGGCGGGAGTGTCGGGAGCGTGAGGTACTTCTACGACACCGAGTTCATCGACAACGGCAGGACGATCGAGCTGATCTCGATCGGCGTCGCGGCCGAGGACGGCCGCGAATATTACGGTATTTCAACGGAATTCGACCCTGAGCGCGCGGGCAGCTGGGTGCGCAAACACGTGCTGCCCAAGCTCCCGTCGCCGGCATCGCAGCTATGGCGGTCCCGGCGGCAGATCCGGTCGGACCTGGAGGATTTCTTCGGCGTCGACGGTGACGAGCCGATCGAGCTGTGGGCCTGGGTCGGGGCTTACGACCATGTCGTGCTGTGCCAGCTGTGGGGCCCGATGACCGATCTGCCGCCCGCGATTCCACGGTTCACCCGTGAGTTGCGGCAGTTCTGGGAGGAGCGGGGATCGCCGAGAATGCCGCCGCGGCCACGTGATGCTCACGATGCCCTGGTCGACGCACGTCACAACCTGATGCGGTTCCAGTTGATGACCACGGGGGAAGTGCCAGTCCAGCGGTAAAAACCGGTATCGGCGTCCAGTTACCATTGACGGGTGAACTGGACCGTCGACGTACCCATCGATCAGCTGCCATCGCTGCCGCCGCTGCCTGATGAGCTGCGGCAACGCCTGGACACCGCACTCGCCAAGCCCGCCGCACAGCAGCCCAGCTGGGACGCCGAACAGGCCAAGGCGATGCGGACCGTTCTGGAAAGCGTTCCGCCCATCACCGTGCCGTCTGAGATCGAGCGGCTCAAGGGCCTGCTGGCCGACGTCGCCCGCGGTGAGGCGTTCCTGCTGCAGGGTGGCGACTGCGCCGAGACGTTCGCCGACAACACCGAACCCCACATCCGGGGCAACATCCGGACTCTGCTGC
This sequence comes from Mycobacterium sp. NPDC051804, assembly GCF_044452905.1. NCBI lineage: Bacteria > Bacillati > Actinomycetota > Actinomycetes > Mycobacteriales > Mycobacteriaceae > Mycobacterium > Mycobacterium sp. NPDC051804. The sequence goes on along the minus strand of NZ_JBITCD010000008.1, from coordinate 166,438 downwards.
AGATGGCAGTGGTGCTGACCTACGGCGCGAGCATGCCGGTGATCAAGCTGGCCCGCATCGCCGGGCAATACGCCAAGCCGCGTTCGTCGGACACCGACGCGCTGGGGCTGAAGTCCTACCGCGGCGACATGGTCAACGGTTTTGCACCCGATGCCGCGGTGCGCGAGCACGATCCGTCCCGGCTGGTCCGCGCGTACGCCAACGCGAGCGCCGCGATGAACCTGACTCGCGCCCTGACGGCAGGCGGACTCGCGTCACTGGATCTGGTGCACGACTGGAACCGTGAATTCGTCCGCACGTCGCCTGCCGGCGCCAGGTACGAGGCACTCGCGGGTGAGATCGATCGCGGTCTGCGCTTCATGAACGCCTGCGGTGTCAACGACCCCAACCTGCAGACCGCCGAGATCTACGCCTCGCACGAGGCGCTGGTGCTCGACTACGAGCGTGCGATGCTGCGACTGAGTGAGACCGACGAAGGTGAGCACGCGCTGTTCGACCTGTCCGCACACTATGTGTGGATCGGTGAGCGCACCCGCCAGCTCGACGGAGCCCACATCGCTTTCGCCGAAGTCATCGCGAATCCGATCGGCGTCAAGCTCGGCCCGACGATGACGCCGGAGCTCGCCGTCGAGTACGTCGAACGGCTGGATCCCAACAACGAGCCGGGCCGGTTGACTCTGGTGACGCGCTTCGGCAACAACAAGGTTCGCGACCTGCTGCCACCGATCATCGAGAAGGTGCAGGCGACCGGGCATCAGGTGATCTGGCAGTGCGATCCGATGCACGGCAACACCCACGAGTCGTCGACCGGCTACAAGACTCGCCACTTCGACCGGATCGTCGACGAGGTGCAGGGCTTCTTCGAGGTGCACCGCGCGCTGGGCACGCATCCGGGCGGCATCCACGTCGAGATCACCGGTGAGAACGTCACCGAGTGCCTCGGCGGCGCTCAGGACATCTCCGATTCGGACTTGGCCGGGCGCTACGAGACGACCTGCGACCCGCGGCTGAACACCCAGCAGTCGCTGGAGCTGGCCTTCCTCGTCGCGGAGATGCTGCGCGACTAGCTACAGCAGCGCACCGATGTTGCTGCCGATCGTCCACGCGCCCGCGGCCACCAGCCCGGTCAGCGTGACGACGGCGATCATCCAGAAGAGCAACACACGCTTGGCCCGTTGCCGCGCCCAGTAGAACTCGTCGAGATCGACACCGGCGAATTGTCCTGACACCGGCTGATATTCGGGTTCCTGGGGGCCGATACTGCCCAGCGTGAGTTCGCGCGTGTGCTGTGGTGGCACCTGGGACGCCGGCCTGGGCTTCCTGGCGGCGGTGACGACGGTGGCCGCCGCGGTGTGCTGGGCCGAGTTGCTCGGCGCCGGAACGCGGAAGGCGGGCAGGCCGAGGTCGTCGACGATCTCGGCGAGGTCGTCGGCCATGTCGCGGGCGTCCGTATAGCGTCGCTGCGGATCGCGGGCGGTGGCGTGCAGCACGAGCTCGTCGAATTGTGTTGGCACACCGGCAATCACCGTGCCCGGCGCGGGTACGTCGTGGTCCATCCGCTGGTATGCGATCGTGAGCGCGCTGTCACCGGTGAACGGGGTGACGCCGGTGAGTAGCTCATAGGCCAGGATGCCGACCGAGTACACGTCGCTGCGAGGATCGGCGTCGCCGGTGCTGACCTGTTCGGGTGACAGGTACGCGGCGGTGCCGAGGATGACGCTGGTCGATGTGATCTTCGCTTCGGCAACCGCGCGGACCAGCCCGAAGTCGGCGATCTTGACCTCGCCGTCGTCGGAGATCAACACGTTCTCCGGTTTGATGTCGCGGTGCACCAGACCGGCCGCGTGTGCGACCGCCAGCCCGCCAAGCACCGGTGCGAGTACCGCGGCGACGGCATGTGGTGGCATCGGCCCGCGTTCACGTAACAGCTCCCGCAGGGTTCCGCCTTCGACAAGCTCCATCACGAGATAAGGGGCCTGCCTGCCCGGTGTTCCAGCGCCTTGGTCGTAGACCGCGACCAGGCCGGGATTCTTGAGCCGGGCCACCGCGCGCGCTTCGCGCTGAAACCGCGTGAGGAACTGTTCGTCGCCTGCGTAGCGGGATTCCATGACCTTCAGCGCCACCGGTCGGTCGAGGCGGAGGTCCAGTCCGCGGTACACAGAGCTCGTCCCGCCGGTGGCGATCATGGTGTCGACGCGGTACCTACCGTCCAGGACGGTCCCGACGAGCGGGGCCGACTGCTGGGAGGTCTCCACGAAACACATGTTACGAGTCGGCCCCGTCGACTTAGACTCGATGGGGTGAGCAGCATTCCGGCCGCCGACGATGTTCTGGACCCCGGCGAGGCCGTCTACGACCTGCCCGCTGTCGCCGATTTACTTGGTGTCGCGGTGACCAAGGTGCATCAGCACCTGAGGGAGGGACACCTCATCGGCGTGCGCCGTGACGGCGCGGTGGTGGTACCGAAGATCTTCTTCGACGACTCCGGTCACGTGGTGAAAAGCCTGCACGGCCTGCTCGTCGTGTTGCACGACGGCGGATACCGCGAAACCGAGATCGTGCGCTGGTTGTTCACCCCGGATTCGTCGCTGACCATCAGCAGGGACGGGGAGACCGACAAGCAGGCTAATGCCCGGCCGGTTGACGCGCTGCACTCTCATCAGGCTCGTGAGGTGGTGCGTCGGGCCCAGGCCCTGGCTTATTGACCGCGCCGCGGTCGGGCTTGCTAGCTTCCGGCGCCCTGTACAGCGAATACCACGCCCCTGCGGCACATGCCGTGGCCAGCAGCACGTGCGGCCACGAGTACATGCCGTGTGCTCCGTCGGGTTTCCAGATCACCGTGATCCAGGTCGACAGGCCCGCGATGATCGCGATCGACTGTCTGCTCTGCGTCAGTGCCGAGATGACCGCCAGCGGCCAGGTGTAGTACCAGGGCAGTGCTGCGGGGACGAAAAGCACCACGACCGCCATCACCAGGGCGATACCAACGAGTGCCTCGCGATCGGTATGACGAAACCGCCACCACAGCAAGGGAAGTGAGATGGCGATGATCGCGATACCGAAGATCCGGGTGGCGTCGAGCACGGCGTAGAAGTTCACCTGCATGAAGAGGCTGCCGATGACGTTGATCAGGTTGGCTGCCGCGGTCGGCAATGTCAGCCAGTTGATGATCTTCACCGAACCGGCCAGCGCCGTCAGCCAGCCCAGGCCGACGCCTGCGGCCAGTGACAACACCGCGAACACCGCGACGAAGATGAGACCGGAGGCGACGGTCGCCGCCGTGAACGCTTTCGCGGGTCCGTAGCCGCGCCGTTGCCGTAGGTCCCGCGTCCACACCCACACCATGAACGGAAGGGCAAGCCCCGCCGTCGCTTTCACGGCGACCGCGACGGCGATCAGGCTGACTCCCCAGAAGTGGTGGCCGCTGAAGGTCAGCGCGATCGCGGCCATCATCAGCCCGACCATCAGCATCTCGTTGTGCACGCCACCCATCAGATGGATGATCACCAACGGGTTCAGCACGCATATCCATAGCGCCGCAGCACCGTTGGCGCCGACGTGCCGCGCCACCCGCGGCGCCGCCCAGATCAACAGCGCCAGACCGGGGAGCATGCACAGCCGCAGCAGCATCGTGCCCGCGACCACGTCCTCGCCTACCACCAACGTGACGAACTTGGCGACCAGGATGAAGGCGGGTCCGTACGGCGCCGTTGTGGTCGTCCAGATGGGACTGACGTTCTCCAGCAACGAGTTCGGATTCTCGATCGGGCCGACGACATAGGGGTCGAATCCGTCGCGCAGCAGTGCGCCCTGTGCCAGATACGAATAGGTGTCGCGGCTGAAGACCGGAACGCTCAACAGCAGTGGAGCCAGCCAGAACGCCGTCGTAGCGATCATGGTGTATTCGGTCGCGGTGCGGTCGATCACGCTGCGGCCCAATCGCAGCCAGGCCACCAGCATCAGCGCCACACCGACCCACAGCAGCACGGACGACAGCACCAGACCGTGACCGAAACGCAGCCACGACAGGTGTAGCGATTCCAGCAGCGGATCGTGCAGCCGCGTGCTGCCCGCGCCGAGTCCACCGGCGGCGATCAGGACAGCACCAAGCGCGCCCAGTCGTGCGGGTTTGGCCTCCGGTGACGTTGCAAACGTCGCGAGCCGCGAAATGCGTTGCACAAGAGCTGATTTCTTCGACGGTAGCGCCGTTGACGAGGGTGTCATTGTCAGGCGGACCGGTTGGCGGCCAATCTGGCGAGCTCGGAAAGACCGATCTTGGCCTGGTCGTCGATCGATGCGACGTTGAGTATCGCCAGCGCTCGACGGGTCAGCACGTCGATCCGGTTCTCGACGGCGGCGAGAGCGCCGACCGATTCGATGAGCAGGCACAGATCTTTGACCTGCGCATCGGAAAGCTCTGTACCGATCGATGTGCGGAGCATCTTGGCCCCTACCGGATCGTGTTTCTCGGCCAGCTCGACCGCCTCCGCCAGCAGCACCGTCCGCTTACCCGAACGCAGGTCGTCACCGGAGGGCTTACCGGTCACGGCGGGGTCGCCGAACACGCCGAGTACGTCGTCGCGCAGCTGAAACGCGACGCCGAGGTTGGTGCCGAGTTCGTGGAAGGCGGCCTGCACGTCCGGGCGGTCGGCCGCCGCGGCGACGCCCAGCTGCAACGGGCGCGAAATCGTGTACGACGCAGTCTTGTAGATGTTCACCGTCATTGCCGACGCGACCGATTCGGCACCGCTGGCTTCGGCCACGATGTCGAGGTATTGGCCGCCGAGGACCTCGGTGCGGATGGCGCCCCAGATCCGGTGCACGCGGCGGTGCGCCTCGATCGGCAGCTCTACCGTGGCGACGATGTCGTCGGCCCACACCAGTGACAGGTCGCCGAGCAGGATCGCCGCCGACAGTCCGAATTGGTCCGAGTTCCCGTGCCAATCGCTGGTGCGGTGTTTCTCCGAGAAGAGCCGATGCACCGTGGGCAGCCCGCGGCGGGTCGCCGATGCGTCGATGACGTCGTCGTGGACGAGGGCGCAGGCATGCAGTAACTCGAGCGCGGAGAACAGGCGCAACGCCTGCTCCTCGGCCCCGTCATCGGGGTCATCGGCCACGGCTCGCCATCCCCAGTATGCGAATGCCGGCCGCAGGCGCTTGCCGCCACGCAGTACGAACTCTTCGAGCGCCGCAGTCAGTTCGCCGTAATCGGTGCCCATGTAGGCACACTCGCTGCGACGCTCGGCGAGATAGGCGCGCAGTTGCTCGGTGACGGCTTTGGCCAACTCGACGGCTGACGGTGCCGCTGCGTACACGCTCAGCGGGCGCCCCTTTCTCTGTGCACTACTCGCCCCGAGTGCATCCAGAGTAGAGCCTGCGCCTGCTGGTTTAGCAAGTCAGAGCGTTGGATCACCGGGACTCTGCGGGGCGCTCGCCGACGCGCGGCGATTGGTCGCGGTTGTAGTAGGCGAGTCCGCCGATGATTCCGGCGACCAGGAATGACCCTATGGCGAGCCAGATCGCCGCCCCGGTGAACGAGCGGGCGCTCGGGTCGGTGTATCGGGCCTGCGCGTTCATCGTGCTGACCACGCCGGGCCGCAGTTTCCACTCGACGATCTCGGCGGACACCTGTGTCCCGTTGGTTGATGTCACCTCGCCGGGAAAAGACACCGACAGCGAGACGTCGGCTTCGGAGTCGCTCAGCGAGGTCAGGTCGACGCGGCCCTCGAGTATCACCAGGTCGCCGGCGCGCCGGAGCGCGATGTCCACGCCCGCGGCGTCGCGGTTCATATTGGCCAGCTGGGGGAGTTCGGCGAACGTGAGATCGGAGAACACTGCCTGTGAGCCGACGTAGTCGTCGCGGCTGTATTCCGATACCGCCACTTTGTTGGCGAACGTGAGGTTGTTGAGCAGTTGTGGGCCCTTGTCATCGGCGTCGCGCGGTTTGGCCGCCGCGATGATCTGCCCCGACACCCTGTCGTCGGGTGAGACCGTCATCGACGCTCTGATCCGAACGCATCCGACGAGCGACGGAAGGGCAATGAGGATCAGCAACATCACGGCGAGCAGCCGACGGTTCCGGGAATGCTGGGCGCGCACGTGGTCATCGTGCCAGACCGGAGCAGCCCAGAGAGGGGCAAAGAGGTTCAGAGAGGCAGAGACCGCCCGAGGATGGCAAACGCCCGCGGGTCGCCGGCGAAGTGGTAGCCCCGGATGATGTCGGCGAAGCCGAGGCGGCGGTACAACCGCCAGGCTCGGTTCGCTTCGCCGTTGATCTCCGGTGTCGACAACAGCACCTGCGATTCGGCGCGGTCGGCAAGCAACCTGCGGGCGAGTGCCTCGCCGAGTCCGCGCCCCTGGGCGCGGGGATGAATGTGCAGTTCGGTCAACTCGAAGTAGCTGGTCATCAGCTCGGCGATGCGTGCGGTGTCCGCGCCGACGCGGTGCAGACCGGCGACCACCTGCTGTTGCCACCACTGATCTGGCGCACCGCAATAGCCGTACGCGATGCCGAGGAGCGATGCCGAGGCCAACTCAACGTCCGAGAACGGAACCGCGTCGGGTCCGTCTCGGTCGGGGGCCTCTGGGACTTCGACGGCGGCAACCGCCTTCCAACCGCCGCGTCGGGTGTGCTCGAGCCACATCGATGCGCGTTGGTCTTCGGTGCCACGCGGGTATCGCATGGCGTCGACGTAGACGGCGAGCGCGTCACCGAGCCGGCGTTGCATATCGCTCGGCGACAGATCGACCAGAAATGTCGCCAACTTGCTCCTGTCCTGAGAACAACTTCGTGCGGTCACGTGCCACCCATTATCGAATGAGCACGGTGTTGCTCATCGGCGGCGGTGCACGTCATACAATCGGGCGTCGAACAAGGTGGTACGGCTCAGATTGACCTCGTATCATGACTGTTAGGCGCCCGTGATTGCGGGCGGACATCAGTTTGAACGATAGAGACCGGTCGCATCGGCTCCAGGGCCCCGAGGGAGGGACGAATGCCACTCTCCGATCATGAGCAGCGCATGCTCGATCAGATCGAGAGCGCGCTCTATGCCGAGGACCCGAAGTTCGCTTCGAGCGTCCGCGGTGGAACGCTCCGCGCGCCCTCCACCCGGCGTCGACTGCAGGGTGCAGCGCTTTTCGTGATCGGACTGGCCATGCTGGTCGCGGGTATCGCGATCCCGGCCACCCGGATCGGCGACTTCGCGATTTTGTCCGTGATCGGGTTCATCGTGATGTTCGGTGGCGTGGTCTTCGCGATCACGGGTCCGCGCGTGTCGGGCGGCCGTGACCGTTCAGCCACCACCGACCAGGTTGGACAGCAGCGGCAGAAGAAAGCCAAGGGCTCCGGCGGATCGTTCACGAGCCGCATGGAGGACCGGTTCCGGCGTCGTTTCGACGAGTAGCCCATACCGACCAACCCCAGGGGTAGCCCGCACCGGGCTACCCCTTATTTGTGCGTGTCGCGAGCTCACCCTGCTGGGTTGACGCCCCACCGCGCCCCACCAACTGTCACGGGCGTCCTACCTGGGGTTTTATCGTCGGCGCGACACCCCGATATCGGACCGTGTCATTGCGGTGACCTCGATTTCCCTGCTAAGTGGGGACGCGTGCACAAATCTTGTTATCAAATGGAGTGATGTGGGGGATTGTGGGGTAAAGTGGCGGTCAACGGAGCAACCGGGGCTCCGGAGTGGCGCGGGAGGTGGCGGGATGTTTCTCGGCACCTACACGCCAAAGCTCGACGACAAAGGGCGGCTCACACTGCCCGCCAAGTTCCGCGACGCACTGGCAGGAGGGTTGATGGTCACCAAGGGCCAAGATCACAGCCTCGCCGTCTACCCGCGCGCGGAGTTCGAAAAGCTGGCACGACGGGCGTCGCAGGCGTCCCGGAGCAATCCGGAGGCTCGGGCATTCCTGCGGAACCTGGCCGCGGCCACTGACGAACAGCACCCCGACACACAAGGCCGGATCACGTTGTCGGCCGATCACCGGCGCTACGCCAACCTCTCGAAGGACTGCGTGGTGATCGGATCGGTTGACTACCTGGAGATCTGGGATTCGGCCGCGTGGCAGGAATACCAGCAGACCCACGAAGAGAACTTCTCCGCGGCCACAGATGAAGCTCTGCACGACATCATTTGATGTTGCCGCTGATGCGGCGGCTGACCGGCTCGTTGCCCGTGCAACGTGGCCTCTGTCCGATTCGGCCCTGGCGTACTTCCCCGACGCCAGGTCCGCACACTCGGACAGGGACCTCGATGCATGGGCCTTCACCGGAGGGCTGGAGGGATTCACCGCGATGCCTGATCACATTCCCGTCCTGCTCGACCGCTGCGTCGAGCTCCTAGCCCCCGCGCTGACTCGCAACGCCGCAGACGGCAGCGGCGCTGTGCTCGTCGACGCCACACTCGGTGCGGGTGGGCATGCGGAGCGCTTCCTCACTCAGTTCCCCGCCCTGCGGCTGATCGGGCTGGACCGCGATCCGAATGCGCTGTGGATCGCCGGTGAGCGGCTGTCCGGTTTCGGCGACCGCGTGCTGCTGGTCCGTACCCGGTACGACGGGATCGAAGGCGCGCTCGAGCAATCCGGTTACTGGGTGGGCAGCGACGACTTCTCCGTGGCGGGCATCCTGTTCGACCTCGGGGTCTCCTCGATGCAGCTGGACCGCACCGACCGCGGCTTCTCCTATGCGTCGGACGCGCCGCTGGACATGCGGATGGACCCCGACGCGCCGCTGACTGCCGCGGAGGTCGTCAACACCTACGACGAACGGACGCTGGCGCGGCTGCTACGTGAGTTCGGCGAGGAGCGGTTCGCCAGCCGGATCGCCTCGCAGATCGCCCGCAGGCGCGCCAACCGGCCGTTCACGACCACCGGTGAGCTGGTCGAGCTGTTGTACCAGGCGATTCCGGCACCGGCCCGCCGGACCGGGGGACATCCCGCGAAGCGGACGTTCCAGGCGCTGCGCATCGCCGTCAACGGCGAACTGGACTCGTTACGCGACGCGCTGCCGGCCGCGCTCGGCGCGCTGTCGCCCGGCGGCCGGATCGTGGTGATGGCCTATCAGTCCCTGGAGGACCGCATCGTGAAGAACCAGTTTTCGGCGGCCACGGCATCCAGGACGCCGCAAGACCTACCCGTCGAATTGCCCGGTCATGAACCGGAATTCGTCGCCTTGACCCGTGGCGCCGAACGCGCCGCGGATGAAGAGATCGCATTGAACCCACGTAGCGCAAGTGTGCGGCTACGGGCGCTGGAAAAGGTGGGGGCACGTCGATGAAGAGCAAGCAGCAGGCCAAGCAAGGCAAGCCGGGCAAGCAGGTCAAGCGTCCAGTCAAGGCGCGTGGCAACGACGAGCGTCGCCGCAACCCCAGAAGCGGTGGTCGACCGGCGGAGGCGCCATCGCGCCGCAAGCCCACCCGTGACCAGCGCCCGCGCCGGTCGGCGCCCCAGACCAGCCCGATTCCACGGCCCACTAGTGCTCCGGCCCGGCCGAAGAACGCCAGCCAGGCCAAGGCTCGCGCTAAGGCACGTAAGGCCAAGGCGCCCAAAGTTATTCGGCCTCCGTTACGCGAGCGTATCCTCGTCAAGCTGTCCTCGGTGGACCTGCGCCCTCGCGCGCTGATCGCGCGGGTGCCGTTCGTCGTCCTGGTCATTGGATCACTCGGCGCCGGCCTGGGGACCACGCTGTGGCTGTCGACCGACGCTGCCGAACGCTCATACCAGCTCGGCACCGCTCGCGAGACGAATCAGGCTCTGCTGCAACAGAAGGAAGCGCTGGAACGGGATGTGCTCGAGGCCCAGGCCGCGCCCGCGTTGGCCGAAGCGGCCCGCGGCCTTGGGATGATCCCGTCCAGGGACACGGCGCATCTTGTGCAGGATCCCTCGGGCAATTGGGTCGTCGTCGGCACTCCCAAACCCGCAGAAGGTGTTCCGCCGCCGCCGCTGAACACCCCGCTGCCCGATGAGGTGCCCCCCGCACCCCCGCAGGCTCCGGCCGCGCGGGTGACGGAACCGCGCGAGCTCACCGTGCGTATCCCGGAGCGACCCGCCCTGATGCCGACGCCCGGTGCGTCCCAGCCGATCCCCGGCATAAGCCAGCCGATACCGATCCCCGCGGTCCCGCCGGTAGCCGCGCCCGGAGTCGAGGTGCCACACGCGGTACAGGGCACGCTGCCGGCGCTGGGGCCGCTGCCCGCCACGCCGGCCGCACCGTCGGCTCCGGTGATCCAGCAGCCGCTCCAAGTCCCACCCGCGCCCGGCGCCCCGGCATGAGCCGCGGCAAGGGCTCGGCACCCCGCAAGTCGACCGCCACTGCAAAGACGGTCAAGACACAGGAGCGGTCCGCACGGTCGCGGCGCACCCGCACGCCGTCGTCCGAAGGTGGCCTGCGCAGCGCGTCGTTCGTGTTCCGGCACCGCGTCGGCAACGCCGTCATATTCCTGGTGCTGACCGTCGCTGCCGCGCAGTTGTTCAACCTCCAGGTGCCGCGGGCCGAGGGTCTGCGCGCCGAGGCCGCGAGTCAACTCAAGGTCACCGACGTCGATCAGGCGGTACGCGGTGCGATCGTCGACCGCAACAACGACAAGCTCGCCTTCACCATCGAGGCCCGTGCGCTGACGTTCCAACCGGTCCGGGTGCGTAAGCAACTGGAAGAGGCGCGAGCCAAGACGTCGGAGGCGCCGAGTCCGGAAACCCGGCTGCGCGAGATCGCCGCCGAGGTGGCGCTGCGGATGAACAACAAGCCCAATGCGGCCGCGGTATTGAAGAAGCTCAAGAGCAACGAGACGTTCGTCTATCTTGCTCGCGCTGTCGATCCGGCCATCGCCGACGCCATCACCACCAAGTTCCCCGAGGTCGGCTCTGAGCGTCAGGATCTGCGCCAGTACCCCGGTGGTGCGCTGGCGGCCAACATCGTGGGCGGTATCGACTGGGACGGCCACGGTCTGCTGGGAATGGAGGATTCGCTGGATGCGGTCCTGGCCGGCACCGACGGTTCAGTCACCTACGACCGCGGCTCCGACGGTGTGGTGATCCCCGGGAGTTATCGCAACCGCCACGACGCGGTGGACGGGTCGACGGTCGTGCTGACACTCGACGACGACATTCAGTTCTATGTCCAGCAGCAGGTCCAGCAGGCCAAAGACCTCTCCGGTGCGAAGAACGCGTCGGCGGTGGTGCTGGACGCGAAAACAGGTGAAGTGCTGGCGATGGCGAACGACAACACGTTCGATCCGAGCCAGGACATCGGCAGGCAGGACAACCGTCAGCTGGGCAACCTCTCGGTGTCATCGCCCTTCGAACCGGGATCGGTGAACAAGATCATCACCGCGGCCTCGGTGATCGAATTCGGCCTGTCGAACCCCGACGAGGTACTGCAGGTGCCGGGCTCTATCGACATGGGTGGCGTCACCGTCGGTGATGCCTGGGAGCACGGCGTCATGCCGTACACCACCACCGGAATCTTCGGGAAGTCCTCGAACGTCGGCACGCTGATGCTGGCCCAGCGCATCGGTCCGGAGCGCTACGCCGAGATGGTGCGCAAGTTCGGCCTCGGCCAGCGCACCAACGTCGGCCTACCGGGTGAGAGCGCGGGCCTGGTCCCGCCGATCGACCAGTGGTCGGGCAGCACATTCTCGAACTTGCCTATTGGACAAGGTCTTTCGATGACGCTGCTGCAGATGACGGGTATGTATCAGGCGATCGCCAACGACGGGGTGCGCATTCCGCCGCGCGTCCTCAAGTCCACCGTCGCTCCCGACGGCTCCCGCACCGATGAACCGCGGCCGGAAGGTGTGCGGGTGGTGTCGGCTCAGACCGCGCAGACGGTGCGACAAATGCTTCGGTCGACGCTCCAGCGCGATCCCATGGGCGTACAACAGGGCACCGGGTCGCAGGGCGCTGTCGAGGGCTACCAGCTCTCCGGAAAGACCGGCACTGCGCAGCAGATCAACCCGGCATGCGGCTGCTACTACAGCGACGTCTACTGGATCACCTTCGCGGGCATCGCCACGACAGACGATCCCCGATACGTCATCGGCGTGATGATGGACCACCCGCAGCGCACCGCCGACGGGCGGCCAGGGACCACGGCGGCCCCGCTGTTCCACAACATCGCGTCCTGGTTGCTCCAGCGGGAGAACGTGCCGCTCTCGCCCGAGGGTCCGCGGCTGACGCTGCAAGCGGACTGAGCGCCCGAAGGGGCCGCGCACCGGGCCGGTAGGTTGTTTCTCGCTATGAACTTGCGTCCCAGCCACCCTGCCGGAAGCGCGCTCGGACTGCTTGCCGAGCAGGTCGCCGCGGTGCCGGCACGCGGAGTCGGGGTCGCTGACATCCGAATCACCGGGGTAACGCTGCGCAGTCAGGACGTGCGAGCTTCCGACCTGTTCGCCGCGTTGCCGGGCGCCTCGTCGCACGGTGCCCGCCACGCCGCCGAGGCCGTGTCGCGCGGGGCCGCCGCGATCCTCACCGACGCCGCCGGAGTCGCCGAGATCGGAGGTGACCTCGATGTTCCTGTCCTCATTCACCCCTCGCCGCGCTCGGTGCTCGGCGAGATCGCGGCCACGGTCTACGGACATCCGTCGGAGAAGGTGCGAGTCATCGGGGTCACCGGAACGTCGGGCAAGACGACCACCACGTATCTCGTCGAGTCCGGCCTGCGTTCGGCCGACCACATGCCAGGACTCATCGGCACGGTCGGCATCCGGATCGATGGCCGCGATCAGCCCAGCGCGCTCACCACACCGGAAGCCCCCGACTTGCAGGCGCTGCTCGCTGCGATGGTCGAACAGGGCGTCGACACCGTCGTCATGGAGGTGTCCAGCCACGCGCTGACCCTAGGGCGCGTCGACGGTGTCCGCTTCGCAGTCGGCGGGTTCACCAACCTGTCCCGCGACCATCTGGACTTCCATCCGACGATGCAGGACTACTTCGACGCCAAGGCTCAACTGTTCGACCCGCAATCCCCAACGCATGCAAGCGTTTCGGTGGTGTGCGTCGACGACGAGGCGGGTCGCGCGATGGCTGCGCTCGCACACGATCCGGTGTCGGTGAGCGTAGCCGGGGGAGAGGCCGACTGGCGGGTCGAAGACATCCGCACGACCGGTGGCGGCGCCCAGGAATTTCTGGCCGTCGACCCCGCGGGCGTGCACCACGGCCTGAGGATCGGCCTGCCGGGGCGCTACAACGTGGCGAACTGTCTGCTCGCGGTGGCTCTGCTGGACGCCGTCGGGGTGTCTCCGGAGCAGGCCGCGCACGGGCTGCGCACCGCGAGCGTGCCCGGACGCCTGGAATCCATCGATCGCGGGCAGCCGTTCCTTGCGCTCGTCGACTATGCCCACAAGCCGGGGGCTTTGGAAGCGGTGCTGCAGACGCTGCGGAGGCACGGCAAAGGCCGGCTAGCCGTGGTGTTCGGTGCGGGCGGCAACCGGGATGCCGGCAAGCGTGAGCCGATGGGCCGGGTCGCCACTGCGCTGGCAGACCTCGTCGTGGTCACTGACGACAACCCGCGCGACGAGGAGCCCGCGACCATCCGTGCCGCGATCGTCGCGGGGGCGACGGGCGCCGCAGAAGTCGTCGAGATCGGCGACCGTCGCGAGGCCATCGACTTCGCCGTCGCGTGGGCGCAGCCCGGTGACATCGTGCTCGTCGCGGGTAAGGGGCACGAGCCGGGGCAGACCAGCCATGGCGTGACCCGGCCGTTCGACGACCGCGTCGAGCTCGCCGAAGCCCTCGAGGCGCTGGGTCGTCGCGGGTGATCAACCTGACCATCGCCGAGATCGCCGACATCGTCGGTGGGCAGCTCGCCGACATCAGCCCCGAGCAGGCGGCCGCGACCCGTGTCACAGGAACCGTGGAGTTCGATTCGCGCGCCGTCGGGCCCGGCGGACTGTTCCTGGCGCTGCCCGGGGCACGCTCCGATGGCCATGACTTCGCGGTCGGAGCGGTCGAACGGGGAGCGGTCGTGGTGCTGGCAGCGCGGCCCGTCGGGGTGCCCGCGATCGTCGTCGAACCGTCGGCGGGCGATGTCACCGCCAGCGTGCTCGAACACGACACCGACGGATCGGGTGCCGCGGTGCTGGCCGGCCTGGCGCGTTTGGCCGGGGCCGTGGCCGCGCGGCTGGTCGAGGGCGGGCTCACGATCGTCGGTGTCACCGGTTCGTCGGGCAAGACGTCGACCAAGGATCTGCTGGCCGCTGTGCTCACTCCGCTGGGTGAGGTCATCGCGCCGCCGGGCTCCTTCAACAACGAACTCGGCCACCCGTGGACGGTGTTGCGTGCGACGGAGTCCACCGATTATTTGGTGCTGGAGATGTCGGCGCGGCACCGCGGCAACATCGCGGCCCTGGCCGCCATCGCACCGCCGTCGATCGCCGTCGTGCTCAACGTGGGCACCGCGCACCTCGGAGAGTTCGGATCGCGGGAGGCGATCGCGGAGACGAAAGCCGAACTGCCCCAAGCTGTTCCGTCCTCGGGAGCGGTGGTCCTCAATGTCGATGACACGGCGGTGGCCGCGATGGCGGATGTGACCGAGGCGCGCGTGGTGCGGGTCTCTCGGTCCGCGGAAGTCGATGTGTGGGCGGACTCCGTGACGCTGGACGAACTCGCCCGGCCGCGGTTCACGCTGCACGCCGGCAGCAGTCAGGTCGACGTCACGCTTGCCGTGCACGGCGACCATCAGGTGTCTAACGCATTGTGCGCGGCGGCCGTCGCGCTCGAATGCGGTGCGACCCTCGAACAGATCGCGACGGCGCTGGCCGCGGCGGGCCCGGCGTCTCGTCACCGCATGCAGGTCGCCACGCGACCTGACGGTGTGACAATCGTCAACGACGCCTACAACGCCAACCCCGACTCCATGCGCGCCGGGCTCAAGGCGCTGGCCTGGATGGCGCGGAGGGGACGTCGCAGCTGGGCGGTTTTGGGCGAGATGGCCGAACTCGGTGACGACGCGATAACGGAGCATGACAACATCGGCCGGTTGGCCGTGCGATTAGATGTGTCACGACTGATCGTCATCGGAACCGGGAGGGCTATGAGCGCCATGCACCACGGCGCGGTGATGGAGGGATCGTGGGGGCCCGAGGCCACCATGGTCGCCGACGCCGACGCCGCGCTAGCTGTGCTCAGGTCCGAGCTACGGGCCGGTGACGTGGTGCTGGTCAAAGGTTCCAACTCGGCTGGCCTGGGTGCGCTCGCCGATGTCCTGATCGCCGATCAGGGGGACCCGATCGCATGAGGCAGATCCTCATCGCCGTCGGAATCGCCCTGACGGTCTCGATCCTGCTGACTCCGGTACTGATCCGGCTGTTCACCAAGCAGGGCTTCGGTCACGAGATCCGCGAGGACGGCCCGCCCAGCCACCACAAGAAGCGCGGCACACCGTCGATGGGCGGCGTGGCCATCGTCGCGGGGATCTGGGCCTCCTATCTCGGCACCCACCTTGTCGGTGTGGTGATCGACGGCAGGGGCCCGTCGGCATCGGGCATGCTCGTGCTCGGCCTGGCGACCGCGCTCGGCTTCGTCGGGTTCGTCGACGATCTGATCAAGATCCGGCGGTCACGCAACCTGGGCCTGAACAAGACGGCCAAGACCGTCGGCATCCTGTCCGCCGCGGTGATATTCGGTGTGCTCGCGCTGCAGTTCCGCAACTCCGACGGGCTGACTCCGGGCAGCCCCGACTTGTCCTATGTCCGTGAAATCGCCACGGTCACACTGCCGCCCGCGTTGTTCATCCTCTTCTGCGTCACGATTATCTACGCATGGTCCAACGCGGTGAACTTCACCGACGGGCTGGACGGGCTCGCTGCGGGCGCGATGGCGATGGTGTGCGCGGCTTATGTGCTCATCACCTTCTGGCAGTTCCGCAACGCGTGCGCGATCAGTCCTGGGCTGGGCTGCTACAACGTGCGAGATCCGCTGGACCTCGCGATCGTCGCCGCTGCGACGGCGGGGGCCTGCATCGGCTTCCTGTGGTGGAACGCCGCGCCAGCCAAGATCTTCATGGGCGACACCGGATCGCTCGCGCTGGGCGGCATCATCGCCGGCCTGTCGGTGACCAGCCGCACCGAGATGCTCGCGGTCGTGCTCGGCGCCCTGTTCGTCGCCGAGGTCACGTCGGTCGTAGTGCAGATCCTGGCGTTCCGCACGACTGGGCGCCGGGTGTTCCGCATGGCGCCGTTCCATCATCACTTCGAGTTGGTGGGGTGGGCCGAAACCACGGTGATCATCCGCTTCTGGCTGCTGACCGCGATCGCCTGCGGGCTCGGTGTCGCACTGTTCTACAGCGAGTGGTTCACCACTGTCGGCGGGTGACGTGAGCGCTCTCTCGCTTCTGGTGCCGGGCGCGCGCGTCCTCGTGACGGGCGCGGGTATCACCGGCCGTTCGGTGAGCGCCGTGCTGGAGCCGACGGGTGTACGGCTGACGATCTGCGACGACGACCCACTGGCGCTGCAACGCCTCATTACACCTGCACGTGTGGTGACGACCGTCGACGCTCAGGCGCACATCGCCGACTACGACCTCGTCGTGACGAGTCCCGGATTTTCCCCGACCGCACCGGTGCTCGCTGCCGCGGCGACCGCCGGCGTGCCGATCTGGGGTGACGTCGAATTGGCCTGGCGGCTGGACAGTTCCGGCCACTTCGGCCCGCCGCGGCAATGGCTCGTCGTCACCGGAACCAACGGTAAGACCACGACGACGTCGATGCTGCACGCCATGCTGGTTTCCGGGGGACGTCGCGCGGTGCTGTGCGGCAACATCGGCAATCCCGTGATCGACGTGCTCGCCGAACCCTCCGAGATGCTGGCGGTCGAGCTGTCCAGCTTCCAGCTGCACTGGGCGCCGTCGCTGCGGCCTGCGGCGGGCGTGGTTCTCAACGTCGCCGAAGATCATCTCGACTGGCACGGCAGCCTGGCGGCCTATGCGAGCGACAAGGCCCGGGTGCTCACCGGTGAGATCGCAGTCGCCGGGCTCGACGACCCGATTGCCGCGGATCTGCTGGAAAAGGCTGCGGCCCCGGTGCGGGTCGGCTTCCGGCTGGGCGAACCCGCGGCGGGGGAGCTCGGCGTGCGCGACGGCATGCTTGTCGACAACGCGTTCGGGGAGCGGGTACCGCTGGCCCCAGTCGCATCAATTCCGGTAGCGGGCCCGGTCGGGGTTCTTGACGCGCTGGCGTCGGCGGCGCTGGCCCGCGCGGTCGGGGTGGCGCCGGAGTCCATCGCGGATGCGCTCGCGAGATTCCAGGTGGGCAGGCACCGCGCCGAGGTCATCGGCACGCATAACGGCGTGACGTACATCGACGACTCCAAGGCCACCAACCCGCACGCCGCGCAGGCCTCGATCGCCGCGTATCCGCGTGTGGTCTGGATCGCCGGCGGGCTGCTCAAGGGCGCCTCGGTCGACGAACTCGTCGCCGCGGTGGGGAATCGGCTGGTCGCAGCGGTGCTGATTGGCCGTGACCGGGAGCTGATCGCGAACGCGTTATCGCGACACGCCCCGGATGTCCCCGTCGTTGCGCCTGTGACGGGGGAGGATTTTGGGGTGCATGGGAAAGATGAGACTGGTGTGACTGGCGAGGCGGTGATGACAGCCGTCATCGAGGCCGCGTCGCGTCTCGCCGGACCTGGTGACACCGTCCTGCTGGCACCGGCCGGGGCATCCTTCGACCAGTTCAGCGGTTACGGCCATCGCGGCGACGCGTTCGCCGCGGCCGTGCGCGCCCTGTCCCGGTAGCAGCGATGAGCAACATCCTGACCCGATTGCGGCTCCGCAGGACGGGTGACGACCAACCGGCCGCTGCGGTCCCAACCGAGCCGGCGCCCCGCACCCGCTTCGGCGCTTGGCTGGGTAGGCCGATGACGTCGTTCCACTTGATCATCGCTGTGGCGACGTTGCTCGTGATCCTGGGCTTGACGATGGTGCTGTCCGCATCGGGCGTGTACTCCTACGACACCGACGGGTCGCCGTGGATGGTGTTCGCCCGGCAGGTGCTGTGGACCGTGATCGGCCTGTTCGCGTTCTACATCGCGATGCGGATGCCGATTCACCTGATGCGCAGCCTGGCGTTCTCCGGATTCGCCATCTCGATCGTCCTGTTGATCCTGGTGCTGATTCCGGGAATCGGCAAGGTAGCCAATGGTTCTCGAGGCTGGTTCGTCGTCGCGGGCTTTTCGATGCAGCCGTCGGAGCTGGCGAAGATCGCGTTCTTGCTCTGGGGCTCGCACCTGCTGGCCACCCGTCGTATGGATCGGGCTTCGCTGCGCGAGATGTTGATCCCGCTGGTGCCCGCGGCGGTCATCGCGCTGGCGCTCATCGTCGCCCAGCCCGACCTCGGGCAAACGGTGTCGTTGGGCATCATTCTGCTCGGGCTGCTTTGGTACGCCGGCCTGCCGCTGCGGGTCTTCCTGTCGTCGCTGGCCGCGGTGATCGTGTCGGCGGCCGCACTGGCCATGGCCGAGGGCTACCGCTCTGACCGCGTCATGTCGTGGCTCAACCCCGGCGCTGACTCCCAGGGGTCGGGCTACCAGGCGCGTCAGGCTCGATTCGCGCTGGCCAACGGCGGTTTCTTCGGCGACGGGCTCGGGCAGGGCACCGCGAAATGGAACTACCTGCCCAACGCGCACAACGACTTCATCTTCGCCATCATCGGCGAGGAGCTCGGCTTCATCGGGGCGGCGGGACTGCTCTGCCTGTTCGGCCTGTTCGCCTACACCGGCATGCGGATCGCTCGTCGCTCGGCAGACCCGTTCCTGCGACTGCTGACCGCCACGGCCACGCTGTGGGTGATGGGTCAGGTGTTTATCAACGTCGGCTACGTAGTGGGCCTGCTTCCGGTGACCGGGCTGCAGCTGCCGCTCATCTCCGCCGGCGGAACATCAACGGCGACAACGCTGTTGATGATCGGGGTCATGGCCAACGCGGCGAGGCACGAACCCGAAGCCGTTGCCGCGCTGCGCGCCGGGCGTGACGACCGGGTCAACCGGCTGCTGCGGCTGCCCCTGCCGGCGCCGTACGTGCCCAGCCGCACCGAGGCGCTGCGTGACCGACTGCGCACGCGCGGTAAGGACACGGCGGGGGCCAAGAAGGAACCGCGGCCGCGCCCGGCGGCGCGCACCAGGGGAGCGAGGGCGACCAAAGCCTCTAAGCCCGGTACCAGCAGAGCACGCACGCCCGCCGGGGAGAACCGGCGTCAAACCGCGACGGCTGCACGGGCCGTGCGAGCCCCAAGGCATCATGGAGACGGCCGAGATCGCAAGGGCCGACGGGTTCGCACATTGGAAGGTCAGCATTACGGGTGAGCAAAACGGTATCGGTGGTACTCGCGGGTGGTGGTACCGCGGGCCACGTCGAACCGGCGATGGCGGTGGCAGACGCGCTGCGCGCGATTGATCCCGACGTGCGGATCACCGCGCTGGGCACCGAACGTGGTCTCGAGACACGGCTGGTGCCCGAACGCGGTTATGACCTGGAACTGATCACGCCGGTCCCGCTGCCACGCAAACCATCCGCCGATCTGGCCCGGCTGCCGATGCGGATCCGACGGGCGGTGCGCCAGACCCGCGCGGTGCTCGACGACGTCGACGCCGACGTGGTGATCGGCTTCGGGGGCTACGTCGCATTGCCTGCATATCTGGCCGCCCGCAGGCGGGTTCCGGTGGTGGTCCACGAGGCCAATGCCAGTGCGGGCTGGGCGAATCGGGTCGGCGCTTGGTCCGCGCGACGGGTGCTTGCGGCGGTGCCGAATCCTGGCCTGCGTGACGTCGAGGTCGTGGGGGTGCCGGTGCGCGCCGCAATCACGTCGCTGGACCGCATCGCACTGCGCGCCGAGGCGCGCGCCCACTTCGGGTTCGACGACGACGCCAGGGTGTTATTGGTGTTCGGCGGTTCACAGGGTGCGCAGTCACTCAATCGCGCGGTCTCTGCCGCCGCCAAAGATCTTGCCGCGTCCGGTATCTCGGTGTTACACGCGCACGGTCCCAAGAACACCCTCGACTTGCGCGAGCCTGCTGACGGCGATCCGCCCTACGTCGCCGTTCCGTACCTCGACCGGATGGACCTCGCCTACGCGGCAGCCGATCTGGCGATCTGCCGGTCGGGCGCCATGACGGTCGCCGAGGTGACCGCGGTCGGACTGCCCGCGGTGTATGTGCCGCTGCCGATCGGCAACGGGGAGCAGCGACTCAACGCGCTGCCTGTCGTCAACGCCGGCGGTGGCCTCGTCGTCGACGATGCGGACCTGTCACCGCAATTCGTCGCCGATACCATCGCCGGCTTGTTCACTGAGCCAGGGCGATTGCAGGCCATGACGGCGGCTGCCGCCCTCGCGGGCCACCGCGACGCCGCGCAAAAGGTCGCCGAAGTCGCGCTCGACGTTGCGCGCGCTTCCTCCCGAAAAGGTGTGCGGTGAACGCGAAGTCGCTCCCGGAGGAGTTGCAGCGGGTGCATATGGTCGGCATCGGCGGAGCCGGCATGTCGGGTATCGCCCGCATACTGCTGGACCGAGGCGGCATGGTGTCCGGTTCGGATGCCAAGGAATCGCGCGGGGTGGTGGCGCTGCAAGCCCGCGGCGCCTCGATCCGCATCGGCCACGACGAGTCCTCGCTCGATCTGCTGCCAGGTGGACCGACGGCCGTCGTCACCACGCATGCCGCGATTCCCAAGACGAATCCAGAACTGGTCGAGGCGCGCCGTCGCGGCATCCCGGTGATCCTGCGCCCGGTCGTGCTGGCCAAGCTGATGGCCGGCGACACCACGCTGATGGTGACCGGCACCCACGGCAAGACGACAACCACCTCGATGCTGATCGTCGCCCTTCAGCACTGTGGGTTCGACCCGTCGTTCGCCGTGGGCGGGGACCTGGGCGAGGCAGGCACCAACGCACACCACGGCAGCGGCGACTGCTTCGTCGCGGAGGCGGACGAGAGCGACGGCTCGCTGCTGGAGTACAGCCCCGACATCGCGGTGGTCACGAACATCGACGCCGACCACCTCGACTTCTACGGCAGCGTGGAGGCCTACCGCGCGGTGTTCGACGACTTCGTCGAGCGCATCAAACCCGGTGGCGCACTTGTGGTGTGCGTCGACGACCCGGGTGGTGCCGCGCTCGCAGAGCGCACGGCCGCGTTGGGCATCCGCGTCCTGCGCTACGGCAGTGATCCGAACCTGGCGACCGACGCGGAGCTGTTGAGCTGGGAACAGTACGACACCGGCGCCGTCGCCCATGTCAGGTTGGCCGGTGACCCGCAGCCGTGGGTGCTGCGGCTGGCGGTGCCCGGCAGGCATATGGCGCTCAATGCGCTGGCCGCCCTGCTCGCCGCGGTGAACGTGGGGGCACCTGCCGACGCCGTACTGGACGGCCTGGCCGGCTTCGAAGGTGTGCGCCGACGTCTGGAGTTGGTCGGAACCGCCAGCGGTGTGCGGGTGTTCGACGACTATGCGCACCATCCGACCGAGGTGCGTGCCAACCTCAACACATTGCGAGCGGTGGCGGGGGCGGGCCGTTCGATCGTGGTATTTCAGCCCCACTTGTATTCGCGGACAGAGGCTTTCGCACGCGACTTCGGTGAGGCACTCAGCACGGCCGATGAGGTGTTCGTGCTTGATGTTTACGCGGCGCGTGAACAGCCCATCGCAGGCATCAGCGGTGCGAGCATCGCCGAACACGTGACCGTTCCGGTCACCTACCTTCCGGATTTCTCGGCCGTCGCGCAACGCGTCGCCGATGCTGTTCGCCCCGGCGATGTCGTCACCACCATGGGGGCCGGAGACGTCACGATGCTCGGCGCGGAAATCCTTGCGGCACTGCGGGTCAAGGCCAACCGCGGTACGCCCGGCGGGTCGGTGTGATGTCCGAGCCCCCGGAGCCCCCGGAGCAGACCGAGCCGCCCGCACCCGGCGAGCCGACGGAATCCGGCGACGAGACCGAGGCTGACGCCCCGGCGGAAGCTGAGGCCGAGCCGAAAGAAGCCGATTTCGAGGGACCGCGGCGCCGGGCTCGCCGGGAGCGCGAGGAACGGCGCGCTGCTCAGGCCCGCGCCACCGCCATCGAAGAGGCCCGTCGCGAGGCCAAGCGACGCGCCACCGGCGTCGTCAGCACGAAAAAGGTTGGGCGCGGAACGGTTCGGGGCCTGAAGGTACTGATGTGGTCGGCCCTGATCAGCGTCATCGTCGTCGGGCTCGGTCTGTTGCTGTACTTCACGCCGGTCATGTCCGCACGCAACATCGTGGTCGTCGGACTCGGCGCGGTGACGCAGGAAGAGGTGACCAGCGCGGCGGGCGTAGCGCCGGGTACGCCGCTGCTGCAGATCGACACCGATACGGTCGCGGAGAAGGTCGCCGCGATCCGGCGCGTCGCCAGCGTGCGGGTGCAGCGGGAGTATCCGTCGACGCTGCGCGTGACCGTCGAGGAGCGGGTGCCGGTGGTGGTCAAGGACTATCCGGATGGACCGCATCTCTTCGACCGTGACGGCGTGGATTTCGCGATCGGGGTGCCGCCGCCGGGCGTGCCGTACCTCGATACCAAGAATCCCGGACCCAACGATGCCCCGACGAAGGCCGCGCTCGAGGTCATGACGTCCCTGCGTCCGGAGGTCGCCGCCCAGGTGGCCCGCGTCGACGCGCCCTCGGTGGCAGCGATCACGCTCCAGCTCACGGATGGCCGCCAGGTGATCTGGGGGACTACCGACCGCACGGACGAGAAGGCGCTGAAGCTCGGCGCGCTGCTCACCCAGCCGGGGAAGACCTACGACGTCTCCAGTCCGGATCTGCCGACCGTCAAGTAATTGCGCAGAATTCTTTGCGTGCGTGTCGGCGCGCCTGCACGGATCGTCCGCGAGCGCGCCCTACCGTTCTGGTTGCGCGGAACAACTTGACATAACTATAACCCTCTGGTTGAGGTTGAGAGTTTGCCAAGCCGTCCCGCGTGTCGACAGCCAACCTGGGAGGAAAGGGCGTTCCGATGACCCCCCCGCATAACTACCTCGCCGTGATCAAGGTCGTCGGCATCGGCGGCGGCGGCGTGAACGCCGTCAACCGGATGATCGAACAGGGCCTCAAGGGCGTTGAGTTCATCGCCATCAACACCGACGCGCAAGCGCTGTTGATGAGCGATGCAGACGTCAAACTCGACGTCGGTCGCGATTCCACGCGTGGGCTCGGCGCCGGTGCCGACCCGGAGGTCGGGCGCAAGGCGGCCGAGGACGCCAAGGACGACATCGAGGAACTTCTGCGCGGTGCCGACATGGTGTTCGTGACCGCGGGCGAAGGCGGTGGCACCGGTACCGGTGGTGCGCCTGTCGTCGCCACCATCGCGCGCAAGCTCGGTGCGCTGACCGTCGGCGTGGTCACGCGGCCGTTCTCGTTCGAGGGCAAACGCCGGAGCAATCAGGCCGAGACCGGCATCACCGCGCTGCGCGAGAGCTGCGACACCCTGATCGTGATCCCCAACGACCGACTGCTGCAGATGGGCGATGCCGCGGTGTCGCTGATGGACGCGTTCCGCAGCGCAGACGAGGTACTCCTCAACGGCGTGCAGGGCATCACCGACCTGATCACCACGCCAGGCCTGATCAACGTCGACTTCGCCGACGTCAAGGGCGTCATGAGCGGAGCGGGTACCGCGTTGATGGGTATCGGGTCGGCACGCGGCGACGGCCGGGCGCTCAAAGCAGCCGAGATCGCGATCAATTCACCGCTGCTCGAGGCATCCATGGAGGGCGCTCAGGGCGTGCTGTTGTCGGTGGCCGGCGGCAGCGACCTCGGTCTGTTCGAGATCAACGAGGCAGCCTCGCTGGTACAGGAAGCGGCTCACGCCGAGGCGAACATCATCTTCGGCACCGTGATCGACGACTCGCTGGGCGACGAGGTTCGTGTCACCGTGATCGCCGCGGGCTTCGATTCCGCGGGGCCCGGCCGTAAGCCGGTGGTAGGTGCCGGGCAGGCCATCGCTCCCGCAGCCGCGGGCAAGGTGACCTCACAGCTGTTCGAGCCGGCCGACGCCGTGAGCGTGCCGGTGCACACCAACGGCGCGACGGTCAGTATCGGCGGGGACGACGACGATGACGTCGATGTGCCGCCGTTCATGCGCCACTAAGACCGCGATACTGGCGGACGTGACGGTTCGTATTCGGCGTGTGACCACAACCCGCGCCGGTGGTGTCTCTGCGCCGCCGTTCGACACGTTCAATCTCGGCGACCACGTCGGCGACGATCCGGCCGCGGTAGGGGCCAACCGCAAGCGACTCGCCGCCGCGGTCGGGCTTGGCGACGACGGTGTGGTGTGGATGAACCAGGTGCACAGCGATCACGTCGTCGTGGTCGACGAACACCAGGCCGCACCCGTGGACAAAACCGACGCCTTGGTAACCACCCGGCCGCGTTTGGCTTTGGCCGTGGTGACCGCCGATTGCGTTCCGGTTTTATTGGGTGACGCGCGTGCCGGTGTGGTGGCCGCCGCACACGCCGGTCGGGTGGGGGCGCAGAACGGCATCGTGGTGCGGACGGTCGAGGCGATGCTCGAGGCCGGTGCGCACACCGAGGACATCTCGGTGCTACTCGGCCCGTCGGTCAGCGGACGCAACTATGAGGTCCCCGAGGCCATGGCCGCTGAGGTGGAGGGGATGCTGCCCGGCAGCCGGACGACGACGACCAGGAACACGCCCGGACTGGACCTGCGGGCCGGAATCGCCCGGCAGCTAACGGATTTGGGCATCAGGGCCATCGACGTCGACCCACGCTGCACCGTCGAGGATCGCAACCTGTTCAGCCACCGGCGCGATGCGCCGACAGGACGGCTGGCATCCCTGGTGTGGATGGAATGACCCTCATGATGGCGACCACTCGCGAACGGGAGCTTGCCGAGGCGCTGGCTGCCGTCCAGGCCCGGCTCACCGCGGCAGCCGAGGCCGCCGGCCGCAATTCAGACGAAATTGAATTGCTGCCTATAACCAAATTCTTTCCGGCATCGGATGTAACAATTCTGCACCATTTAGGGTGCGCGGCTTTTGGCGAATCTCGCGAGCAGGAAGCGGCGAATAAAGCGGCCGAAGTCGCCAATAGTGTGGGCGATGCGCCCAT
Source organism: Mycobacterium sp. NPDC051804 (assembly GCF_044452905.1). NCBI lineage: Bacteria > Bacillati > Actinomycetota > Actinomycetes > Mycobacteriales > Mycobacteriaceae > Mycobacterium > Mycobacterium sp. NPDC051804. The sequence continues at coordinate 141,363 of NZ_JBITCD010000008.1, read as the reverse complement.
TCGCTGGCACATGGTTGGACGCATCCAGCGCAATAAGGCGCGGTCGATCGCGGGCTGGGCGTACGCCGCGCACTCCGTCGACAGCGTGCGGCTCGTCAACGCGTTGAACCGCGCGTCTGCCCAGGCGCTCGCCGACGGCGAGCGGTCCGCACCGCTACGTGTCTACATACAGATCAGTCTGGACGGTGACACCGAGCGCGGAGGTGTGGACGTCGACGACCCCGATTTGATCGATGAGGTCTGCGCCGCGGCCCAGGCGGGCGAGGGTCTTGAGTTCGTTGGGCTGATGGCGATTCCGCCGCTGGGAGCGGACGCAGACGAGGCCTTCGGGCGTTTGCAATCCGAGCTCGCACGGGTACAACTCGACTATCCGCAACGCCTCGAACTGTCTGCCGGGATGTCCGGCGACCTCGAGGTGGCGGTTCAACACGGCTCGACCTGTGTGCGTGTCGGTACCGCGCTATTGGGACAACGTCCTCTAACGTCACCAGGAGTAGTCACTCCAGTCACATCTTCATCACAGACACCAGAGCGATCATGAGAAGGGTCGAGCGATGAGCACACTCCACAAGGTCAAGGCCTACTTCGGGATGGCCCCTATGGACGACTATGACGACGAGTACTACGAAGACGACGACCGCGGCACTTCGCGCGGCGGGTACTCGCGCCGTCCGCGTGAGGATCGGTTCGACGACCGGTTCGAGGGCGAGAGCTACAGCCGGGGCGGCTACGACGAGTACGACGAGGCACCCGCCGGATACCGCGGTGGATTCCGCGACGAGGAGCGGTTCGAGCCGAGGATGCGCGGTCCGCGCGACTTCGAGCGCGCATCCTCGCGGCTGGGCGCGCTGCGTGGGTCCACGCGCGGAGCACTCGCGATGGATCCCCGCCGCATGGCCGAGCTGTTCGAGGCGGGCAGCCCGCTGTCGAAGATCACCACGCTGCGTCCCAAGGATTACGGCGAGGCCCGCACCATCGGCGAGCGCTTCCGCGACGGCACCCCGGTGATCATGGACCTGGTGACCATGGACAACGCCGATGCCAAGCGGCTGGTCGACTTCGCGGCCGGGCTGGCGTTCGCCCTGCGCGGCTCGTTCGACAAGGTCGCCACCAAGGTCTTCCTGTTGTCACCCGCCGACGTGGACGTCACTGCCGAGGAGCGACGCCGGATCGCCGAAGCCGGGTTCTACGCGTATCAATAGGCGCAACCAGCGCGGTGATCGGCGGTAGCGCCGGCACTGAACGTGGCAGGTAGGCTGGCGGCGTCGCGCCAGCGCCCCGGCTTCAGGCGTGCGAGGCCTTGTGCCTGTATCGAATGTCACACCTGTAGTGAGGTCGGCTCCGTTGTCGCAATTCTTCTCGATCCTGGGCTTCGCCCTGTTCGTGTTCTGGCTGCTGCTGATCGCCAGGGTCGTCGTCGAATTCATCCGTTCGTTCTCCCGGGATTGGCAACCCAAAGGGGTGACGGTGGTGATCCTGGAGCTGATCATGACCGTGACCGATCCGCCGGTGAAGCTGCTGCGCCGGCTGATTCCGCAGCTCACGATCGGCGCCGTCCGGTTCGATCTGTCGATCATGGTGCTGCTGCTCGTGGCGTTCATCGGCATGCAGCTGGCATTCGGCGCAGCGGTTTGAGATCGGCCAGCGCGCCACGGATTTGGCGTTAGCGGCGGCCGCCACCGAGGGTTTGCCGGGGTCGTTATTCGTTCACCGAATCGCTGCGAACGTGCGCGTTGAACTTGCGCGGGCACTTGGGTAAAAGTTGAAATTCGCTCTTAATTATTGGGCTCTCCCGCAACCGCCGGGTCAGGTGTGACAGGATGGACGCCAGTTACGTTCCAGCGAGGCTCTACACTTTGAGATCGGTTTACGGTCCAGACTTCAAGGGGGCAGAGAATGCCGCTTACACCAGCCGACGTTCACAACGTCGCGTTCAGCAAGCCGCCCATCGGCAAGCGCGGCTACAACGAGGACGAGGTCGACGCCTTTCTCGATCTGGTTGAGAACGAGCTGACCCGGCTCATCGAGGAGAACGCCGATTTGCGCCAGCGTGTCGCCGAGCTGGACCAGGAGCTGACCTCCGGTGGCGGCGGTGGCGGCCAGTCGACTCAGTCGATTCCGCAGTACGAGGCCCCCGCTCCCACACCCCCGCCCGCACCGGAGCCGGCCCCGCAGCCCGTTTACGAGGCCCCGGCCCAACAGCAATCGAACAGCGAAGAGCAGGCCATCAAGGCTGCCCGCGTGCTGGCGCTGGCCCAGGACACCGCCGACCGGTTGACGGGGACCGCCAAGGTCGAGTCCGACAAGATGCTCGCCGACGCCCGCGCGCAGGCCGACGCCATGGTCAGCGAGGCGCGGCAGACCGCCGAGACCACGGTCGCCGAGGCCCGTCAACGTGCCGACGCCATGCTGGCCGATGCCCAGACCCGGTCCGAGACCCAGCTGCGGCAGGCCCAGGAGAAGGCCGACGCGTTGCAGGCCGACGCCGAGCGCAAGCACTCCGAGATCATGGGCACCATCAATCAGCAGCGCACCGTGCTGGAAGGCCGCCTCGAACAGCTGCGTACGTTCGAGCGCGAGTACCGCACCCGGCTCAAGACCTATCTGGAATCGCAGCTCGAGGAACTCGGACAGCGTGGTTCTGCGGCCCCGGTGGACTCCAGCGCCAACAACGAGTCCGGCAGTTTCAACCAGTTCAACCGCGGCAACAACTAGCCAACGGCCATTTGTCCCGTCGACCCAGGGTTGATCCATGTTGATCGTTGCGCTCGTGCTCGCAGTCATCGGTCTGGCGGCATTGGTGACGGCGGTTGTCACCAGCAATGAGCTGATCGCGTGGGTGTGCATCGCTGCCAGCGTCATCGGCGTGGTGCTGCTGATCGTCGATGCGATTCGGGACCGCTCCCGCAACGACGCGAGCGAAACTGAAAGCCGGCACGACGCGGAATTCGACGAGGAGTATCCGGACGAGTCGGGAGCGCCCCAGGGGCAACCCACCGACGAGCCCGATTACGAAGCGGAGACGACAGTCGTCGAGCAGGCCGACGATTTCGGAAGCGACGACCGCAACCGCTAAACCGTTCCGGACGAGAGCAATTCGCGTACCTCGTCATCGGTGACCTGGTGGAAGTCTTCATACACCTGGCCGACGGCTTCGAACCCCGGCGGCGTCATCGCGCACACCACATCATCGGCTTCGGTCGCGAGTTCGCGGCATGTCGACTGCGGCCCGACGGGCACCGCGACCACGACGGCAGACGGGGCATCGGCACGCACCGCACGCACCGCGGCGAGCATGCTGGCGCCGGTGGCGATACCGTCGTCGACCAAAATCACCGTTTTGTCGGCCAATTCGAGCGGTGGACGGTCGCCGCGGTATGCGTGTTCGCGCCGGTGTAGTTCGTTGGTTTCGCGTTCGATCGCGGCCTGCACCTGGGTGTCGCTGATGCCGAGACTGCGGACCAGGCTTTCGTTGATCACCACGCCACCCCCGGAGGCCAACGCGCCCATCGCCAGTTCCTCCCACTGCGGGACGCCCAGTTTGCGGACCAGGAAGACGTCCAGCGGTGCGCGCAATGCGAGCGCGACCTGCGAGCCGACCGGTACACCGCCTCGGGCCAGCCCCAAGACCTGCACGTTGCTCCGGTCGCGGTAGGACGCCAACTTCTGCGCCAGGACGTCGCCGGCCTCCCGGCGGTCCCGGAACACACGACCCGCGTCTCGGCGGGTCAGCCCGCGCATTCCGCTCATCGAAATCTCCGAAATTTCAGCCTACGACCGTGGATACCCAGCCGGTGGGGCAATCCGTCACCGCAGCGGGTACGAATATCGGTATATGGGCATCGAGCTGGAAACCGTCGTCGACCATCCGCTGGCCGAGGTATTCGATTGGCACTCGCGAAGCGGTGCAATGCGGCGGCTCGTGCCGCCATGGCAGCCGATGACGGTGGTGAGCGAGGCCGACTCCCTGGCCGACGGCCGCGCCGTACTCGGACTGCCGGGAGGGTTGCGCTGGGTGGCGCAGCACGACCCCGACCAGTACGAAGCGGGGCGCCGGTTCGTCGACGTGCTGTCGTCCGACGGCGTGCGATCGTTGCCGCCACGCATCGTCGGACGCTGGACACACACCCACGAATTCGGTGAGGTCGCTTCGGGGACGCGGGTTTACGACCGCATCGACGCGCCTGTGCCCGCGGCTGCCCTGCGCCCGATGTTCACCTACCGGCACCGACAGCTCGCCGACGATCTCGCCGCCCACCGCGACGCGCGGGAGGCGGGCCTGGGTCCGCTCGTAGTCGCGGTCACCGGCGCGAGTGGCCTGGTCGGCACCGCACTGTCGGCGTTCCTGAGCACCGGCGGGCATCGGGTTATCCGGTTGGTGCGGCATGCGGCGCAGTCACCCGACGAGCGGCACTGGGATCCCGACCGTCCCGCGCCGGATCTGCTGTCGGGTGTCGACGCCGTGGTGCACCTGGCGGGGGCGTCGATCGCGGGTCGGTTCACGGCCGCGCACAAGAAAGCCATCCGCGACAGTCGGATCGGCCCCACGCGCCGGCTGGCCGAAGTCGCCGCCAGAAGTGCGTTCGACGGGCCGTTCGTCAGCGCCTCCGCGGTCGGCATCTACGGCTATGACCGCGGCGACGCCATCCTGTGCGAGGACAGTGTGCGCGGCGACGGTTTCCTCGCTGACGTCGTCGCGGACTGGGAGGCCGCGACCGCGCCCGCGGCCGAGGCGGGACTTCGGGTGGTCAACGTACGCACCGGAATCGTGCAGTCGGCCAACGGCGGAACGCTGCGGTTGTTTCGTCCGCTGTTCGCCGCCGGTCTGGGCGGCCGCGTCGGCGATGGCCGCCAGTGGCTGTCCTGGATCGCGTTGGACGACCTGCTCGACGTGTACTACCGCGCGCTGTACGACGACCGGTTGTCCGGTCCCGTCAACGCCGTCGCGCCCGCGCCGGTGCGCAACGCCGACTACACCAAGGCGCTCGCCGGGGTGCTCCACCGGCCAGCGCTGCTCCCGGTGCCGTCGCTGGGCCCACGGCTGTTGTTGGGGCAGCAGGGGTCACGAGAACTGGCCGAGGCCGATCAGCGGGTGGCCCCAACCAAGTTGGAGACGGTCGGCCACCGCTTCCGGCACCCGCACATCGAGGGTGCGCTCGCTCACGAACTGGGGCACGGCTGACGGACGACATGCGTGACGAAGCCGCGCACCAGATCGCGCACCCGGGAGGCCGCGCTTTCGGCAAGTTCCGTTGTACGGGAACGCAATTCATCATGCGTGCGACCGATGCTCGCGACTTCGCCGTCATGGTCGTCGGCCAACCACCGCTCGAGTAACTCGGCGTCGACCTCCGGGTGGAACTGCAGCGCGAGTGCGCGGCCGAGCACGAACGCCTGCGACGCGTTGGCGGTGTGGGCGATCTCGATCGCGCCGGGAGGCAGGGTCCAGCGGTCGAAGTGCCACTGAAACCATGGCCCGCCAGGGATCAGATCCGGTCTTTCGCTCGCGATGTCGTACCAGCCGATCTCCGGATCCGACGAGCGCGCCACCGATCCGCCGAATGCCTGCGCCAGCAATTGGCCGCCGAAGCACACGCCCAGCAGTGCCACCCCCGCATTGGCGGCAGCGCGCACCAACTGTGTCTCCTCGCCCACCCAGCTGCGACGTAACGCATCGTCGTACACCGGCCACCGCGCACCCAGCGGCACGATGACGTCGTAGCCGCCCGGAGCGGGGAACGTCACGTCAACGGCAGGATCGTCGACGCGCGCTTCGGGTACGACCGCGAACACCTCGACGTCGAAACCCTGGTCGGTGAACGCCTCGCCGAGTAGGGCTTCGGTCGCGAGGTGCTCGTTGCGGAGGAACAGAACTTTCGGAGCCACACCACACCCTATTTCGGCGCGGGCGTCGGTGGCGCGTCGTCAGGGGCCATCACGGCGCCGATCTTGCGGAACAGGGTGTCCGCGGCGTTGGTGTAGATCCCCTGATCGTCGAACGCCTCGGGAAGATAGGTGGTGGCGACGGCGATCGAGATCTTCTGCGACGGCAGGTAGGCCGCGACCGCGGAGTACCCCGACATCAACGGGTTCTGCAGGAGCCAGTTGCCCGAGATGACGATGCCGAGACCGTAGGTGTACCCGTCGGTCATCTCGTCACATGTGGTGCACCCGGGCTGTTTACGCGTCTTGCCGCGCAGATCCGTCGAGACCATCTTTTTGTACGAATCAGCGGACAGCAGCTTGCCCGACCCGATGCCGGCAGCCGTCGCCTCCATGTCGTAGATGTTGGTCGTCTGGATCGCACCGTGGGTGATGGTCCACGAGGGATCCCAGAAGGTGCTTTCCTCGTAGAACGGGGTGCCGGACGGGATCTTCAGGAATTCGCGACGCTCTGAGCTGAACGCGTGCAGCACGGGTGCCGGAATTTCGGGTGTCAGCGAGTTGACGGTGTTGGTAAGTCCGAGTGGGCGAAGCACCTTCTCGGACAACAGCTTCGACATCGGTTGGCCGGTCGCCTTCTCCAGCGCCAGCCCGAGCAGCAGGTAGTTGGTATGCGCGTAGTTCCAGTTGGTTCCCGGCTCGTAGAGCAGCGGCTTGTTGACAGCGAACTGCAGCAGCTCGTGAACCGTCCAGCGCCGGAACGGGTTGGCGTACAACGCGTCGTTCATCTCGGTGTTGCCGATGACGTAATCGACATAGCCTGAGGTCATCTGGGCCAGCTGGCCCAGTGTGACGCGGTCCGCGTGCGGGATTTCGGGCAGGAACTCCGAGAGCTTGTCGTCGAGAGTGACCTTCTGTTCGTCGACAAGCTTGAGAAGGAGCGTCGACACATAGGAGATAGCGACCGCGCCGTTGCGAAAGTGCATGTTGGTGTCTGCGGGTACCCCGGTCATTGACTCGCCGACAGCGTCGGTGACGACTTCCTGCCCGTTGATCGTGACCCGGACGATCGCCGACTTCAGGTGTTCTGAGGCCATCACGTCGCGCACGACACGCATCACCTCGTCGGCTTTGGCGGTATCGGTGCCGGCGCTTGTCGCAGGCGGTTCGTCCGGCAACGCACCGGGAGTGCACGCCGGGGCCAGGGCTATGACGCAGAGCGCGATGAATAGGCGCCGTAGAACAGGCATGCCCGGATTTTTGCATATTGGCGTTGTGCGTAAATAACCGCGGAAGTGGGCATCCAGGTGCGTGTCTGTGCTGGCCGAATGGTTCCTCACGTCGGGTGAACGTGGCAATCCGGATTGGGATCTGTCCGCCTGGAGTGAGGGCAACGAGGCGGAGGCGCTCATTCATGGGGCCTCCTACTTCGAACGCCTCGTCACCGAGGTGGAGCAGCTTGGACCAGGTGATCACCTGTTCTTCGCCGACTGGCGGGGCGATGCTGACCAGCGGCTGCGCGAGGACGGCCCCACGGTTGCCGAACTGTTCCGTGGCGCGGCCGAGCGTGGTGTGCTCGTCAAGGGACTGATGTGGCGGTCGTACCCGAACAGGCTGCAGTTCAACGAGGAGCAGAATCGCCATCTCGCCGAGACCATCGAGCGCGCGGGCGGGGAGGTGCTGCTCGACCAGCGAGTGCTGCTGGGCGGGTCCCACCATCAGCGACTGGTGCTGTTGCGTCATCCCGAAGCGCCGGAACGCGACGTCGCCTTCCTCGGCGGCATCGACCTGTGCCACTCGCGCCGCGACGACGAGTCGCATCTCGGCGATCCGCAGGCGGTGCAGATGTCCGCTCGCTACGGTGAGCACCCGCCGTGGCATGACGTGCAGCTGCAGGTGCGCGGTCCCGTCGTCGGCGCGCTGGACACCACGTTCCGCGAGCGCTGGACGGCCAGGGCGCCGCTGGACCTCTTCAATCCGCTGGCCTGGCTGCGGGACAGGTTCGTGGGCCCGACCGCCGATCGGCATCCGTTGCCGGAGCAGCCCCCGGATCCGCCGCCGTGCGGATCGCACGCCGTGCAGGTACTTCGGACCTATGGCGACGCCTTGATCCAGTACGAGTTCGCCAAAGACGGCGAGCGCACCATCGCCCGCGGCTACACCAAGGCGGTGCGGCGGGCCCGGCGCCTGATCTACCTCGAGGATCAATACCTGTGGTCGGAGGAGATCGCCACCTTGCTCGTCGAGGCGCTGACGTCGAATGAGAATCTGCATCTGGTAGCAGTCGTCCCGCGGTATTTCGATCTCGAGGGTGGCCTTGGCCGGCCGCCGACCCTGGTGGGTCGCCAACTGGCTGTGGACGCGTGCCGGCGCGCCGCGCCGGGCCGGGTGCACCTCTTCGACGTCGAAAACGGCGAGGGCACACCGGTGTATGTGCACTCCAAGGTGTGTGTCATCGACGACACCTGGGCTTGCATCGGCAGCGCCAACTTCAACCGGCGCTCCTGGACCCACGACAGCGAGCTGGCGGGCGCGGTGTTGGATTCCGACAATGTGTTTGCGCGCGATCTCCGGTTGCGCCTGCTGCGTGAGCATCTGGACCGCGCCGCCGATGGCAGCGAGGATGGCGAGCTCGTCGACCCTGCCGCAGCCATCGGCGAAATCACCGCCTCCGCACAGACTTTGGAGGACTGGCACCAATCCGGCTGTCACGGACCTCGTCCGCCAGGTCGGCTGCGTCCGCACGAGGTCGAGAAGGTCGATCCGCTGACCCGGCTGTGGGCCGAGCCCGCCTACCGGGTGATCTTCGATCCGGACGGGCGCTCCTATGCCGATCGACTGCTGGGCCGGAAGCCATGAATCTCGCGGACTGGTTCCTCACCGACGAGGAACGCGGCAACCCGGACGCCGCGGTGCCTGCCTGGTGCGAAGGCAACCTGGCAGAGCCGCTGATTCACGGCTCGACATACTTCGATGCGCTCGTCACGGAAGTGGAAGCACTGACCGCGGGCGACCATCTGTTCTTCACGGACTGGCGCGGGGATCCCGACCAGAAGATGCGTGACGGTGGGCCGACCATCCGTGAACTGCTCTGCCACGCCGCCGAACGCGGTGTCGTCGTAAAGGGTCTGGTCTGGCGATCCCACCTGGACAAGCTCGCGTACAGCGAAGAAGAGAACCGGCATCTCGGCGAGGCCATCGAGGATGCAGGCGGTGAGGTTCTGCTCGACCAGCGTGTCCGCATCGGCGGATCACATCACCAGAAGCTGGTCGTCATCAGGCATCCCGGTGCGCCTGAGCGTGATGTCGCGTTCGCGGGCGGCATCGACCTGTGTCATTCGCGTCGCGACGACGCGTCGCACCACGGTGACCCACAGGCCGTACAGATGGCCAAGCGCTATGGCGAGCACCCGCCGTGGCACGACGTTCAACTGCGGGTGCAAGGGCCTGCAGTCGGCGCGCTCGACACGACGTTCCGGGAGCGCTGGAACGACCCCGCGTCGCTGGACATGCTCAACCCTCTGGCCTGGCTGCGGGACAAGTTCGGGGGCGCCGACATGGACGCGGATCCGTTGCCCGAACAACCGCCGGATCCGCCACCGTGCGGGCCACATGCGATTCAGGTGCTGCGCACGTATCCGGATGCGCATTTCGCGTATGACTTCGCGCCGCGCGGTGAGCGAAGTATTGCCCGTGCCTACAACAAGGTGGTGCCGCGCGCTCGCCGGCTCATCTATGTCGAAGACCAGTATCTGTGGTCCAAACGTGTGGCCAAGCTGTTCGCCCAGGCGCTGACCGACAACCCGGACTTGCATCTCGTCGCCGTGATTCCACGCTATCCGGACGTCGACGGACGACTTGAGCTGCCGCCCAACCTCATCGGCCGTTGGCAGGCGCTCGAGACCTGTCACGCGGCGAGCCCGGAGCGGGTGCATATCTTCGACGTCGAAAACCTCGAAGGCACGCCGGTGTATGTGCACGCCAAAGTGTGTGTCATCGACGACATCTGGTCGTGTGTCGGCAGCGACAATCTCAATCGACGATCCTGGACTCACGACAGCGAACTGACGTGCGCGGTACTCGACACCGAAGGCGAGTTCGCGCGTGATCTGAGGCTGCGACTGCTGCGTGAACACCTCGATCGCGCCGATAACGGCAGCGAGGATCGCGGATTGGCCGATCCGGCCACGGCCGTTGACGAGATCGTTGAGGCGGCAGAGGAATTGGAGCGTTGGCACGAGTCCGGCCGGCACGGATCACGGCCCCCGGGGCGCCTTCGGCCGCACAAGGCCGAACAGCCGAGCCTCTTCACGCGACTGTGGGCCGAACCCGTGTACCGCTTGACCTACGACCCGGATGGCCGGTCCTACCGTGATCGTCTCAGTGGCAGGTTGTGAACTCGATCGGCAGGCTGGCCGGGCCGCTGATACCGGTGATGGACTTCCACGACACGGCGCCGGCGAGACGCATGTCGGGCATGCGGCGCACCATTGTCGTCAGGGCCTCGGCGAGTTCGATCCGCGCGAGGTGTGCGCCCAGGCAGTAGTGGATGCCGCCGCCGAATGTCAACATGGTCGGGGCGTTATCGCGGGTGATATCAAACCGGTCAGGATCCGTATAGACATCCGGATCACGATTGGCCGCAGTGGTATTGGCGATCACCATCGTTCCGGCGGGAAATCTGACGCCGGCGAGTTCCACGTCGTCGACCGCCACGCGCATCGTCGAGAAGATGATCGGGGAGAAGCGCATCGCCTCTTCCACTGCCTTGGGCGCCAGCTCGGGACGTTCGGCGAGCAGGGCCCACTGCTCGGGATGTTCGCAGAAGACCTGCAACGCCGCAGCCAGTTGATTACGCGTGGTGTCCGTGCCGGCCATCAGCAAGGTGGCGGCCAGCATCAACAGTTCGTCGTGCGTCAGCCGGTCGCCGTCGACCTCCGCGCGGATCAGGTCGGACAGTAGATCGTTGCCGAGCGCGTCGCGCCGCGCGATGACCATGCCGTCGAGGTAATCCTTCATCGCGTTCCAGGCGGCCACGATGACGGCCTCGTCGTTCACGACATTCCAGTCGAACACTTTGAACACGTCGTCGGCCCAGTCGGAGAACAGATGCCAATCCTCCGATGGCGTGCCGAGCATCGCGCAAATGATCGGAATGGGGTAGCGCCTGGCGATGTCGGCCACCGCATCGCACCGGCCCGCCTCCGCGTAGGCGTCGACGAGGTCGCTGATGATGTCCGTGCACGTCGACCTCAGTCGTTCGGCCGCCCGTGGCGTGAACGCCTTTGACACCAGCCGTCGCTGCCGATGGTGTGCGGCGCCGTCCAGACTGAGTAGTCCCTGGACGGCAATGTCCCACAGCTCACCAGAGGTGATGCCCTGCGCGGCGAGCGTCAGTCCTTTGGGCATGGCGAACCGGTCGTCGCGCAGCACGGTCCGGACCAGGTCGTAGGACAGAACCTCGGGGCCGTGCGGTCCCATGGCGATCGGCCCCTGTAGGCGGGCCTGGCGGATGAGGTCGTGTGCCTCCGCCGGGCTCCGGGCGTGTTCGTAGGCGATGGTCGGCAGGTCGGTCGCAATCGTTGTGGTCATGGTTCGACTATCTGGTTTCGCGGCGCCGACAAGATCGGCCGAACGTCGTATATCTGCAGCGGGGAGGGTCGTATATACGCGTATTCGCTGATGTATTGCCGCACGTCAGCGCTGCATGCTGGCTAGCATGAGCGCGACTGAGTGGAGCGAATTCGCGGTGACGGGGCTGCCGACGGGGACGGTGACGCTGCTGTTGGCAGACGTCCAGGGTTCAACACGGTTGTGGGAGACCCAGCCTGCGGAGATGAGCTCGGCGATCGCGCGCCTCGACGAGACGCTGGCGAGGCTCGCCGCAGCCCACAACGGGGTCAGACCAGTCGAGCAGGGTGAGGGCGACAGTTTCGTGCTGGCCTTCGCACGTGCCAGTGATGCGGTGGCCTGCGCGCTGGCGCTTCAGCGGGCTCCGTTGGCGCCGATCCGGCTGCGCATCGGCATCAACACTGGCGAGATCCAATTGCGCGACGAGGGCAACTACATCGGTCCGACGATCAACCGAACGGCTCGCTTACGCGATCTCGCGCACGGCGGGCAGACGGTGCTCTCCGGTGCGACCGAGCCGATGGTGCTCGACCACCTGCCCAACGACGCATGGCTGACAGACCTGGGGACACATGCACTTCGAGACCTGCCGCGTCCCGAACGGGTCGTGCAGCTATGCCATCCAGACGTTCACAACGATTTCCCGCCGCTGCGCGTCGTCGATAGTCCTGCGACACAGAATCTTCCGGCTCAGCTGTCCAGTTTCGTCGGTCGGACGGCCGAGATGGCGAATATTCGAGAGCTCCTTTCGCAGAATCGGCTCGTGACTCTGACGGGTGCCGGAGGCTCCGGGAAGACACGGCTCGCCGTCGAGATGGCCGCGGCGATAGCCGGCGAATTCGCAAGTGGTGTCTGGTTTGTGGATCTCGCGCCGATTGCCAACCCGGGGGTGGTGCCTGTCACGGTGGCACGTGCTCTCGGTCTGACCGACCAGCGGGGAAGTTCCTCCACCGACAGCGTGGTTCGCTACATCGGCGACCAACGGATGCTCATCGTGCTCGACAATTGCGAACACGTTCTGGACGCCGCGGCCGCCATCGTCGGCGACCTACTTCGGGGTTGTCCATCGGTGTCGCTGCTGGCCACCAGCCGTGAGCCGATCGGGATGCCTGGCGAATCAACGTGGCGGGTGCCGTCATTGCCGGTGGAGACCGACGCTGTCGACCTGTTCGCCGAACGCGCCCGCAAGGTGAGGTCCGACTTTCGCATCACCGACGAGAACGCCTCAGCCGTCGCCGAGATATGCCGTCGGCTCGACGGAATGCCACTGGCGATAGAACTCGCGGCCGCCAGGGCGCGCGCCCTGTCGATCGCCGACCTGCTCGCCAGCCTCAACGACCGGTTCCGGCTGCTCACCGGTGGTGCCCGGACGTCAGTTCAGCGGCAGCAGACGCTGCGGGCGTCGGTCGACTGGTCGCACGCACTCCTGACCGGACCCGAGCACGTCCTGTTCCGCCGGTTGGCGGCGTTCATGGGTGGGTTCGACCTCGACGCGGCAGAAGCCGTGGGAGGCGGTGTCGAGGTGGAGCGCTACCAAGTGCTCGACCAGCTCACGCTGCTCGTCGACAAATCGCTAGTGGTGGTCGAAAGCGCCACGGAACCAACGCGATACCGGTTGCTGGAAACCGTGCGCCAGTACGCGCTGGAGAAGCTGGGGGAGTCCGGCGAGGCCGACGTGGTGCGGACCCGCCATCGTGACCACTACGCTGCGATGGCGGCTCGGCTCGACACCCCGGCCGGCGACGGTCACGAACGTCATCTGGACCAGGCGGCCCTGGAAATCGACAACCTGCGGGCCGCATTCCAATGGTGTCGCGAAAACTCCGATGTCGAGCAGGCACTGTCACTCGTCACCTCGCTACAAGCTCTGTGGCTCGCACGTGGTCGGCTTCGGGAAGGCCTTGCAGGGCTCGAAATTGCGATCGCAGACCGTGACGCAGCGGGAGACGTAGCAACGGCCGAATATGCACGAGCTGTCGCCGACAAGGCGATGCTCGAATCGTGGCTCGGTGTCCACAGTCCAGCGCTGGCTGAGACGGCCTTGCGCATCGCGCGTGGTTCAGACGATGTCACGCTGTTGATTCGCGCCCTGATCGCGACCGGTTGCGTCAATGGACACAGCAGCGTCACCTCGAAGCCGTACTTCGACGAAGCGCTCGACCTGGCTCGGGCAGCGGGTGATGCGTGGCGAATCAGCCAGGTTCTGGGATGGCGGGCATACGGCGCGATGATGAGCGGCGACTGCTCGCAAGCAGAGACGATCGCCCGTGAGGGCGCTGATTTCGCCGGTGGGATCGGCGACAAGTTCGTGGCACGGCAGTGCCGCTGGATCCTCGGGCTCGCGCAGATGTGGTGCGGTGAGTTGACCGGCGCCGCGGCGCAGTTCGCGTCGGTGGCCGAAGAGGCGGAGACCGCACATGACTGGCTGTGGGCCGAGATGCCCCTCGGGTCCATGAGTTACGTCCTCGCCTACCTTGGTGACACGGACGCTGCCCAAGCCGCGGCGAGGAGGGCGATCGAGCTCGGAACCGACCTCGGGGGACTTCAACTTGCGCACGGCTTCAACGGTCTCGCGCTCGCCGCCTTCGCAAAAGGTGACGAACGCGAAGCCGCGGACGCCATCGAGCTTGCCTCGCCACTGTGGCGCCTACTACCCGAAACATGGGCGATGCATCTGGAAGTGCAGTCCCGCATCGCTTTTCTGAATAACGACGTCGACAAAGCGCGTCGTCTCGCTGACGAGGCAGTCCCGGCGACCAAGGGCAGGGGTTGCCACCACGCGGCGGCACTACTGGCGCGTGCTCGGATAGCCGTCACCGATGGTGCCCTCACGCAGGCGGAGGACGATCTCCATGCGGCCGTCGGGGAAGCGACTGCAGTGGGCTCTTATCTCGATGTCCCTGAGATGCTCGAGTACCTGGCACACCTCGCGGCGGTCGGCGAGAGTCCGCGGGAGGCAGCCCGGTTGTTCGGTGCTGCGGAGACTCTGCGCACCGCGACCGGAGCCGTAGCGTTTTCGGACGTTCGCTCGCGCTCCGCTGCCTGGATTTCGGCGCTTCGGGACATGCTGGAGGACAAAGCCTTCGACGCGGCGTGGGCAGAGGGCGCTGCGTTGTCGACGGAGGAGGTGATCGCGTATGCGCAGCGGGGGCGAGGGGAGCGTAAGCGGCCGTCGAGCGGTTGGGCGTCGATGACGCCGACCGAGCTCAATGTGGTGCGGTTGGTCAGTGAGGGGTTGGCCAACAAGGACATCGCCGCGCGGCTGTTCATCTCGCCGCGGACGGTGCAGACGCATCTGACGCATGTGTACACGAAGCTCGGTCTGACGTCGCGCGTCCAATTGGCGCAGGAGGCGGCTAAGCATGACTGAGATGCGCGACGTCGGCGTCAGCGGGCTGCCCACCGGGACCGTGACGCTGCTGCTGGCGGATATCGAGGGTTCAACGCGGCTGTGGGACAACCACTCCGACGAGATGAGAGCCGCCGTCGCACGACTCGACCGGACTCTTGCGGAGGTCGTCGTCGCGCACCGCGGGGTGCGCCCCGTCGAGCAGGGTGAAGGCGACAGTTTCGTCATCGCCTTCGCCCGGGCCAGCGATGCGGTGGCGTGCGCAGTCGCGGTGCAGCGCGCACCGCTGGCGCCGATCCGTCTGCGCATCGGTCTACACACCGGCGAGGTGCAGTTGCGCGATGAGGGGAACTACATCGGCCCGACCATCAACCGCACCGCCCGTCTGCGCGACCTCGCCCACGGCGGACAGACGCTGGTGACCTCGACCACCGAAGACCTGGTACTGGACCACCTTCCGGAGGGTGCGTGGCTGATCGACCTCGGACAGCATGCTCTTCGGGATCTGCCCCGCCCGGAACGGGTGCGGCAGCTGTGTCACCCCGATCTTCTCAACGACTTCCCGCCGCTGCGCGCCGGTAACGGGGCTGTGGCACAGCATCTTCCGGTGCAGCTGACCAGCTTTGTCGGCCGTGAGGGGCAGATCGCGGAGGTCCGCGAGCTGTTGGCGACCAATCGGCTGGTGACGCTGACCGGCGCCGGGGGTGTCGGTAAGACGCGGATGGCTGTCCATGTGGCGTCGATGATCACCGGTGAATTCGGCCACGGCACAAGGTATGTCGACTTGGCGCCGATCACCGATCCCGACGTGCTACCGGTCGCGGTGGCGCGCGCGTTGGGCCTGCCAGATCAGCCGGGACGGTCCACCGTGAACACGATCGTGCGATCGATCGGCGAGCACGAGCTGCTCATGGTGCTGGACAACTGCGAACATCTCCTGGACTCCAGTGCCGAAATGATCCAGACGATGGTCGGTGCCTGTCCGAATGTGACGCTGCTGGCGACGAGCCGTGAACCGATCGGGCTGGCTGGGGAGGTGACGTGGCGGGTCCCGTCGTTGTCGCTGACCGACGAGGCTGTCGTGCTGTTCGCCGACCGTGCGCGCCTCGCCAGATCTGAATTCGCTCTCACAGAGGACAGCTCGGCCCTCGTGACCGAGATCTGCCGACGGTTGGACGGCGTTCCGTTGGCGATTGAACTTGCCGCCGCACGCGTTCGCGCCTTGTCGCTGCAGGAGATCAATGACAGCCTCCATGACAGGTTCCGGCTGCTGACCGGTGGTTCGCGGACTGCGGTGCGTCGTCAGCAGACACTGCGGGCGTCGGTGGACTGGTCGCATGCGCTGCTCAGTGAACCCGAGCGGGTGCTGTTTCGCCGACTCGCCGTTTTCGCCGGCGGATTCGATCTCAACGCGGCGCAGATGGTCACCGGGTCAAGCGATGTGGAGCGCTATCAGGTGCTCGATCAGCTCACGCTGCTCGTCGACAAGTCGCTGGTGGTGGCCGATAGCGCACATGGCCAAACGCGATACCGACTCCTGGAGACGGTGCGTCAGTATGCGGCGGAGAAGCTCGGGGAATCCGAAGAGTCAGCTGACATTCGTGCGCGGCATCGCGGTTACTACACCTCGCTGGCAGCGGAGCTGGACAATCCGCCTGCCGGACAGCACGAGCAGCTTCTCGCACAAGCGGAAGTGAACATCGACAACAGCAGGGCAGCGTTCGCGTGGAGTCAGGACAGCGGGGATACCGACGCCGCGATGCAGCTGGCGTCGGCACTGCTGCCACTGTGGCTGGCACGCGGACGCATCATGGAGGGCCTGTCCTGGTTCGATGCAGTGCTCACCGATTCAGTTGACGCAGAGGGAGATGTCACTCCCGCAGTCCTCGCGCGAGCGTTGGCCGATAAGGCGCTGCTCGATGCGTGGGGCATCACCACCGACAGGATGGACCAGGCCGAGAAGGCGCTGGCCATCGCGCGCCAGGTCGGCGATCCGGCGTTGGTGGTACGGGCGTTGACGGCATGCGGGAGCATCGCTGCCTACGAATTCGAGGTGGCGCAGCCGTATTTGGCCGAGGCGAGCGCACTCGCACGCGAGTTGGGAGACCGATGGCGGCTGAGCCAGATTCTCTGCTGGCAGAGCTATGCGGCGTTCTGGACGGGTGATCCGAGAGCGGCCTACGCGGCGGGCGTCGAAGGCCGCGATCTGGCCGACTCGATAAATGACCGCTTCAGCTCGCGCTTCTGTCGCGCCTGGGGCATCGTCGCCCAGCTGATCACGTGCGGGGATTTGGCGGGCGCGACGCGAGTCTGCACCGAACTGCTCGAGGAGGCGGACGCCGCGTCCGATGTGCTGTGTAGGTACATCGCCGTTCAGCATCTCTGCATCATCGCGACATACCGCGGCGAGGCTGCTACCGACTACGCCGACGCGCTGGCAGAGGCGGGAGCCGAGCTCGGAGGGTTCTTCGCGGGCTCCGGAACGATGCTGTCTGGTTGGACGGAGCTCGCGGCGGGCAATGTGTCGGCCGCGAAGCGTGCGCACGATCTGGGATGGCCGATCGTCAGCGTTCATCCGGTTGCGTGTGCAGTGTTCGTCTCGTGGCGTGGCGAGGTCGCGCTGGCCGCAGGCGAACTGGACGAAGCGCGCCGATGGGCGGACGATGCGGTGGTCGTGACGAGAGGATGGCATCGAGCCACGGCGCTGGCGACCCGCAGTCGGGTCGGGATCGAGACGGGCGAACTCGAGCAGGCTGAGCGGGACGCGTACGACGGGCTTGCGGTTGTTTCGGAGATGGAAGCGCATGTCATCACGCCTGAAGTCTTGGAGTGCCTCGCCCGCGTGCTCGTCCTGACGGATCGCCACCGAGAGGCGGCGCGGATATTCGGCGCGACGGAATCCTTATGGCAGCGCACCGGGGCCGCCCGGTCCCGTGTTCATCAGGAAGGTGTCGAGAAGTGCATCGCCACGGCCCGTGATGCTCTGGGAGACAGTGACTTCAAGGCTACCTGGGCCGAAGGTGCCGCGTTGTCGACAGAGGAGGCGATCGCGTATGCGCAGCGCGGTCGCGGGGCGCGCAAGCGGCCGTCGAGCGGTTGGGCGTCGTTGACGCCGACCGAACTCGACGTGGTGCGGTTGGTCAGTGAGGGGTTGGCCAACAAGGACATCGCGGCGCGCTTGTTCATTTCGCCGCGCACTGTCCAGACGCATCTGACGCATGTGTACACCAAGCTGGGTCTGACCTCTCGCGTTCAGCTGGCGCAGGAGGCCGCTCGACGGAGCTGACGGAACTTGTCAGACCCATTTGGCATAGTCGAACACATGTTCGAGTGCGATCGGGACCGGGATCTCATCGAGGTGATGGGTGAGGCGACGCGCTACGAGTCGATGTCCATGGCGCAGCGGTTGTTAGCAGTGGCCGATCTTTATGAACGGCGTGAAGGGGCGTTGGCCGATCTGGAATGGCACCTGGTCGACTACTGTGCCGCGGTTGCCGCCGAAGTCTCGGCGGTGCAGAACATCAGCCATTCCCGTGCGGTGAGTCAGGTGCAGTTCGCCTGCACCCTGGCCCATCGGCACCCCATGGTGGCCAAGGTCTTTCTACGCGGCACCATCGACTACCGAATGGTGTCGACGATCATCAACCGCACCGACAACGTCGAGGATGCGCTGATGCCGGAGTTGGACGAGGCGATCGCGCGGCACTGCGAAAAGTGGATGAAATTCTCCAAGAACAAGTTGCGTGATCGGGTCGATCAGTGGGTGGCCAAGTTCGACCCGGCCGGGGTACGCGTGCCGCCCAAGGTGGACGAGAACCGGTATTTCGACGTCGACGAAGCCGGTCCGGGGATGGCGTTCGCCTCGGGTCATGTGCGGGCCACCGACGCCGCCGCACTTGATGCGCGGTTGGATGCATTGGCGGCCACGGTGTGTGAACACGACCCTCGCAGCCGAAGTCAGCGTCGCGCCGATGCCGCCGGCGCGCTGGCCCGAATGGAAACCACCCTGGCATGCGAGTGCGGACGCCCGGAGTGCACAGCGGCAGCAGCACAGATTGCCGCCTCGGCAGCAGTGATCCATGTGCTCGCCGAACAGGGAACGCTCGACGGGTCAAGTGATAATCCGGGGTATCTACGCGGTTTCGGCATTCTGCCCGCCGAATCGGTGCGCAACGTGGCGAAGACCGCGACGCTCAAGCCTCTGACCGTGCCTACCGGTGTGGCGCCCGATCCCGGGTATCGGCCGAGTGCGAAGACCAAAGAATTCATTCAGTGGCGCGATCTGACGTGTCGTTGGCCGGGCTGCGACAAGCCGGTCGAGAAGTGCGATATCGACCACACGGTGCCCTATCCGCAGGGGTCGACGCATCCGTCGAACATGAAGCTTTACTGCCGAATCCACCATCTGGTGAAGACGTTCTGTGGGTGGAGCGATCAGCAGTTGCCCGACGGCACGATCGTGCTGACCTCGCCGACCGGGCACACTTACACCACCGAGGCCCACGGTGCGGCGATGTTCGCCGCCCTAGCCCAGCCGACCGGTGAACTCGATCTGCCACCGCACGTCATCGATCCGGACACCGATCGCACGGTGATGATGCCGCGGCGCAAACAAACCCGCGCTCAGGACCGCCAGGACCGGATCAACGCCGAACGCCGTGAACGCACCGAACTCATCGCCGAACAAGAACGGCAGCACCAAGCCTGGCTCGCCGCCAACTACAAACCCCCACCCTTCTGAAGATGGAAGTCGCGGTCATCGGGTCGGTGCAGCATCGCCGTCATCGTCTTACGGTCGTAGGGCCACAGGTCGACGTTGCCGTCGTCGGTGAGATACCAAGAGTTGCAACCGGTATTCCACACCGTGGGGCCCAACGCAACGCTCACGTCGTCGTTGAACTTCGCGGTGGCTTCCTCGGTGACCTCGACTGTATCGACTTCGCCGGCGCGGAACCGGCGCAGCCAATGTGTGATGTACCGGGCCGTCAGCTCGGCAGGATATTGCGGAATTATCGAACCCGTCGGCGAATTGGGACCCAAGACCGTGAAGAGGTTGGGGAAGCCCGGAATCGCCGTCATCCGGTACGCTCGCGGCCCCTTGGCCCACGCATCGTCGATCGAGATACCGTCGCGCCCGCGCAAGTTCATGGGCCGCATGTAGTGATGCGTGTGAAATCCGGTTGCCAAAATCAGTACGTCAAGCGCGATCTCGCGGCCGTCGGCCAGCCGGATGCCGCCCGATGTTACCCGCTCGATCGCCGAGGTGACCAGCTCGGCGTTCTTCGCGCGGATAGCGCGATAGTACGAACTCGACACCACCTGCCGTTTGCACAGCGGCTGATAGTCGGGGGTGAGGCGATCGCGCAGTTCCGAATCGCGGACCTGCGCGCGCAGCGACCGCCGCGCGTACGCCTGCACCAGCCTTCGACGCCAGCTTGGCCGGGTCGCGATGTCGGGGAGAATGGCCGACCCCCAGAGCAATACGCCATACAGCTTCCGGTGCACCGAAGGCCGCCGCCGCAGCAGCTTGCCCAGAAAAGCCGGCTGGCGAAGCCCCATCGGCACCCAGATGACCCACTGCGGCGACCGCACCAGATGGCTGATTTGTGCCGCGCCCGGTTGCAGCGCGGACACCACCTGCACGCCGGTCGACCCCGTGCCGATCACCGCGATCCGTCGTCCGTCGGTGGCCACACCGTCGTCCCAGCGCGCGGTGTGGACGACATCGCCGGCGAAAGTGTCCAGTCCCGGGATATCCGGCGTAAACGGGTGATGCAGTACCCCCGTCGCCGAGATCAGAAAGTCCGCTTCCAAATCCGCACCATCGGAAGTCGTTATATGCCAAGACGATCCGGTGAACACCGCTGACTCAACCTCAGAATCGAGTCTGAGTCGCCCGGCAAGACCATGGTCGTCGACGACGTCGCGAAGATAGCGCTGAATCTCCGAGCCGGGCGCGAACAGGCCCGACCAATCAGGCTTCGGCGCGAACGAGAACTGGTACAGCTGCGACGGCACGTCGCACGTGAGACCGGGATAGCGATTCCAATGCCACACCCCGCCGACATCGGAACCTTTTTCCAGGATCGTGAAGTCGTTGAAGCCGGCCTGCTGCAACGTCACTGCGGTCGCGATGCCTGCCACGCCCGCACCGATGATGACGACCCGAGGCTCCCGCGTCATCGGCCCAACGCCTGCGCCGCGATCGTCTCCTCGTAGGCAGCACGTACATCCTGCTGCACAGACGTCAGCGCCCGGCGGTCACCGATCAGCTTGCGGCCCAGCCGCATCGCTGGCTCCGGCACCGCCGCATTCACCAGATCCCAACCCGCCAGATATCGGGGCACGGTGATCTCGGCGCGCCGACGCCGGACGCTGCCGACGATTGCCCGCGCGACATCGTCGGGGTCAACGGTCGGCATCCCGTGTCCCAGCGGCACTCCCGACGCAAGCCGCGTCCGCACCGCACTCGGCAGCACCGCGCTGACGCTGACACCCGTACTCCGGTATTCCTCACGGACCGCGGCCGACAGCCCCACGGCGCCGAACTTGCTCGCGTTGTAGACCGCCATTCCCGGAACCACCAGCTTGCCCGCCATCGACGCGACGTTGACCACATGCCCTCGGCCGCGTTCGACCATGTGCGGCATCACGGCCCTCATTCCGTGAATCAGGCCCCACACGTTCACCTCGAGCGTCGTGCGGCTGATCGCGTCGTCTTCGGAAAGGAAGTCGCCCAGCGGCATTACCCCGGCATTGTTGACGAGGATGTCGATGCGGCCGTGCCGAGAGAGCACGGAGTCGACGAACGTCCCGAACGATTCGCGCGACGTGACATCGAGGGCGAGCGCACCCGGTGAGTCCGCGGTGTCGAGGTCGCCGACGCAGACCGTCGCGCCTTTGGACGTGAACAGCGAGGCGGTTGCCCTGCCGATTCCGCGTGCGCCGCCCGTCACCGCGACGACAGCGCCGTCCAGCGCGATCTTGGGATAGGGCATACCGTGCTCCCTTCATCGAAAAACCGACAGTATTTAGATACCAACAGAATGTCAACGGAGTACGATGACACCGTGACTCGGATGACTCGCGCCGAAAGCCAGGCCCAGACCAGGACTCAGCTGGTCAAGACGGCCAGGCAGCTGTTCTTCGACGACGGTTATCACCCGACATCGCTGGAGAAGGTCGCCGACGCCGCGGGCTTTTCGAAGGGTGCGGTGTACTCCAACTTCCGCAACAAGGACGAGCTGTGCATCGCCGTGCTCGACGAGGTCCGCGGTGAACGTCTCGCCGAGATACTCGAGATCATGGCGAAGCCCACCACCGCGTCCCGTGTCGAGGGGCTGCAGGCCTGGGCCGAGAAGGTCATCGGCGATCCGGCGTGGACATCGCTGGAGGTCGAGTTCGCCGCGCACGCCCGTCACAACGAGCAATTGCGCAACGAACTCGCATCCCGACTCAAGGGCATACTCCAAATGCTCACCGGGGCAGCGGATTCCGTCGATGACACCGCGCCCGCGTTGCCGGGTGGCGAAACGGCGATCGTGATGCTTGCGCTCGGTGTCGGCCTCGGGCTGCTCCGGTCGATCGATCCGTCGGTGCCGGTCGACGGCCTTGTCGACATCCTTCGCCTGGTAAGCGGCCAAACCTGAAGTAATGGCGGCATTTCTGGCATGCTGTGGGGCATGACTGAGCCGCAGTTCGGTGGCAATGAGTATGGAAGCCAGCCAACTCCGCCGCCCCCGCCGCAGCCTGGCTATGCACCGCAATATCCGCCGCCCGGCGGCCAGTATCCGCAGGCCTACATGGACCCGAGCGCGCCCTTCGGCCGCCACCCCATGACGGGTGAGCCGTACTCGGACAAGTCGAAGGTCGTCGCGGGCCTGCTGCAGCTGCTGGGCCTCTTCGGGCTCGTCGGTATCGGCCGCATGTACATCGGCGAGACCGGACTCGGCGTCGCCCAGCTTCTCGTCGGCCTGGTGACCTGCGGTATCGGCGCCGTGATCTGGGGGATCATCGACGCGATCCTGATGCTCACCGACAAGGTGCGCGATCCGCAGGGCCGCCCGCTGCGCGATGGCACCTAGTACGACGGACACGACCCCGAATCGGGGGCGGCTGTACACCGCCCTCGGCACGGGCGCCGTGCTGGTGGGCAGCCTGGCCTATATCGGCCTCGCCGACCCCCATCGGCCGAACTTTCTGTTTCCCGCATGCCCCTTCCATGCGGCCACGGGTCTGTTCTGCCCGGGTTGCGGCGGTCTGCGGATGGTCCATGACGTTCTCAACGGCGATCTGGCCGCGGCGGTCGTCGACAATGTGGTCGCTCTGATCGGCCTGCCGCTGCTGTTGATATGGATTCTGCTGTGCCGCCGAAATGACCGGTCATGGTTGACGCCGGTCTCCGGCGCCGTCATCGTCGCGATCGCCGTGGGGTGGACCGTGGTACGAAATCTGCCTGGGTTCCCGCTGGTCCCGACGCTTCTCACTGGGTAGCTGGCACGTTGCGCTGATACAATCAAGTACGGGCCGGTGCAGTCCCGGGACATGATTTCCCCGGACTGCGGAGGTTGCCACCTCAATGCTCTACTCGGCATTTCCCGAGCCTCAAGGGCTCTACGACCCGAATAACGAGTCGGACTCCTGTGGCGTCGCCATGATCACCGATATCCAAGGCCGCCGGTCGCACGCCATCGTCGTCGACGGACTGGTCGCTCTGGAACATCTGGAGCACCGCGGCGCCGCGGGCGCCGAACCCAACAGCGGCGACGGGGCGGGCATCCTCATCCAGCTGCCCGTCGAACTGTTGCGCGACGTCGTCGACTTCGAGCTGCCGCCGCCCACCGACGAGGGTGCCAACACGTTCGCCGCAGGCATCTGTTTCCTGCCGCAGGACGCCGCTGACCGCGCGGACGCACGCGCGAACGTCGAAGCCATCGCCGCCGACGAAGGGCTCACCGTACTGGGCTGGCGTGAGCTCCCCACCGATCCAGCTGGGGCCGAGGTCGGAGCGACGGCGCTCGGCTGTATGCCGCGCATGGAGCAGCTGTTCGTCGCCTCGCCGAAACAGCTCGGTGGCATCGACCTCGACCGTTATGTGTATCCGCTGCGCAAACGTGCCGAGCGCAACGGCGTGTACTTCCCGTCACTGTCCAGCCGTACCATGGTGTACAAGGGCATGCTGACCACAATGCAACTGCCCCAATACTTTCCGGATCTGCGTGACGAACGGTGCCGCAGCGCGATCGCGATCGTGCACAGTCGCTTCTCGACGAACACGTTCCCGTCGTGGCCGTTGGCGCATCCCTTCCGCTTCGTCGCGCACAACGGTGAGATCAACACCGTGCGCGGGAACCGCAATCGGATGCACGCGCGCGAGGCGATGCTCGCCAGCGCCAAGATTCCCGGCGACCTGTCGCGTCTGTCACCGATCTGCACTCCGGAGGCGTCCGATTCGGCGTCGTTCGACGAAGTCCTCGAACTCCTGCACCTGGGTGGCCGCAGCCTGCCGCACGCCGTGCTGATGATGATCCCCGAGGCGTGGGAGAACAACACGACCATGGACCCTGCCGAGCGGGCGTTCTGGCAGTTCCACGCCTCGCTGATGGAGCCGTGGGACGGGCCCGCGTGTGTCACGTTCACCGACGGCACGCTCGTCGGAGCGGTGTTGGACCGCAACGGTTTACGGCCAGGGCGCTGGTGGCGCACCCTGGATGACCGCCTCATCCTGGCCAGCGAGAGCGGCGTGCTCGACGTGCCGTCGGCGCAGATCGTCGCCAAGGGCCGTCTGCAGCCGGGCAAGATGCTCCTCATCGACACCGCCGCCGGCCGCATCGTCGCCGATGACGAGATCAAGGAGTCGCTCGCCGGGCAGGAACCTTACGGGGAGTGGCTGCATTCGGGACTTCTCGACATCAAGACGCTCGCCGACCGCGTCCGTTTCCAGCCGAATCACGAGACGGTTGTCCGCAGGCAGGTCGCCTTCGGCTATACCGAAGAAGACCTGCGCATTCTGCTCACCCCGATGGCCGCCTCGGGTGCGGAGCCACTGGGCTCCATGGGCACCGATACTCCGACGGCCGTGCTGTCGCAGCGATCTCGGCTGCTCTACGACTACTTCGTGGAACTCTTTGCGCAGGTGACCAATCCGCCGTTGGATGCCATCCGCGAGGAGGTCGTCACCTCGATGGCCCGCATCATGGGTCCGGAGCAGAACCTTCTGGAACCGACCGCGGCGTCATGCCGCCAGATCGTGCTGCGCTGGCCGGTTCTCGACAACGACGAACTCAACAAGATCGTCCACATCAACGACGACGGCGAGTACGGCGGGCTGCGGACCGCGGTGCTGAAAGCGCTCTACGACGTCGAGCGCGGTGGCGAAGGCCTCGCCGAAGCCGTGGAGGATCTGCGCTTGCGGGCATGCGACGCCATCGCCAAAGGCGCACGCACCCTGGTCATCTCCGATCGCGACTCCGACCACACGAGGGCACCCATACCCTCGCTACTGGCGGTTTCTGCCGTGCATCATCATCTCGTCCGCACGAAGGAACGCACCACGGTCGCGCTGGTGGTGGAGAGCGGCGACGCCCGCGAGGTGCACCACATCGCGATGCTCATCGGTTTCGGTGCCGCCGCCGTCAACCCGTATCTGGCGTTCGAGTCGATCGAGGACCTCGTCCGCGAAGGTGAGCTCACCGGCATCGAACCCGCTGCCGCAGTGCGCAACTACCTCAAGGCGCTCGGCAAGGGCGTCACAAAGGTGATGAGCAAGATGGGCATCTCGACCGTCGCCTCCTACACCGCGGCGCAGGCGTTCGAGGCGGTCGGCATCGACAAGCAAGTCATCGACGAATATTTCACCGGTACGCCCAGCCAGCTCGGCGGCGTTGCACTGGACGTGCTCGCCGAGGAGGTCAAGGTCAGGCACCGGCGGGCGTATCCGGAGAATCCGACCGAGCGGGTGCACCGGCGGCTCGAGGTCGGCGGCGAATACGCATTCCGCCGTGAGGGCGAACTGCATCTGTTCACCCCGGAAGTGGTTTTCCTGCTGCAGCATTCGACCCGTACCGGCCGCCATGACATCTTCCAGCAGTACTCCGACGAGGTGAACCGTCTCTCCGCCGATGGTGGCACCCTGCGCGGCCTGTTCGGCTTCAAGAAGCTGAGGCCGCCGGTCCCGCTGGAGGAAGTCGAATCGGTCGACTCCATCGTCACGCGGTTCAACACCGGTGCGATGAGCTACGGCTCCATCTCCGCCGAAGCGCACGAGACCATGGCCATCGCCATGAACAACCTCGGTGGCCGTTCGAACTCCGGGGAGGGCGGTGAGGACACCGAACGTCTCTACGACCCCCGTCGTCGTAGCGCCGTCAAACAGGTCGCCTCCGGCCGGTTCGGCGTCACCAGCGACTATCTGCTGAACGCCACCGACATCCAGATCAAGATGGCTCAAGGCGCCAAACCCGGTGAGGGCGGGCAACTCCCGGGCTACAAGGTGTACCCGAACATCGCCAAGACTCGGCACTCGACGCCAGGCGTCGGCTTGATCTCGCCGCCGCCGCACCACGACATCTACTCGATCGAGGATTTGGCTCAGCTCATCCACGATCTCAAGAACGCCAACGCCGACGCGCGTATCCACGTCAAGCTCGTCAGCAGTGTCGGCGTCGGCACGGTTGCGGCGGGTGTGTCCAAGGCGCACGCCGACGTGGTGCTGATCTCCGGATACGACGGTGGCACCGGCGCCGCGCCGCTCACCAGCCTCAAGCATGCGGGCATGCCGTGGGAGATCGGATTGGCCGACACCCAGCAGACGCTGATGCTCAACGGACTGCGCGACCGCATCACCGTGCAGTGCGACGGCGGAATGCGCACCGCACGCGACGTCGTCGTCGCGGCGCTGCTCGGCGCCGAAGAGTACGGCTTCGCCACTGCGCCCTTGGTGGTTTCGGGCTGCATCATGATGCGGGTCTGTCACCTCGACACATGCCCGGTCGGTGTCGCGACGCAGAACCCCGAGCTGCGGGCACGATTCAACGGCAAGCCGGAGTTCGTCGAGAACTACTTCCGATTCATCGCCGAGGACATTCGTCAGTACCTTGCCGAGCTCGGCTTCCGCAGCATCGACGAGGCGGTGGGCCACGCCGAAGTCCTGGACACCGACGAGGGCGTTGCCCACTGGAAGAGCCGGGGTCTGGACCTGACGCCGGTGTTCGCGGTGCCGAGCGATGGCGGGGCGCGTCGCCGAACGAGGGCGCAAGAGCACGGCCTCGAAGAAGCGTTGGACCGCACGCTGATCCAACTCGCCGAGGGTGCCCTGGAGGACGCGCATCCGGTCCGGCTCGAACTGCCGGTGCGCAACGTCAACCGCACCGTAGGAACCCTGCTGGGTTCCGAGGTCACTCGGCGTTATGGCGCCGCGGGGCTGCCCGACAACACGATTCACATCACGCTGACCGGATCCGCGGGCCAGTCTGTCGGAGCATTCCTGCCGCCGGGCGTCACCTTGGAATTGGTCGGCGACGCGAACGACTATGTGGGCAAGGGCCTGTCCGGCGGACGGGTCATCGTCAGACCGCCGGACGACGTGCTGTTCCTGCCCGAGGACAACGTGATCGCGGGAAACACGCTGCTTTTCGGCGCCACATCCGGCGAGCTGTATCTGCGGGGACGGGCCGGGGAGCGCTTCGCCGCCCGCAATTCGGGTGCGCTGACCATCGTCGAGGGTGTCGGTGACCACGCCTGCGAGTACATGACCGGCGGCCGCGTGGTGGTGCTCGGCAAGACGGGCCGCAACATGGCGGCCGGAATGTCCGGCGGTATAGCGTTCGTGCTCGGCCTCGATCCGAAGAAGGTCAACACCGAGATGGTCGATTTGCAGCGCCTCGAACCTGAGGACCTGACCTGGCTGCGCGACGTCATCGCCACGCACGCCAAGTACACCGGAAGCACGCTGGCCACGAGCGTGCTGTCCGACTGGCCAAGGCGCAGTGCGCAGTTCACCAAGGTGATGCCTCGCGACTATCAGCGTGTGCTGGAGGCCACGTTGGTCGCCAAGCGCGAGGGCCGCGACGTCGACACCGCGATAATGGAGGCAAGCCGTGGCTGACCCGACCGGATTTCTCAAGGTTCCCAAAGTCGAAGCCACCAAGCGGGCGGTCGACGAACGCGTCGGCGACTGGCGTGAGGTCTACGAACAACAGGATCCGCACCAGCGTGCGGGCGAGGTCTCGCAGCAGGCCCGCCGATGTATGGACTGCGGGATCCCGTTCTGCCACTCCGGAAGTGCGGGCTGTCCGTTGGGCAATCTGATCCCGGAGTGGAACGATCTGGTGCGCCGCGGCCGCTGGGACGCGGCGAGCGACCGCTTGCACGCAACCAACAATTTCCCCGAGTTCACCGGCCGGTTGTGTCCGGCACCGTGCGAAGCCGCGTGTGTGCTTTCCATCGGAGAGGAGCAGACTGGCGGCAGCGTCACTATCAAGCGGATCGAGCAGACGATCGCCGATCAGGCCTGGATGGACGGAATCGTCGAACCCCAGCCCGCCGCCATCGCGACGGGTAGGCGGGTTGCCGTCGTTGGATCGGGTCCCGCGGGACTTGCTGCGGCACAACAGCTCACGCGGGCTGGCCACGACGTCACTGTGTACGAGCGCGACGACCGCATCGGCGGGCTGATGCGCTACGGGATCCCGGAATACAAGCTCGAGAAGGCGACGCTGAACCAGCGCCTGGCCCAGATGCGCGCCGAGGGAACACGATTCGTCACCGAATGTGAAGTGGGCGTGGACCTGCCCGTCGAACGGCTCAGGGCGCAGTACGACGCCGTCGTGCTCGCGGTCGGCGCGCTGCGGGCGCGGGACAGTGACGCAGTAGGCCGCAATCTCAACGGTGTGCACCTCGCGATGGACCATCTGGTGCCCGCGAACAAGGAGTGCGAGGGCGACGGCCCGAGTGCGATCTCCGCGCAGGGCAAGAACGTCGTGATCATCGGCGGCGGTGACACCGGTGCGGACTGTCTGGGCACCGCGCACAGGCAGGGCGCGAAGTCCGTCACACAACTGGACTACAACCCGGAACCGCCGGAGTCCCGCGACGACACCCGCTCGCCGTGGCCGATGTGGCCGGTCGTGCTGCGAACCCGCCTTTCGCCGGCGCACGCCGAAGGTGGTCACCGCCGCTACGAGGTGGCCGTCCAACGGTTCCTCGGCGACGACCAGGGGAACCTGCGCGCCATCGAGATCGCGGAGGTGAAGGTCGAACGGGACGCCGAGGGGCGTCGCGTGATCACGCCGGTCGGGGAGTCACTGGAACTGCCCTGTGAGTTGGCGCTGCTGGCGATCGGGTTCGACGGCGTCGAGCACATGCCGCTACTGGACGAACTGGGTCTCGAACTCAACCGTCGCGGCGCTTTATCGTGCGGATCGGACTGGCAGACCGACGCATCGGGGGTGTTTGTCTGTGGCGATGCTCACCGTGGCGCGTCGCTGATCGTCTGGGCCATCGCCGAGGGCCGCAGCGCCGCGCACGCCGTGGACAAATACCTGATGGGAGAGTCCGACCTGCCCGCACCGGTGATTCCGGGCGCGCTACCACTGGCCGTCGTCTGAATCGATTAACGACTATGCTCAGGACTCGTGAATAGACGCGGAAAGATCGTCTGCACCCTGGGTCCGGCCACCGCGACTGACGAGGCTGTCAGGGCACTGGTCGAGGCCGGAATGGACGTCGCGCGGCTCAATTTCAGCCACGGCGACTACTCCGATCACGAAGCCAACTACAAGCGCGTTCGCGCCGCATCCGACGCCACGGGACGTGCCGTCGGCATCCTCGCCGACCTGCAAGGTCCCAAGATCCGTCTTGGCCGGTTCGCCGATGGCCCCACATATTGGGCCGACGGTGAGACGGTGCGGATCACCGTCGACGACTGCGAGGGCACCCACGATCGGGTGTCGACGACCTATAAGCGGCTCGCGGAGGACGCGACGGAGGGCGACCGGGTGCTCGTCGACGACGGCAACGTCGGTCTCGTCGTCAACCACATCGAAGGCAATGACGTGGTGTGCACCGTCACCGAGGGTGGCGCGGTCAGCAACAACAAGGGCATGTCGCTGCCCGGCATGAACGTGTCGGCGCCCGCGATGTCGGAGAAGGACATCGAGGACCTCGAGTTCGCGTTGCAGATCGGCGTCGACCTGGTCGCACTGTCGTTCGTCCGCTCGCCGGCCGACATCGAACTCGTGCACGAGGTGATGGACCGCGTCGGCAGGCGGGTGCCCGTCATCGCCAAGCTCGAGAAGCCCGAAGCCATCGACAATCTCGAGGCTGTCGTGCTGGCCTTCGACGCGATCATGGTTGCCCGCGGCGATCTGGGCGTAGAGCTGCCGCTCGAAGAGGTGCCGCTGGTGCAGAAGCGGGCCATCCAAATGGCAAGGGAGAACGCCAAACCCGTCATCGTGGCTACCCAGATGCTGGAGTCGATGATCGACAACTCCCGGCCGACCCGCGCCGAGGCGTCCGACGTGGCGAACGCGGTACTCGACGGCGCGGACGCCGTGATGCTCTCCGGCGAGACGTCGGTGGGTAAGTATCCGCTGGAGGCCGTCAAGACGATGGCCAGGATCATCGCGGCGGTCGAGGAGAACTCGGTCGTGGTTCCGCCGCTGACTCACGTACCCCGCACCAAACGTGGTGTCATCTCGTATGCGGCGCGTGACATCGGCGAGCGGCTCGACGCCAAAGCGCTGGTGGCATACACGCAGTCCGGTGACACCGTCCGGCGGCTCGCGCGGCTGCACACGCCGCTGCCGCTGCTGGCCTTCACGTCGCTGCCCGAGGTCCGCAGTCAGCTCGCACTGAGTTGGGGCACCGAGACGTTCATCGTTCCGCACATCCAGACGACCGACGGAATGATCAAGCAGGTCGACAAGTCGCTGCTCGAACTCGGACGCTACAAGCGTGGCGATCTGGTGGTCATCATCGCGGGCGCTCCGCCGGGCACAGTAGGCTCCACCAATCTGATCCAGGTGCATCGGATCGGGGAGGACGACGTCTAGTTAGAGGGGGCTCAGTGTCGGCAGACTTGGATGAGCTGCTGGCGATACTGGACCTCCGCCAGACCGACGACGACACCTACGTCGGCTCGCACCCGAGCAAGAACCCGGTGCGCACCTTCGGCGGCCAGATGATGGCGCAGTCGCTGGTCGCAGCGACGCGCAGCCTCAAGTACGACCTACCGCCGAGCGCGCTGTCGGTGCACTTCATCGCCGGCGGTGATCCGGAGAGGGACCTAGAGTTCCACGTCGCGCGGCTGCGCGACGAGCGTCGCTTCGCCAACCGCAGAGTCGACGTCATGCAGGACGGCGTGTTGCTGACCAGCGCGATGGTGTCGTACTTGGCCGGTGGCCGCAGTCTGGAGCACGGCATCGAGCCGCCTGAGTTGCCGGAGCCGCTGTCGGTTCCACCGGTCGACGATCTGCTGCGCGGATACGAAGACGTCGTTCCGCATTTCGTCAACGCCTTGCGGCCGATCGACTGGCGCTACACCAACGACCCGACCTGGGTGATGCGCTCCAAGGGGGAGAAGCTCACCTTCAACCGGGTCTGGATGAAGGCCCAGGGACAGATGCCCGACGATCCCGCACTGCACGCCGCGGCGCTGGCGTACGCGTCGGACACCACGGTGCTGGACTCGATCATCACTACCCACGGTCTGTCCTGGGGGTTCGACCGCATTTTCGCCGTGACCACCAATCACTCGGTGTGGTTTCACCGCCCGGTGCGGTTCGACGAGTGGGTGTTGTACTCGACGACCTCGCCGGTCGCCGCCGATTCACGGGGCCTCGGCACCGGGCATTTCTTCGACCGGTCGGGTCAGTTGCTGGCGACCGTGGTGCAGGAGGGCATCGTCAAGCACTTCCCGCGCTAAGGCGTCGGAGTGGTGATGGTCATCGAGAACTCGTCCTCGAGGTTCTGGGTGAACTGATCCTGGCACTGCTGTTGGGCCGCCAGGTCGTTGCCGGCCCGGGAGAGGCAGTCGACGAGGTCGGTGCCGCCGACTTCGCCGAATCCCCATATGAACAGCCCGATTACGGCGATGGCCTCGATGATGCTGAGGAATCCGAGCACGATTCCGGCGATGGCGACGCCACCGTTGGTCGCCTGCCCGCGCTTGGCCTTGCCCCACCCGAGGAAACCGAGAATCACTGCGACAACGCCGAGTACGACGCCGCCGACGACCGTCAGCAGCGAGATGATGGCGGTCACCAACGCCGCGATCCCCAAACCGTTTTGGGGTGTGGACGGCGGCGGTCCGTACCCGCCGTACGGCGCCTGCTGTGGTGGCGGCGGATAACTTCCGGGATACACCCCGTACGACGGCGGCGGCCCAGCCGGCGGGGGCGGCGCCGCGGGCGGCGGCGCCGGTGGCGTATCGGGTGGCGGCGGGGGTGGCGTCTCGGGTTTGTCCGGCTCGCTCATGGTGTGTGAGGTTACTCGCAGGCTCGGAGGTTCACGGTCGGACACACAAAGTCGGCCGGCAGGTGATGGGTGGCGACGACGACGGTGCGCTTGGCCGGGAAGAGGCCGCCGGGCGTGAGGAGTTCGACGAGAAAGCGTTCGCCGTCGACGGCGTCGAGGTGTTCGGTCGGCTCGTCGAGCAGCACGGTAGGCACGGTCGAGATCAGCGCGCGGGCCAGCAGCAGTCTCCTGCGTTGTCCGGCCGACACGGCTGCGGCGCCGCCGACGAGGACGGTCGACAGCCCGTCGGGTAGCGCGTCGAGCCAGTCGCGCAGACCGACCCGATAGAGGACATCGCGCAGCTCGTCGTCGGCGGCGTCGCCCCGGGCGACGAGGAGGTTGTCGCGAACGGTCGTCGCGAACACGTGCGCGTCCTCGGCAAAGAACGCGCTCTCCGTTGGAGTTTCTTCGAGCAGCAGGCCCGCGAGGTTCATCAATAGCGTCGTCTTACCTGAGCCGCTCGCCCCGGTCACCGCGAGCCTGGAACCGGGTTCGAGGTCGATCGCCGGGACCGTGGGTCGACGCGCGTCATCGCTGGCCGGGTCGGTCAGCAAGCGGAGCCGCCGTGCGGCGACCTTCGAACGCGCCAGCTGGACACCGGCACCGGGCAGCGCTGTCGTCGCCTCAAAAGCGGACAGCGGCAACAGCATCAGTATCGCGAGGGTCGTCGGCGCGACGGTGGGCGCCAGCGCGATGCCGCATATGACGGCACCCAATACGCTGGCGCCGATTGCCGCGATCGGTGCCGCGGACGCGATTGCTGCAGGTGCCGCGGCCCGATCGATCGCGTGGCCCCAATCTCGTTGCTGCCGGTCGGCGTCGGCGAGTAGCTCGTCGAGGCGTCCGCTGACGCGAAGCTCAGGTGCATGTTCGAGCGCGATCATCGCAGCCGTATCGCGCTGTGAACGGTGTTGTGCGGCAAGCTGTTCAGCAGCCACCGCAGCCCGGGCGGCCAGCGCGGGTGCGACGACACCCGCGATCAGCAGGCACAACACCAGCACCAGGGCGGCCGCGGGAGAGATGACCGCGATGGCGACGGTGGCGGCGGTCCCGAGGACGACCGCCACCGAAATCGGGACCACCGCGCGCACGAGCACATCGGACAACTCGTCGACCGACGTGCCGATGTCACTGACCAACTGACCGGTGTGTCGCCGCATCACCGCGTCGGCAGGGCCGGCCGCGAGCCGCGCGTACAGCCGTTCCCGTACGTCGGCGGCGGCCCGAAGGGCGGTGTCGTGCGAGGCCAGCCGTTCGCAGTAGCCCAGCACGCCCCGCGAGATGCCGAGTGCGCGGACCGCGACGACCGCCACCGTCAGGTGTAGCACCGGGGGCATCTGCCAGGCCCTGGTGATCAGCCAGGCCGCGACACCGGCCAGGGCCAGCGCACTGCCGAGCGACAGCACTCCGAACAGGATGGCCAACAGCAGCCGGGGCAGGCGCGGGCGCAGCAGGTCAAACATCGACGAGGCTCCCGACGTGCAGGACGCGATCGCCGATGGCCAGCACCGGTGTCCGGTGGCCGACGACGATCACTGTCGCACCGGAGGCCGCGCGCGCGGTGATGGCATCCAGTACCCGGAGTTCGGTCGCGGCGTCGAGGTGAGCGGTCGGTTCGTCGAGAAGCAGGATGGGAGCAGACGATCCGAGTACGCGAGCCAGTCCGAGCCGCTGTCGCTGACCGAGCGAAAGGCCGACCCCGCCGCTGCCCAGCGTGGTGTCCAGGCCGTCGGGCAGCGCGACGAGGACCTCGTCAAAACATGCCGTACGACAGGCGGTCTCGATATCGTCGAGCGGCCCGAAGAGTTCCAGATTCTGCCGCACCGTGCCGGGAATGATGGCGGGACGATGCGCCAGCCAGGCGACCTGTGCCCACCACGCGGGCAGGTCCAGGTCGGCCACGTCGATGCCGCCGACGCGTATCCGGCCTGACGTCGGTTCGTTGAGACCCAGGATGGCCTGCAGCAGCGTGGTCTTGCCAGCCCCGTTGAGCCCGGCGATGACGGTCACTTGACCGGGCTCGACGGCGGCATCGAGTGCCGTGATGTCGATGCTGGCGCCTGTAGCCGTCACGTGGCGGGACCCGTTCTCGGGCGACCGCAGCACGTTTACCAGACGGAAGGTGTTGTCGGCGGCTGTCTTTCCGTCCTGTGCGGCGTGATACGCCGCGCCCACGCGGCGCAGTGGCCAGAACACCTCTGGCGCCAGCAGCAGTGCCGTGAGACCCGCGGTCAAGGTCATATCGCCGTAAACCAGCCGCAGGCCGACACTCACCGCGACGAGTGCGACGCCGAGTGTGGCCAGCAATTCAAGTACGAGGGAGGAAAGGAACGCCATGCGTAACGTCGCCATCGTCGAACGCCGATGAGCGGCACCCAGTTCGGCAATCCGCGTCGCGGAATCACCCACCCGGCGAAGGGCGCGCAGCGTTGGCAGGCCGGCTACCAGATCCAGCAGGCGCGACTGTAACGTGGCCATCGCCCGAAGCGCCGCGGCCGAGCGCTCGGAGGTGGTGAGGCCGATCAACACCATGAAGATCGGAATGAGCGGTAGCGCGATCGCGACGATAACCGCGGATCGCCAGTCGTAGAAAGCGATCACGGCGACGGTGGCAGGGGTCAGGATCACGGCGACGAGCAATGCCGGCAGGTACGCCGTGAAGTACAGCCGCACGCCGTCCAGACCGCGGGTGACGAGAATCGCGGCGTCGTCGCGACGCTGCGCGAGTTGCCGGGGCGGCAAGGACGTCGTCGCCGTCAACACCGAACGGCTGAGGTCGGCGATCACCTCGCTTGCCCCGCGCTGGGCGAGCCGACCTTGCTGCCAGGTGACAAGCGTCCGGAATGCCCACAGCAGCACCAGAATCGACAGTGGCGCCGCCAGCCGGCTGAGGCTGCGCGCCTCCGGGTCGGTGATCACCCGGGACACGATGTCGGCCAGCACCACTGCGGAGGCGATCGTGGCCCCGGCGATCAGCACGCCGCATGTGGCCGACGACACGAGGAAGCGGCGCATCGCTGTTGATGCGCGCCACAGGCGCGGGTCGACGGGGCCCTTCACGCGCGTTGCCGTGACAATCCAATCGAGGCCGGAATGCCATCGGCGGTGATCCTGCGACGGAAGACCCAGTACGTCCACCCCTGGTATCCGAGCACCAGCGGCAGCAGCGTCAGCGATGCCCACGACATGATTGCCAGCGTGTAGGGGGTCGACGAGCCGTTGTAGATCGTCACGTTCCAGTCGGGATTCAGCGTGGACGGCAACAGGTTCGGATACATGGAGCCGAACAGCAGCACCACGACGGAGGCGACGACCACCATCGTCGATGCGAAGGCCCAGCCTTCACGGCGGCGGGTCAGCATCAGCGCCACCGCCGTCAGCAGCGCGACCACGGCGATGCCCAACGGCAGCCACGTCCAGGTTCGTCCATGCGCCAGTTGCGTCCACAACCCGAACCCGCCTGCGAACACGATGGCGGGCAAGGACAACGCGCGGGCGAAGCGGAATGCGTCGTCGCGCACCGGCCCTGCGGTCTTCAGTGCCACGAACACCGCACCGTAGAACGCGAACAGTGACGCCGTCGCGAGACCGCCGAGAATCGTGTAGGCGTTGAGCACATCGCCGATGGCCAGATGCGCCTGGCCGTCGGCATCGATCGGCAGACCCCGCACCAGAATCGCGAATGCAACACCCCACAGGATGGCGGGCAGAAAGGATCCGGCCGCGATACCGGCGTCCGCCCACGAGCGCCAACGCGGATCGTCGATCTTGCCGCGCCATTCGATGCCGACGACCCGCACGATCATCCCGACCAGGATGGCCAGCAAGGGGAGATAGAGCGCGGAGAACATCGTGGCGTACCAGTTGGGGAACGCTGCGAACATGGCTGCGCCCGCGGTGATCAGCCAGACCTCATTGGCATCCCACACCGGGCCGATGGTGTTCAGCGCGGCACGCCTGCGTTGTTCCGGATCCGCGCCGCTGGCCTTACCTGCTCTTCCGAACGGCGCCATCAGCATGCCGACCCCGAAGTCGAATCCTTCGAGGAGAACGAAGCCTCCGAAAAGCACGGCGATGATGAAGAACCACATCTCTTGCAGGCCCATCACAACCTCCTAGTACGCAAAGGACAGGGGAGCGACGTCCTCGTCGTCCGGTGCGGGTGGCGGTACGGGCTCGGAGTCGTGCTCCAGCGGACCCTCGATCACATACCGGCGGATCAACCAGAACCAGATCACGCCGAGCACGCCGTACAGCAACGTGAACACGGTGAGTGAGAGCATTACCATGCCCGCCGCGTGGCCGGATACGCCTTCCTGCACGGTCATTCGCACCAACTGATCGCCCGTCGGATTAGGCACCACCACCCAGGGCTGCCTGCCCATCTCGGTGAAGATCCATCCCGCCGAGTTGGCCAGAAACGGCGTGGGCAGCGTGATCAAGGCGAACCAGCTGAACCATCGTTGGTCAGGTATGCGGCCGCGACGTGTCAACCACAGTGCGGCGAGCGCAAAGGCGACCGGCACGAGCAGGAGCCCGATCATGGCCCGGAACGCCCAGTAGGTCACGAACAGGTTCGGCCGGTAGTCGCCGGGGCCGAACTTCTGCTCGTAGGACCGCTGCAGATCGTTGACGCCCTGCAGGGTGACACCGCTGAACGTGGATTCCGCGAGGAAGGGCAGCACGTAGGGCACCTCGATGAGGTGCGTGACGCTATCGCAGTTGTTGTGGGTTCCGACCGTCAGGATCGAGAAGTCCGGGTCGGTTTCGGTGTGACACAACGATTCTGCCGACGCCATCTTCATGGGTTGCTGGACGAACATCAGCTTGCCCTGGAAGTCGCCGGTGAAGAACAAGCCGCCGGCAGCCACGAGCGCGACCAGGCTGCCTGCGATCGTCGCGGGGCGGTACATGGTGCGTGCCTCTTCGGTTTCTTCCGCACGCTTGTGGGAGCGCACCATGAGCCAGGCGCTCACCGCCGCGACGAAAACGGCCGCGGTGAGGAACGCTCCGGCTACCGCGTGCAGGAACGCCCAGATCGCCGTGTTGTTGGTCAGCAGTGCGCCGAAGTCGACGAGTTCTGCGCGTCCGGTCTCCGGATTGTATTTGGCGCCAACGGGATGCTGCATGAACGAGTTGGCCGCAATGATGAAGTAGGCCGACGCATTGACCGCGAACGCGACGATCCAGATGCACGCGAGGTGGACGAGACGCGGCAGTCGGGTCCAGCCGAAGATCCACAGCCCGATGAACGTCGATTCGAAGAAGAACGCGATCAGACCTTCGAACGCCAGCGGTGCGCCGAAGATGTCGCCGACGAAGCGGGAGTATTCACTCCAGTTCATCCCGAATTGGAATTCCTGCACTATGCCGGTGGCGACGCCGAGCGCGAAATTGATCAGGAACAGCTTGCCGAAGAACCGGGTCAGCCGGTACCACGCGGGGTTGCCGGTGACGACCCACGCCGTCTGCATGGCGGCGATGAGCGGAGCCAGTCCAATGGTGAGGGGGACGAGGATGAAGTGGTACACGGTGGTCGTTCCGAACTGCCACCGCGACACGTCGAGTGCGTCCATATGAACCTCTCCCGTGGCTGTTCCCCAAGCCTACGACAGAGCGTAGTAGAAATCAGTGTGCGTTAGCTCACCGGCGCTTCTGTCGTAGGTGTAGGCGCCGCGCCGCCAAGCCCCTTGGAGGCTTTGCGGATGGCGAACGCGGTGCCAATCTCGGCCGCGCCGAGGAAAATCAGGATGATGCCGGTGACCTGGGTGACGGCGACCAAACCCTCCATCGGCCACGCGAACATGATGATGCCGGCGATCAAGCCCAGCACGCCGACGAAGATTTCCCAGACGCGTCCGGGCAGGGTCGGGTCGGAGACTGCCGACATCAACGTCGCGACGCCGCGGAAGATGAAGCCGATGCCGATCCAGATGGCGAGCAACTCGATCGAGTTCGAGAAATTGATCAGGCAGAGCACGGCCAACACCAGAGCCGCCGCGCCGCCGATGAACAACAGGAGTCTGCCGCCGAGCGACGACTTGAGACTGAACGCCATGACAACTTGCGAGATGCCGGTGACAAGAAGATAGGCGGCGAAGAAAATGGCGGTGACGAAGATCGCCGCGGCGGGACGCCAGAGGACCAGCACGCCGAGGATGAGCACCAGGATTCCGGTGGCCAGTGCCGACTTCCAAAGGTGCGGCAACATGCTTGGTTGAGCAGGACTTTCCATGCGCGAAGTTTCCCACAACGGCAATACCAAAGCGCGAATATTCCCCTTTCCGTGTGCAAAACGTGTCATTCCAGCACTTCGGAATTCGTTGGCCGTTCGTGTTCCCCTGCCGCCTGCGTACGTCTCTACTACTGTTCCCCTACCGGCGCTTCCCGCTGGATCAACGAGGCAGAAAGTAGAGGGAACCGTGCTACGTGAATGTCAAGACCGCCGAGGGAAACTCCTGCGCATCGCAGGTGTGTTTGCTGCGACGGGCGCGCTGCTCCTCTCGGGGTGCGCGAGCGGTACCAATACGAGCGAAAATACGACCGGCAGCCCCACGGCCACGGCCGACAAGGTCGATGAGATCGCGAATACCGTGCCAGAGGCGATCAAAGAGTCCGGAAAGCTGATCGTCGGCGTCAACATTCCCTACGCGCCGAACGAATTCAAGGATCCCAGCGGCAAGATTGTCGGCTTCGACGTCGACCTGATGAATGCGATCGCGGGCACGCTGGGCCTGACGGCGGAGTACCGCGAATCCGACTTCGCCAAGATCATCCCGTCGATTCAGGGCGGCACGTACAACGTCGGCATGTCGTCCTTCACCGACACCAAGGAGCGCGAGCAATCGGTCGACTTCGTGACCTATTTCAGCGCGGGCATTCTCTGGGCCCAGCGGCCCGGATCGCCGATCGATCCAAACAACGCGTGCGGCAAGAAGGTTGCGGTGCAAGCTACTACGACCGAGGAGACCGAGGAGTTGCCCGCCAAGAGCAAGGCCTGCGTCGACGCGGGCAAGCCGCCCATCGAGATCGTGTCTTTCGATGGCCAGGACGCCGCGACGAACGCCGTGGTGTTAGGACAGGTGGACGCGATGTCCGCCGACTCGCCGGTGACGTCGTACGCGATCAAGCAGAGCAACGGCAAGCTAGAGGCCGCCGGCGAGATCTTCGACTCCGCGCCCTACGGCTGGCCGGTTCAGAAGGGTTCGCCGCTGGCGCAGTCCCTGCAGAAGGCGCTCGAGCATCTGATCGAGTCGGGTAAGTACGAGGAGATCGCGAAGAACTGGGGCGTTGAGAACGGGATGATCGACAAGCCGGTGATCAACGGCGCAATCAACTAGTGGGGCATTCGAAATGACTGATGTCGACACGTCGCCACCTGCCGCTCCGGCCGCCATCGATGCTGTCCCGCTGCGTCATCCGTGGCGGTGGGTGGCGGCGGTCGTCATCATCGTTCTCGTCGCACTGTTCCTCTACGGCGCGGCCACGAATCCCGCATATCGCTGGCACATATTCGCCAAGTACGTTTTCAACGAGCGGGTGCTGACGGTCGGCCTGGTCAACACCTTGCAGCTGACTGTCTATTCGATGGTGCTGGGAATCATCCTCGGGGTCGTCATCGCGGTGATGCGGCTGTCGGACAACCCGATCTTCAAAGCGGTGTCCTGGGTATATCTGTGGATCTTCCGCGGCACACCGATCTACGTGCAGCTCGTCTTCTGGGGCTTGATCCCGGTGATCTATCAGAAGATTCAGCTCGGTGTCCCGTTCGGGCCGACCTTCTTCGAGCTGAACGTGCAGGCGTTGTCGATTCCGTTCATGCTGGCGATTCTCGGTTTGGCGATCAACGAGGGCGCCTACATGGCCGAAATCATCCGCGCGGGAATCACTTCCGTGCCCGAAGGGCAATTCGAAGCTTCCACGGCGCTGGGCATGTCGTGGGGCATGGCGATGTGGCGGACAGTACTGCCGCAGGCCATGCGGGTGATCATTCCGCCGACCGGCAACCAGGTCATCAGCATGCTGAAAACCACGTCGCTGGTGACCGCCGTACCGTTCACCCTCGACCTGTACGGCATCACATCGCGCGAGATCGCGGCGCGCGAGTTCGAACCGGTGCCGCTGCTTCTGGTCGCCGCGTTCTGGTATCTGATCGCTACGAGCGTGCTGATGGTCGGGCAGTACTACCTGGAGCGGTACTTCGCCCGCGGCGCGTCGCGCAAGTTGACCACCAGACAACTCGAAGCGCTGGCCAAGGCGCAGGGAGTCGGCGACGTAGGAGCTGCCCCGTGACACCCATGGTCAAGGCCGAATCGGTCTGCAAAAGCTTTGGCGCGCTGGATGTTCTGAAGGGCATCACGCTCGAGATCGGCAAAGGCGAGGTGCTGTGCATGGTCGGCCCGTCGGGGTCGGGCAAGTCG
The DNA here is from genome assembly GCF_044452905.1 of Mycobacterium sp. NPDC051804. Classification (NCBI taxonomy): domain Bacteria; kingdom Bacillati; phylum Actinomycetota; class Actinomycetes; order Mycobacteriales; family Mycobacteriaceae; genus Mycobacterium; species Mycobacterium sp. NPDC051804. Next base: position 100,566 of record NZ_JBITCD010000008.1, on the reverse strand, counting down.
ACCTTCCTTCGTTGTATCAACCATCTCGAGCAGGTCAATGCCGGGCGACTGTACGTCGACGGTGAACTGATCGGCTACAAGGAACGCGGCGGGAAGCTGCACGAGATGTCGCCCCGCGACGCCGCCAAACAGCGCCGCGAGATCGGAATGGTGTTCCAGCACTTCAACCTTTTCCCGCACCGCACCGCGCTGGAGAACATCATCGAGGCGCCCATCCACGTCAAGGGCGTCAAGAAGGACGCCGCCGTGGCCAGGGCGAAAGACCTGCTGGACCAAGTCGGATTGTCGGCGAAGGCCGAGGCGTACCCGGCTCAGCTGTCGGGTGGTCAGCAGCAGCGGGTGGCGATTGCCCGCGCCTTGGCGATGAGCCCCAAGTTGATGTTGTTCGATGAGCCGACCTCAGCGCTGGATCCGGAATTGGTGGGCGAGGTCCTCGAGGTGATGAAAAAGCTTGCCGCCGAGGGCATGACGATGGTGGTGGTGACCCACGAGATGGGATTCGCCCGTGAGGTGGCGAATCACTTGGTGTTCATGGACGGCGGTGTGGTGGTGGAAAGCGGACCGCCGCGTGAGGTGCTGAGCAACCCGCAACACGAACGGACGAAGGCGTTCCTGTCAAAGGTGCTGTAGGGCCGATGACGGCGAGCCAACCGGATCCGGCCACGCCGCTGTGGCGGGCGGCTCAAGTGTTCCGTCTGCTGAGTTGCATCTACGCACTCGGCTTTCAGATCGCCGTCAATGGCGAACTCGAGCGTCCGGCAATTGGGTGGACGCTGTTCGCGGTGCTGCTCGCGTGGAGCGCATTGTGCGCGTTCGCCTATCTCCGCGGGTTCGGCAGACGCGCGACATGGGTGGCCGCGGAGATCGTCGTCGTCGTCACGCTGATCCTGACCACCGAGTTCATCGCCTCCGACCAGTGGGCGTTCGACAACCAGTCGTGGCCGACGACCTTGTGGGCGACGAACGCCACGATCTCGGCCGCCATCCTGTCCGGGCCGATCGCCGGCATGTTGGCCGGGGTGGCGGTGATGATCGCGAGCACCATTGTGAAGGGCTTCATCAACTACGACCTCGGCCGCAACGCAACGATCGTCATCGAACTCGCCGTCGGACTGGCGGTCGGCATGGCAGCACAGACCGCGCGGCGCGCGCACGCCGAACTCGAACAGGCGGCGCGACTGGCCGCCTCGCACCAGGAGCGGGAGAGGTTGTCGCGCCAGGTACACGACGGCGCCATCCAGGTGCTGGCGCTGGTGTCCCGGAGGGGCCGCGAAATCGGCGGAGCGACTGCCGAATTGGCGGAGTTGGCGGGGGAGCAGGAGCGCGCCCTGCGGCGGCTCGTCAGCTCGGCGGACACCGGCATCCCGGCGGGAGAGAAGACCGACGTTGGCGCGCTGTTGCGTGAACGGGCCTCGGACCTGGTGTCGGTGAGTGTGCCAGCCGACCCGGTGTTGCTAGATACGGCCACGGCGGGCGAGCTGTACGCAGCGGCCGTGAACGCGCTGGAAAACGTCGCGGCCCACGCCGGCGCGGAGGCGCGCGCCTACGTTTTGCTTGAGGACTTGGGTGACACGGTAACGGTTAGCATCCGCGACGACGGCGTCGGGATTGCTGAGGGCAGACTGGACGAGGCGGTTGGTGAAGGCCGCGTCGGGGTAGCTAAATCGATTGTCGGACGGATGGATTGGCTCGGTGGAAGTGCGAAGCTCACCACTGCGCCGGGATGTGGGACGGAATGGGAGCTGACAGTACCCCGACGGTGATGGTGGTCGACGACCATCCGATCTGGCGGGACGCGGTGGCCCGCGATCTCGCCGAGGACGGATTCACCGTGGTCGCCACCGCGGATGGTGTGGCGGCGGCGAGGCGGCGGGCGGCTGTGGTCGTACCGAATGTCGTCGTAATGGACATGCGACTCTCCGACGGTGACGGGGCGCAGGCGACCGCGGAGGTGCTCGCGGTCTCGCCGTCGTCGCGGATCCTGGTGCTCTCGGCGTCCGACGAACGCGAAGACGTACTGGAGGCGGTAAAGGCCGGCGCGACAGGCTATCTCGTGAAGAGTGCGTCGAAGCAGGAACTCGGCGACGCGGTGCGGGCCACCGCCGAAGGACGAGCGGTCTTCACGCCGGGATTGGCGGGCCTGGTTCTCGGCGAGTACCGGCGCATCGCGGCGAGCCCGGAAGCCGGTCCTGCCACCCCCAGCCTCACTGAGCGCGAGACCGAGATTCTGCGGCACGTCGCGAAGGGGCTGACCGCGAAACAGATCGCCACTCGCCTGTCGTTGAGCCACCGGACCGTCGAGAACCATGTGCAGGCCACGTTCCGCAAGCTCCAGGTGGCGAACCGAGTCGAATTGGCCCGATACGCGATCGAACACGGGCTCGACGAGTAGTCCTACTCATCCGGAAACGGTGATCCGCCTGCCACGATGGCAGCCATGACCGAACAACGCGCCCTCCTGGCCCGGGTTTCCGCCGATTTCTCGGCGATATCGCAGTACATGGCACGGGTCTCGGCGGACCTCAGCGCACTGGACCGCCTGCTGGCCGAACAGCCGGACCCGTCCGCGGTCGCCTACCCCGTCGCGCAACCCCAGCCGTACCCGGTGCCGCACTGGCCGCAGTACCAGCCGCCGGTCGCTGCGCCGTCCGTCGCTGCACCGCAGTCGCCTGTCGTGCAGAAGCCGCAGCGCGACGAGGGCTGGATCGGCAAGCTCCTCGCCGTCGCCGGTGTGGCCGTCACGCTGATCGGCGTCGTGTTGCTCGTCGTGCTGGCCGCGCAAGCAGGCATCTTGCGTCCCGAGATCCGGGTGGCGGGAGGTGCCCTGCTCGCGGCTGCGCTGGTCGGGGTTGCGGCCTGGCTGTACCGCCGGCCCGGTGGCCGCGTCGGCGCCATCGCTCTGGCCGCGACCGGCATCGCCGCGGCCTACATAGACGTCATCGCGGTCACGACCATCTATGGCTGGGTGTCCGCCCCCGTCGGCCTCATCGCAGCGGCGATCATCGGCGGTGGCGGGCTGACCTTGGCCCGGCGCTGGGACTCACAGCAGCTCGGCGTGTTGGTGCTGGTTCCGCTGATCGTGCTGGCGCCGATAGTCACAGACGGCATCACGCTGCTCCTCGTCGGCTTCATGCTGGCGCTCGCCGCAGTATCGCTGCCGGCGCAGCTGGGCAAGGACTGGATCTGGCTGCATTGCGCTCGCATCGCGGCCAGCACATTTCCACTGCTCATCGCCCTGCTGGCACTGAGCTTCGACGACCGTCGCGACCCCTGGCTGGTCGCGGCATGCGCTATCGGGGCGGGACTGGCGATCGTCGCCGCGCTGATCCTGCTGCCGCGCACTTCGAATCGTGTGTTGATGGCGCTGGTGACCGGCGCGGGGGTGCTGCCCGTGCTGTGCGTGGCACTCGTCGCCGACCGGGTGGTCGCCGCGCTGATGGCGGTGGTCCTCGCGGCGGTGCTGCTGGCGATCGTGCTCATCGGTGGCCGCGTGGCCGGTGTCGACGGCGCGGTGCGTCCGATCTGGGCGGCTCTGTCGGCAATCTCCGCGACGATCGCGGTGCTGGTCGCGTTCGACGGTTACGTCGCGGGACCGATACTGCTGGCCATGGCGATCGTCGTGGCCGTCGCGGCGCGTCGCGAGGCGATGGCGCGCTGGGTGGCGCTGGGGGTGGCCGTCGTCGGCGCCGCGTTCTATCTCAGCTACGCGCCACCCCGACTGCTGATCTATGCAAGCGAAACCTCCACTGCGACAGCGGTATCCACGCTGATCGCCAGTTTGTTGTTGATCGCGTTCGTCGTGGTGATCGTTTGGAGCTTGGACGGTCCCGATTCGGCGATGTGGGCCGGCGCTGCCGTGGTGGCCGCGTATGCGATCACCACCTTCACCGTCACCGCGGGCGTACTCATTGGCGGCGAGGAACGCGGCTTCTTCGCCGGGCACATGGCCGCGACGATCTGCTGGATCGTGATGGCGGCGGCGCTGTTCATATACGCGGCGCGGTTGCCGCGAGCCACTCGGTCCCTGCCGATCGGCGGGGGACTAGCGCTGGTCGCGGCCGCGATGGCCAAGCTGTTCCTCTTCGATCTCGGCACACTGGACGGGATCTTCCGGGTCGCGGTCTTCATCGTCGTCGGGTTGATCCTGCTCGGCATGGGAGCCGGGTACGCCCGCCTGCTCGACAAGCAGGACCAGCAACTAGACAGCAAGTTGTGAGCACAGTCACAGGCTAATCTGGAGTCATTCCAGTTTGGCGGGCGTTGACCGGTACATGGGTACAAATCGACGCACTGATACAGACGTACACGGATTCCAGGCATCGCCCGAGCTGAGCAGTAACCTCCAACGGGTTCTGGTCGACCTGATCGAGTTGCACCTGCAGGGCAAGCAGGCGCATTGGAACGTCGTCGGCACCAACTTCCGCGACCTCCACCTGCAGCTCGATGAGCTCGTCGACTTCGCGCGCGAAGCCAGCGACACCGTCGCCGAGCGGATGCGCGCGCTATGGGCTGTTCCGGATGGGCGGTCGGACACCGTTACTGCCGGCACGACGCTGCCGCAGTTCCCGCCGTACGAACACAGCACCGGCGAGGTCGTCGACCTGATCGCCGATCGCATCTATGCGACCGTCGAGACCCTGCGCACCGTGCATGACGCCGTGGACGCTGAGGATCCCAGCACCGCTGACATCCTGCACCAGCTCATCGACGGTCTCGAGAAGCTGGCGTGGCTGATCAAGTCGGAGAACCGCAAGGTCTAGGCGCGAGGTCGGCAGATCAGGCCGACGGCGGCTTCGATCAGCTCATCGAGTACCTCGCGTTGTGCGCCTGTGCGGGCACGCATGGCGAGAGTGTTCAACGTCGCGGTCGCGATCTGTGCGAGCGCGTCGGGCGCGAACGGCGAGAGCTCCCCGTCGCGCTCGGCGCGCTCGAACCGTTTTGTGAACATGGCCGTGAAGCCGCACATCGTCGCTTCGACGATGTCTCCCACGTCACCGTCTGTTCTCGACTCGGTGACCGCGGTGCCGATGAGAAAGCAGCCCCGAGGGCCATCATCACCCGCGAGGTAGAAGTCGCGGGCGTCTCGGTAAATCGAAGTGAGCTCGTCGCGCAACGCCCGCTCCCTCGTCAGTGCGGATTCCAGCCAGGCTCGGCTCGACGTGGCGTAGTCAGTTGCGGCAGCTCGGTACAGGCCGCGCTTGTCCCCGAAGGCCGCATAGATGCTGGGGCGATTCATCCCCATCCCTGACGCGAGGTCGTCCATCGATGTGGCGGCGAACCCGTTGCGCCAGAAGGTGTCTCGGGCCTGCTGCAGCGCGACTTCGGGGTCGTAAGCGCGCGGCCGGCCGCGGCGCCGGGGGACAGCTCTAGTCACAAGTCGAATTTTATACTAGTTTGAACAAAATGAATGGCATCGTCGTCGACGTGGGCAAAGGCGAGCCCGTCTTGCTGCTGCACGGCTACCCGCAGAGCGCATCGTGCTGGCGCCATCAGATTCCGGCGTTGGCCGAGAATCATCGAGTCATCGCCGTCGACTGGCCGGGCTTCGGTCGCGCTGACGCACCGACGCTCCCGCCGACGTACGACAACGAGGTTGAACACATCGGCAGGCTCGCCGACTCGTTTGGGCTGGACCGCTTCAATCTCATCGCGCACGATTACGGTGGCTTTCTCGGTCTCGGTTACGTGCTCCGCAACCCCAACCGTGTCATGCGGCTCGCACTTCTTAATACGCGTGCGCACAACGTGTTTCGTCCGTGGTTCTATCGCTTCAGTCAGGGCCAGAGCTGGGCCGCCGTGCATGCGCCTGCAGTTCTCCGCAGACTGCCACTGCGGCGGATCCACCACGTCGCTCTCAGCCCGTATCGCGGGCTGGGTTGTTTCGACGACGTACTGGAAGACGAATACCTCGGTTGGCTGGACACCGCGCGAGGCCGGCGGACATTCGTCGAGTTCTTCGTCAACTACCACCTGCCTGCGGTGCCGGAACTCGCTGACGGCCTTGGCCGGATCGACTGTCCGACTGCGGTGATCTGGGGTGATCGTGATCGCTACATTCCGTTTGCGACGGCGCGCCAGCTGGCGGAACGCATTCCCGGGGCGACCCTCACCCGCCTCGCCGGCGGCGATCACTACATCATGGAGGAGCGGCCCGGCGAGGTCACGGACGCACTGCTCGAGTTGCTGGCGCGGGCGCCCGTTGCAGCGCTCGGCTAAAGCGTTGCGGCGGCGCCCCGTTCGACCGCGCTTCGAACGGCGTCGTCGTCGCGACGCGCGACCAGGTACCAGGTCTGCATGACGCCCTTGCCTTTGATGTCGACCTCGCCACGCTCTTCGAGCACGAATGCGTGGTTCAGGCGCTCGTAAACGTCCTGAGGTACCTGAATCCGGCCCTCGACATCGGTGGTTTCCATCCGAGACGCAACGTTCACGGCGTCGCCCCAGACGTCGTAGAAGAACTTTCGTGCTCCGACGACACCGGCCACCACTGGCCCGGCTGCCAGGCCGATTCGCAGCGGCACCGCGCGTCCCTTGGGGTCCTTGAGGTCTGCGACGGCGTCGGCCATGTCCAGCGCCAGGCATGCCAATGCCTCGATGTGGTCGGACCGGGGCTCTGGCACCCCGCTGACCACCATGTATGAGTCGCCGCTGGTCTTGACCTTTTCCAGACCGTGTTTGTCGACGAGCAGATCCAGGTCGGTGTAGAGCCGGTCCAGGAATCGCACGAGGTCGCTCGGCGTGGTGTCACTCGCGCGTTTGGTGTAGTCGGCGATATCAGCGAACAGGATCGAGGCGTCGTCGTATTTGTCGGCGATGATATTGCGCGACGGGTCCTTGAGCCGCTCGGCGATCGTCGCAGGCAGGATGTTGGCCAACAGCTGCTCGGACCGTTCGTACTCCGCCTCCATCGCCTCTCGGGTACGGCGGATCTCGCGTAACGCGAACCAGATTGTCGCGACGACAAGGATCCAGGCGGTGATGACGGTTAGCGCGAACGAGGTCTTGAACGCCCACGGCGGTTGAGTGCCTGTGTCATTCGGCACGAAGTATTCGAGCGCGATCACCGTCGCGGCTCCGATCGCGGCCAATATCGAGGCCAAGACGATATGGTCCGGGCCGAGGACGACCAGCACGATCGCGGCGGCCACCACGAAATAGAACTGCAACCCCGAGCCCGTGCCCAGATAGACGCAGAGCACCGTGATGGTGAGGTAGGAGACGACGAAAAACACCAGGGGAGCGACGAGTTCCCCCATGCCGCACAGTCGCGGAATCATCATGTAGGCAACCGCGCTCGCGAGGTTGATGGCAGTGACCCACCAGTCCTGACCGATGAGGATTCCCTGGATGCCAAAGAACGCGGTGATGGCGGCGCTGATCATGGCGGTCACGTTCAGCACGCGCCGGTGCCGGGCGGCTCTCTCGGAGAGGAGGCGGGTGCGGCCGGGGCCGCGCCGCTCCACCGCCACGTCTGGCACGCACACCGGCCGGGCTTTCATTGCCACGACAGCAAGACTAGTCGCGAAATGGCAGCTACCTGCGGTTTTTGCGTGCGGCGAAGGCGTCGCTGGGGCTTCGTTATTTGGACTTTTTCTTTTGCTTCGCGGATGGGCCACAGCAATGCGTTCCCGGTAGAGCGTTTGCTTGGAACACGCCGACCGCCAGAGGCGTCTTCTCGGCGCATATCACAACATCACGCCGAGGGACGCCTCCGAGATCCGTCGCGGCGTGCCGGCCCGACGCCGTCATAAAGAGCCGAAGTCTGCGTGATTACCGAGACTTGAATTCACACCTGTTAGGCGTCTTATCGTTACACCGCGTATTGAAAAGGTGACCCGCGGATATTGTAGATACGCGCCGGTGTTGCCGGATTTAATCAAGATCGCGATTGTGTGCGTAGCGACGCACGCATCAGACAGACGGGATCTCATAAGAGGCGCCTCTAGCTGCGTATTTGAGGAGGCGCAGTGTTCTCTCGTCCCGCTTGACAGCTCCTTTGATAGCCCGTCAATACTTTGCTAAATTTGCACATGAATGCACGAATGGATGAAGAGACAACCGAGTCGGCGTTAGGCCGAGAGTTCGCATATCTGGGTTATGGCAAGCGATTATGAACTTCTCTGTCAGTAATCTGTACGGGATTCGTGGCGGTGCGATAAATTCAATCGCAGATCCCGTGAAGTGCTCGAGGCGGGACAGAACGAGGAGTGGCCATGAGGCCCGTCGGGGACCATCCGCTGATGCGATATCAGGCCAAACGGATGGTTGCCGCAGAGCCGACTGGCATCAGTCACTCGTACGTCGGCAATTTGCTGGTACTTGCGGACGACGACAGCCGCGTGATCATCCTGTCCAGCTGGGACAGGTCGGCCGGCGGCGGTGTATACGGGGGAAGCCGTCGCGTGTCGCTCGTTCCAGCCCCCTTCATCGCAGCATAAAACGAGGGGTACCTGCTGCGGATCACCGTCCTGGTGATCCGCAGCAGGATTGCGCAAAGCAGCGGTGAAGTTCAGGGCCTCCTCAGTGGGGCCAAACCGGTGCGCGCGATGGATTTCCGCTGCGGAGTCTGTCGTTATCGCCGCCTCTGCCGAAGAACGGGAATATGACGGCCAATCGCCACCGTCTTGACGCGATAGTCCGTGTAGCCCGAATAGACCTTCTCGGCAAGCGCGTATAGGTGCGCGTACTCGTCCGGATCTGTGACTTCTGTCGCCAAGAAGTTCTCGTCACCGAGTTGACACTCGGGGTGTGCCTTCAAGTTGTAATACCACTGTGGGTTCTTAGGCCCTCCGCCGTACGACGCGATCAGGATCGCATCGGGTCCATCGTTGAAGTAAGTGACTTGCACCTCGCGCGGCTGACCCGATTTCGCACCTGTAGTCATCAACGGGGCGGTGGCAGCGCCGCCCAGGATCCATGGATAACGGCCGCCGGTTGCGCGAAACAACCACGGGTCGATGCGGGGCCAAAAGTGGCGTGCTAAGAACATTCCGGCGCGCGAACGGCCAAAGTTGTTCGTAGCTATATACCAGCGACTGCGCTTCTCGTTCGGATCAACGTGATGCAGGGGCATACCGGGACCATAGCGAGCATCACGCTGGCGATGTAGCGGTGCGACAATCGCACGTTCTGGTGCCCTCGGTGAGACTCGAACTCACACTGGACGGGTTTTGAATCCGTTTCCTCTGCCAATTGGGATACGAGGGCGTTCGCGCGTCGGCAACGCAGCGGCCTTCAACCATAGAGGATGCCCCCGAGGTCGCTGACCGCGGCCGCTACCGCCACAATGTCTTCCATGGCAGCCCCTCCCGAGTCACCGACCGGCAACGAGAAACCACGCCGCGTACTCGTCGCTGAAGACGAAGCCCTCATTCGGATGGACTTGGCCGAGATGCTGCGCGAGGAAGGCTACGAAATCGTCGGTGAGGCCGGCGACGGGCAGGAGGCTGTCGACCTGGCAGAAAGCCTGAAGCCCGACCTGGTGATCATGGACGTGAAGATGCCTCGTCGCGACGGCATCGATGCGGCGTCGGAGATTGCGGGCAAGCGGATTGCCCCGATCGTGATCCTCACCGCGTTCAGCCAGCGCGAACTCGTCGAGCGTGCTCGCGACGCCGGCGCCATGGCATATCTGGTCAAGCCGTTCAACATCAACGATCTCATCCCCGCCATCGAGGTGGCGGTGAGCCGATTCGGTGAAATCGCCGCGCTCGAGCAGGAAGTCGCCGAATTGTCGGACCGGCTGGAGACCCGGAAACTCGTCGAGCGTGCCAAGGGTTTGCTGCAGGCCAACCAGGGGATGACGGAGCCTGAGGCGTTCAAGTGGATCCAGCGCGCCGCCATGGATCGCCGGACCACCATGAAGCGCGTCGCCGAGGTCGTGCTGGAAACGCTCGACACGTCCGGGGACGCATCCCCGCCGAACTAGCGATTGACCCCGCCAACCGTTAATTGTTCGTTTCCGACACCGCAGTTTGCGCCGATCGCACACCAGATCAACACGGTCCCTTTGTCAACATCACGCACCGCAGCCATGTGTTGGCTATGGTCGTCCCGAAGCATCGCCGACGCCGCCGACCTGGGAAGGGCCGCCGATGCCGACGAAAAAATTGACCCGGAGGTGAAGCGTGCGCGGTCGCGTGGCACGGAAAGCATTTGCTATCGGTAGCGCAAGTTTGGTGGTGCTCGGCATAGCCGGCTGCCAACAACAATCCGAGCCGAGCGAGGACGGCGCGGCACCCACTGACCTGAAGATCGTCGAGCAGGTCCAGATTGACGAAAACGGCACTGAGGTCAAGCCCGCCGAAGGTGTGACACCTCTTAACCCGGCGGGTGACGGCAACGCTCAATGCCCACCGGTTTCCATCGCCATGGCGGGCGCACTCAACGGCCCGGACGCGGCGCTGGGCATCAACATCAAGAATGGCATTCAGCTCGCTGTTGACCAGCACAACGACAACAACCCCGGCTGCCAGGTGCAGCTGAAGACGTTCGACACCGAAGGCGATCCGCAGAAGGCCACGCAGGTCGCACCGCAGATCATCAACGACGCTTTCACCATCGGCCTGATCGGACCTGCCTTCTCTGGCGAGACCAACGCCACCGGTGACGTGTTCAACCAGGCCGGCCTGGTGGCTGCCACCGCATCGGCCACCAACGTCACGCTTTCCGAAAAGGGATGGAAGACCTTCTTCCGCGGGCTGGCCAATGACGGCGTGCAGGGGCCGTCGGTCGCCAACTACCTGAAGAACACGCTGGGCCACAAGAAGGTATGTGTGGTCGACGACAGCACCGACTACGGTCTGGGCCTCGCCCAGGCGGTGCGTGAAACACTCGGCCCGGTAGCCGATTCGGCGTGCAACATCTCGGTGAAGAAGGGCGACAAGGACTTCTCCGCCGCGGTGACGCAAATCAAGGGGGCCAGTCCGGACTCGGTGTTCTTCGCCGGGTACTACGCCGAGGCGGCTCCGCTCGTCCAGCAGCTCAAGGACGGTGGTTTCGAGGGCACCTTCGTGAGCGCCGACGGCACCAAGGATCCCGAGTTCGTCAAGCAGGCCGGTGAGGCGTCCAAGGACGCGATCCTGGCCTGCCCCTGCGGTCCGGCCACCGGCGCCTTCGCCGAGGAATACACGAAGGCTTTCAACCAGGAGCCAGGGACGTACAGCGTCGAGGGTTACGATCTGGGCGCGATCTTGCTGAAAGGCATCGACTCCGGCAAGATCACGCGGCCAGACCTGCTGGAGTTCGTGCGTACTTACGACGGCCAGGGGGTTGGCCGCAAGTACCAGTGGACCCCGACGGGCGAGCTGACCACGACGTTGATCTGGATCTACAAGGTCCAGTAGGAGCTGACCGAGACGCGTCCGAGACCATACGGCTCGGACGCGTTCTCGTTCGCACAGTGATTTTGCGAGGAGCCGCCGCCCGATGATTTCCCAGTGCGTGGATCACGGAGCGCAGTACGCCTGCCTGGCCGCCAACATCAACTTCAATCTCGACGGCCTGCGAAACGGCTTCTGGCAGTTGACGATCGATGGCCTGTCGTGGGGCGCGATCTATGCATTGGTGGCTGTCGGCTACACGCTGGTGTTCGGCGTGCTGCGGCTGATCAACTTCGCGCACTCCGAGATCTTCATGCTCGGCATGTTCGGTGCGTACTTCTGCCTCGACATCATCCTGGGCTTCACCCCTAGCGGCAACGACTACGAGAAGGGTGTCGCGCTCACGGTGCTTTACCTGGGCACCGCAATGCTTTTCGCGATGCTGGTGTCAGGTTCGGCGGCCGTCGGGTTGGAGTTCATCGCCTACCGGCCGCTGCGAAAACGCGGGGCACGGTCCCTGACATTCCTGATCACGGCCATCGGTATGTCGTTCGTGCTGCAGGAGTTCGTCCACTTCGTGCTGCCGAAGTTGCTCAAAGGCTACGGCGGCAGCAACGCCCAGCAACCGATCATCTTGATGCAGCCCAAGACTCAGTTCACGATCTTCGGTGCGACGGTCTCCAACGTCACGCTCGTGATCGTGGCCTCCGCGTTGGCCTTCGCGCTGCTGACCGACATGGCGATCAACCGGACCAAGTTCGGCCGCGGAATCCGCGCTGTCGCGCAGGATCCCACCACCGCCACCTTGATGGGTGTCTCGCGCGAACGCATCATCATGACGACGTTCCTGCTCGGCGGTCTGCTCGCCGGGGCGGCGGCGCTGCTGTACACGCTCAAAGTGCCTCAGGGCATCATCTACTCCGGAGGATTCCTGCTCGGCATCAAGGCGTTCTCGGCTGCGGTCCTCGGTGGTATCGGCAACCTGCGTGGCGCACTGCTCGGTGGCCTGCTACTCGGCATCATGGAGAACTACGGGCAGGCGGTGTTCGGTACGCAGTGGCGTGACGTGGTGGCGTTCGTTCTCCTCGTTCTGGTGCTGCTGATCCGGCCGACCGGAATACTCGGTGAAAGCCTCGGGAAGGCAAGAGCATGAGCGCCAGCGAGAAGCGGATGAGTCTGTCCGACAAGCTGATGGCGCCGGGCGACGGTCTTCGTCAGTGGTGGGATCGGCTGTCCCGCGTGCAGAAGTGGGGATTCGGTGTCATCGGGTTTGGGCTGTTGGCCCTGCTGCCGTTGTTCCCGCCGCCGTTCCTGAACACGCCCAACATCAGTTTCGGCGGCACGATGGCGCAGTTCGCGATGGTCGCGATCATCGCCATCGGCCTGAACGTCGTGGTCGGCCAGACCGGTCTGCTGGACCTCGGATATGTCGGGTTCTACGCCGTCGGCGCCTACACCGTCGCCCTGCTCACCAGCCCGAACAGCCCGTGGAACAGGCTCGGTCCGACGGGATGGTTCGACGAGGCCTGGGCATGGCTGGCGTGTGTCCCGTTGGCGATGGCCATCACGGCGCTGAGCGGCCTGATCCTCGGCACGCCAACGCTGCGGCTCCGTGGCGACTATCTGGCCATCGTCACGCTCGGGTTCGGCGAGATCATCCGGCTGCTGGCCGACAACCTCGCCGACATCACCAACGGCCCCCGCGGCCTCAACGAGGTGGCCTATCCGCGCGTGGGGCAGACCGAACGATTGCCCGATGGGGTGTTCTCCAGCGGGAACTCGATGGGCGACGCCAACTACGGCACGTGGTGGTTCTGGCTGGGCATCGTGATGATCGTCATCATCCTGCTGTTGGTCGGCAACTTGGAGCGCAGCCGGGTCGGGCGCGCATGGGTGGCCATCCGTGAGGACGAGGACGCCGCGGAAGTGATGGGTGTCAACACATTCAAGTTCAAACTATGGGCGTTCGTGATCGGCGCCGCGATCGGCGGGTTGTCCGGTGCGCTGTATGCCGGCCAAGTGCAGTTCGTCGCGCCGCCGACGTTCAACATCATCAACTCGATGCTGTTCCTGTGCGCGGTGGTGCTCGGCGGGCAGGGCAACAAACTAGGCGTGGTGTTCGGCGCGTTCATCATCGTCTACCTGCCGAACCGTCTTCTCGGCGTTGAATTGCTCGGGATCAACCTCGGTGACCTGAAATACCTGTTCTTCGGGATGGCACTCGTGGCGCTGATGATCTTCCGGCCCCAGGGCTTGTTCCCGGCCCGTCAGCAGCTGCTCGCGTACGGCAAAGCCGCACGCGAGTTCCTGCGGTCGCCGGAGAAGGAGTCGGCGAAGTGAGCATCGAGGAGCTGGCAGGGGTCCACCGCGAGATCGAGGCGGCCGAGGGCGAAACACTCCTGCAGACAAAGGATTTGACGGTCAAATTCGGCGGCCTCACCGCGCTCGATTCGGTGACGTTCGACATCCGTCGCGGCGAGATCCTCGGCATGATCGGCCCGAACGGCGCGGGCAAGACCACCTGCTTCAACGCCATCACCGGGGTGTACCGGCCGACCTCCGGCACGGTCACGTTCGATGGTGCTCCATTGGGCCGCATCAAGCGCCACCAGATCACCCGCCGCGGGATCGCGCGCACGTTCCAGAACATCCGGTTGTGGGGCGAGATGACCGCGCTGGAGAACGTCATGGTCGGCACGGACGCACGGCACTTCACCTCGGTGCCGGGCGCGCTGGTGCGCACGCCGCGCCATCGACGTGAGGAGCGCTCGGCGATCGAACGTTCGGCGGCCCTGCTGCATTTCGTGGGTATCGCCCATCGCGGCGAGGAGAAGGCCAAGAACCTGCCCTACGGTGATCAGCGGCGGCTGGAGATCGCGCGAGCGCTGGCCACCGAGCCGAAGCTGCTCTGCCTCGACGAGCCCGCCGCTGGCTTCAACCCCCGCGAGAAGGCTGCGCTGATCGAGTTGATCCAGAAGATCCGTGACGACGGCTACACGGTGCTGCTGATCGAGCACGACATGCGGCTGGTCATGGGGGTGACCGACCGGATCGTCGTGCTGGAGTTCGGGCGCAAGATCGCCGACGGTCTGCCCGCCGAGATCCGCGAGGACCCCAAGGTCATTGCGGCGTATTTGGGAGTTCCCGATGACGACAGCGAATGACGAACGGCCGGTGCTGCTCGAGGTGCGCGACCTCGTCGTGCAGTACGGGCGGATCCGTGCGCTGCACGGCATCTCGTTGCAGGTGCGCGAGGGCGAGCTGGTGACACTGCTCGGCTCCAACGGCGCGGGCAAGACGACGACGATGCGGGCCATCTCGGGCCTGCTGCCGCTGACGTCGGGTTCGGTGTGGTTCGACGGACAGGACATCTCCAGGGTCAAGGCGCACCAGCGGGCCATCAAAGGCTTGGTGCAGGCCCCGGAGGGTCGCGGTGTTTTCCCAGGTATGACGGTCGTTGAGAACCTTGAAATGGGTTGCTATGGAAGGAAGTTTGCTTCCAAGGCCGAACACCGGGAGCGACTCGACTGGATTCTGGAGACGTTCCCCCGGCTGGCGGAACGCCGCAGTCAGGTCGGCGGGACGTTGTCCGGAGGTGAGCAGCAGATGCTGGCGATCGGTCGGGCGCTGATGGCGCGACCGAAGGTCCTGCTGCTCGACGAGCCGTCGATGGGCTTGGCGCCGATGGTGATATCGCAGATCTTCAAGATCATCGCCGAGATCAACTCCGGGGGCACCACGGTCCTTCTGGTGGAACAGAATGCGCAGCAGGCGCTGAGCCGGTCCGACCGCGCCTACATTCTGGAGACCGGCGAAGTCACCCGCACCGGTGATGCGCGGGAACTGTTGGCGGACGACAGTATTCGTGCCGCCTATCTCGGCGTCGCCTGAGGTCCAGCGCCGCGAGCGTGCGTGTCTGCGGCCGACACGCCGCGTTGATTACTGACTTATCGCACGCTCGATGGCGTCGAGAACCTCCATCTGGCTCGACGGCACACCAATGTGCATCACCACGTCGTCGCCAGTTGCTTCGAAATCGAAGGTGAAGAACGAGCAGCACTCGGACTCGCGACGGGCCAGATCGCGCGCGGCTGACTCGACGCTCGACGGAATCGTCAGATCCAACCGAAGACCGCTCACTCGCTCGGATCGCGTGACCCAGGTAAACAAGTCATCGAATTCCGCGACTCGCAGAGGACGCTCCGGCGTTGGCAGCGTGCAGGCGTCGGGTGCCCAGTCTTCCGGCATATTCGCAGGGTAACCCTCGCCACTCGTCCGTCGACGTCCGAGCGTGCGCGAACTTCGGCTAAGGGACGGCGTGTGGGCCTCAGACACGCACGCTCGCGCGAACGAGACACGGACGCTAGCGCGCGACGACCACCGAGGAGCCGTGTCCGAACAATCCCTGGTTCGCGGTGACGCCGACCTTGGCACCCTCGACCTGACGGCCGGTGGCTTGACCCTTGAGCTGCCAGGTGAGCTCGCAGACCTGCGCGATCGCCTGGGCCGGGATGGCCTCACCGAAGCAGGCAAGGCCGCCGGACGCGTTGACGGGGATCTTGCCGCCGATCGTCGTTGCACCGCTGCGCAGCAACTTCTCCGCCTCACCCTTGGGGCACAGTCCGAGGTGCTCGTACCAGTCCAACTCCAGCGCGGTCGACAGGTCGTAAACCTCTGCGAGGCTGAGGTCCTCAGGTCCGATGCCGGCTTCGGCGTAGGCCGCGTCGAGGATCTGATCCTTGAACACGCGATCGGGCGCGGGCACCGCCGCGGTGGAATCCGTGGCGATGTCCGGCAATTCGGGCAGATGCTGCGGATACTGCGGGGTCTGAAGGCTTACTGCGCGCACCGAGGGCACACCCTCGAGCGACCCGAGATGCTTCTCGGCGAACGATTTGCTGGCCACGATCAGCGCGGCCGCGCCGTCGGACGTCGCGCAGATGTCAAGCAGCCGAAGCGGATCCGAGACAACCGGGCTGGCCAGCACGTCGTCGACCGAGCTCTCCTTGCGGTAGCGCGCGTTCGGATTGTCCAGTCCGTGCTTGGCGTTCTTGACCTTCACCTGGGCGAAATCCTCGAGCGTCGCGCCGTAGAGGTCCATACGCCGCCGCGCCAGCAGCGCGAAATACACCGTGTTCGTAGCGCCGATCAAATGGAAGCGCTGCCAGTCGGGATCGTTCTTGCGTTCGCCGCCGACCGGGGCGAAGAAGCCCTTGGGTGTGGTGTCCGCGCCGATCACCAATGCGACGTCACAGAACCCGGCGAGGATCTGGGCGCGCGCGCTCTGCAGCGCTTGCGAACCGCTCGCACATGCCGCGTAGCTCGAGGTGACGGGAACGCCGTTCCATCCCAGCTTCTGCGCGAACGTCGCGCCCGCGACGAATCCCGGATAGCCGTTGCGGATGGTATCGGCACCCGCGACGAGCTGAATCTGGCGCCAGTCCAGGCCCGCTTCTGCGAGTGCGGCGCGGGCGGCGACGACGCCGTACTCGGTGAAATCGCGACCCCACTTACCCCACGGGTGCATTCCCGCACCCAGGATGTACACCGGATCCGGACTCATGACGCGATCCTCCAGGCGTGCACGACGCGTTCGATGCCGTCGTCGTCGACGAACAGCGGCATGGTGGTCAGTTCCATCTCGATGCCGACCTTCAGATCGGCCGCCAGGGTGCCCTCCACGACCTTGCCCAGCACGATCAGGCCCTCGTCGGCCAACTGAACGGCGGCCACGGCGAACGGCTCGAACGGATCCGGTGACGGATACGGGGGCGGTGGGGCGTAACGATTTTCGGTGTAGCTCCACAGTGTTCCGCGACGGGACAGCGGTACCTGAGCCAACTCGTCGCCTTCACAGGCGGGATTGGGGCAGTTGTTGGCACGTGGGGGGAACACGAACGTCCCGCACAGGTGGCACTTGCTGCCGATCAAATAGGCGCCGCCTGATTCGTCGGTGGCGAACCACCCGTCGACCGCGGGCTGAGTAGATGCTGACACGCGGTCAGCCTAACGAAACCGGCCGCGGAACTGAAACGTGTTCCAGTTTGGTCGGCCTTGTCTGCGGCGGATCGCTACTTGGGATCGGTAGCCGCGGCCACGGTCTGTACTGAATGCATCGGCGCTGCCAATGAGGCGGAGCCCACGAAATTGGAGGCCATCAATGGGATTCTTCGACAAGGCAAAGCAGGCCGCACAGCAGGCAAGTCAGGCATTCGCACCGCCGCAGAACGACGGACAGGTCCACGTCAAAGGCGCTGGACTGATCGACCCCGCCATACTCGGCGGCCCGTCGACCCGCTCGGTGTCGACCGACGATCCGATCTGGCAGCCCATCAACGGCATCTCGCTGCAGGACTACGCCGAGCTGGCCCGTGACGCCCAGGCCCGCGGCATCAACGACGAGGCCGGAATGATCACCCTGTCGCAGGAGCGCGGCTGGGATCCGGCGGACACGAAGGCCGCGCTCGACGGCTGGGTGCAGCGGATGGGCCAGTCGATGGCCGTCGGTCAGCAGTTTCGCAAGTTCCTCGGCTACTGATCGAGGTTGGTCTGTATGCCAAACCCGTTCAAGGACTGGGCCCGAATGTACGGCGCCAACAAGCAGTACCTGGCGTCGCAGGGCCGCCCGTCGTCGTTCTTCGGCCAGATCGGGGACATCCCGAACCGCAGTCATGAGGCCGCCGATGCCAGTGAGATCGGCGTGAAGATGCTGCGCCATTCGCAGCTGACGAACGGCGGCGGCGTCCCCGCCACCGTCACCGTCGAAGGCGTCTGGCAGGTCGGGTCCTATATGAACATGTCGCCGGTCCTGCGGATTCAGGTGCAAGTGCAGCGCGAGGACCGCACTCCGCCCTACGGCGCTGTCTTCGATGAGGTCGTCGCCCAGATGCACATCGCACGGGTTCAACCGGAGATGACGCTCGCGGTGTTCGTCGACCCGCAAAATCCGACGGACATGGCGATCGATTGGATCCGGACCGGACAGCTGGGGCCACCGCCGCCCGGTTCGACGCCCGGACCTGGGGCACCGGGGGCTCGACAGATTTAGCGCGTCGGCGGCTACAGCGTGTCGGCGGCGGTGCATAGAGTAGGGCCGTGACCGCGAGCGCAACGACTGAGAAGGCAACCGAAAAGCCGACATTGATGCTGCTGGACGGCAATTCGTTGGCGTTCCGGGCGTTCTACGCGCTGCCCGCCGAGAACTTCAAGACCCAGGGTGGTCTGACCACCAATGCGGTCTACGGCTTCACCGCGATGCTGATCAACCTGCTGCGCGACGAGCAGCCCACGCACATCGCGGCAGCGTTCGACGTATCCCGACAGACGTTCCGCAAGGAGAAATACCCGGAGTACAAGGAGGGGCGATCGTCGACGCCCGACGAGTTCCGCGGCCAGATCGACATCACCAAAGAGGTCCTGGGCGCGCTCGGCATCACGGTGCTGGCGGAGGCCGGGTTCGAGGCCGACGACATCATCGCGACGCTTGCGACGCAGGCCGAGGACGAGGGTCACCGGGTTCTGGTGGTGACCGGTGACCGGGATGCGCTGCAGCTTGTCAGTGACGACGTCACCGTGCTGTATCCGCGCAAGGGGGTCAGCGAGCTGACCCGGTTCACCCCGGAGGCCGTGCTGGAGAAGTACGGGCTCACCCCGCAGCAGTACCCGGACTTCGCGGCACTGCGCGGCGACCCGAGCGACAACCTGCCCGGCATCCCGGGTGTGGGGGAGAAGACGGCCACCAAATGGATCGCCGAATACGGGTCGCTGCAGACGCTGGTCGACCAGGTGGACACCGTCAAGGGCAAGGTCGGTGACGCGCTGCGGGCGCACCTGTCGGGTGTGGTCCTCAACCGTGAGCTGACCGAGCTGGTCAAGGACGTGCCGCTGGCCCAGACGCCCGACACGCTGCGGATGCAGCCGTGGGATCGCGACCACATCCACCGGCTGTTCGACGATCTCGAATTCCGGGTCTTACGCGACCGGCTGTTCGACACGCTGGCCTCCGCGGACCCCGAGGTCGACCAAGGCTTCGACGTGCGCGGCGGCGCGCTCGAAGCCGGCGAGCTGACGGGCTGGCTGGCCGAACACGGATCCGGCAAGCGATTTGGGATGGCCGTCGTCGGTACCCATTTGGCGTTCGACGCCGACGCGACCGCGCTGGCGATCGTCGCGTCCGACGGTGACGGCCGCTATCTCGACACCGCGACCCTGCAGGCCGACGACGAGGCGGCGCTCGCGTCGTGGCTGGCCGATCCGAGCCAGCCGAAGGCGCTGCATGAGGCCAAGCTGGCGATGCACGACCTCGAAGGTCGCGGCTGGAAGCTGGCCGGGGTCACCTCCGACACCGCACTGGCCGCGTACCTGGTGCGGCCGGGTCAGCGGAGTTTCGCGCTCGACGATCTTTCGCTGCGGTATCTGAAACGCGAACTCCGCGCGGATACCCCTGAGCAGCAACAGCTTTCGCTGCTAGACGACAGCGATGGCGTCGACGAGCAGGCCGTGCAGACGGTGATCCTCCGCGCGAGTGCCGTGATGGACCTCGCCGACGCACTGGATGAAGAGCTGGCGCGGATCGACTCGTCGTCGCTACTGGGCAACATGGAGCTGCCGGTGCAGCGGGCGCTCGCCGAGATGGAGTCGGCGGGTATCGCCGTCGACCTGAAGCAGCTCTCCGAACTGCAGAGCGAGTTCGCCGACCAGATCCGCGACGCCGCGGAGGCGGCCTACGGGGTCATCGGCAAGCAGATCAACCTCGGCTCACCGAAACAGCTGCAGGTCGTGCTGTTCGACGAGTTGGAGATGCCGAAGACCAAGCGCACCAAGACCGGCTACACCACCGACGCGGACGCGCTGCAGGGTCTCTTCGACAAGACCGGGCATCCGTTCCTGCAGCACCTGCTTACCCACCGCGATGCGACGCGGCTCAAGGTCACCGTCGACGGGCTGCTCAACGCGGTGGCATCGGACGGCCGCATCCATACAACGTTCAATCAGACCATCGCCGCGACGGGCCGCCTGTCGTCGACCGAGCCGAACCTGCAGAACATCCCCATCCGCACCGAAGCGGGCCGGCGGATCCGCGACGCATTCGTCGTCGGCAAGGGTTACGCCGAGCTGATGACGGCTGACTACAGCCAGATCGAAATGCGGATCATGGCGCACCTCTCCAAGGACGAAGGCCTCATCGAGGCGTTCAACACCGGCGAGGACCTGCACTCGTTCGTGGCGTCGCGTGCGTTCGGCGTGCCGATCGACGAGGTCACCGCGGAGTTGCGGCGCCGGGTGAAGGCGATGTCGTACGGCCTGGCCTACGGGCTGAGCGCCTACGGTCTGGCCGCCCAGCTGAAGATCAGCACCGAAGAAGCCAAAGAACAGATGGAGCAGTACTTCGACCGGTTCGGCGGCATCCGCGACTACCTGCGCGACGTCGTCGACCAGGCGCGCAAGGACGGCTACACGTCGACGGTGTTCGGTAGGCGCCGCTACCTGCCGGAGCTGGACAGCAGCAACCGAAACGTGCGTGAGGCAGCCGAGCGCGCCGCGCTCAACGCACCGATCCAGGGCAGCGCGGCCGACATCATCAAGGTCGCGATGATCCACGTCGACGACGCGCTCAAGGACGCGAAGCTGAAGTCGCGGATGTTGCTACAGGTGCACGATGAGCTGCTGTTCGAGATCGCCGATGGTGAGCGCGACGTGGTCGAGAAGCTGGTCCGCGAGCAGATGGGCAACGCCTATCCGCTCGACGTCCCGCTGGAGGTCTCCGTCGGCTACGGCCGAAGCTGGGACGCCGCAGCGCACTAGCGCGAAAGAGCGGATCGAGCGGTGCAGGAACAGCGCCGTCGCGGGCCGATCGCAATGTCACCCTGACAGCCGGTTCGTGCATATATATCCATGCCGGCGCCGTCAGGCTGACATTGCGTAGCCGCCTGGAGTCGAAAAAGCCCGGCCTGCAAGCAACGCGGCAAACGGTTTACCTCACCGGCGGAGCGTTGAACCCTACAAGTCCGGCCAGCGCGGGCGTTTCCAGGCGCGCGGCGTGGACCCGGTGCGCCTCTTCGGTCTGCATCGCGTAGATGCGCTCGTCGCCGAAACCGCGGTCGATGCGGTCGCGCACGAAGGCCAGTTCCACGACCTGGGCGGCGAACGCCTTGACCGCTTTGCCTGCCGGTTTACCGCCGGTTCGACTCGCGTGCGCGATCGCCAGCTTGCGATTCTTGATCGAGTTCAGCCACGTCGCCTCACTGGGCGTGACGAGTTGGGCGGCCACCATGCCGGGGAGTTTCTCGGCGACGATTCGCTGCTCTTTCTTGCGGCTGCGTACCCCAAGCGCGATCGCGAATACGAAGACCGGCACCATCCAGAAGACGTAGACCGCCAGGTAGGTCTCGGGCCCGATCACCGACGAGCCGTTCCACAGACCGTGCATGATGACCGCCCCGGCGTACCCGAGCAGGATGAAGAAGAACTTTGCGACCGGATTGCGGTTCTGCAGGGCGAACCAGACGCCGATCGCGAACATGGTGGTGAACAGCGAGTGCGCGAACGGGCCCATGATCAGCCGGACGCCCGCTGTCAGCAGGGAGTCGCCCAGTGTCTCGCCGCCTGCGATGTAGAGGATGTCCTCCAGCCAGGCGAAACCGGCGCCGACGAAGCCCGCGTACACCAGGCAGTCGGTCAGGGAATTGAGCTCGTTGCGTCGCCGGCCAGTCATCATGAGCAGCAGAAAAGCGCCCTTGGCGGCCTCTTCGATGACGGGCGCGCCGATCGCGATCGACACCCACGCGTTGTCCTCCGACCCGGGCTGTTGGATCAGCGCGTCCAGGAAGAGGCCGATGATCACCGACAGGATCACGGCGACCGACGCTCCCCAGAGAAACGCGAAAATCAGCAGGCGGGGCGGTTCCGGTTCCCACCGGTCAAGCCAGATGTAGGCGAAGACGACGACGCCGATCGCCACCCCGGACAGCACGAATCCGACCGATGCCCCCACCGGATTCAGGGCGGTCAGCCCGATGACGATCAGCCCCGCGAGGATGCCGAGCAGGATTAGCACGCCCAGCGGTGCTCCGACTTGTCGAATCTTGCGCTCGAAGGGTGGTCGAATCGACCAGGGCTGCTGCGGAGGACCGGCGTATGCCACGTAGGCAGGGTAATCAAGGATGGGGCCGCGCGAGGGCTTCCTGGACCGGGTTTGTCCAGCATGTACCCAGTCGAGTAACCTCTACGGGTACCTGTTTGTGGTTTTTCGTGGGCTTACTGCCCGTCCACGCCGGGAACACCCAATAACAATCACTGTCCCTACGACCAAACCTGTCCGGAGCAACCCACCACATGCCAAGTCCCTCCGTCACCTCGCCGCAAGTAGCCGTCAACGACATCGGCTCGGCCGAGGACTTTCTTGCCGCCATCGACAAAACCATCAAATACTTCAACGATGGCGACATCGTCGAGGGGACCATCGTCAAGGTTGACCGTGACGAAGTCCTGCTCGACATCGGTTACAAGACCGAAGGCGTCATTCCTTCCCGTGAGCTCTCCATCAAGCACGACGTCGACCCCAACGAGGTCGTCTCCGTCGGCGATGAGGTCGAAGCCCTGGTCCTCACCAAGGAGGACAAGGAAGGCCGCCTGATCCTGTCCAAGAAGCGCGCTCAGTACGAGCGGGCCTGGGGCACCATCGAAGAGCTCAAGGAGAAGGACGAGGCCGTCAAGGGCACCGTCATCGAGGTCGTCAAGGGCGGCCTGATCCTCGACATCGGCCTGCGCGGCTTCCTGCCCGCGTCGCTTGTCGAGATGCGTCGTGTCCGCGATCTGCAGCCGTATATCGGCAAGGAGATCGAGGCCAAGATCATCGAGCTCGACAAGAACCGCAACAACGTGGTGCTGAGCCGCCGCGCCTGGCTGGAGCAGACGCAGTCCGAGGTGCGCAGCGAGTTCCTCAACCAGCTGCAGAAGGGCGCCATCCGCAAGGGTGTCGTCTCGTCGATCGTCAACTTCGGCGCGTTCGTCGATCTCGGCGGTGTCGACGGCCTGGTGCACGTTTCCGAGCTGTCCTGGAAGCACATCGACCATCCGTCCGAGGTCGTCCAGGTGGGCGACGAGGTCACCGTCGAGGTGCTCGACGTCGACATGGATCGCGAGCGGGTTTCGCTGTCGCTCAAGGCGACGCAGGAAGATCCGTGGCGTCACTTCGCCCGCACGCATGCGATCGGTCAGATCGTTCCGGGCAAGGTCACCAAGCTGGTGCCGTTCGGTGCGTTCGTCCGCGTCGAGGAGGGCATCGAGGGTCTGGTGCACATCTCGGAGCTGTCCGAGCGTCACGTCGAGGTCCCGGACCAGGTGGTTCAGGTCGGCGACGACGCGATGGTCAAGGTCATCGACATCGACCTGGAGCGTCGCCGCATCTCGCTGAGCCTCAAGCAGGCCAACGAGGACTACACCGAGGAGTTCGACCCGTCGAAGTACGGCATGGCCGACAGCTACGACGAGGCGGGCAACTACATCTTCCCCGAGGGCTTCGACTCCGAGACCAACGAATGGCTCGAGGGTTTCGAGAAGCAGCGTGAGGAGTGGGAGTCGCGCTACGCCGAGGCGGAGCGTCGCCACAAGATGCACACCGCGCAGATGGAGAAATTCGCCGCGGCCGAGGCAGCAGCTGCCGCGGAGGCTCCGCGGTCGTCCAACGGATCGTCGAGTTCGGGCGAGCCCGCCGCCGGCGGTTCGCTCGCCAGCGATGCCCAGTTGGCGGCTCTGCGCGAGAAGCTCGCAGGCAACGCCTAACGGTTCAGCTCAAAGGAGCGCCCCGACTCGCAAGGGTTGGGGCGTTTCTTTTTGCCTGCATAAGATGCACATATTGCTTTTTGACAATCATTTTCATTAACGCGTTGGATCGTCGGTATGACGACGACGCGAGCATTGGCGATCCTGTCCCTGACGATCCTCGCAGCGGGCTGCGGCACGCCCACCGAAACCGAGGCCGAATCTTCGACCACGCCCGCGCCGACGACGGCGGCGCCCACCGAACAGTCCTCGGCCACCCCGCGACTGGCGCTGAGCTACGACGGCGGCGTGCTGGTCGTTGATGCCGAGACGCTCGACCGGGTCGCCGACATTCCCGTCGAGGGGTTCGTGCGGCTGAACTCGGCCGCCAACGGCCGCCACGTCCTCGTATCGCAGTCCGACGGCTTCGCGGTGTTGGACATGGGCACCTGGTCCGACGGGCACGGCGATCACCATCACTACTACACTGCCGCTCCTGAATTGACCGACATCCGGTTCGGCGGCGCGGAACCCGGCCACGTCGTGGCCCATGACGATCGACTCACCCTCTTCAGCGACGGCACGGGCGCCGTTGATGTGGTTGATCCCAACGATTTACTGGTCGGGGAGGACGACGTGTGGCATGCGGCTACGCGGCCGCCCCACCACGGCGTTGCGGTCGCGCGGGCCGATCGCAGCATCGTCGTCAGCGTCGGCGATGAGGAAACACGTTCCGGCATCGAGATTCTCGACTCGGCCGGACAGCCGACCGTGAGCAACAACGAGTGTCCCGGGCTGCACGGTGAGGCCGCGGCGGCGGACGGTGTGCTGACCTTCGGATGTGAGGACGGCATCGTCATGGTGCGGGGCAGCGAGATTCGCAAGGTCGACAGCCCCGACCCCTACGGCCGGATCGGCAATCAGTCCGGGAGCGAAGCCTCGCACATCGTGCTCGGCGACTACAAGACTGATCCAGAGGCGGAACTCGAACGACCACAACAGTTCTCGCTGACCGACACGAGGACGGGTACCATCCGGATCGTGCCGATGGGCGCGAGCTACAGCTTCCGCTCGTTGGAGCGAGGGCCCGCCGGCGAAGCCGTGATTCTCGGCACCGACGGCGCACTGCATGTGTTCGATCCGGTCACCGCCGAGCGCGTCGGCCACTTCAAGGTGATCGACGCATGGACCGAACCCGACGAGTGGCAGTCGCCGATGCCGAATCTGCACGTGCAGGAGGGCACCGCCTACATCAGCGATCCGAACGCTCGCCGCTTGCTCGCCGTGAACCTCGGGGACGGCGCTCCCGTCGGTTCGGTCGTGGCCGAGAAGACTCTGGACCAGTCCACTATCGAGCTCACCGGCGTCGAGGGATGAGGGCCTGACAGACTGGTGCCGTGCTGCGCATAGGCCTGTCCGGCGGTATCGGCGCCGGAAAGTCGACGGTGTCGTCGACGTTCAGTGAGCTCGGAGGGATCGTCGTCGACGGCGACGTGATCGCCCGCGAGGTGGTGGAACCGGGGACCGAGGGGCTGGGCAAACTCGTCGATGCCTTCGGCAAGGGCATTTTGCAAGACGACGGCTCGTTGAACCGGCCCGCGCTGGCCTCGATCGCCTTCAGCGACGACGAGAAGCGCAAGACGCTGAACGGGATCGTGCACCCGCTGGTGGCGCACCGTCGTTCGGAGTTGATCGCCGCAGCAGCGGAGGATGCCGTGATCGTCGAGGACATTCCGCTGCTTGTGGAGTCCGGGATGGCCCCGATGTTTCCGTTGGTGGTGATCGTGCACGCCGACGAGGATCTCCGTGTGAAGCGGTTGATCGAGTACCGCGGCTTCTCCGAGGAGGACGCCCGCGCCCGTATCGCAGCGCAGGCCACCGAGGAACAGCGGCGCGCCGTGGCCGATGTGTGGCTCGACAATTCAGGCAGCGCAGGGGAGTTGGTGGAGCAGGCGCGGGCGCTGTGGCATGAGCGGATCCTGCCGTTCGCGCACAACCTGGACCACGGCCAACCGGCCCGCTCGAAACCCGTTCTGGTGCCCAGCGATCCGTCGTGGTCCGATCAGGGACGTCGTATCGCGGCTCGGCTCAACACCGCATGCGGCCACCGCGCGGTGCGCATCGACCACATCGGGTCGACGGCCGTTGCCGGGGTGGACGCCAAGGATGTGATCGACATGCAGGTGACCGTCGCCTCGCTCGAGGTGGCCGATGAACTGGCCGACGCGTTGACGACGACGGGCTACGTACGTAGGCCGGTCACGGCCGACGTCGGCAAGCCCGACGCGCGCAGCACCGTCGCGGAGTTCGATCACACCAACGATGAAGCGTTGTGGCACAAGCGACTTCACTGCTCAGCGGATCCGGGCAGGCCGACGAATGTCCACATCAGGGTCGACGGTTGGCCGGGTCAACAGTTTGCCCTGCTGTTCGTGGACTGGTTGGGAAAGAACCCGTCCGTGCAGGCCGACTACGTCGCACTCAAGCGCAAGGTGGCGGCAACGGCGCACGCCGATACCGGCGCATACGCCGATGCGAAGGAGCCGTGGTTTCTCGACGCCTACCGGCGGGCCTGGGAGTGGGCGGACACGACGGACTGGCGTCCGTAGCGATCAGGCCGGAGGCGGCGCGGCGGGTGGTGCCGCGTTCGGATCAGGCGGTACGGCGTTCGGATCCTCGGGGCCGGCGTCCACGTTCGGGATACCGGCGACCGGGATGTCCAGCGGGGCACCGCATTGCAGCGTTCCATACAGCGGATCGTCCTTGACGCGGAAGAACCTCGGTGCGATGAACTGGTCGGCCTGCGCGACGATCTGGTCGTCGACCAGGATCTCGCAGTGCAGGTTGGATCCGTACGGCCATCCGATGGACAGCGTCATGCCGGCCTTCTTGGGATCGTCGAGGACCGTGTTCACCTCGAAGGTCTGGCCGGGCAGCATCGTCGGCGTAGCGCTGTTGACGTTCGCATCGTCCTGCTTGTACGCGACCACCGCGTCACGGGACGTTCCGTCGGCTCGCGCCCGATAGATGACGTTGTGGAGCACCTCGGGGACGGCGGCGGGCGCCGGCTGCGGCTCAGCAGGTTCGGTGCCGGGTTGGGCGAGCGCAGCCGCCGGAGACCACAGCACGCCGGTACCGATGACGGCGACAACGGCGACTGCCTGCCATCGGCGCTTGGTGGAACTCATGACAGCCGACCTTACCGGCTCGGCCCGCGTGGCAGCCGCGTCGTTGACCTGCGCTGTTGTGGTCATCACAACAGAAATCGATCAAGATCGACCAGGTGTTACGTCGGATCGCGCCAGGTCAGGACAATATTGTGGCCGAGAAGCCAACGGTCGAGGTCGTAATCGTTTCTGGACAGCCCATCCATTGTCGAAACTGCCGTCTGAACTGCGCGTTCAGCCGCTTCCGGCGACAGCAGGCGGTGCCTGACCGCGGTGAGCAACTCGTCGACGTCCGCTAGCTCCACCCCGATGCCGGTGCGCACCACCAGATCGAGGTAATGATCCTCGGTCTGCCACACTGCCTCGCCCGGCGTGAATCGTCCGATATCGAGGTAATAGTCCTGGTCGCGCTCGTAGCCGGGGTTGAAGTGGAAGATGGTGGTACGCAACCCCAGCTCAGGAAGCAACCACGATTCGAGGTAGTGGAACTGTGCGCGGCCGGGAGCGGGGCGGGCCATGTACAGCCCCCACGGCTCGACGGAGTAGACGTCGACGGCGCGCACAATGCCCTTCGGATCGGTATTGGTGCGAGCCTGCAGGTCGAAAGTCTCGTGCTTGGGAGGATGGATGATCTGAGAATAGTCGTGCGGCGGCTGCTGACTAGCCGCTCGGTGTTCTCCACATGGCGTATGTCGCCGGACAATCCGCGACGCCGCTGTTCACCGTCCGGGACCAACCATCGGTAGATCCGGTCGTCGAAGAAGGCCCGGCACAATGTGCCGAGTATCCCGGGAATTACAGATGTCGGTGGCGGGTTCTACCCTGGTGAATATGGCTTTCGCGACCGAACATCCCGTGCTGGCGCACTCGGAGTACCGTCCTGTCGACGCCGTTGTGCGCGCTGGTGGTCGGTTCGACGTCGTCAGTGAGTACGACCCCGCCGGGGATCAGCCCGCCGCAATCGACGAGCTCGAGCGGCGGGTCCAGGCAGGGGAGCGCGACATCGTGCTGCTCGGAGCCACCGGCACCGGCAAGTCCGCGACGACGGCCTGGCTCATCGAGCGTTTGCAGCGGCCGACCCTGGTGATGGCACCCAACAAGACGCTGGCTGCCCAGCTTGCGAACGAGCTGCGGGAGATGTTGCCGCACAACGCTGTCGAATACTTCGTCTCGTACTACGACTACTACCAGCCCGAGGCGTACATCGCGCAGACCGACACCTACATCGAGAAGGACAGCTCGATCAACGACGACGTGGAGCGGCTGCGGCACTCGGCGACGTCGAGCCTGCTCTCCCGCCGTGACGTCGTCGTGGTCGCCTCGGTGTCGTGCATCTACGGTCTCGGTACGCCGCAGTCCTACCTGGACCGGTCGGTGGAACTGCAGGTCGGGCAAGAAGTTCCGCGTGACGCGCTGCTGCGGCTGCTGGTCGACGTGCAGTACACCCGCAATGACATGTCGTTCACCCGCGGCTCGTTCCGCGTCAGAGGCGACACCGTCGAGATCATTCCGTCGTATGAAGAATTGGCGGTGCGCATCGAGTTCTTCGGCGACGAGGTCGAGGAGCTGTATTACCTGCACCCGCTGACCGGTGACGTGGTCCGAAAGGTCGACTCGTTGCGGATCTTCCCAGCCACCCACTACGTCGCGGGACCGGAGCGGATGGCGCATGCCATCTCGACCATCGAGCAGGAGCTCGAGGAGCGGCTGGCCGAACTGGAAGGTCAGGGCAAGCTGCTCGAGGCGCAGCGGCTGCGAATGCGCACCAACTACGACGTCGAGATGATGCGCCAGGTCGGGTTCTGCTCGGGTATCGAGAACTACTCACGCCATATCGACGCCCGGCCGGCGGGTTCGGCGCCGGCGACACTGCTCGACTACTTCCCCGAAGACTTCCTGCTGGTCATCGACGAGTCACACGTGACCGTCCCACAGATCGGTGGCATGTACGAAGGCGACATGTCCCGCAAGCGCAACCTGGTCGACTTCGGATTCAGGCTGCCGTCGGCCGTCGACAACCGACCGTTGACGTGGGAGGAGTTCGCCGACCGGATCGGGCAGACGGTGTATCTGTCGGCCACGCCCGGTCCCTACGAGCTGAGCCAGTCCGCCGGCGAGTTCGTCGAGCAGGTCATCCGGCCGACAGGGCTTGTCGACCCGCAGGTGATCGTGAAGCCCACGAAGGGCCAGATCGACGATCTGATCGGCGAGATCCGCAAGCGCACCGAACGCGACGAGCGCGTGCTGGTCACCACGCTGACCAAGAAGATGGCCGAGGATCTGACCGACTATCTGCTCGAGATGGGTATCCGGGTGCGCTACCTGCACTCCGAGGTGGACACGCTGCGCCGCGTCGAGCTGTTGCGGCAGTTGCGACTCGGCGACTACGACGTGCTCGTGGGCATCAACTTGCTGCGAGAGGGGCTCGACCTCCCCGAGGTGTCGTTGGTCGCGATCCTCGACGCCGACAAGGAAGGATTCTTGCGGTCACCGCGAAGCCTGATCCAGACCATCGGCCGTGCGGCGCGCAACGTGTCCGGCGAGGTACACATGTACGCCGACAAGATCACCGACTCGATGAAGGAAGCCATCGACGAGACGGATCGGCGCCGGGCCAAGCAGATCGCCTACAACGAAGAGCACGGCATCGATCCAAAGCCGTTGCGTAAGAAGATCGCCGACATCCTCGATCAGGTCTACCGCGAGGCCGACGACGTCGAGATCGGTGGTTCGGGCCGCAACGCGTCACGCGGCCGTCGCGCACAGGGCGAGCCGGGCCGCGCGGTCAGCGCCGGGATCATCGAGGGCCGTGACACCACCAACATGCCGCGTGCCGAGTTGGCCGATCTGATCCGGGATCTGACCGAGCAGATGATGGCCGCGGCGCGCGATCTGCAGTTCGAGTTGGCTGCGCGGATCCGCGACGAGATCCACGATCTGAAGAAGGAATTGCGCGGCATGGACGCCGCGGGTTTGAAATAACTTGACCTCAAGCGCGGTTGAGCTCTTAGCGTGAGCGGCGTGACCGTAACTGCGACGACTGCCTCCGGCGGCTGGCGTGATCTGTTGGGCCCGAAACATCTGGGGGCTTCGACGGTGTTGGCCGGTGGCGTCTTGCTCTACGCCACCAACGAGTTCCTGACGATCAGCCTGCTGCCGAGCACGGTCGCCGATATCGGCGGGCAGCGCCTCTACGTCTGGGTCACCACGGTGTACCTCGTCGCCTCGGTCGTGTCGGCGACGACGGTGAGCGCTGTGCTGGCGCGGGTCGGTCCCCGGTGGGCGTATCTGTCGGGTCTCGGAGTGTTCGGAGTCGGTAGCTTGTCGTGCGCGCTGGCGCCGACGATGGAGCTGCTGCTGGTCGGCCGCGTGGTTCAGGGCGCAGCAGGCGGGCTGCTTGCCGGGCTTGGCTACGCGGTGATCAATTCGACGCTGCCGCAATCGCTGTGGACCAAGGCCTCGGCCCTCGTATCGGCGATGTGGGGTGTCGGCACGCTGATCGGTCCCGCGGCCGGCGGTCTGTTCGCGCAATACGGTTCGTGGCGTTGGGCTTTCGGGGTGCTCGTGGGACTGGCCGCGGCGATCGCGGTGTTGGTCCCGTTTGCGCTGCCCGAACGGCCCGGTGTACCGCCGGTGCGCGACCGAATCCCGGTGTGGTCGCTGCTGCTGCTCGGTTCGGCGGCGTTGTCGATCAGTGTCGCCGGTGTCCCGAGGAATGTGGTCTGGACCATCGCTCTGGTCGCGTTCGGCGCGGTTCTGGTAGCGGTTTTCCTGGTTGTCGATCGTCGTGCGGCAGCGGCCGTATTGCCGCCCACGGCATTTCGGCCTGGCCCGCTCAAGTGGATGTATCTCACCCTCGGCATGCTGATGGCCGCGACGATGGTCGACCTGTACGTACCGTTCTTCGGTCAGCGGCTGGCGCATCTGGCGCCGGTGGCGGCGGGCTTCCTCGGAGTGGCACTCGCGATCGGATGGACGTTCAGCGAGATCGTGAGCGCATCGGTGTCGAGGACAAAGACCGTCGTGCGCATCGTCGCAGTCGCACCTCTGGTGATGGCCGCCGGACTTGGGCTGGCTGCGGTGAGTCAGTTCGAGGACGCGTCGGGCTGGCTGATCGCGGTGTGGGTGGCCGCGCTGGCACTGACGGGCGTGGGGGTCGGTATGGCGTGGCCGCACTTGTCGGCGTGGGCGATGGGCTCGGTTGACGACGAGAGCGAAGGCGGCCGTGCTGCGGCGGCGATCAACACTGTGCAGCTGATCTTCGGAGCATTTGGTGCCGGCCTGGCGGGCATCGTGGTCAACGCGACCGATCACGGGGATGCGACGGCGGCGCGCTGGATGTTCGCCACGTTCGCGGTGCTCGCCCTGGTCGGTGTCGTCGCCTCTACGCGAAGCGGTCGCCGGACAACGTCATAGGACCGGCAGCAGCCGTCGCAGGATCGCGGCCGACGTCGCCGATGACTGCTCGACGAAGGCGGTGAAGTCGAACAGGGCATTGCCGCCGGCGAGGTCGGACAGGGCGCGGATGACCAGCCATGGCAGCTCGAATGCCTCGCAGACCTGCGCGACCGCGCCGCCCTCCATCTCGATCGCCTTGCCGTTCAGCTCTGACAGCAGCCGGTCCCGGGTGGAATCACAGTTCAGGTACTGATCGCCGGTAAGGACTGTGCCGTAGACGATTTGGCCGGGAACCGGCATGCCGTCCAACTGGTCCTTGACCCGGGCGAGCAGTTCGGGATCGACCGGATAGCCGAGTCGCTCGGTGGGATTGATGATCGGCGCGTGCCCCGGCTGATACGTCCGGACCATTCCGTTCTCGAGGACGCCGGCGTCGTGCTGAACGATCATGTCGGCCACGACGACGTCGCCGATCGACAGCGCCGGGTCCAGGCCACCCGCGACGCCCGAGAAAACGATTGTGCGGCAACCGAACCGATCCGCCAGCAGCGTGGTGACGATCGCCGCGTTGACCTTGCCCATCCCGGACCCGGCCAGCACCACGTCGTGGCCGTCGAGGACGCCGGTGACGAAGGTCGTATGCGCCGCCGCTTCGGTGCGCGTCTGCGCGAGGTCACGCTGCAGAGCGGCGAGTTCCTGCGGGATGGCACAGATCAATCCGATGGTCACACCGCATTATTGCGCGGTCTAGTCGGGGTCGTCGTCAAGCTGGTGGATCCCGATGACCCCGTCGATTCCCGCCAACACCATGGGTGCGTTGACAATGCCTCTGCCTCCGAGCGTCAACAAGACACCGGCCTGTCCGGCGCCTGTCGCCTGTTCTGCAGTGTCATTCGCGAGGTCGGTGAGTTGCCACTGGCGCCGCTCGCACGCTTGCAGAATGCGCGTCATCACGCCCCGGCCTTCGCTGTAGCTGATGTGCATGGTGACAGATCCGCTCAGCCGGGAGGTGAGCCAGCGCGCGAGTGGGAGGAAGCCGATGACGACGAGGAAGTGCATCGCCGTCACAGTGATCGCCAACAGCAGCAGACCTGACCCGGCGGCCATACCGATGGCTGCGGATTCCCACACCGCCGCCGCGGTGGTCAGGCCGTGTACTGAACCGCGCCGGAAGATGATGATGCCGGCGCCGAGAAAGCCGATGCCTGAGACGATCTGGGCGGCGACACGGGACGGGTCGACGACGACGAGCCCGTCCTGCAGCACGTCCTGGAAGCCGTACTTGCTGACCAGCAGGATCAGCGCCGCGGCCGTGCCGACAATTGTCTGGGTCCGCACGCCGGCACTCTTGCCCTGGAGCTCGCGTTCGAGGCCGATCAGCGCCGTGAGACCGAACGCGACGAACAACTCGACGATCTGGCGGGTGCCCTGCCCGGGGCCGCCGAAGAACGGCGGGTCTGCGGCCAGCAAGACGTCCATGCCGACAAGTTAGCGCTGGGGCCCGCACGCTCACGGTTGGCGCGCCGTCGGTTCGCATCATGGCGATTGCAACCGTGGGCTGATGGCCGTCACCGTGGCAACGTCAATCGGAACGCGGGTGTGGCTGAGTGGTTAGGTACCGGCCTGCAAAGCCGTTTACACGGGTTCGAATCCCGTCACTCGCTCCGACGGTTGGCGCTTAGTATCGTGGCGTGGCCAAGCTCGAGCTGTCCCGTGACCTGTCGTTGAGCCCCGAGGATGCGTGGGAACACGTATCCGACCTGTCCACGCTGGGGGACTGGCTGTCGATGCACGAGGGCTGGCGCAGCGATTTGCCGTCCGAACTCGAAGTGGGTACGACCATCGTCGGCGTGGCCGGCGCCAAGGGGATGCGCAACCGCGTCAAGTGGACCATCAAAGAACTCGATCCGCCGCGGCTGATCGCCATCACCGGTGACGGCGTGGGCGGAACAAAGTACGCACTCAGGATGACGGTCGCGCCGAAGAAGCAGGGATGTTCGTTCACGATGAAGATGGAACTGGGCGGCGCACCGCTGTTCGGGCCTATCGGGATGGCGGCGGTGCGGGCCGTGAAGGGCGACATCGAACGCTCGATTCGCACGTTCGAATCGCTGTACGGCTGAACTGTTCGCAACTTTGCAGTAGGAGTTGACCGCTACGCCGGTCGCAAACCACGTTAGCGAAAAATCCTGCAGTAGAACCGGGTTCAGCGCACTCGACATGGTCGCGTGATGCTCTTTGCTGAAAGTTTTGGTACGCGTAGACCCACGGGGTTGCGCATGCGGGGATCTGTAGATCGGCTAAGGTTGAGTCGGGTCGGATATCTGATTTTGCAGAGGTTTGATTGTGAAGATGAAGAATATCGGCGCCAGTATGGCGTTCGTCGGGGTAATGGGTTTCACGGCCGTCGGGCTGAGCACGGCCGTCGCCAATGCTGAACCGGCGGTACCGAATTCAGCCGGGGTGCCGTTCAAGCTCGACAAGCCCCGCTGGCATGACAGGCGCGACGATTACCGCGAATGGCGTGACGATTACCGCTACTACGGCCCCTGCGCGTGGGTACCGCCGAACGTGTCGGGGTGGGTGCCGCCAGCCGTCTGCTAGCTGCCGGCGACCAACGCGTCGAATATCTCCCGGTAGTGCAGATGCGCGACGAAGTGTCCGCCGTCGCGAATGTATAAGTTGGCGTTCGGGATTCGTGACGCAAGACGTTGCGGCCAGCTCGAATCGACCAGCCGGTCGTCCCTGCCTGCCCAGATGTCGACCGGAATGTCGAGGTCCTCGGGCTTGAAGCCCCAGGGCCGCATCCACGCTCGGTATTCCTCGACGGCACCGGCCGGTTGACGCATCGCTTCGCGTGTCATCCGCGCGAACAAGGCGGATGCGTCGCTACGGATGACCGCGCCGTCATCCGGTCCCAGTTCGCGTGCGGCAAGGCGGCCGTACACCTTTGGGGCGACACGCGCCGCGAGTCCGATCGTCCGGAACGGTTGCTGCGCCAGGCGCGGTGTGCGCTGCGACATGCGGGTGAGGTACCGATCCATCGCAGGAAGTTGGTCGAACACCCCGAATTCGGTTAGCGGCAACGCCCCGGCGACAATCGCTACCCTGGTCACCCTGTGAGGCAGCGCGTGCCCGACCGCCGCGGCGTACTGGCCGCCCATCGACCAGCCCATGACGGCGAATCGCTCGACGCCGATCTGGTCGACCAGTTCTTCGACGTCGCGCGTCCAGCTGTAGGTCGTGCGGCCGGGATCGGGATCTGACAGTCCGACGCCGGGCCGGTCCGGTGAGATCAGCCGCACTCCCGCTTTGACGGCAACGTCATTCGCGGCTTCCACATCGAGGCGACAGGCGAGGCCACCGTGAGCGTTGACGACGACATGCCCGTCGGGGGCACCGTATTCGACGTAGGCCATCGATCGTCCGTCTCGCAGCCGGACGAGGCGGACGACTGTCGCCTCCACATGTCGATGATGGCTCACCTGGCCAGTAGGTCCGCGGCAAATCGCAGATCCGAGACCAAAGCCTCGAAAGCCATGTCGCGGTCTTCCGGACGGCCGCGCAACACGGACGACGGGTGAGCGGTCACCACAATCTGCGGATCGGCCGGGAAGTCGTCGGTGTCGGGCAGGTGCAATACCTCGCCACGATGCGCCGTGAGCCGAAATGTGCTGCCCAGCAGCGACTGTGCGGCTGTCGCGCCGAGCAACATCACGACGTCGGGTTGCACCGATGTCAATTCGGCCAGCAGCCATGGTCGGCACGACACGACCTCGGTCCGGTTCGGTGTCTTGTGGATACGGCGCTTGCCGCGCTCCGGACGGGTGAACTTGAAATGTTTCACCGCGTTTGTGACGTATAGCCGGTCCCGGTCCACACCTGCGGCCGCGAGGGCCTTGTCGAGCAGCCTGCCTGCCGGCCCGACGAATGGTTCGCCGACCTTGTCTTCCTGATCGCCGGGCTGTTCGCCGACCAGCATGAAGTCGGCTTTTGCTGACCCCGCACCGAAGACCGTCTGGGTCGCGTCGAGGTACAGGTCGCAGCCCTTACAGCTCTGCGCGGCCTCCGCGAGTTCGGCCACGTCGCGGCTGTCCGGCACGTATTCGGCCGCGGTATGCGCTGCCATGGCAAGCGATTACCCGTCCATCGGTGGGGTAATCCGGTCCGACGTCCACACGGTATGTAGGCGGGGTCACGTCGGGATGACATCAGTGATGTTGCTAGCGCCTAAACGGCGAAAGACCAGGCTGATGCCACTCAGGTGTGGTGATTCGCACCCATGTTCGCCGAACAACGGGTTACTGTCTCGGGTGGCGCTGCAACCTACATTGGGAGGGCACGAATGAGCGGCTACACGACCATCGTGGTCGGCACGGACGGATCGGATTCGTCGCTGCGCGCGGTGGAGAAAGCCGGCCAGATCGCCGCCGGGTCAGGCGCGACAGTCATCGTCGCGACGGCGTACTTCCCCCAGAGCGAAGATCAGCGCGCGGCCGACGTGCTCAAGGACGAGGGCTACAAGATGGCGGGCAATGCCCCCATCTACGCGATTCTCCGCGAGGCGAAGGAACGCGCTCAGCAGGCGGGCGCTCCGACCGTCGAGGAAAAGGCCGTCGTCGGCGCACCCGTCGACGCATTGGTCGAACTCGCCGAAGAGGTCAAGGCTGATCTGCTGGTCGTCGGTAACGTCGGCCTATCCACGATCGCGGGCCGGCTGCTCGGCTCGGTGCCTGCGAACGTCGCACGCCGGTCCAAGACCGACGTGTTGATCGTGCACACCACGCCGTAAGCATCAGCACCGCCACTACGATCGGCCAGTCACCGAGCCGGTCGTAGACGGTGACGCGCGCCGCCAACGGTACGTCCGCCACCAGCACGCCCCGGTCGGACGCGGACAGGCGCCCCAATTCGCGGCCCCGAGCGTCGAATGCCGTACTGACACCGGATGTTCCGGCGTGCACGCCGGGATGACCGGTCTCGGCCGCGTGGACGGCTGCCATGCTCGCCAATTGTGGTTGCGCCCAACTGCCTTGGTAACTCGACGTCGAACTCTGGTACGCCAGCAGCTCGGCGCCGAGGCGCACCAGCTGCCGCGGTAGATCCGAGAACGTGGTCTCGAAACTGATCAAAGGTCCGACGGCCAACGACTCCGTGCGCAGTACGACCGGTCCGTCACCGCGTCGACGATCCTCGCCGGCCGCCTTCGTGTGGCGGGTCGCCCAGCCGAGTAGCGGTCGCAGCGGTACGTATTCACCGAACGGCACGAGCCGCGTTTTCGCATACGAACCGCGCGGCCCGTCGGAACCGATGAGCACCGACGACTTGTAGATGCCGCCGTCGGTCGCTCGGGCGTCGACGTTGACCAAGAGATCCGCCCCGACCTGGCGGCGCAGTTCGGTCAATCGCGCCATGGCGTCCGGGTGGGTCGTCAGGTCGACGCCCACACTGCTCTCGCCCCAGACGACCAGATCGAGCTGCTGGCCGACCAGCTCTTCGGTCAGCCGCTCGCTCGCCGCCTGACGCGCCGTCGCGTCCTCGATGTGGCCGGGCTGGACGAGCGCGACTCGCACCGTCGCCCCCGGGGCGGGTGCCGGACCCCACCAGAACCACGCCGGGCCTAGCGCGACGAGGACGACCGGCAGCGCCGCCGCACGCCAGGAACGCAGCAGGATCGCTGCCACGATGGCGGTGTTGACGGCGACCACCAGAAAGCTGACGAGCCATACCCCGCCGACCGAGGCGGACGCGAGCGTCGCCGGCTGATTCCACTGCGACGCGCCCAGCGGCGCCCACGGTCCGCCGAGGCGATGCCACGACCGCACCGCCTCGGCGAGCACCCAGGCCGAGGGAAGGACGACGACGGCGGCGAGAACCCGTCGGGTCTCACCGGAGAGCAGGCGTTGCGCCGCCCACCCCCACGGAAACCACAGCACGCCGACAGCGAGTGCGAGCACGACCAGCAGCGGGCCCGCACTCGGAAACAGCCAATATTGGTTCGTCAGCACGAAACCGGCCATGCCGAACCAGGCACGTCCGCCGCCCTGGACCGCGGTCGGCGCGGCGCGGACGATGAACAGCAACGGAACGAGTCCGATCCACGCCAACCACCACCACGACACCGCGGGGAAGGCAAGAGCGGGGATCGCGCCGGCTACCAGCGCCGCCGCGAGCCCGCGAATCAGGTCAGCTGGCGGAAGCCTTGGCAATGCTCGCGATCGCCTGATCCAACGTCGCGTTGAATTCCTCGTCGCTCTGCTGCGCGGTCAGACCCTCGGTCAGCGCGCGCGAGAAGCTCGCGATGACGCCTGTGTTGCGGGCCAGCTTCTCGCAGGCCTCGTCGCGCGCGTAGCCACCGGACAGCGCCACCACACGCAGCACCTTCGGGTGGTCGACGAGCTCCTTGTAGAGGTTGTCGGTGTCGGGCAGCGTCAGCTTGAGCATGACCTTCTGGTCGTCACCGAGCGCGTTGACGCCCGCGAGCAGGGCGGCGTTGAGTTGATCCTCGGCCTCGGCCTTCTTGGGGCTCTTGATGTCGACCTCGGGCTCGATGATCGGGACCAAGCCCTTGGCGAGGACCTGTTGGCCCACCTCGAACTGCTGGGCGACGACGGCGTCCAGACCCGCGCCCGGCAGCTTGATGACCGAGCGCTCCTTGGTCCCGAATACGCCGTTGGCGACCGCGCGATCCAGCAGATCGTCGAGGCCGGGCATCGGCTTCATGGTTTGCGCGCCGTCCTGCTCGTCGTTCAGACCCTTGTCGATCTTGAGGAACGGGACGATGTTCTTGACGTTCCACAGGTAGTCGGCGGTCGGACGGCCTTCGACCTGGCGGTCCATGGTCATCTCGAACAGGATGGCGCCCATCACGCGGTCGCCGTTGAAGGCCGGGCTGGTGATGATGCGAGTCCGCATCTCGTGCACCAGGTCGAACATCTGCTCGTCGCCGGAGTAGGCGTCCTCACTGATGCCGTAGAGCTTCAGCGCCTTCGGCGTGCTGCCGCCGCTTTGATCAAGTGCGGCGATGAAACCGGCACCGCTTTGAGCCTTCTTCAACTGATCCTGATTCACCTAGTTCTCCTGGATCTCCTGCAGCTGCCTCGACGAGTTCTGCGCATCAGACTAGGCCAGCGGGTTCACAGCCTCGCGGGGCCCTGACTTTGCGCTCCTCACCAACCCCGTTCTTTCCACTCCGCTAGATGAGGGCGCTCGGTACCGAGGGTGGTGTCGTCGCCGTGGCCCGGATAGACGACGGTCGAATCGTCGTACACGTCGAAGACCTTGCTGGTCACGTCGCCCAGCAGCTTGTCGAAGTCGCCTTCCTGCCAGGTCTTGCCGACGCCGCCAGGGAACAGGCAGTCGCCGGTGAACAGGTGCGTCCTGTCGTCGGCGCCGACGAGGGCCAACGCCACCGACCCGGGGGTGTGCCCCTGCAGATGGATGACGTCGAAGGTCAGATCGCCGACCTTGACGGTGTCGCCCTGGCCGAGGATCCGGTCGGGCTTGACCGGCAGCGCCTCGGCGTCGAGTTGATGAGCCGCGGTGGGTGCCCCGGTGCTCTTGGTCACCTGCTCGAGCGCCTGCACGTGGTCGAAGTGCTGGTGGCTGGTGACGATCAGGGACAGCTTGGGCGCGAAGCGCTCGATGAGTTCCAGGAGGATTTCGGGATCGTTGGCCGCGTCGATGAGTAGCGTCTCGCCAGTCTGGGAACACGTCACCAGGTACGCGTTGTTGTCCATCGGGCCCACCGAAACCTTGACGATCGATGCACTTGGAAGGGTGCGCCGGGCTGCGGTCTGCGCTTCGACATGGCCGGTGTAGTTGTCGTCGACGACGGTCATGTCATCACGGTATCTGGCTTGGCTGAGGCTCGACCCAGGACTTGTCGGTGGGGGGACCTAGCATGGGTTTCAACTATGTCTTCGGGAGGATTTCGTCGTTGAAAGAGAACGGCTGTGTCTGATCGCCTGATTGTCAAAGGTGCACGCGAACACAACTTACAGAGCGTTGATCTCGACCTGCCCCGCGATGCGCTGATCGTCTTCACCGGCCTGTCCGGTTCGGGGAAGTCGTCGCTGGCATTCGACACGATTTTCGCGGAGGGCCAGCGTCGATACGTCGAGTCGCTGTCCGCCTACGCGCGCCAGTTCCTCGGCCAGATGGACAAGCCCGACGTCGACTTCATCGAGGGCCTGTCACCCGCGGTGTCCATCGACCAGAAGTCGACCAACCGCAACCCACGGTCGACCGTCGGCACGATCACCGAGGTGTACGACTACCTGCGTCTGCTCTACGCCCGGGCCGGCACCCCGCATTGCCCGGTGTGCGGTGAGCGCATCGCCCGCCAGACGCCGCAGCAGATCGTCGACCAGGTCCTCGCAATGGACGAGGGCCTGCGCTTCCAGGTGCTCGCCCCGGTGGTGCGCACCCGCAAGGGCGAGTTCGTCGACCTGTTCGACAAGCTGAACACCCAGGGCTACAGCCGGGTGCGCGTCGACGGGGTGGTGTATCCGCTGACCGAGCCGCCCACGCTGAAGAAGCAGGAAAAGCACGACATCGAGGTCGTCGTCGACCGGTTGACAGTCAAGGCGAGCGCCAAGCAACGCCTGACCGACTCGGTGGAGACGGCCCTGAACCTGGCCGACGGCATCGTCGTCCTGGAATTCGTCGACCGCGAGGACGACCATCCGCACCGCGAGCAGCGGTTCTCCGAGAAGCTCGCATGTCCGAACGGGCACCCGCTCGCCGTCGACGACCTCGAACCGCGGTCCTTCTCCTTCAACTCGCCGTACGGCGCCTGCCCGGAGTGCGTGGGTCTGGGCATTCGCAAGGAGGTCGACCCGGAACTGGTCGTCCCCGACCCGGACCTGACACTCGCCGAGGGTGCGATCGCTCCGTGGTCCATGGGGCAGACGGCCGAGTACTTCACCCGCATGCTGAAGGGGCTCGGCGATCAGATCGGGTTCGACGTCGACACCCCGTGGAAGAAGCTGCCCGCCAGGGCGCGCAAGTCGATCCTCGAAGGTTGCGACGAGCAGGTGCACGTGCGGTACAAGAACCGCTACGGCCGAACCCGTTCGTACTACGCCGATTTCGAAGGCGTGATGGCGTTTCTGCACCGTCGCATGGAGCAGACCGACTCCGAGCAGATGAAGGAGCGCTACGAGGGCTTCATGCGCGACGTGCCGTGCCCGGAGTGCGAGGGCACGAGGCTGAAGCCGGAGATCCTCGCGGTGACGATGACGGCGGGGGAGCACGGCCCCAAATCGATCGCCGAGGTCGCCGAACTGTCGATCGCCGACTGCTCTGCATTCCTCAACGCGTTGACGCTCGGATCGCGCGAGGCGGCTATCGCGGGTCAGGTGCTCAAGGAGATCCAGTCGCGGCTCGGGTTCCTGCTCGACGTGGGACTCGACTATCTGTCGCTGTCCCGGGCGGCGGGCACGCTGTCCGGCGGTGAGGCGCAACGCATTCGGTTGGCCACACAGATTGGCTCGGGGCTCGTCGGGGTGCTCTACGTCCTCGACGAACCGTCGATCGGACTGCATCAGCGCGACAACCGGCGGCTGATCGAGACGCTGATCCGGTTGCGCGACCTCGGCAACACACTGATCGTCGTCGAGCACGACCTCGACACCATCGCCCATGCGGACTGGGTCGTCGACATCGGTCCCGCAGCGGGTGAACACGGCGGTCAGATCGTGCACAGCGGTACGTACGAAGATCTGCTGACGAACTCGAATTCGATTACCGGCGCCTATCTTTCGGGCAAGGAAGAGATCGAGGTGCCGGCGATGCGCCGGCCCGCCGACCGCAAGCGGCAGCTCACCGTCGTCGGTGCGCGCGAGCACAATTTGCAAGAGATCGACGTGGCGTTCCCGCTCGGCGTGCTGACGTCGGTCACAGGCGTCTCCGGTTCGGGTAAGTCGACTCTGGTGAACGACATCCTGGCGTCGGTGCTCGCCAACAAGCTCAACGGCGCCCGGCAGGTGCCGGGGCGGCACACCCGCGTGACGGGTCTGGACAAGCTGGACAAACTCGTTCGCGTCGACCAGTCACCGATCGGCCGCACACCTCGGTCCAATCCCGCCACCTACACCGGTGTGTTCGACAAGATTCGCACGCTATTCGCGGCCACCACCGA
This sequence comes from Mycobacterium sp. NPDC051804, assembly GCF_044452905.1. Classification (NCBI taxonomy): domain Bacteria; kingdom Bacillati; phylum Actinomycetota; class Actinomycetes; order Mycobacteriales; family Mycobacteriaceae; genus Mycobacterium; species Mycobacterium sp. NPDC051804. Next base: position 58,774 of record NZ_JBITCD010000008.1, on the reverse strand, counting down.
GGCGAAAGTCCGCGGCTACCAGCCGGGCCGGTTCTCGTTCAACGTCAAAGGTGGCCGCTGCGAAGCGTGTTCGGGTGACGGCACCATCAAGATCGAGATGAACTTCCTGCCGGACGTGTATGTGCCGTGCGAGGTGTGCCAGGGCGCGCGCTACAACCGCGAAACCCTCGAGGTGCATTACAAGGGCAAGACCATCGCCGAGGTGCTCGACATGTCGATCGAGGATGCGGCCGAGTTCTTCAAGCCCATCACGTCGATCCATCGGTATCTGGCGACGCTGGTCGACGTCGGTCTCGGTTACGTCCGGTTGGGGCAGCCGGCGCCGACGCTGTCGGGTGGTGAGGCGCAGCGCGTCAAGCTGGCGTCCGAACTGCAGAAGCGGTCCACCGGCCGCACCATCTACATTCTCGACGAGCCGACCACCGGCCTGCACTTCGAGGACATCCGCAAATTGCTCGCCGTCATCAACGGCCTTGTGGACAAAGGCAATACGGTCATCGTCATCGAGCACAACCTCGACGTGATCAAGACCTCTGACTGGATCGTCGACATGGGTCCTGAGGGTGGGGCAGGTGGCGGATCGGTGGTCGCATCGGGCACCCCGGAGGACGTCGCGGCCAACCCCGACAGCTATACAGGTCACTTCCTGGCTGAGGCGCTGGGTGTGGCGCGGCCGGCCCCCAAGAAGCGCAAGCGGAGCAAGGTCAGCGCCTAGGCTCGTTGCGATGAGACTGCGCACAGATCGCGTTGTTGTCCCACTTTGCGATCTCTCCGCAGTTTCGATGCGAGCACAATGCCAATTGCTCGTTGACACTGCGCTGAGGGCGGTGTGCACTCGTATTTCGCTGCCATGGATGCAGAGTCAACGGGCCGCCGTTCGGCTCAACGGGCCTTCGACAGCGGGGACGGGAAGCGCGGGCTGACCCGCACGCCGGCGAGCCACTCGGTCAGCTCATCGGCCCGGCGCTGCAGCGCCTTCTGTGCCGCCCGGCCGACATCCTCGAGCAACCGCACCTCGACGCGGCCCTCGGCGTCCTGGCCCCACGCCCCGACGATCCGACCGTCGCACCACGCGGTCGGGCCACCGTTTCCGTTCGAGTCGAACACCTGACTGCGGTGCCCGCCGAGGTACCAGTCGCGGTCGAACCACCCCATCGTCGTGACGTCGAGGCCGGGCAGCAGCGCGCACCACGGTTGGGCGACCGGTTCGACATCCAGATCGTCGGGCAGCACGAAACCCGGTGTGCCCTCGAGATCCACCTCGACGGCCTCGAGATCGGTCAAGGCCTGGCGTGCCCACGTGAGCGTGTTGCCGAACCACCACTTGATGTCGGTGACCGTGGCCGGACCGAATGCGCGCAGCCACCGCCGCACCAATTCGGTGCGCGCCACCTCGGCCGACACGGCGTCCGGCATCGACGGCAGCCAGCCGGACATCGGTGCCCATCGTGGCCGTGACACCGTCCACGATCCGTCGTTCGGCCCCCGGACGATGTCACCGCGTACCGAAAGCACAGTCAGAATTCTTGGTGCCAAAGGTGTTTCGCCGCCCCACCGCTTACCCGGCGCCGGGTCGTGGTGGCCCGCCAACTCTGGCAGCGCGACACGCAGATCCTTGGCGCTGGTCGGGCCGTGCTTGCCGAGATGTTTCAGCACCGCGCTCGACGCACTGTGCAGCCATGCTTCGCCGTCACCACACACGCCGGCCTTCTGCGCATCAGCGACCACCTTTCGGCGTTCGTTGTCGGCGACCCGGTCGCTCGCGCCGGACTGGATGGCCGGCAGGTCGTCGGTCCGAACGACCCACAGAGTCCGCCGCATGGCCAAGTGCTTCACCAGGCTCCGGCGGTCGTAGAGCTCGGCGTCCAGATCGCCGAGCGTGAAGCCGGGCACCCGCGCCCAGAGCGAGAGATACGGCGTGGCCGGATCGGTGGCGTGCAGACCTACGAGATCGCCTGCGACGTGCGCCGGGGCCTGCGCGGGCGCGTTGAGAAAGTGCCTGCGCGCGAGCCTGGCCCGCCGCTCGCCAACTGTAAATGACCGCATCGCTTGCGAACGCTACCTGCGGATACCGACAAAATTTGGGATCGGTAGCCGCGTGCGCCGCCTTGACTGACCTCACGACGACGCCAGTGGGGCGGCGTATGACGAAGGGAAGATCATGAATCGAGTTGTCGCGGGTGTTGTCGCACTGGGTCTGGGCGCGGCCGTGCTGGTGGGCTGTTCGGACGATAAGAAGCCAGAAGCCGCACCCAGCAGCCCGGCATCCGGAAACACGCAGGTGAGCACGAGCGGCTCGACCGAGGTCAAGGTCGGTGGCAGCGACCTGTCCGGTCTGGATCTGAACTCGGTGACCTGCATCAAGCAGGGTGGAAAGATCAACGTCGCCAGCGCGGCGATCAACGGCCAGGCCGGCCTCGCCGTCGTCATGACCGACGAGGCGACCCCGACGGTCGAGTCGCTGGCCATGTCGGTGGACGGCAACGCACTCGGTGTCACCAACATGATGGGCGCGAAGACCGGTTCGGCCGAGGTCAAGGTCGACGGCAGCACCTACACCATCACCGGTGAAGCCACCGGCGCCGACATGGCGAATCCGATGGCCGGCATGATCAACAAGCCCTTCACCATCAAGGTGACCTGCAGCTGATCGGGCACATACCGGACGCGGCGGACGTACCTTCTACGTCCGCCGCTTCCTATGATTCAGGAATGACGATCGTGGCCGACCTCGAGCGGGCGCGCCAGTTGTCGTTGGCCGCCAACGAGGAGGCGGCCAAGGACCTGCTGCTGTCATTGGTTCCCGCCATCGAGGCCGCCGACCGCGACGACTGGCTTCTCGAGGTGTACGCACAGCTCGGCCAGCTCTATCTCGTTCGCACCGCATACGACGGGACCGACGAATCCGTTCGCCGAATCCGCGAATGCCTGGCGACCTATCAGGAGATCCGAGCCGGCAAACGGCCCGATCTTGCGGCGCAGGTGACGATGTCGGACGCCGAGGTCGATCACATGATCTGCCGGTACTCGCGACGCGCGCAGTTTCTCCAAATCGGTCTGGCCGCGGCCCACGGCGACCATGAAGCCGCCGAGGCCGCACTGTTGGTACTGACTGACGACACGGCCGAGTTCCCCGATCTCGCGGACGAGCACCGACGCCTGATCACCTTCGCGCGCGTCCTCTGCGCCAACGCGCTCTGCGACGACGATTTACATGTGCAGTCGGTTCATCTGTGGGACAAAGTGATCGACGCGATCGACGACACCGACGGCACCGACGAATTCGACGACTACCTGCTCGTCAACGGCGCGACGTCGTACGGCAGGTTCTGCATCGAGACCGGCCGGCTGCCGCAGGCCGAACCGTGGTTGCGGCGCGCGGGCGCCCGCGCCGAAGCGCGCAACTGGGCATTGGGTACGGCGAGAACGCAATTCGAACGCGCGACGGCGGCGTGGGCTCTGGGCGACAGGCGCAAGGCACAGGACTTGGCGCACCAGTCGTATCCGGCGATCGCAGAGGGCCTGCGGGCGCACGATGTGTCGCGGTGCTGGCTGTACTTCGGCCTGATCGCACTGTCCATCCAGGAGCTCGACGACGCCGAGGAGCGCTTCGGTCACGCCGAGCGGCACTGGCGCGAGATCGAGAAGCCGTTACACATCCATCGCATTCTGTTGCAGCGCAGCTGGGTTGACATTTTCCGTGGCGACTTCGACGCCGCGCGTCAGCGCACCGAAGAGGCGCGCGAACTCCTCGATTCATGGCCCCGCCACAGCTGGCTGCAGTACGCCCGTCTGCACGACCACATCGGCAGCATCTGGCGCGCCGATGCAATGGCCGACCCGGAGAACGCCGCAACCAAGCTCGAAAAGGCTGCTGAACTGAAGGTGCCCGCTGCCCTTGCGGTCGACTCGGTACGACACCTCATCACCGATGCCGACGCCCGAATGCGCTGGGCCACGCACGTGTCGGCCCGAATGCTTGCCGGGGCATTCGCCGTCGCCTGGCAGTGGGGCAACACCGACCTAGTCAGCCAGTTGGTCGAGTACCACAGTGCCCGAGGAACATTCAGTGCTGAGCCCGATCAGGAGACCGCCGAATGGACGGGCACCGCGACCGCTGCGGTGCCATTGGAGACCATCGACGAGTACGCGTTGGTCGCGGCGGGTGAGTCGCTGTCTACCGCAGGTGCAGGGCTGACGCGACTGGGTCCGCTGCCTGCGCTGCAGATGGACCCGAACTCGGGTCAGATACTCACGCGTTACCGCAACCTGGCGCGCGAAAGGTACGGCCGCGACGTGACCGCCCATGGCGCGACGTGGGCGACCTGGCCATGACGGGAGCCGTGACGGAACCTGAATCCACCACCCTGGTCTTGCGATTCGCGGACGTCGGAATCGCCACCTACGTCAGCCTGCGCGTCGTCGGGGAACCGTCGAGGACCGTGACATGGGTGATCGAGGAGGCGACCCTACAGGCGGCACTCGACGAGTTGACCGCCGCGTTGCCGGACCCGATCGACGCCGAGACCCGGCGCGACGCCCTCGAACGTGCGATCACCAAAGGCGCGTTCGCAGCGCCCGCAACCGAATTGGCGATCGCCCGCACGCTGGGCGCCAATCTGATCGCATCCGAGGCTTGGCAGTTGCTGCTCGACTGCGTGTCGTCGCCTCGGGCCGCGTTGTTCGTGTCGCCCAGCGCGCGGCTGGCCCGAGTCCCCTGGGGTCTCGTCGCGATGCCCGGCGACGACGGCCACCGGCTCATCGAGCTGGCTGACGTCCTCATGGCGGCACCGCCGAACATCGTCCACTCACCCCGTGAGCCCGCTGGCTGGGGCGGCAGGCGCGGCAGACCGCCGCTGCTGGTTCTCGATCCGCGGGTGCCCGGTCAGCGGCCGGACTCGGCGTTGGGGTCCGTACTCGGGCGTCCGTCGCCAGATACGCCGTTGGCCAAGCACTTCGGTGAGCTGATGAAGGGCCGGGAGGTTCTTCCCGACGTCGCGGCATCGGTCGACCTGTTCCGGCGCGCCGACGCGGGGCGTGCCTGGCTCGAGGACCTGCTCGCGCGGGCGCCCAGTCGGATGCTGTACGTCGGCCACGCGACCGCCGCGGATGGCGACGTCGGTCACGCCGACCGGGCCGCGCTACATCTCGCCGATGAACGACCGCTCACCGCATCGGATCTCATGGCGCTGAAGCTGCCGGTTCCGCCGCGTGTCGGCTTGCTGGCCTGCGCATCCGGCGGTGACTACCGCTTCGACGAGGCGACCGGGCTGGTGGCCGCGATGATTCTCGGTGGTGCCGAGTTGGTGACCGCCACGTTGTGGTCGCTGCCGACCGCTGCGGGTTATCGTTTGTTCGCGCCGACAGTCGAGGACACCGATCCGATGTCCGAGGCGATCCTCGCCGTCGACTGCGCGCACGAAACCGACGACGCCGGACGTGCGGTGAATGGCTGGCAGCGGGAACGGATGCGCCGGTGGTGCGATGGCGATGTGACCGCGAGCCCGCTGTACTGGGCCGCGTTGGCGACGTTCGCCGTCGACGGAGCCCGGTGATCAGCGACCCGGCGACACACAGACTGCGACCGCGGACTCGTCGTCGGATCGGTAGTACGTGTCGACGAAGCTGCCGGGCGAGACCTTCGTGATCGCCGATTCGGGAATCAGTGCCTTCTCGTGAGCCGCGAACTGCCCGCCGCCGGGACGATGCACCATCACGTCGAGCTCGACCTCGCGGAAATCCTCCCGCGCATGCCCGGTGGTCCGCATGCCCGTGACGACCGCGCGGGACTTGGTGCCGTGCCGGATCAGGTCGATTTGACCATTGGTGACCAGGCCTTTCGCGACCAGCATCCGGTCGAACTCGGCGCGAATGCCAGCCATGTCGTCGGCGGTGGCGAGGCGCTCGTCGGCTTCGCCCCCCGCATGGGCATCGGTGCCGTCGCGGTCGGGAATCAGGTACGCCAAGGACGTGGCGACGAGCAGAAACATGATCAAAGCGATCGAGTACGCGCTGGACATGCCTCAAGGCTCTGACACCCCGTCGGCTACCGAACCCAACTTTTGCCGGGTACCCGACTCTTATCCTGTCTCTATGAGCACCGCTGAGACGGCCATCGCCGTCACCCATCCGCGCCGAGCGGTGATCGACCGCGCGTGGCGCGCGATCGGTCCCGGTGTGGAGGTACTCAGCGGCGACGACGGTGGACCGTTGCGGCGCACCGTGAAGCGGATCATCGACCCCTTGGTGCTGCGGTTGCGCTCCAACACGCAGTTCTCGGCGCCGTTCGTGCCCGCCGACGTCGCCGAGGCGATGCATGACGTGATCGTCGGCCAGGCCGCCCAGATGCGCGCGGCGGCAGCCTGGTTCGAGCTACTCAAGCGTGAGCGCCGTCGGCTCCGGATCACCAGCGGGAACGCCCAGGAGCTGTATTTTCCGGTCTGCTTCGAGCTAGCTGTCACGAAAGGTGCACCTGCTCAACCTGATTCGGGGGAGGCCGAATCGGTGCTGCGAGAGATCCATGACGACCGGGACCGCACCGCGATCGAGGTGCTGAACACCTATTCTTCGGACCATCTGGTCATCTCGGAGCTGTCGGATCAATTGCGCTCCAGCTGGCGTGACGTGCGGGCCGGGACCGAGATCACCGGTCCGTTCCTGTCAGGGCTGACGACAGTGCTCGGGCCGGCAGATTCGCACGGCGCCGCGGCGGCGCGGCAGCGGGTCTGGCAGGCGCTGATCGCCGATGTCACGCCGTACAACCTCGGAGCCGCCGCTCATGAGAACACGTCACAGCTGCCGTGGTCGATCGTGGCCCTGGGCCTCAGTTCCGCTGAACCGCAGGGTCCGCCGGCGGTCGTCGGCGGGTCCGACAGCGAACGGCCGCTCAATAGGCCCGTGATCGACCGGGTGCGCGCGACATTGCGCCGCGCGATGGATCGCGAAGAGCTGCCTGATGTTCCGATGCTGTGCGAGGAAGAGGTCGACCGGTGCTGCGCACCCTGGGGGCTGATGGCCGAGGACAAGCAGGCGACGCTGGTGGCCGGAATCGAGATCGCCGTCGACCTGGCGCCGCTGTCCGAAACCGCGACGACCCGCTATGACCTCGCCCGTCAGATCCAGGCGCGGCTGCGCAAGGAGGCATACGTGCTGCACGCGCGCCGCTACCTTGCCGACGGCGGGCCGGTCCACCCTCGCCAGCAGCAAGTGATCGACGATCTCGCGGCGTTCGCTCGCCCGTATCTGAGCCGGCTGTGGGCGCGCCTGCACGGCCGCGACGTGTGGCAGGAACCGTGTTCCGATGTCGATGACGTCCGCGCGCTGCTGGAGGGTGTCGCACGTTCGGTGAGCCTCGACCACCGCCAGCGCATCAAGACGATGCTGGAATTGCAGGTGGCCGGATGAAGCTGATGTCAGATTCAGGACTGTGGAGCACCGGCCCCTCGGTGGCACCCTCTCCGTTGCATGCCGTGCTCGAGGTCAGCGGTGCGGTGCTGTCGTGGACGGTCGATGATCCGTCTGTCGATCCTCAGATCACGTTCACCGATCCCGCCAGCGCGGACTGGCTGTGGCGCGTGTTGGGGGAGGACGGGCACCGCGCAGTCGCGTCGACGGTGGATCAAGCTCCACCCGATGAGGCCCACGCCGTCGACCTGTCCGGGGTTGATGTGCTGCCCGGATCGCTGGACCCGCTGCGCCGGTTGGCATTCGGCCATTGGCTGCGGCGGTGGTGGCCGGCCAGTCAGCGTGACGGGATCGCAACGCTCGACGCCGCGCTACTGGACGCGGAGATTGCGATCCTCACCGCGGCCGCCGAGGGCTTCTTCTCCGACGACACCTTCGACTCGGACGTGGCCGAGGTGTTGCGGCCGCACGTCGCCGCGCTGAACGCCCATGTGCAAGAGGGTGATCCGCGTGTCGTCGAGCTGGTGGAGAAGTGCACCGATCTCGCCGATGAGGTGGGCATCGTCTTCGACACGCCTGCGCGCTCCAGCCGCCGGGACGACTACGCGCTCGCCGCGGGTGGCGATACCGGCCGGACCACGTCGACGACCGTTGCCACGGGTGTCGATTCGGTGCACTGGTCCGCCGTGCCCGCCGGCATCTTTGATGCGGCCGAGAACACCGTCAACTGGAGCGTCGAGGCTATCGAGGACGGAGTGACGGCGATTGTGCGAGTGGATTTGTCGGGACTGGGTTCGCCCAACGGCATCGCCGCACGGTTGCGTTCCGGAACCTACGGTGGCGACGGGGTCCTCGGCGCCGACGGGCGCGCGGCGTTCCCCGTCGTCGACTCCGATGAGCAGTCGATATCTGAATCTGCAGCGTGGGACCATGATTGGCGCGCAACCGAGTTGACGATCGGCGCAGTCGGTGGGGAATCGGCGCAGACACGTGACCGAATCCGGAGCTTCGCGCGCTCGCGGCTGGCTTCACCCGGCGACGACGCCTACCTGGCCGAGATCCTGGCCTCCGAATCCGACTACTGAGACTCGGGTTTGCGCATCGATTCGCGAATCTGTGCCAACCGCTCGGCGGCGGCACGCTGTCGCGCGTCGTACTGCTCCTCGACGGAGCGGCCCTCCGGGGTCTCGGCATCGAGTTCGGCGGCGCCGATCGCGGTGCCGTAGCGGGTCTCGATCTTCTCGCGCACTGAATCGAACGTCGGGACGCCGCCCGCGGTGTAGCCGGTGTCGACGGGTTCGGTCGGCGCCGTAGGGGGTGCCGGGGTCGGCGTGGGCGTCGGATCGACATCCGGATCCGGCTCGACGATGGGATCGACCACGTCTTCCGGCTCCTGGGCGGGTTCATCCGGCATGCCGCCCACGCTACCCGGCAGTGCAGAGGGCAGGCCCACCTCATATTCAGATCGATTCCAGGCACCGCCGAACTCCCGGCAGGCTATGCTTTGCAGATTGTCTGCAATCTACAAAATGACGGAAGTGGAGAACGCGTGTCCGACCACGTCGGTTTCGAAGTCATCCGCCAGCCATCGGAGCTGAACCACTACCGGCGCGACTGGGTGCCCAGTGCTGGTTTGGGACTGTCCGGAATCTGGATTGGCGCAGTGGTCAGCGACGCTTCCGGCCAGAGGTATTGGGGAGTGCGCGGATGCGATGACTTTCTCACGGGCATGACGCACGTGGTGTCGCCGATCTGTGGCTTCCGCTCACTTCCCAACAGGCTCGACGCCGACGCCGCGCATCTGTTCGCCGAGTACTCCACGCTGGACTGGTTCGAGCCCATGCAGTATCTCGACACCGGCGAGCAGATCCAGCTGATGTTCCCGAGCGGACGAATCGAACGCGACGCCAACGGGTTTCACTGGTATGACGCGGGCGGCCGATGGGAACTGCACGGCACCACCGTCAGCGACATCGTCCTCACGCATGTGCCGGTGCAGGACGGCATCGACGACGACGTCTACTACCGCCATGAACTGATGTATGTCACCGGCACGATCAACGGCGCCGAAGTGTCCGGCTACGGCCATCAAGACTTCGCGTACGGGCCGCAGGGGAAGATCTACACCGAGCTGCCGATCGCACGTCAGCTGCAGGGCATGTGGGTGTCCTGGTTGCACGAGTTCGCCGACGGTGAGCTGGGTGGTGGCAGCTTCTGGCAGGGCAAAGAAGGCGTGACATTCGGCCCGGGGTATCAACTCAAGAACGGTGTCACCACGGTGCACGACGACATTGTCGCGAAACCGACCTTTACCGAAACCGGCAAGATGGCGACCCTCGACACGGCAATCGGATCTGACTCGTACACATTCACTTTCGACTCGAGCGGCAGCCCGCTGCACTTCTTCGGACCGCTGACCGACAACTCGTCGGGTAAGCAGCCACTACGAAGCTGGTGCTGGGTGGAGTATGCGGGGGGACTGCTCACTCCCGAACTCCTGGACGCCGCGACGGGAGTGTTCGCGCTGGCGCGGGGGCGCTGACCGATGATCGCCTCAGCGGTCGCTGAGCACCTTCATGAGTCGGTCGAGGCATTCTTTCTGCGTGACGGCGTGCTCGGCGATGGCACGTTCGCCATCGCGAGCCCTGATCGCCTCGATGACACCAAGCGCTCCTCGCCGGCTGATCTCGATGGTGTCGGGGACGACTCCGACGATGGTGTCGATCGCGGTCGCGCGGGCCTTACGCACCTTGCGCGCGATCGCAGGCGCACTGGCCGCGTCGAACAGCACATCGAGATAGTGCTCGCAAAGGGCGGAGATTTTCGCAGGATCTTCTGTACCAGTGAGGTTCTCGGCCACCTCCGCAAGCGCGGCGTCGAATTCTGGCGTCATGCGTACGGCTGCCCGGCGCGCGACCAGACCGAAAATCAGATCCCAGACTTCGGCATTGTCGGCCACCGATGTCTCGACCGGCAGGACGAAACCGCCGCGGTGCATCTCCATCCTGACCCAGCCCTCTTGCTCGAGGATCACCAGCGCCTCGCGCACCGGAACCCGGCTGGTGCCGAGTTCCGCGGCGATGTCTTCCTGGGTCAGACGCTCACCCGGACCCAACTCGCCGCTGAGTATCTGCCGACGAAGGTGGTCGGCGATGAGCTCGCCGCTACTGCGACGAGCAAGCGGGCCAGCGGGTTGGGTCATATGGCGTCGACGGCACCTTCCGAATCGGGGCCCTGCCCGGGCCGTGCAGCAGATCGTAAGCCCGCGCGGTCAGCGGACGAGGACCAAATTGTCACGATTGTAGATAATCTGCAAAATCCCGGACGTCATACGAGTTGATGAGCAACTGGGGGGCAGGCCGCGCGTATGTCCGGCCACTAGCTGGAGTGCTGGCCATCGCTGCGGCCGCGGCAACGGTCGCCTTCGCCGTCGGCATGTTTCGCGGGGGATTCGCCGGAACCGTTCCCGTAACAGTGATTTCGGAACGCGCAGGCCTGGTGATGAATCCCGACGCCAAGGTCAAGATGAACGACATCCAGGTCGGCACCGTGTCAACCATCCAGCAGCGGCCCGACGGGACAGCCGAACTGCACTTGGCCCTTGATCGCTCCACACTGCATCTGATTCCGTCGAACGCGACCGTCGACGTCGCATCGTCAACGGTGTTCGGTGCGAAGTTCGTCGAGTTCATGCCGCCGCCGGACCCCTCTTCGGTGCCCATGCGTGCCGGTCAAGTCATAGAGGGCCGGCACGTCACGGTCGAGATCAACACTGTCTTCGAACAACTCACGTCGATGCTGTCGACGATCGAACCGGAGAACCTCAATCAGACCCTGAGTGCGCTGGCAACCGGGTTCGGCGGACGCGGACTCGCGATGGGCCAAATCATCACCGATGCGGATGCCACGCTGGCCGAACTGGATCCCAGTCTGGACGACCTCAGTCACGACATCGCCGTCGCACCGGCAGTGCTCAACACCTACGCCGACGTCGCACCGGATCTATTGAAGACCGCCGCGAATGCGAGTTCGATCAGCCGGACGATCGTCGAGAAGCAGCGCGACCTGGATGCACTCCTGGTCAGTGTCATCGGTCTCGGGGCTACGGGCAACGACGTTCTGACGAGCAACCACCGACCGCTGGCCGATGTCGTGCACCTCCTCGCGCCGGTCACCGCGCTCACCAGCGAATACAACCAAGCCCTCTATTGCGCACTCGCCGCGGCGATTCCGCTGGCGAAAGTGCCGCCGCCGCGGGTCCCCGGAGGCGAAGTGTTGGCGAGTTTCGTGTGGGGCGCTGATCCCTATCGCTATCCCTCAGACCTGCCCAAGGTTGCGGCGACGGGGGGACCGCAATGCTTGGGACTGCCTGACTTCGCGTACGAAACCCGGCCGCCTTACGTCCTCGCCGATGTCGGCACCAACCCGTTCGAGTTCGGTAACCGGGGCGTCGAGCTGAATGCGGCAGGCATCAAGGAAATTCTGTTGGGCCGTCCTTTGGACGGTCCGCCGCGCAACGCCACGCAGGTGGGGATGCCCGGATGACTCGCACATGGTCGACGGGCTTGAAGTTCGGCGTGTTCGGCGCCGTGATGGTGCTCCTGACGGCTGCGCTATTCGCCGTTTTCGGCGAGTACCGCGGCAATTCCGCCACGGCGTATTCGGCTGTCTTCAAGGATGTATCCGACCTGCAGACGGGAGACTCGGTCCGGGTCGCCGGAATTCGGATCGGCACCGTCACCGGGGTATCGCTTCGATCGGACAAGACGGTGGTCGTCGATTTCGAGGTTGAGCGCAAGGTCGTGCTGACTGCCGGCAGCCGGGCTGCCGTTCGCTATCTCAACCTCGTCGGCGATCGCTACCTCGAACTGATCGACGGCCCGGGCGAAAGCCGAATCATGCCCGGCGGCTCGCAGATCCCGGCCGACCGCACGATGCCCGCCCTGGATCTCGACGTTCTACTCAACGGTCTCAAACCCGTTGTCCAAGGCCTCGACCCGCAGGACATCAACCAGTTGACGACCTCGCTGATCCAAATCATGCAGGGACAGGGCGGGACGATCGAATCGCTGCTGTCCCGGACATCGTCGTTCACCAATGCGCTGGCCGACAACGGCCAGCTGGTCGAGCATCTGATCGACAATCTCAACGCTGCAATGGCCACCCTGTCTGAAGACGGCGAAAAGTTCTCCGGCGCAATCGAAAAACTGCGTCAACTGGTCAGCGAGCTGTCGGCCGAGCGTGAACCGATCGGCGCTGCGATCGACTCGCTCAGCAATGGCACGACATCTTTGGCCGGTCTCCTCGGTCACGCGCGTGAACCGCTGACAGCCACGGTCGACCAACTCCATCGCCTCGCGCCTGCGGTCGACGACAAAAAGGGCCTCCTCGACGCGGTGCTGCAAAAATCCCCGGAAAACTACCGCAAGCTCGCCCGGATGGGCTCCTACGGGAGCTTTTTCAACTACTACCTCTGCGGCGCGACCATTCGAGTGTCTGATCTGCAAGGCCGCACAGCAGTGTTCCCGTGGATCAAACAAGACACCGGGCGATGCGCGGAGAACCCATGAACAAATACCGCGGAACCAGGCTTATCCGCGCCGGCTTCATCGGCGTCGTTCTCATCATCTTGATCATCGCCGTTGGGCTGCAACCCGAGCGACTGGTGACATGGGCGACCTCGGTTCGCTACCAGGCGGTGTTCACCGAAGCCGGTGGACTGATCGCCGGCAACGAGGTGCGGATAGCGGGATTCACCGTCGGCAGCGTCTCCAACGTATCGTTGGACCGCGGCCGCGCACTTGTCACGTTCACGGTGGACAGCGGCGTCAGCCTTGGTTCGCAGACGACAGCCCACATCCGAACCGGAACCCTGCTCGGCGAGCGGATATTGACCCTGGACTCCGACGGCCCTTCGACCATGGCGCCACTCGACCGTATTCCGGTGTCGAGGACGTCCTCGCCGTACTCGTTGGCCGACGCGGTCAGCGACCTCACCACCAACCTCGCCGGCACCGACACGCGGTCGATCAATCATTCCCTCGACGTGCTCGCCGCCACCATCGATCAGATCGCACCGCAATTGGGTCCGACGTTCGACGGTCTGACCAGGCTGTCGAGATCGGTCAACGGCCGCAACGAAACGGTGGCCAAACTTTTGGAACACACCGCAGATGTGACGGGCATCTTGTCTGAGCGCACCGACGAGGTCAACGCGCTGATCCTCAATGCCAACGACCTCACCGGAGTCCTGGTGGAGCGTCGTCAGGCGATCGTGAACCTGCTGACGGCTACATCGTCACTGGCTCAGGTGGTTTCGGGAATCATCGCCGACAACGAACAGGAGCTGGCACCGACCCTGGAGAGGATCAACTCGGTGACGGCGATGCTGGAGAAGAACAGGGACAACATCGCCAAGGCAATCCCCGGTCTGGCGAAGTACGAAAGCGGCTTGAGCGAACTGGTGGCGACGGGCCCGTACTACATCGGCTACATCCCCAACCTCACCCAGGGCTCGATCCTCCAACCCTTTCTGGACTATGCGTTCGGGTTCCGTAGGGGCACGGATGCCGGACAACCACCGGACAACGTCGGCCCGCGTGCCGAGATTCCGTTCCCGCTGACCGGCATTCGACAGCCATGGGAGCAGTGGCCCCGATGACCCGTAGCAGGATGCTGACTGCGGCGGCAGCCGGACTGCTGGCTGTGGTCCTACTTGCGTCAACCGCCTATCTGGTCCGCGAACACTTCTTCGCTCCGAGGATGATCACCGCGGACTTCACCACCGCCACCGCGATCTACCCGGGTGACGAGGTGCGCGTAGCCGGTGTGGAGGTCGGCACGATCACGGCGATCCGACCGCAGGCCACGTTCACGAGACTCGAATTGGCTGTCGATCGCGACGTACCCATCCCCGTTGATGCCAAGGCTGTGATCGTCGCCCAGAACCTCATCTCCGCGCGCTACGTACAGCTGACACCGCCCTACGAGTACAGCGGCCCGCAACTCGCCGACGGCGCCACCATCCCGCTCACCAACACCGCTGTGCCGGTCGAGTGGGACGAGGTCAAAACACAGCTGACTCGTTTGGCGACAGAGCTCGGACCACGCAACGGTGTATCCGACACCGCGACAGGCAGGTTCATCAACAGCGCCGCGGACGCCATGGCAGGCAACGGAGACAAGTTGCGCCAGACATTGGCTCAGCTCTCAGGGGTTGGGCGCATCCTCGCGGACGGCAGCGGAAACATCGTCGACATCATCAAAAACCTGCAGACTTTCATCACGGCGCTGCGTGACAGCAGCACACAGATAGTGCAGTTTCAAGGCCGGCTGGCCACCCTCACTAGTGTGCTGGACGGCAGCAGGTCCGATCTCGGCGATGCCTTGACCAACGTTTCCCACGTGGTCGGGGAGGTTGAGCGGTTTGTCCGCGGGAGCCGAAGCCAAACGGTCGAACAGGTACAGCGGCTCGCGAACGTGACTCAGAACCTCGTCGAGCGTCAAAAGGACCTCGAACAGATCCTTCACGTCGCACCGACGGCCGTCGCCAACACACTCAACATGTTCGATCCGCGTGACGGGGGAGTCACCGGTCTCTTCACGTTCTCCAACATCAGCAATCCGGTCCAATTCATCTGCGGCGCAATCGGTGCGATCCAGAATGTCACCGCGCCGGAGACGGCCAAACTCTGTGCGCAGTACTTGGGGCCCGCACTGCGGTTGACAAACTTCAACTACATTCCACTGCCCATCAACCCACTATTGGCCCCCGCCCCGGCGCCGGATCGCATCGTCTACACCGACCCGTCGCTCGCCCCCGGTGGCGCGGGTTACCCTCCGGGACCGCCCGAGACACCGCCGGCTGTTTCCGCCTTCACCGGCGCCGGAGACGTGGCCCCACCACCTGGGTATGGGCCGCCCCCCGGTCCGCTCCCGGTTGCGCCGGCCACACTTCCGGGCCTGCTGCTGCCTGCGGAAGGGACACCGCCGCAATGAACTTCACACGTACCGTTCGACACAGTACGGCCATGCTGTGTTGTGCTGCGCTGACATCCGCTGGATGCGGATTCCAGGGAGTGAATTCTCTGGCGTTGCCGGGCGCGGCCGGCCGCGGCCCCGATGCCGCCGTCTATCACGTCGAGGTGGCCAACGTCGGCACCCTGGAGCCCAACTCGCCTGTCATGGTCGACGACGTTGTCGTCGGCAGCGTCGCGGCGATGGACATCGATGGCTGGCACGCGGACGTGGAGGTGTCGCTGCGCCCCGACGTGGTCGTACCGGCCAACGTGGTTGCACGGGTGGGGCAGACGAGCCTGCTCGGCTCGATGCACATCGCGTTCGATACACCGCTCGGCGAAGCACCAGACGGCCGACTGCTCCCGGGGGCCACCATCCCGATGTCTCAGTCCGCGACATTTCCGTCGACAGAGCGAACCCTGTCGACGTTGTCAACTGTCGTGAACTCCGGTGGCCTCGGGCAGATCGGTGACATCATCCACAGCTTCAACGCCGCGCTCAGCGGCAAGGAGTCGCAAGCCCGCGACCTCCTGGTTAGGCTCGACAAGTTCGTTGGCGTCTTCGACGGCCAGCGCGACGACGTCATCGCCTCCCTCGAAGCGCTCAACCGGTTGTCGGGAACGCTCGTCGACCAGCGTGCCGTCATTCGGCAGGCACTCGACGAAATCCCTCCTGCGATCGATGTATTGATCGCACAACGAACGCAGTTCACCACCGCGCTGGAGCGGATGCGCGCGTTCAGCGACACCACCGTCGCGGTGGTCGACGATACGCAGACCGACCTGGTCGCCAACCTTGCCAACCTCGACCCGACGGTGCGCGCACTCGCCGATGTGGGCCCCGAGATCGACGTGGCGCTCGCCTACCTCCCGGTCATGCCGTTCGGGCAGAACGTCATCGACCGCGCCATCCGCGGCGACTACATGAATCTGTTCGCCGTCATGGATCTCACCGTTCCGCGGCTGAAACGCACGATGTTCGCCGGAACGCGCTGGGGTGACGAACACGCGCTCCTGGTGCCCGCCCCGGGCGATCCTGGCTACGACGCCTACTACAACCCGCTGATCGACCCGCTCGGCGCGCCGCCTATCGAACCCGCCGCTCCTGCTTCGGGAGGGGGCTGATGCTCTCACGAATCGTCCGTACACAATTGGTGATCTTCACAATCGCATCGATCATCGGTGTCTCGGCGATGGTGGTGAACTACCTCCAGGCGCCCACTCTGCTCGGCATCGGCCGCATCACGGTCACCGTCGAATTACCGCGTGGCGGAGGGTTGTATCCACTCGCCAACGTCACGTATCGAGGCGCACAGATCGGCAAGGTCACCGACATCGAGCTCACCGCGAAGGGTGCGCAGGCCACCTTGTCGCTAGAGACGTCGCCGAGAATCCCCGCCGACCTCGTGGCGCACGTAAAGAGCATTTCGGCGATCGGCGAGCAGTACGTCGACTTGCGGCCCCGAAGTGAATCGCCGCCGTATCTGACGGACGGTTCGGTGATCGCGATGAGTGACACCGAAATGCCGCAACCGGTCGGTCCGATGCTCGATCAGACGAGCGCTCTGCTGGCGAGTATCCCGAAGGACAAGCTCGCTGAGCTGCTGGATGAGTCCGCGAAAGGTCTAGACGACGCCGGGTTCGACCTCGGCTCGCTGGTGGATTCCTCGGCGGTGGTGGTCCGAGACAGCCGCAGCGTTGTCGGCGAGTTGCGTGCCATGCTCACCGACAGCCGGCCGTTGCTCGACGGCCAGATCGAATCGACCCAGGACACCAGAACGTGGACGCACAGTCTAGCCAACGTCACCGACCAACTGGTCGTCAGCGACCCGCAGGTGCGGACGATCCTCCAGTCGACACCTGCTGCGTTGGACCAGGTCTCGCAGTTGCTGAACGAAGCCAAGCCCACCCTGCCGGTGCTGCTGGCCAACCTCACCAGCCTGGGCCAGGTTGCCGTGACGTATCTGCCCTCGCTGGAGCAAATCCTCGTCCTGTTGCCGTCGTTCTTCGCCGACTTCCACGGCGTCTCGCCGTGGAACAACCCAACGGGTCTGCCGCTGGGCAACTTTCGGATCCAGCTGAACGATCCGCCCGCCTGCACGGTGGGATTCCTGCCGCCGCCACAGTGGCGGTCACCGGCCGACACCACCACGATGGACACTCCGGACGGCCTCTACTGCAAGCTGCCGCAGGATTCGCCCCTCCTAGTCCGCGGTGCGCGGAATCTACCGTGCATGGCGCATCCGGGCAAGCGCGCGCCGACCGTGGCGATCTGTGACAGCGACCAGCCGTACCAGCCGCTGGCCATGCGGCAACATGCGCTCGGGCCAAGTCCCTTCGACCCCAATCTGATATCGCAGGGCATTCCGCCCGACGATCGAATCGACTTCGAGGAGCGCATCTACGCCCCCATCGAGGGCACGCCGCTCCCCGAGGGTGCTCCGCCGCCGACGGGCCCGCCTCCGGTCGCCGTCACAACCTACGACCCACGCACCGGGCGTTACATGGCGCCCGACGGATCGATGCACGAGCAGCCCAGTCTGGTCGCGGACAAACCGTCGAACTGGCAGGACCTTGTGATACCTCCGGGATTCGTGTCGCCATGATTTCCTTGAGAATCCGAGCCTTGATGGTCGCGGTAGTCGTGGCCGCGTTCGCGACACCGCCGGTGCACGCTGCCGTCGACCCCGCGTTGAACGGTCAGTTCACCGCGACGTCGGATGGCCAGTGGGCCAAGAACAAGGAGATCTTCCACCCCGAGGCAACCGTGATCAGCACGTGGACCATCTCGTCGAGATGCACCAACGCCTACTCGTGCACGGGCACGGTGGTCAGCGACCACGGCTGGACTGCCGAAGCGAAATACACCTCCCAGATGTGGTTCGTCACGCGAAGTCTCGAAGACTGGGAGCCGTGCGCGGACGGCACGTCCGCGCCTGGCAAGCAGATCATCAAGTTCTACGAAAGCCGCTACCAGCCCGGCAAGTACGAGGGGTGGGACACCACAGCCGGGCCAAGCGGTGCATGCGGGATCAACAGGCCATTGTTCATCGAACTCCCGTTCACGTTGGTTCCGAAGTGACGGTACGCACTCCGAAAGGACACAGATGAAATCACGGGCGGCGGTATTGCGCGGGGTTGGTATGGACTGGGAAGTCACCGACGTGGAACTCGATCCACCCCGAGCGGGTGAGGTTCTCGTGAAGATGGCGTACGCCGGAGTCTGCCACTCCGATGAGCACTTCTATACCGGAGACAGTGTTCCCGGACCGGATATGGAGGTCATGATGCAGGCCGCCGGTGTCGAGGTTCCCGAGTGGTTCCCCATGCTCGGCGGGCACGAGGGCGCAGGCATCGTGGAGGCAGCTGGCCCAGAGGTCAAGACGCTGAAACCCGGTGACCACGTGGCGGTCTCATTCATCCCCGCTTGTGGGAGCTGCCGTTGGTGCGCGCGGGGATACACCTACCTCTGCGATGTCGGCGCCGACATCTACAGCAAGGTGATGGTGACCGACGGAACTGCCCGTCGCCACCTGCCCGGTCCGGACGGCGGCGAAGACCTGATGGCGATGATGCAGGTCGGCACCTTTTCGGAGTACGTCGTGGCCTCTGAGCGATCGCTCGTCAAGGTCCACGACTGGATCCCACTCGAAGCGGCGTCGCTGGTCTCCTGCGGCGCGACCACCGGATTCGGGTCGGGGTCGACCGCGGCGGGAACAGAGATCGGTGACACCGTCGTGGTGATCGGCGTTGGTGGAGTCGGAATGAACGCTGTCCAGGGCGCGAAAATCGCTGGTGCCAAGTACATCGTCGCGGTCGACCCTAACGAGTTCAAGCGGCAGATCGCCCCAAGCTTCGGTGCGACACACACCGCTGTCGACGCTGGAGCCGCGCTCGAACTGGTCAAGGAGATCACCTGGGGCGCAATGGCGGATCGCGTCGTACTGTCACCCGGGGTGGTTCCCGTCGATCTGGTCATGCTCGCAATGATGCTGGTGCGCAAGGGCGGTACGTGTGTCGTGACGGGTATGGCCAAGCTGACCGACCTCATGGTGCCGTTGATCCTTCCCGACTTGGTCAGCTCGTGTAAAACCCTCAAAGGCGCTCTCTACGGAGAGTTGAACCCCCGCGACGCGATACCAAACCTGTTGTCGATGTACGAAGCCGGCACGTTCAAGCTGGACCAGCTCGTCACCCAGAAGTACAAGCTCGACGACATCAACGAGGCGATGAAAGACCTCCGCGCAGGCAAGAACATCCGCGGCGTGATCGCGTTCGAGTAGTCATGACGTCGACGTCCACCGTGACCTGGCACTGGCTGTCGCTGAACCCGGGGAAGCGCCGGACCGAGATCATCTATGTCGTCTGGTTTTTGATCTCGGTGCCGATTCAAGGATTGGTCGTCCTGAATCTCAGCTACGAGTCGCCCAACGACATCCCACTGGTGGGGCAGGCGCTCGTCATGGGGTTGGGCACGTTGATTTGGCCGCTGGTGTTACGCGTGCCGGAGGACGGGGGCCGCCCACTTTCAGAGCTCTACGGCTTTCGGATGGGCGTATTCCTCACGGTGTGGGCGGTGTTGGGCGGGTTCATCGGCACCGACCCCTGGTACGAGGTGCTGCACGGCCACTTCGCCTTCAACACCGAACTCAACCCAAACGGTGTGCCCCTGTTCATGCTGCCGATGACGATCTGCGTCTTCGGGTTCTATTCGGTCATCCTGGGCACGTTGTATCGCATCGCTACCCAGCTGCTGGATAGAACGTCGTCGATTCTCGCCCGAGACAGTTGGCTGCGCCATGGAATTCTCTGTGCAGTATTGGCCGTTCCGATGCCGTTGATCGAGACCTTCGCCTACTCAGGTTCCAACTATTGCTTCGACAACGGCGTCGGCATGTGGGGACTGAATGTGCTCATCTATGGAGCTTGGCACTTTTCCGCCATGTTGTTCTATACGAAATTCGACAGATTGCCGGTCGACCGAACGCCGCTGAAACTTGTTGCGCTGTCGGCATTCGCGACGGTCGGCATTCTGATGGTCTTGATGGCGATCACGAAGACGTTCATCGCCCCGCACTTTGTGGACGTACAACACGGGGAGCGGCAGATCAACGACTGGAGTGTCAGCAATTGCCTTGGGCCCAAACCCTGATGCTACCCGCTACTTGCTGGACACCTGAACGATCGGTGGGGGCGGTGGCGGTGTCGGCAAGGGTACGGGCGGAGCCCCCGGTGTGAGCAGTTGACCGGCCATCCAGGGCAGTGCGGCCGCAAAAGCCTGCGATGCGAAGGTCCAGTCGTGCTTACCGGATTGCATGACGACGGCGCAGTTGATCCCGTTGACGTTGCCCAGCGAGCACAGCGAATTCGCGGCCGAGCTCTGCGCGGGGGCCGCCTCGCTGTTGAGGGCGAACCAACCGGCGACTCCGTTGTAGTGGCCGTGCCGGTTGATGACGGTGGTGGGGTCGAACGATGCATACGCCGCTGCGTTGCCGCCGAACAGCCGTGCAATCGTTTCGTCCTTCGTGCCCGAGTTGGGGGCGATATCGCCGGCGATGTCCTCGAATGCGCTGAACATCTCGGGATGCATGACAGCCAGGTCGACGGCACACGTGCCACCCATCGACCAGCCGACCACACCCCAGTTCTCCCGGTGTGCGCTGACGCCGAACTTCGAAACCATGTATGGCACAACATCTTTAGTAAGATGATCGGCGACGTTGCCGCGACTGCCATTGACGCATTCGGTGTCGTTGTTGAATGTGCCGCCCGCGTCGACGAAGACTAGCACCGGCGCATTGCCGCCGTGCGCGGCCGCGAAGCTGTCCGCGACGGCCACCGCGTTGCCGATCCGGACCCAATCGGCGGGCGTGTTGAACTCCCCGCCGATCATCATGATCGTCGGCATGGGCGGCGGAGGGTCGGTCGCATACCAGGCGGGCGGCAGGTAAACGAGCTCGTCGCGATGCTTGAAGCCCGACGCGCCGTCGCCAATCTGCACCGGCACCACAGTGCCTTTCGCGGGAATCTGGTGGCGGTGCTGCAGTGCTAGCACGGTCACCTGATCCGTTTGATCTGGCAGCGGGCCTGCGGTCAGTTGGTTCCACGCGGTCTGCACGGTGGGGAAGTAGCCCGTCCACAGATTCAGCGCAAACGCGGCACTCAAAAGGCACAGCGGTACCGCCGAGGCCGCCACGGCGCGCCGCCACCACGTCGAACCGCGCCAGCCCGCCACGAGCACACCCGCCGCGGTGCCCGTCAGCCCGATCCACACCCAGAGCCCGTCGGGCGCGGGATTGTCGGCCAGGCCTTCCGATTCGACGTACCAGTACGCGCCCGCCGTCAGTGCGATCCCGCACAGCGCGGCCCACGGCACCCACACATATCGCCAGCGCCGGATGCCCCAGTAGATGGCCGCCACCATCGCTATACCGGCCAGAACCTGGACCGTGGTCGGAATCCAGCCGTGCAGCAGCGACCCGTGGTGGCGCAGCAGCTCGCGAAGCGTCACGGCCACAAGAGTGACCGACGATCCTTGTGCCCCGCTGTGAATCAGCTGCTAACGCGGTTTGGCTAAGGGGAAGGGCAGCGTCTCGCGGATGCTGCGACCGGTGATCAGCATCACGACACGGTCCACACCCATGCCGAGGCCACCGGTCGGCGGCATCGCGTACTCCATCGCCTGCAGGAAGTCCTCGTCGAGCTCCATCGCTTCCGGATCGCCGCCCGAGGCCAGCAGCGATTGTTCCTGCAGACGGCGACGTTGCTCGACGGGATCGGTCAACTCGCTGTAGGCGGTGCCCAATTCGACCCCCCACGCCACCAGGTCCCACCGTTCGGCGACGCCGGGGATGCTGCGGTGCGGCCTGGTCAGCGGAGACACCGACGTGGGGAAGTCCTTGTAAAACGTGGGTGCTTCGGTGCGGTCCTCCACCAGGTGCTCATAGAGTTCGAGTACCACGGCCCCGGTGTCCCAATGGGTCAGATAGGGAATCTTCGCGCCGTCGCACAGCCTGCGCAGCGTCGTCAGGTCCGTCTCGGGCCCGATCTGTTCGCCCAGCGCCTCCGACACCGCGTCGTGCACGGTCTTGACGGTCCAGTCGCCCGATATGTCAACGGGTTCCAGCGCACCGTCCTCGCGGGGACGCATGAACACATGCGCCCCGTTGGCGGCCTGTGCGGCGTTTTGGATCAACTCGCGGCAGCCGTCGATCCACACGTTGTAGTCCGCGTGTGCCTGATAGGCCTCCAGCAGCGTGAACTCGGGGTTGTGGCTGAAGTCGACGCCTTCGTTGCGAAACGCTCGGCCCAACTCGAAGACACGCTCGACGCCACCGACGCATAGGCGCTTGAGATAGAGCTCAGGCGCGATGCGCAGATACAGGTCGAGGTCGTAGGCGTTGATGTGCGTGAGGAACGGCCTGGCGTTGGCGCCGCCGTGGATCTGCTGCAGTATCGGCGTCTCGACCTCCAAAAACCCTTTCTCGAAAAGGGTTTCGCGGATTGCGTGCAGGACTCCGCTGCGCGCACGGATGAGATCGCGAGCCTCGGAGTTGATCGCCAGGTCGACGTACCGGGCGCGAACTCGCGCCTCCTGGTCGGTCAGCCCTTTCCATTTGTCGGGCAGCGGGCGCAGGCACTTGCCGATCATCCGCCAGCTGAGCACGATCAGCGAACGGGTGCCCTTCTTGCTGAAGCCCATCGTGCCGGTCACCTGGATCAGATCGCCCAGGTCGATGGCGTGTGTGAAATCTACCGTCGTACCGTCTTCAAGCTGCGAATTGTCAAGCAGCAGCTGGACTTCCCCGGACCAGTCGCGCAGTTGAGCAAACAGCACGCCGCCGTAGTCGCGGATGCGCAGGACCCGCCCGGCGACGGACAGCGTGCCGGCACCCTCGGATTCGAGCGCGGCGAGGACCGCGTGGCTGGGTTCTTCTCCGACGGGATAGGCGTCGATTCCGTTGTCCTGCAACGCCTTGAGCTTGGCCATCCGTACTCGGACCTGTTCGGGCAGCCGGGACTGTTCCTCCTCGTCCAGATCGGCCTGGAGCTGGTCGACGTCGGGGGCGGTGCCGTCATGGTGCAGCAGGCCACGGTCGACGATGCTTTGCGGGACTGCGGTGTGGTGGCCGGTGTGCGGCTGCTTGTGACGCCGAGAGAAAGGCAACACCAGGAAGCCTTCCGCGATCACCGACGCGACGCCGACGCGGGGGACCAGTCGCGCGTCCTCGTAGCACGCATAGCGCGGTACCCACTCAGGCTGGTACTTCATGTTCGAGCGGTACAGCGTCTCCAATTGCCACCAGCGGGAGAAGAACACCAGCAGTGCCCGCCACAGCCGGGCGATCGGGCCTGCGCCCAGCTGAGCGCCCTGTTCGAACGCCGAGCGGAACATCGCGAAGTTCAGCGAAACACGCGTCACTCCAATGCCTTCGGCCTGCATACACAGCTCGCTGACCATCAGTTCGATGGTGCCGTTGGGGGATTGCGGCGACCTGCGCATGAGGTCCAGTGACGCTCCGTTGGCCCCCCACGGCACCAGGGACAACATCGCGACGACTTGATCACCGCCGGCCCCTGGCTGAACGGCCTCGACGAGCAGACAGTCGCCGTCGGCCGGGTCGCCCAGCCGGCCCAGCGCCATGGAGAAGCCGCGCTCGTCGTCGGTATCGCGCCAGGTGTCGGCCCGCTCGACGACCGTGGCCATCTCTTCGGCGTCGAGATCGCGATGCCTTCGAATCCGCACCGAGGCGCCGGCGCGCCGTGCGCGCGTCACGGCCTGCCGCACTGCGCGCATGTCCGGGCCAGACAAGCGGAAGCTGTCCGGATAGAGGATTGCCTCGTCACCGAGTTGCAACGCGTTGAGCCCGGCCGCGCGAAACGCTTCGGCTCCAGTCGAACTCGCGCCCATCACCCCCGGTGCCCAGCCGTAGGCCTGGCACAGCGACAGCCACGCCTCGATCGCCTGGGGCCACGCTTTCGGATCGCCGACGGGATCGCCACTGGCCAGGCATACGCCGACCTCGACGCGATAGGTGATGGCGGCGCGGCCGTTGGGTGCGAACACGACGGACTTGTCCCGACGTGTCGCGAAGTAGCCCAATGAGTCGTTCTTGCCGTACAACTCGAGCAGTCCTCGGATCGCCGACTCGTCTTCACCGGTGAGGGCGTTCTCCGCGCGCTGGGACTGAAACAGCACGATTGCCGCGACCATCAGCGCCAGTGCACCGAACAGACCGAGCAGGGCATTGGCCACGACGTGGGGGTGACCGGTGAACGAGTCGGAGCTGGCGCCTGCGAAGGCGCCCACCCGGTTCAGCGCGTACCAGAAGCGGTCCTCGCGGGCCAGAGTCCCGGGCCGAACTTCGAGCAGGCCCCAACCGATCAGGGTGCCGACGACCAACCCGGCGACAAGTGTTGCCGCCGCTTTGATCAGTGCGCCGCGGCGCACCTTGGCCCAGAACTCCTTGCGTGCCAGCACGAGAAACGCGATGGCCGCGACGTGGAACGCGAGCCCGATGATCTCGCCGGTTTCCTCCAGCCACGATTCGTCGCCGGAGAGAAGGTCGCCGACATTCCAGCCGACCGCCGCGATCATGTATCCGACGAGGATCCACCAGGCGATGCTCTTGCGGGCCGCCAATGCCGCCGCCAGCAGCGCCAGCACGAAAGCCCACGCGAAGCTGGTGTCCGGGAAGTTGAAG
Source organism: Mycobacterium sp. NPDC051804 (assembly GCF_044452905.1). Classification (NCBI taxonomy): domain Bacteria; kingdom Bacillati; phylum Actinomycetota; class Actinomycetes; order Mycobacteriales; family Mycobacteriaceae; genus Mycobacterium; species Mycobacterium sp. NPDC051804. The sequence continues at coordinate 33,648 of NZ_JBITCD010000008.1, read as the reverse complement.
ATGTAGTCGTTGACGAACTCGCGGGGCACCTTGATCAGCGACCGGACGGTTGGCGACACACTCGCGACCAGCGACAGCGTGGCGATGATGCCGACGATCCAGCCGGCTGCGGCGGGCACCCACCTGAACGCGGAGGTCCGACGCGGTTTCGCCGTCGCTGAGCCGGCCGGACTTGTGACGGTCATAAGGCGCGAGGATATTCGCTCTTCCTCGCAAATTGGTGCTACTGGCTACCAGACCGGGCCGGTGTATTTTTCCCCGGGACCGTGGCCCGGTTCCTCCGGTGCGGCACTCGCCTCACGGAACGCCAACTGCAGGCTCTTCAGGCCGTCGCGCACCGGGCCGGCGTGCGGGCCGAGGTACTCAGCGGAGGCCGTCACCAACCCTGCCAGCGCGGTGATGAGCCGACGCGCCTCGTCGAGGTCGCGGTGCGGGCTCTCGTCGGGGTCCTGGGCCGACAGCCCGAGCTTTTCCGCCGCCGCGCTCATCAACATGACGGCCGACCGGGTGATCACCTCGACGGCAGGAATATCAGCCAGCTCGCGGGTCGGCAGGTCAGCGGCCGGTTCGGGCGATGCGGGATCCTGAGTCATGCCTGGTAGACTCCCACGTGCGACCGTCCCGGCGTACGCCAGGGACAGCAAGTGGAGTCCCACTCCCACCGCTGACCATACCGGTACAGCGGTCCGGTCACAGGCATCCGATGCCTGTCCTGGTCGGCTATGGGCCCTGCTTTGAGCAGGGCTTTTCTGTTCAGTGAACAGATGCTGATGGGTGGGGTTCCTAGACGACAACATAGGAGGCCCCATCAGCACTGAGACCCGCGTCAACGAGCGCATCCGCGTACCTGAAGTCCGTTTGATCGGACCAGGCGGCGAGCAGGTAGGCATTGTGCGCATCGAAGACGCTCTCCGCGTCGCCGCGGATGCCGATCTCGACCTTGTCGAAGTGGCCCCAGACGCCAAACCACCGGTTTGCAAGATCATGGACTACGGCAAGTTCAAATACGAGACGGCTCAGAAGGCGCGCGAGTCTCGCAAGAACCAGCAGCAGACCGTCGTCAAGGAACAGAAGCTGCGTCCCAAGATCGACCCGCACGACTACGAGACCAAAAAGGGCCACGTGGTCCGCTTCCTGCAAGCGGGATCCAAGGTCAAGGTGACGATCATGTTCCGCGGACGTGAGCAGTCGAGGCCCGAGCTGGGCTACCGACTCCTACAGCGGTTGGGCGCCGACGTCGCCGATTACGGCTTCGTCGAGACGTCAGCCAAGCAGGACGGCCGCAACATGACGATGGTGCTGGCACCGCACCGCGGCGCGAAGACTCGCGCCAAGGCGGCGCACGATGCCGACGCTCCCGCCGCGCAACGCGCGCAGCCCGAGAGCGCACCGACCGAAACACCACAGAACTGAACTGAGGACACATGCCAAAGGCGAAGACCCATAGCGGCGCTTCCAAGCGGTTCCGGGCCACCGGAACCGGAAAGATCGTGCGCCAGAAGGCGAATAAGCGGCACTTGCTCGAGCACAAGTCGAGCAAGCGCACTCGCCGGCTGGACGGCCGCACCGAGGTGGCGGCAAACGACGTCAAGCGCGTCAAGAAGCTGCTCAACGGCTGAGCGCCCCAACTCCTGTCCCTACCGGACGAACCTGAACGAAGAGGAATACCCCCATGGCACGCGTAAAGCGCGCAGTGAACGCGCAGAAGAAGCGCCGCACAGTACTCAAGGCATCCAAGGGCTACCGCGGTCAGCGGTCGCGGCTGTATCGCAAAGCCAAAGAGCAGCAGCTGCATTCGTTGACCTACGCCTACCGTGACCGGCGTGCCCGCAAGGGCGAGTTCCGCAAGCTGTGGATCTCCCGGATCAACGCGGCGGCCCGCGCCAACGACATCACCTACAACCGGTTGATCCAGGGCCTGAAGGCCGCCGGTGTCGAGGTGGACCGCAAGAACCTTGCCGAGATCGCCGTCAGCGATCCCGCCGCCTTCACCGCGCTGGTCGAGGTTGCCAAGGGTGCGCTGCCCGAGGATGTCAACGCACCGTCCGGAGAGGCAGCCTGACACTTACCGAGCGCTCCGCTCGGGTGGCGGCAGCAATCAAGCTGCACCGTCACGTCGGACGACGCCGCGCCGCACGCTTTCTCGCAGAGGGATCGAACCTCGTCGAGGCTGCGATGCGGCGCGGACTCGTTTCCGAGGTCTTTGTCACCGAGGCCGCGCAGGCCCGATTTGCGTCGTTGCTGACCGACGCACAGGTGCACGTGGTAACCGAGCGTGCCGCAAAGGCGTTGTCGGACACGGTGACTCCGGTTGGCATGGTGGCGGTGTGCTCGGTGCCCGAGACGTCGCTTGGCGACGTGCTGGCCGCTTCGCCACGGCTACTGGCCGTTGCGGCGGAGATCTCCGAGCCTGGTAACGCGGGCACATTGATTCGCGTCGCCGATGCTATGGGTGCGGACGCTGTCGTGCTCGCGGGTCATAGCGTCGATCCGTACAACGGCAAGTGTCTGCGCGCCTCGGCTGGAAGCATCTTCTCGATTCCGGTCGTCTCCGAGCCGGACGCCACCGCGGCGGTGTCGGCGATCAGCGCAGCGGGTCTCGCGGTGCTGGCTACCACCGTCGACGGCGAAATATTGCTTGACGACGCGGATCTCGCGAGCCCCACGGCGTGGCTGTTCGGGCCCGAGGCGCACGGCCTGTCGGCCGAGCTGGCGGGAATGGCCACCCATCAGGTGCAGATCCCGATGCCGGGCAACGCCGAAAGTCTCAACGTCGCGTCGGCTGCGGCGATCTGTCTGTATCAGAGCGCGCGGGCGCTGCGCTTGTAACGGCATGGCGAAAAGCACGCCAAAATCTCGCCGTCCGGTTACATCCGGCGCTAGTTGGACTTGAGAAGCTGCTCGGAGATCTGCACCATCAGCCGGCGCGGCGTGATTCGGTAACCGCTGGCGAGCAGCGAGTTTCGCCATCCTGAGACCACGGTCGGAGTGGACTTGCCCAGCGCGGCCATCGCGGTGTCGACGACCTGCTTGGCGGTCTGCCTGCCGTCGGTAAGGAATTCTTCTCCGGTACGGGCGAAGAACTCCGTCTCCGTGGCGCCGGGGCAGAGCGCAAAAACGCGTACCCCGGTTCCCTTGCACTCCTGCCATAGCGCCTCGGAGAACGACAGTACGAACGCTTTCGTGGCGCCGTAGACCGCCATGCCCGGCGTCGGCTGGAAGGCCGCGGTCGACGCGACGTTGATGACGATGCCGTGGCCTGCTGCCGTCATCGCGGGCAGATACGCCGCCGTCAGGTCGACCAGCGTGCCGCAGTTGAGCTGAATCTGCGCTGCGTTCGCGGCCGCCTCCTGGCCGACGAACTTGCCGTGCAGCCCGACACCGGCGTTGTTCACCAGAATGTCGATGGTCCGGCCCAGTTCACTGACCTTTGCCGCCAGGTCGGGGCCGGAGCCCGGCACGGCGAGATCGGCGGGGATCACGTCCACCGTGAGCTCGGGATGCCGTTCCGTCAGAGTCGCGCGCAGCCCCGCGAGCTTCTCGGCGCGGCGCGCGACCAGCACCAGGTTGACGCCGCGCTTGGCGAACTGGACGGCGAACTCCTCGCCGATTCCTCCGCTTGATCCGGTGATCAACGCTGTTCTGCTTTTCAGGTCCACGGATTCAGGCTAGCGGCGCCGGCGGATATGTCGTACCCCCGTGCGATCGTCTGCGCATGAGCGACTCGCTAGAGGTGAGGGGTACCGATCTTCGATATCTGCTCACGGCGTACTTGTTCGATTATGGTCCCGCGACGGTCGACGAGTTGGTGGAAGCGCTGACTTATCACGGCTTCCGCCCAGCCGGGCGTGCGTCGAAGGCGGTGTCGGAGGCACTGCGCTGGGAGATATTTCAAGGCAGGGCAGTGCGGGTCCGACGCGGCCAATACCGACCCGGGACGATGCCGCCAGCTACCGCAGACCGAATCTACAAACGAGTGCGCGCATTGCATGACGACGTCGCTGAACTGTCGCTGCGAAGCAGGCGGCTCCGGACCCCGCCGATCCCGCCGGCGGCCTAGCGATCGCTGAGCAGACCCCTCGCGACGTGGGTGATCTGGACCTCGTTGCTGCCTGCGTAGATCATCAGCGACTTGGCATCACGCGCGAGCTGTTCGACGCGGTACTCAGTCATGTAGCCGTTGCCGCCGAACACCTGCACTGCCTCCATCGCGACGTCGGTGGCGGCCTGAGAGCAGTACCACTTGATCGCCGACGCCTCAGGCAGCGAGATCGGCTGACCCTTCTCCGCTGACTCGATCACCCGGAAAAGGATGTTGCGCACGTTCATTCGGGCGACTTCCATATTCGCGAGCTTGAGCTGGATCAGCTGGAACTGCCCGATTTCCTGACCCCACAGCTTTCGTGTCTTCGCGTAGTCGATGCACAGCCGGAGGCATTCCTCGATGACGCCCAGCGACATCGCCGCGACGCCGATCCGTTCGGCGGAGAAGTTCGACCGCGCACTGGCGCGGCCGTCGCCCGCCGAACTGTCCTCGGTTTCACCGAGCAACCTGTCACGGCCCAGCCGCACATTGTTGAAGAACAGCTCGCCGGTACGGGAGCTGTGAATGCCCATCTTGCTGAACGGCTTTGACTGGACGAATCCCTCCATGCCGCGGTCGAGCACGAACGTCAGCACCTTACGGTCGCGCTTGTCCTGGGCACTCTTACTGCCGTCGCCCTCGTCGAGTTTCGCGTACACCACGACCACGTCGGCGTCCGGACCGTTGGTGATGAACGTCTTCTGGCCGTTGAGGATGTAGTCGTCGCCGTCACGCACGACGTAGGACTTCATGCCGCCGAACGCATCCGAGCCCGAGTCGGGTTCGGTGATCGCCCATGCGCCGATCTTGTCGTAGGTGACCAGGTCGGGCAGCCAGCGCTCTTGCTGGGCGAGCGTGCCGCGGCCCTGGATGGTCGGCACCGTCAGTCCGAGGCTGACTCCCATTCCGGTGACGATGCCCATCGACACCTTGCAGAGCTCGCTGACGACGACGAACCCCATGCCACCCGAGCCGCCGCCGAACATGCCGCCGCCGCCTGAGGACTTGTCCGACGAGCCGCCGTCACGAAGCTTCGCAAGCCGCTTGTTCAGCGAGTCGCGAGCCATGTCGGCGATCCCGAACGTCGCGAACAGCTTTCGGATGATCGGGTAGGGCTCCATGTCGCCGCTTTCGAGGTCGTCGACATGTGGGCGAATCTCTTTGTCAACGAACTCGCGCACGGCATCGCGCACGGCAAGATCTACGTCAGTCCATTCGAGCATGCGCTCTAGGCTGCCTTACCGCGCCCGCGCGCCGGACGCAGCCCCGCCAATGAGAACGTGGTGTGCACCAAAGACCCTGCTCGGTCGAGCAGCGACTTGCGCGGCGGCACGTAGTGCATGGGCAGACCGTGGCGATCGCGTGGCGGTGCCATGAACGCGGGCGCCTCGACCAACGGCGCGTCTTCGGGCAGCTTGCCCTCGGCGCGGCGGTAGGCCGCCAGCGCGCGCGGGTGCAGCCGGATCTCGTCGGGCACCGCGACAAACGCCAACTCGACGAGCTTCCCGAAAACCCGCAACAACACCTCGTCGCCCGGCGTCCACCGCATGCCGGCCTTCTCGCGCACCGCCGGGTCGAACAAGCCCGCCGCGATCCACCGCTGCGCGCCGACCATCGGCTTGAAGAGTTGATCCCAGACGGGTGTCGGCATCAGCACGAACCACGGCTTGGGGATGCGGATCGTGAAGATGTCGAGCGTTGCGCGGTTGATCTCCAACTCGTCGCGGCACTTGGCGTCCCAGTACTCGCAGAACTCGTCCCAGGTGTCGGGTACCGGCCGCATGCTCATGCCGTACATCCGGTACCACTGCACGTGTTCGTCGAACAGCTGGCGCTTCTCGGCCTCGGTGAGTCCTCCGCAGAAGTACTCAGCGGTCTTGATGATCAACATGAAGAACGTGGCGTGCGCCCAGTAGAACGTCTCGGGGTTCAGCGCGTGATAGCGGCGGCCTTCACCGTCGACGCCCTTGATTGTGTTGTGGTAGCTCTTGATCTGCTGGCCGGTTTGTGCGGCGCGGTCACCGTCGTAGACGACCCCCATGATCGGGTACACCGAACGCGCGACGCGCTGCAGCGGCTCGCGTAGCAGGATCGAATGGTCCTCGACGCCGGCGCCGAGTTCGGGATACATGTTCTGAATCGCTCCGATCCAGACGCCGAGCATGCCGGTCCGCAGATCGCCGAAGTACTTCCACGTCAACGAGTCGGGGCCGAGCGGATCAGCGCGGTCGATGGGACGTCTCGCATCGTGCGAAGTCGATCTCAGGGTCATCGGTTCTCACCCCTGTCTGCTCCTCGCGTGCGCGGCGCGAATCCAAGCCAACTGTTAGACCATCACGATAATGTTGACAACGCGCGTTGTCTACGATTTGCCAGGCGTGGCGAAACAGCGTTATCCAGCCTCCACATGGGCTCCACTCGGCCGTGACCAGCCGGTTTATCCGCATATCGGCGGTCAAACTAGGCTGGCGCGTGTGGATGAGGTCGAGTCGATCGACGAACGATCTGGCAGACAGTCATCTGGCCCCGTCGCGTGGCTGAAAAGCACGAATCACAGCCCGTCCGTCATCGCCTTCCTGCGCCGCGCACGACGCGCACTTCCCGGTGATCCCGAGTTCGGCGATCCGCTGTCGGCGTCCGGTGAAGGAGGCCCGAGTGCGGCAGCCCGCGCGGCCGATCGGCTGCTGCATCGTGAGGCCGCCTCCCGTGAAGTCAGCCTGGGTGCGCTGCAGGTGTGGCAGGCGCTGACCGAGCGCGTATCCGGCAAGCCCGCCTACAGCGAGGCAACGATCGTCTTCACCGACCTGGTGGGCTTCTCGGCATGGTCGCTCAGTGCCGGAGACGACGCCACCCTCAAGCTTCTGCGCCGCGTTTCGCAGGTCGTCGAGCCGCCGCTGCTGGAGGCGGGCGGCCAGATCGTCAAACGCATGGGCGACGGCATCATGGCCGTCTTCCTACGGCCGACGACGGCGGTTGCCGCCGCGGTCAAGGCGCGGGAAGCGGTGAAATCCCTTGACGTGGACGGCTATACCCCGCGAATGCGTGTCGGGATCCACACCGGCAGGCCGCAGCGGATCGGCTCGGACTGGTTGGGCGTCGACGTGAACATCGCCGCGCGGGTGATGGCTCGGGCCACCAGGGGCGAGTTGGTGATATCGCAGGCGACGCTGGATGGCCTCTCCGCCGAAGATCTCGACGTCTTGGGGGTTGACGCCAAACGACTGCGCAAGCAGGTATTCGCGGCCAAACAGGACGGGGTGCCCGCCGATTTCGTCATGTATCGGCTGAAATCGCGTCCGCTGGTGCCGGGCGATCCTGAGCAGGACGGCGACCCGTTGGGGGAGTAGGCCCGAGCGACGCCTTATGATCGCCGGGTGGCTGATCAGCCAATAGACCTGTCTGACGAAGCGTTGACGAAGGCTGTCAGCGCGGCTCGGCATGCCTTCGACGCGTCGGATGACCTCGACGCTCTTGCCCGCGCCAAGACCGAGCAACTGGGCGACCGCTCGCCGATCGCGCTCGCGCGCCAGGCGCTCGGATCGTTGCCCAAGATCGACCGTGCCGACGCGGGCAAGCGGGTCAACGTGGCGCGCACCGAGGTGCAGCAGGCATACGACGAGCGGCTCACGGTCCTGCGCGCCGAGCGTGACGCGGCCGTGCTGATCGCCGAGCGCATCGACGTGACGCTGCCGTCGACCCGTCAGCCAGTCGGTGCCCGCCACCCGATCACGATCCTCGCCGAGCATGTCGCCGACACGTTCGTCGCGATGGGTTGGGAACTCGCCGAGGGCCCCGAGGTGGAAACCGAGCAATTCAACTTCGACGCGCTCAACTTCCCGCCAGACCATCCGGCGCGCAGTGAGCAGGACACCTTCCACATCGCCCCCGACGGGTCCCGGCAGGTGCTGCGCACACACACTTCGCCGGTGCAGATCCGGGCACTGCTGGAGCGCGACCTACCGGTCTACATCATCTCGATCGGGCGCACCTTCCGCACCGATGAACTGGACTCCACACACACCCCCGTCTTCCATCAAGTGGAGGGACTGGCCGTCGACAAGGGGCTGACGATGGCCCACCTGCGCGGAACACTCGATGCTTTCGCCCGCTCCGAATTCGGACCCGAGGGCCGGACCCGATTCCGTCCGCACTTCTTCCCGTTCACCGAACCGTCCGCCGAGGTCGATATCTGGTTCCCGAACAAGAAGGGCGGCCCCGGCTGGGTGGAGTGGGGTGGATGCGGCATGGTCAATCCGAATGTGTTGCGCGCCTGCGGTATTGACCCGGAGGTCTACAGCGGGTTCGCGTTCGGCATGGGGTTGGAGCGCACCCTGCAGTTCCGCAATGGCATTCCCGATATGCGCGACATGGTCGAGGGCGACGTGCGCTTTTCGCTGCCGTTCGGGGTTGGAGCCTGATGCGCCTGCCCTACAGCTGGCTGCGCGAAGTCGTCCAAGCCGGCGCTCTCGGCTGGGACGTGTCAGCCGAGGAACTGGAACAGACCCTGATCCGCATCGGTCACGAGGTCGAGGAGATCATTCCCGTCGGACCCGTCACCGGACCGTTGACCGTCGGCCGGGTTGCCGAGATCGAGGAGCTCACCGAGTTCAAGAAGCCCATTCGCGCGGTCAAGGTCGATGTCGGCGAAGCCGAACCACGTGACATCGTCTGCGGGGCAACCAACTTCGCGGTCGGTGACCTCGTCGTGGTCGCGCTGCCCGGCTCGGTACTGCCGGGCGACTTCGCCATCGCCACCCGCAAGACTTACGGTCGCACCAGCGACGGCATGATCTGCTCGACCGCAGAGCTCAATCTCGGCACGGACCATTCCGGCATTCTCGTGCTGCCGAAGGGCACCGCGGAGCCGGGAACACCTGCCGCTGAGTTGCTCGGCCTCGACGACGTCGTGTTCAACCTGGCGATCACCCCCGACCGCGGCTACTGCCTGTCGGTGCGCGGTATGGCCCGCGAGATCGCCAATGCCTACGATCTCGACTACGTCGACCCAGCCGACATCGCGCCGCTGCCTGTCGAGGGTGAGGCGCTGCCGCTGACGATCGACGCTGGCACCGGAGTGCTGCGCTTCGGCCTGCGTCCGGTCACCGGCATCGATCCAGAAGCGGTGTCACCGTGGTGGATGCAGCGACGGCTGTTGTTGTCGGGCATCCGCTCCATCTCACCGGCCGTCGACGTCACCAACTACGTGATGCTCGAGATCGGGCACCCGATGCACGCACATGATCGCAGCCTGATCACCGGCGGCTTCCGGGTCCGCTTCGCCGAACCGGGGGAGACGGTCATCACGCTCGACGACATCGAACGACGCCTCGATCCGGCGGACGTGCTCATCGTCGACGACGTCGCCACGGCTGCGATCGGCGGCGTGATGGGCGCAGGCACCACGGAGGTTCGCGACAGCACCGTCGATGTGCTGCTCGAGGCTGCGGTTTGGGATCCCGCCGCGGTATCGCGAACGCAGCGGCGCCTGCACCTCAACAGCGAGGCGGGCCGTCGCTACGAACGCACCGTCGATCCGGCGATCTCCGTCGCCGCGCTGGATCGCTGCAGTGCCCTGCTGGCCGAAATCGCCGGGGGCACAGTAGAGCCCACGCTGACCGACTGGCGCGGCGATCCGCCTCGCGAGGACTGGTCGCTCGCGCCGGTCAGCATGCCCGTCGATCTACCCGACCGCATGGCGGGCGTGGACTACGCGGCGGGCACGACGGAAAGGCGCCTCACCCAGATCGGCGCCGAGGTCGTGGTGAAGGACGGTCAGGTGACCGCGACGCCGCCGAGCTGGCGTCCCGATCTTCGTCAGCCCGCGGACCTCGTCGAGGAGGTATTGCGGCTGGAGGGCCTCGAAATCATTCCATCGGTGCTGCCGCTCGCGCCGCCCGGACGCGGTCTGAGCCCGGCGCAGAAGCGGCGGCGGGCGATCGGAAAGTCGCTGGCGCTCAACGGCTACGTCGAGATCCTGCCGACCCCGTTCCTGCCCGCGGGGATCTTCGATCAGTGGGGCCTGCCCGGGGACGACGCGCGCCGGTCCACGACCCACGTGATGAATCCCTTGGAGGCCGATCGACCTCAACTGGCGACGACGCTGCTGCCAGGATTGTTGGAGGCGTTGGGGCGCAACGTGTCCCGCGGCGCCGTCGACACCGCGTTGTTCGCGATCGCCCAGGTGGTCGAGCCGACGACGGAAACCGGAGCGGTGGACCGCATTCCGACCGACCGGCGGCCCACGTCGGACGAGATCGCGACGCTCGATGCCTCGCTGCCGCATCAGCCGCAGCACGTCGGTGCCGTGCTGACCGGCCTGCGGGAGCCGGCGGGTCCGTGGGGGCGGGGGCGGCCCGTTAACGCCAGCGATGCGTTCGAGGCGGTTCGCGTCATCGGCCGAGCTGCGGGCGTGGAACTCGCGCTGCGGCCCGCCCAGCACCTGCCGTGGCACCCGGGCCGTTGCGCCGAGGTTGTCATCGGCGACGTCGTCGTCGGATACGCGGGCCAACTGCACCCCGCCGTCATCGAGCGGTCCGGTCTGCCCGCAGGGACGTGCGCCGTCGAACTGAACCTGGACGCGATCCCGCTCACCGAAGCGCTGCCTGCACCGGCCGTGTCGCCGTTCCCCGCAGTGTTCCAGGACGTCGCCCTGATCGTCGGCGAGGACGTCGCCGCGCAGAGCGTGATCGATGCTGTCCGCGAGGGTGCGGGTGAACTTCTGGAGGATGTCCGGTTGTTCGACGTCTACACCGGGCCGCAGATCGGCGACGGCCGCAAGTCCCTGGCGCTGGCGTTGCGGTTCCGCGCCGGCGACCGCACCCTCACCGAGGACGAGGCCAGTGCCGCCCGCGACGACGCGGTTCAGGCGGCGGCCGATCGTGTCGGAGCCGAGCAGCGCCGCTGACCGTCAGGCCGCCGCGGTGCTGCTGACGAGTAGCCGTGTCGGGCTCCGTCCGAGCACCTGCCGCCATGGGATCTCTGCAGGATCTTCGATGAGGTGTAGCGGCGGATCCGCGGCAAGCAGAGCGCGCAGGGATTCTTCAACGGCAAGCTTGGCCAGCGCGGTGCCAAGGCAGTAATGCGTGCCCGCACCGAAATTCAGCAGCTTCGGTGTGTCGGGCTTGGTGAAACGATCGGGGTCGAAGTGATCGGGTTCGTGCCATGCTGACTCGTCCCGGCACGCGGAGGCGACGCACAAGAAGACCATCGATCCAGCCGCAATCGTATTGCCGTGCAGGTCAATAGGCGCCACGGCAGTTCGCGGAATGATCGGAATGCTCGGTTCCATCCGGATGGTTTCCGATGCGACGCTGGCCAGCCGAACATCGTCCTCGTGAACCCCACCGAGTTGACCGAGGTGCTGCAGCGCGACGAGGGCGCTGCATGGAATCTGGCTACCGGCCGTATCGTGTCCGGCGACTAGCAGATTGGCGATCATGGTCACGGTTTCGTCGTGGGTCAGCCGCTCACCGTCGGCCTCCGCCGCCCGCAATGAGGTGATCAAATCGTCGTGCGGTTCCGCGGCGCGACGGGTGGTCAAGCCGTCGACATAGCTTTGCAATTCGGTGACCGCTTGTGTCGCTGCCGCGATCTGTTCAGCCGTCATCACACCGAAGACCGGACTCAATGCGTCGGCCCATTCGGTGAACACCGCGACATCGCTGTCCGGCACGCCGAGGAGGCGGCAGATCAGCCGCGTTCCGAGAGAGGAGGCCGCTGACAGATCGCCGCCGTCTCGGACGGCCACGATCGCCTCCGTCGTCATCTGTTGAGCAGTCGCGCGCAGAGCGTCAACGGATCTCGGCGTGAAAGCCCGCGAGACAAGCGACCGTATCCGTCGGTGATAGTCGCCTTCGGTGGTGAACATGAGGTTGCGATACCAGTCGCGCAGTGGCCCGTCGGTGATACCCATTAAGTCGAACAGGGAGAGTCCGACGCCGATGAGCCGGTGGTCGTGCGCCAGCGCCTCGACGTCCGCCTGGCGGAGTGCGATGACTGCGCCAGTTGCGCCATCAGTGGCGAGCGGGCCCTGCGCCGCCGCTTCGCGCAACATCCCGTGCAGGTCCCCGGCAAATGTGGTCGAAAGATCGATCGCTGAAAATGCCCCCATTGGATGAGTATCGACCCGCAGGTCGACACCCGTCTCTCAAAAGGCGCTCACAGAACGCGGCCGCTTCCGTTGGCAAAGAATCTCCACCTGCGTACGCGCACTAGAAAAATCCTGGAAGAGTCGCCTTATTCGGAGTAGGACGGTAGGCATGATCGAGGTACTGCAGGACATGCCGCCGGGAGTCTCGGGTCTTCGTGTATCGGGCAAGGTGACCGGCGACGAAATCAGCCAGTTCATGCCTGAAATGGAGAAGCTGCTCGGATCCGGGGAAGTCAGGATCGTCGAGGTCATCGAATCGGACTACGAGGGTTTCGGCCGTGGCGGTTTGGTCGAGGACCTCAAACAGGGGTTCGGCACGCTCATCCATCATCATTCGGCCTTCAAGCGCATCGCGATCGTCACCGACAAGGAGTGGGTGGGGCACACGGTGCACTTGGTGGGTTGGATGGTGCCGGGTGAGCTGGAAGTATTCGGCCTCGACGACCTCGAGCGCGCTAAGGAATGGGCTGCCGCCTGATCGTCAGGCGCGGCTGATCCCGTACCCACCGGTGATCTGATCTCTGAAAAGCTCCAGACGCGGTGGTGCGAAAGTGGTCAACATGAACACGAAGACGGGCACGAGCAGCGCGACCAAGCCGCGCCATGCCGATTCTGGGGTATCGGTCGTGCTTGTGACGGCATACGACGCCAGCTGGCCGACGACCACCGCGACGATGAATATGGATCCGTCGACAATCAGCCGGACACGCATGTCTGTGATCGACAATAACGCGGTCGTCAGAAAATACAGACCGAGCATGACGACGCACATGGCATAAAAGCCAACCGCACGCGCGCCAGGCAGCGAGGACGAGCCGGCGCCGACGGCTGACTGCGTTGCGGTGAGGAACAGAAGTGGCCAGTACGCCATCTTCAGGTGTTCCCACACGCTCTCATTGATCGGGCACAGCACCGCGAAGGCTCGTCGGCGACCGCTCCAGTCGAAACAGAAATGCAGAAGGGTCCCTGCCACGATGACCACCGGGATGCCCGCCAGATCCCAGGTCAGCGCGTGATCCTGCATGGCGCTGACGCTACCCGAATAATGGATTTGCATAGCGCTGCATAACCATGCAGAATCGTTTGCATGACTTCCGTCGCAGTGGCCGGTGCCAGCGGATATGCAGGTGGAGAGATTCTGCGACTGCTCCTGGGACACCCTGCGTATGCAGACGGACGGCTGACGATCGGAGCGCTCACCGCCGCTGCCAGCGCCGGCACCATGCTCGGTGAGCACCACCCGCATCTACTGCCGCTGGCCAACCGGACACTGGACGCTACCGACGCCGACACCCTCAAGGGTCACGACGTCGTCTTCCTCGGGCTGCCGCACGGTCATTCCGCGGCCCTCGCCGATCAACTCGGCAGCGACACCGTCATCGTCGACTGCGGTGCGGATTTCCGGCTCACCGATGCCGGCGCATGGGAACGCTTCTACGGGTCGTCACACGCGGGCAGCTGGCCGTACGGGCTCCCGGAACTGCCGGGTGCCCGCGACCGGTTGCGCGGTGCCAACCGCATCGCGGTCCCGGGCTGCTATCCGACTGCGGCACTACTCGCGCTCTGGCCCGCGATCGCCGAGGATCTCATCGAGTCCGCGGTCACCGTCGTCGCCGTCAGCGGTACCTCGGGCGCGGGACGAGCCGCCAAGGTTGACTTGCTGGGTTCGGAGGTCATCGGGTCGGCGCGGGCCTACAACGTCGGCGGCAAACACCGGCACACCCCCGAGATTGCGCAGGGCCTGAAAGCCGTCACCGACAAAGACGTCACCGTGTCGTTCACCCCGGTGCTCATTCCGACGTCGCGCGGCATCCTGGCCACCTGCACCGCGAGGACCACCGCACCGCTGTCGCAGATCCGCGCTGCCTACGAGAAGGCTTATGACGCCGAGCCTTTCATTCACCTGCTGCCCGAGGACCAGCTGCCCAAGACCGGCGCGGTGATCGGGAGCAACGCCGCTCAACTCGCGGTCGCCGTCGACGAGGACGCGTCGACGTTCATCGGTATCGCCGCGATCGACAACCTTGTGAAGGGCACCGGCGGGGCGGCTGTGCAATCGATGAACCTCGCGCTGGGTTGGCCGGAAACGGAAGGACTTTCGATCGTGGGTGTGGCGCCATGACATCCGACACGACGGATACTGCGCGGCTGGTCCGCAACCAGGGTGTCACCGCGCCCGCCGGCTTCCGGGCGACCGGAATCGCCGCGGGCATCAAGGCTTCTGGCGCACTGGACCTCGCGCTGGTGTTCAACGAGGGGCCCGACCACACGGCAGCGGCAGTGTTCACCCGCAACAAGGTGAAGGCCGCGCCGGTGCTGTGGTCGCAGCAGGTGCTCACCACCGGGCGGCTGCGGGCGGTCGTGCTCAACTCCGGTGGCGCCAATGCCTGTACCGGGCCGGGTGGCTTTCAGGACACCCATGCCACCGCAGAGGCCGTGGCCACCGCGCTGTCCGACTGGGGCACCGAGACCGGGGCCATCGAGGTCGCCGTGTGTTCCACCGGGCTCATCGGCGACCGGCTGCCAATGGACAAGATGCTGGCCGGCGTGACCGAGATCGTCCACGAGATGGCGGGCGGGCTGACCGGGGGCGAGGAGGCCGCCCGGGCCATCATGACCACCGACACCGTGCCGAAACAGGTTGCGCTGCACCACAGTGGCAACTGGACGGTCGGCGGTATGGCCAAGGGTGCGGGCATGCTCGCGCCATCGCTGGCGACGATGTTGTGTGTCATCACCACCGACGCCGTCGCTGATGGCGCAGCTCTCGATCAGGCACTGCGCAAGGCGGCCGCGATGACGTTCGACCGGCTCGACGTCGACGGCAGCTGCTCGACCAACGACACCGTATTGCTGCTGGCCTCCGGCGCCAGCGAGATCGCGCCGAGTCAAAGCGATCTCGAAGAGGCGGTGCTGCGGGTCTGTGACGATCTGTGCGCACAGCTGCAGGCTGACGCCGAGGGGGTGACCAAGCGCGTCGTTGTCACCGTGACTGGTGCGGCGTCCGATGAGGACGCACTGACCGCGGCCCGGGTCGTGGCCCGCGACAGCCTCGTGAAGACCGCGCTGTTCGGGTCCGACCCCAACTGGGGCCGTGTGCTCGCCGCGGTCGGTATGGCGCCGGTGGCACTGGAACCCGATCGGATCACCGTGTCGTTCAACGGTTCTGCGGTATGCGTCGACGGTGTCGGCGCGCCGGGCGCCCGGGAGGTCGATCTGTCCGGCGAAGAGATCAACGTCGTCATCGATCTGGGCGTTGGCAACGGCACGGCGTCGATCCGCACGACCGACCTGTCGCACGCCTACGTCGAAGAGAACTCGGCGTACAGCTCATGACGCTCGCGACGCCGGTCAAGGCGCAGGTGCTCGCCGCGGCCCTGCCGTGGCTCAAGCAGCTGCACGACAAGATCGTGGTCGTGAAGTACGGCGGCAACGCAATGACCGACGACACCCTCAAGGCCGCGTTCGCGGCGGACATGGTGTTCTTGCGTAACTGCGGCATCCGGCCCGTTGTCGTCCACGGCGGCGGCCCGCAGATCAGCGCGATGCTCAAAAAGCTCGGTATCGCAGGGGATTTCAAAGGCGGCTTCCGCGTCACCACACCGGAGGTGCTCGACGTCGCCCGGATGGTGCTGTTCGGACAGGTCGGGCGTGAGCTGGTCAACCTGATCAATGCGCACGGTCCGTACGCTGTCGGCGTCACGGGCGAGGACGCGCACCTGTTCACCGCCGTGCGCCGTCAGGTGACGGTTGACGGGGTGGCTACCGATATCGGCCTGGTCGGCGACGTCGAAAAGGTGGATGCGGGCTCATTGCTTGATCTCATTGGAGCGGGCCGTATTCCGGTGGTCTCGACGATCGCTCCAGACGCCGACGGCGTGGTGCACAACATCAACGCCGACACCGCAGCAGCGGCGCTCGCCGAGGCACTCGGCGCCGAGAAGCTGGTGATGCTCACCGACGTGGAAGGTCTTTACACCAACTGGCCGGACCGCGGGTCGCTGGTCAGTGAGATCGACACTGCCGCACTGGCTCAGCTGCTGCCGAGGTTGGAGTCGGGCATGGTGCCCAAGATCGAGGCCTGCCTCCGCGCGGTATCGGGTGGGGTGCCCAGCGCGCACGTCATCGACGGCCGCGTCGAACACTGTGTACTTGTCGAACTGTTCACCGACGAGGGGACGGGAACGAAGGTGGTGAGCGCATGACTCTCGCGCAGCGGTGGGAAGCCGTGATGATGGACAACTACGGCACGCCGCCCCTGGCGTTGTTCAGCGGCGACGGTGCCGTGGTCACGGATGTCGACGGCAAGTCGTATATCGACCTGCTCGGCGGTATCGCGGTCAACATCCTGGGCCATCGCCACCCCGCCGTCATCGAGGCCGTCACTCGGCAGATGAACACGCTGGGGCATACGTCGAACCTGTACGCCACCGAACCGGGCATCGCGCTCGCCGAGGCGCTGGTCGACCTGCTCGGTGTCGACGGCGCGCGGGTCTTCTTCTGCAATTCGGGCGCGGAGGCCAACGAGGTCGCGTTCAAAATCAGTCGGCTCACAGGCCGCACGAAACTCGTTGCTGCGCAGGGAGCGTTTCACGGCCGCACAATGGGGTCGCTGGCGCTGACCGGTCAGCCGTCGAAGCAGGAACCGTTCGCCCCGCTGCCCGGCGATGTCACCCATGTTCCGTACGGCGATGTCGAGGCGCTCAAGGCCGCGGTCGACGACCAGACCGCCGCGGTGTTCCTCGAACCGATCATGGGCGAGGGTGGCGTCGTGACGCCGCCCGCCGGATACCTGGTGGCGGCGCGTGAGATCACCGCAGCGCACGGCGTGCTGTTGGTGCTCGACGAGGTGCAGACCGGAATGGGCCGCACCGGAGCGTTTTTCGCGCATCAACACGACGGCATCACGCCCGATGTCGTCACGCTGGCCAAAGGCCTCGGTGGTGGGCTGCCGATCGGTGCCTGCATTGCGACCGGCGACGCAGCCGGGATGCTGACTCCCGGGTTGCATGGCAGCACGTTCGGCGGCAATCCCGTCTGCACGGCCGCCGCGCTCGCCGTGCTGCAGGTGCTGGCCGACGACGACCTGGTGGGCCGCGCCGGAGTCCTCGGCAAGACGCTGCACCACGGTATCGAGTCGCTCGGCCATCCGCTGGTCGACCACGTTCGCGGTCGCGGGCTCATGCTCGGAGTCGTTCTCACGTCCGATGCGGCCAAACCGGTCGAGGTCGCGGCGAGGGAGGCGGGATTCCTTGTGAATGCACCGGCCCCGAACGTGATTCGCCTGGTCCCGCCGCTGATCATCACCGAAGCGCAGATCGAGAATTTTCTCGGCGCGCTTCCCGGCGTACTCGACACGGGAGCAGCAGCGTCATGACACGGCATTTCTTACGTGACGACGATCTCACGCCCGATGAGCAGGCCGAGGTACTGGCGCTCGCCGCGGAACTGAAGAGCGCACCGTTCAGCCGTCGCCCGCTGGACGGTCCGCGCGGTGTTGCCGTCATCTTCGACAAGAACTCCACGCGAACCCGGTTCTCGTTCGAGATCGGCATCGCCCAACTCGGCGGTCACGCGGTGGTCGTCGACGGCCGCAGCACCCAGCTCGGCCGCGAGGAAACGCTCGAGGACACCGGCCAGGTGTTGTCCCGCTACGTGGATGCCATTGTGTGGCGGACATTCGCCCAAGAACGGTTGACCGCCATGGCTTCCGGCGCGACCGTCCCGGTCGTCAATGCGCTGTCCGACGAGTTCCATCCCTGCCAGATACTGGCCGACCTGCAGACCCTGGCCGAACGCAAAGGTCAACTCAACGGGCTGCGGATGACGTATCTCGGCGACGGCGCCAACAACATGGCGCACTCACTGATGCTCGGTGGCGTCACCGCGGGCATCAGTGTCACCATCGCGGCGCCGTCCGGTTTCGAGCCGAACCCGGAATTCGTTGCCGCCGCGAGGAAGCGGGCCGCCCAGACGGGGGCGACCGTCACGTTGACGGCCGACGCTTCGGCT
Source organism: Mycobacterium sp. NPDC051804 (assembly GCF_044452905.1). Taxonomy (NCBI): domain Bacteria; kingdom Bacillati; phylum Actinomycetota; class Actinomycetes; order Mycobacteriales; family Mycobacteriaceae; genus Mycobacterium; species Mycobacterium sp. NPDC051804. The sequence continues at coordinate 15,403 of NZ_JBITCD010000008.1, read as the reverse complement.
GCCGCCGATGGCGCCGACGTGCTCGTTACCGACACGTGGACGTCGATGGGGCAGGAAGACGACGGGCTGGACCGGGTCGGCCCGTTCAAGCCGTTCCAGATCAACACGGATCTGCTGGGCCGAGCTGACTCGGACGCCGTTGTGCTGCACTGTCTTCCAGCGCACCGGGGATACGAAATCACCGATGAGGTGATCGACGGACCGCAGAGCGCAGTATGGGACGAAGCCGAGAACCGGTTACATGCGCAGAAGGCGCTACTGGTGTGGTTGCTGGAGCGATCGTGACGTCAGCTGCCACTCGCGCCGGTCGTCAGGCTCGCATCGTGTCGATCCTGTCGTCGCAAGCGATTCACAGCCAGGGTGAGCTGGCGACGATGCTTGCCGACGAGGGCATCGAGGTCACCCAGGCGACGTTGTCCCGGGATCTCGAGGAACTCGGCGCGGTCAAACTGCGGGGCGCCGACGGCGGGGTCGGCGTGTACGTCGTCCCCGAGGACGGCAGCCCAGTGCGCGGCGTTTCCGGTGGCACCGAACGAATGTCGCGGCTGCTCGCCGACCTTCTCGTTTCCACCGACGCCAGCGGCAACCTCGCCGTGCTGCGGACCCCGCCGGGCGCCGCTCACTACCTTGCCAGCTCGATGGACCGCGCTGCGCTGCCGTATGTGGTCGGCACCGTCGCCGGCGACGACACCATCCTGGTGATCGCCCGTGAGCCGATGACCGGCTCCGAGCTGGCGGCGAAACTCGAAAGCATCCAACAAAAGGAGATCAGTTAAATGTCCGAGCGCGTCGTCTTGGCGTATTCCGGTGGTTTGGACACCTCGGTCGCTATCAGCTGGATCGGAAAGGAGACCGGCCAAGAGGTGGTCGCGGTCGCCATCGATCTCGGCCAGGGCGGCGAGGACATGGAGGTCGTCCGGCAGCGGGCCCTCGACTGTGGTGCGGTCGAGGCGGTGGTCGTCGACGCCAGGGACGAATTCGCCGAGCAGTACTGCCTTCCTGCGATCCAGTCCAATGCGCTGTACATGGACCGATATCCGCTGGTGTCGGCGCTGAGCCGGCCTCTGATCGTCAAGCACCTCGTGGCGGCCGCGCGCGAGCACGGTGGCGGCATCGTCGCGCACGGTTGCACCGGCAAGGGCAACGACCAGGTGCGATTTGAGGTCGGGTTCGCCTCGCTGGCACCGGATCTCGAGGTGCTCGCACCGGTCCGCGACTACGCCTGGACCCGCGAGAAGGCCATCGCGTTCGCTGAGGAGAATGCGATCCCGATCAACGTCACCAAGCGCTCGCCATTCTCCATCGACCAGAATGTCTGGGGCCGCGCCGTGGAAACCGGGTTCCTCGAACACCTGTGGAACGCGCCGACGAAGGATGTCTACGACTACACCGAGGATCCAACGGTCAACTGGAACACGCCCGACGAGGTCATCGTCGGATTCGAACGCGGCGTTCCTGTTTCGATCGACGGCCGCGACGTGAGCGTGTTGCAAGCGATCGAGGAACTCAACCGCCGCGCGGGCGAACAGGGTGTCGGCAGACTCGACGTCGTCGAGGACCGCTTGGTCGGCATCAAGAGCCGGGAGATCTACGAAGCCCCCGGTGCCATGGTGCTGATCACCGCGCACACCGAACTCGAGCACGTCACGCTGGAGCGCGAACTCGGCCGGTTCAAGCGCGGCACCGACCGCAAGTGGGGCGAGTTGGTGTACGACGGCCTCTGGTACTCGCCGTTGAAGGCTGCCTTGGAGTCGTTTGTCGCCAAGACCCAAGAGCACGTGTCCGGTGAGATCCGGATGGTGTTGCACGGCGGGCATATCGCCGTCAACGGCCGGCGCAGCGCCGAGTCACTGTACGACTTCAACCTCGCGACCTACGACGAGGGCGACACGTTCGATCAGTCGTCGGCCAAGGGCTTCGTGCACGTGCATGGTCTGTCGTCGAAGATCTCCGCCCAGCGGGACCTGGCAGGCCAGTAAGCATGAGCACCAACGAGGGCTCGCTGTGGGGCGGCCGGTTCGCCGACGGCCCGTCGGACGCCCTTGCGGCGCTGAGCAAGTCGACGCACTTCGACTGGGTGCTGGCGCCGTATGACATTGCCGCGTCGAAGGCGCATACACGGGTACTGTTCCGTGCCGGTCTGCTCACCGAGGAACAGCGCGACGGCCTGCTCGTCGGTCTGGACAACCTGGCCTCCGATGTCGCCGACGGCAGCTTCGGGCCTCTGGTCACAGATGAGGACGTGCACGGTGCGCTGGAGCGCGGGCTGATCGACCGGGTAGGCGAGGACCTGGGCGGACGACTGCGCGCCGGCCGGTCGCGGAACGATCAGGTGGCGACGCAGTTTCGGATGTGGCTGCGTGACGCCGTCCGGCGGGTCGCCGATGGCGCGCTCGGGGTTGTGTCCGCGCTGGCGACCCAGGCCGCGGCGCACCCGACCGCGATCATGCCCGGCAAGACGCATCTACAGTCCGCCCAGCCGATCCTGTTGGCGCATCATCTGCTTGCGCACGCGCATCCGCTGCTGCGCGACGTCGACCGGCTGGTCGACTTCGACAAGCGAGCCGCAGTGTCGCCGTACGGATCCGGGGCGCTGGCGGGGTCGTCGCTGGGGCTCGATCCCGATGCGATCGCCGAGGAACTCGGCTTCGATGCGGCGGCCGACAACTCGGTTGACGCCACGGCATCGCGAGACTTCGCCGCCGAGGCTGCCTTCGTGTTCTCGATGATCGGTGTCGATTTGTCTAGGCTCGCCGAGGACATCATCCTCTGGAGTACAACCGAATTCGGATATGTCACCCTGCACGACTCCTGGTCGACCGGTAGCTCGATCATGCCGCAGAAGAAGAACCCCGACATCGCCGAGCTGGCGCGCGGCAAGTCGGGCCGGCTGATCGGCAACCTCACCGGCCTACTCGCGACATTGAAGGCGCAGCCGCTGGCGTACAACCGGGACCTGCAGGAGGATAAGGAGCCGGTGTTCGACTCCGTTCTCCAACTCGAACTGCTGCTGCCCGCGATGGCCGGCCTGGTCGCAACTCTGCGATTCGACGTCGACCGGATGGCTGAATTGGCTCCGCTGGGCTACACCCTGGCGACCGACGTCGCCGAATGGCTTGTGCAGCGGGGAGTTCCGTTCCGCGTGGCACACGAGGCCGCGGGAGCCGCGGTGCGGGCGGCCGAAGCCCGCGGCGTCGGCCTCGAAGAGCTCGAGGACACCGAGCTCGCCGGTATTCATCCGGAGCTGACGTCGCAGGTCCGTGAGGTTCTCACCATCGACGGGTCGGTGAACTCACGCGACGCCAGGGGAGGCACCGCCCCGATCCAGGTCGCGAAACAGCTCGGCGTCGTGCGCGAGACAGCCGACAGGCTGCGGCTCAGGTTACGCCGCTAAAGGCCTTGTTCCCCAAGCCAGGACAGGATCCGTTGCGCAACGGCCTGCCAGTCGGGTTCGAGCATCATGTTGTGTCCCATGCCGGGAAAAAACTCGGCGTTGGTTCGATACGCCCGGGCGGTCGCAGCCACCTCTTCGGGAATGAACGCACCGTCCTCGGACGCACCGAGAACCAGCAGCGGGGCGGACACTGCATCCGCGCGTACGCGATCCCTGGTGAGCATCTGCCTCATCGCGAGCGCACTTTCCGGTTGCAGCCGCGCCATGCATTTGTCGACGATATTCTGCGGAGTCTGCCTACAGAACAGGTGTCCGCGCACCAATCGGGGCGTACGCACGACATCGTGGGTGCTGCCAAAAGTGTTCGACTTGAACACCGCCCACGGATGGCGGCGCATCATGCGGATCGATGCTTCGCGTACGCCGTGTGGTGGAGCTGAAGCCATCAGAACGCCCGCCGGCGCATCGCATGTCGAAAGATATTGCTGCACTACATAGCCGCCCATTGAGTGACCTATGACCACCGGCGGCCCGTCGAGGAGGTCTGCGGCGGCCCGCACGTCATCGACGTAGTCCGAGATGGTGCAGGTGTTCAAGTGCTGCTCGGTCACGCTATTGCCGTGTCCGCGCAGACTGACGGCGACCGCACGAAACCCATTCTCGGCGAAGAAATCCAGGAAGTGATCGTTCCAGCACCAGGCGGCGTGCCAGCCACCGTGCACAAACAGCAGCGGCACCGGATGCTCGGTGCTGCCGCGACCCTTGTCGATCAGCTCGAGCACGGGTGTCGACGCTACGCGGTCGCCGCTGGACGCGGGCGATTTCTCGCTCGACGGTTTTTCACTCAGTCCTCGGCGGCGGCCAGCCAGGCCTCTTCGAGAGATTCCTTGCGCGTCAGCATGTCTTGCAGCTCGGCGTTGAGTTCACCGGCCCGCACGTGATCGGCGGCCGCCTCGGCCATCGATTCGTGCACCGCCGCGATCCGCTCGTCGAGCTTGGTGAGTTGACCTTCGATGCGCGCCATTTCCTTGCCCGCCCGCCGTTCCCGCGCCGACGCCGACTCGCTGCGCTGCGGTTCGGCTCGCGCCGGCTCTGGGGGTGCGGCGGCCGCGCGCTCCGACAGGTACTGCTCGATACCGCCGGGCAGCAGGTCGCACCGTCCGCCGCCGGTGAGCGCGTACGTGACGTCGGAGACTCGCTCGAGAAAGTACCTGTCGTGCGTGACGACGATGAGCGTGCCCGGCCAGCCGTCGAGGTAGTCCTCGAGCACGGTCAGGGTGTCGATATCCAGATCGTTGGTCGGCTCGTCGAGCAGCAGCACATTCGGTTCGTCGAGCAGCAACCGCAGGAACTGGAACCGACGCCGCTCGCCGCCCGACAGGTCCGCCAGCCGCGTCGTCAACCTGTCGCCGGTGAACCCGAAGTCCTCGAGCAGCGTCGACGCGCTGACCTCCCGGCCACCCGCCAGTTCGGTTGTGCGGCGGGATCTTTCGACTGCGTCGAGTACGCGGTCGCTTGGGTCCAACTCCGTCAGCGCCTGGCTCAGGTGGCCGATCTTGAGCGTCTTGCCCTGTTTGAAGGTTCCGGCGGAGGGAGTGAGCTCGCCGGCCAACAGCTTCAGCACGGTCGTCTTTCCGGTGCCGTTCACGCCGACGAGCCCGATGCGGGCGCCAGGTCCGATCGACCAGTCCAGCTTGTCGAGGACCACCTTGTCGCCGGCCTCGAGGCGCACGCGGTGCAAGTCGAAGACGTCCTTGCCCAACCTGGCCGTCGCGAAGCGTTGCAGCGCAAGCGAATCCCGCGGCTCCGGTTCGTTGGCGATCAAGTCGTTGGCAGCCTGGATGCGGAACTTCGGCTTCGACGTCCGCGCCGGCGGCCCGCGCCGCAGCCAGGCCAGTTCCTTGCGCATCAGATTCTGCCGACGTGCTTCGACCCCGGCGGCCAGGCGCGCACGTTCGGCGCGGGCCAGCACATAGGCGGCGTATCCGCCCTCGTACGCGTCGACGGTGCCGTCGTGCACCTCCCACGTCTTGGTGCACACCGCGTCGAGGAACCAGCGGTCGTGGCTCACCACCACCAGCGCCTTGGCGCGCCGCGTATTCAGGTGCTGCGCCAGCCAGCCGATCACCTCGACGTCCAGATGGTTGGTGGGCTCGTCGAGCACGAGCACGTCGTGACCCGCGATCAGCTCGGTCGCCAGCGCCACCCGTCGTCGCTCACCGCCGGACAGCCGGCCGACCTCGCTGTCGAGGTCGACGCCGGACAGAAGATGCGAGACGACGTCGCGGGTGCCGGGTTCGGCCGCCCAGACGTGGTCGGGCCGGCCCCCGACGATCACGTCCCGCACGGTCGCACCGCCGAAGTCGTCGCTTTGGCGCACATAGCCCACCGACAGTCCCGAGGTATGGGTCACCCGCCCGGAGTCGGGCTTTTGGGTGCCCGTCAGCACCTGCAGCAGCGTCGTCTTGCCGTCGCCGTTTCGACCCACGACCCCGATCGCGTCGCCCTCATCGACCCCGAGGCTGACGGCGTTGAGCAGTGTGCGGGTGGCGTACGCGACGCTCGCGCGCTCCACGTTGATCAGATTCGCCATCGCGCCCGATGATAGGTGGCCCGTTGGGGGCCAAGTGCTGGCGCAAGTGCACCCTGCCGATCTTGACGGCCGCCCAGCAGCGCTATGCCATGATTGCGGCAGCAGTCGGGGGATTGGCGAGCTAGGGGAGCGTGCGTTGGTGGACCTGTCCGGATTGACCCGACCAGTGGGACGACTGGTCGCCACCGCGCAAAACGGGCTGGAAGTCCTGCGCTACGGAGGCCTGGAGACCGGCGCCGTGCCGTCTCCGTTCCAGCTCATCCAGAGCGTGCCGATGTACCGGTTGCGGCGGTACTTCCCGCCCGATGCCAGACCCGGAGCAAAGCAACCCGGGCCGCCGGTGCTGATGGTGCACCCCATGATGATGTCGGCCGACATGTGGGACGTCACCCGCGAGGACGGCGCCGTCGGCATCCTGTACCGGGCGGGCATCGACCCATGGGTCATCGATTTCGGGTCGCCCGACAAGGTCGAGGGCGGCATGGACCGCAACCTGGCCGACCACGTCGTCGCGCTGAGCGAAGCCATCGACACCGTCAAAGAGGTGACCGGCCGCGACGTCCACTTGGCCGGGTACTCCCAGGGCGGCATGTTCGCCTATCAGACCGCCGCCTACCGACGGTCCAAGGACCTCGCCAGCATCGTGGCGTTCGGATCACCGGTCGACACCCTGGCGGCGCTGCCGATGAACCTGCCGGCCAGTCTCGCGCCCGCCGCCGCGGACTTCATGGCCGACCACGTTTTCAGCCGCATGGACATCCCGGGCTGGCTCGCGCGCACCGGGTTCCAGATGCTCGACCCCATCAAGACCGCGCAATCCCGTATCGATTTCCTGCGCCAGCTGCACGACCGCGAAGCGTTGCTGCCCCGCGAACAACAACGGCGATTCCTGCAATCCGAAGGCTGGATCGCATGGTCGGGACCCGCGATCGCCGAACTACTCAAGCAGTTCATCGCCCACAACCGCATGATGAGCGGCGGCTTCTCTATCCACGGCGACCTGGTGACCCTGTCGGACGTCGACTGCCCGGTGCTGGCCGTCATCGGCGAGGTGGACGACATCGGTCAGCCGGCCTCGGTCCGTGGGATCAAACGGGCGGCCCCGAAGGCGGATGTCTACGAATTTCTCATTCGTGCAGGACATTTCGGGTTGGTAGTCGGCTCCAAAGCGTCGACGCAAACGTGGCCTGCAGTGGCTCAGTGGGTCAAGTGGATCGACAGCACCGGCGATATGCCCGAGGGCGTCACACCGATGCCACTGCAGCCCGAGGAGCCCAACGAGACCGGCGTTTCGCTCAGCTCGCGAGTGGCCCACGGCGCGAACGCCGCGACCGAAATGGCGTTCAGCCTGGCCCGGTCGGCCGCCGACGCGGTTGTCGCCGCCAACAAGTCCGCGCGTGCAATCGTCGTCGAGACGTACCGCACCCTGCCGCGCCTCGCGCGGCTGGGCCAGATCAACGACCACACTCGGATGTCGCTGGGCCGGATCATGTCAGAACAGGCCCGCGATCTACCCAACGGCGAGGCGTTGCTGTTCGACGGCCGGGTCCACACCTACGAGGCGGTCGATCGCCGCATCAACAACGTTGTCCGCGGCTTGATCGAAGTCGGAGTGCGGCAGGGCGCGCACGTCGGAGTGCTGATGGAGACCCGCCCAAGCGCACTGGTCGCGATCGCCGCACTGTCCCGCCTCGGCGCCGTCGCGGTGCTGATGCCGCCCGACGCTGACCTGGTGACCGCCGCCCGATTGGGCGCGGTATCCGAGATCATCACCGACCCCTCCAACATGGAGGCCGCGCGCCAACTCGACATGCGGGTGCTGGTCCTCGGCGGTGGTGAAGCGCGCGACCTGCACCTGCCCCAAGACGCCGACGTCATCGATATGGAGAAGATCGATCCAGACGCCGTCGATCTGCCAGGCTGGTACCGCCCGAATCCAGGACTGGCGCGGGATCTCGCGTTCATCGGATTCAGCTCGATCGGTGGGGAATTCGTCGCGCGGCAGATCACCAACTATCGCTGGGCGCTGTCGGCCTTCGGTACCGCATCGGCCGCGAACCTCGGACGTGGCGACACGGTCTACTGCCTGACCCCGCTTCATCACCAATCCGGGCTGCTGGTCGCGCTCGGTGGCGCCGTCGTGGGCGGATCCCGTATCGCGCTGTCGCGCGGTCTGCGTCCGGACCGGTTCCTCCAGGAGCTTCGGCAATACGGCGTCACCGTCGTCTCCTATACCTGGGCGATGCTGCGCGACGTCATCGACGACCCGTCCTTCTCCCTCACTGGCAGTCACCCCGTCCGGTTGTTCATCGGCTCCGGCATGCCGACCGGACTGTGGAAGCGCGTGACCGACGTCTTCGAACCCGCGCAAATCGTCGAATTCTTCGCGACCTCGGACGGGCAGGCGGTGCTGGCCAACGTCTCGGGCGCCAAGGTCGGTAGTAAGGGCAGGCCGCTGCCGGGCAGTGGTGAGATCGCGCTGGCTGCCTACGACCCCGAGGACGACTTGATCCTCGAAGACGAGCGCGGATTCGTGCGGCGGGCAGAGGTCAACGAGGTGGGTGTCCTGCTCGCGCATCCGCGGGGGCCCGTCGACCCGACGGCGTCGGTCAAGCGCGGCGTTTTCGCGCCCGCGGACACGTGGGTGTCCACCGAATACCTGTTCCGGCGCGACGACGACGGCGACTATTGGCTGGTCGACAGCCGCGGCGTGGTGATCCACACGCCGCGCGGTGTCGTGTTCGCCGCGACCGTGAACGACGCGGTGAGCCGTCTGGATGCGGTCGACCTGGCAGTCACCTACGGGGTCGAGGGTGACGGCCACTGCTTCGCCGTGACCGCGATCGCCCTGCGACCAGGCGGCACCGTCGCGTCGGCCGATCTGTCGGAAGCGCTCGCGGATCTGCCGGTCGGCAATTCGCCCGATTTCGTCTACGTGGTGCCCGAGATGGCCCTCAGCGCGTCGTTCCGTCCGATCGTCACCCCGCTCCGGGACGCCGGGATCCCCAAAGCGGCTCGTAACGCCTGGTATTTGGACGCCGATACGAATCGGTACAAGCGTTTGACCGTCGCGATGCGCGCCGAGATCGCTGGTGGGTGACGGTGACGACCGTGCCGTGCGGTCGTCGCGCTGTTAGGCTCCCGCTGGCGGCAAGTCGCCACCGGGCCGGGGAGATCCGTGGTCTATCGCGCTGGAGGGTTGATGACATCGGAGAACGGTAAAGCCCACGTTGACTGGCGTCGCGCCATCGTTGGCGGGGTGCTCGCCGTAGGCCTGATGTCCGGATTCGGTGTTACGACGGCCTACGCCCAGCCTGATTCGGATGCCTCGAACACGGCATCTGACACCCGGGCGCCGGGGGAGAACTGCACCGGCGACGACTGCAAGAAGCCGATCGAGGGTCAGCCCCAAGCGGCGGGCGACGAGCAGGTCACGATGACCGCCGACCAGGCGCTCATGATCATCCACAACGAGTACAACCTCGGCGATGGCGGCGGCCAACTGTCGACGCTGATCGACGACGTCATGAAGATGCGCGCCCAGGGCTTCAAGCCGTCGAATGCGAACAAGCTGGCAATCCAGGACGCGCTGGACGACCGGCCGAACCAGACCCCGCTCGTCGAGGCGCTGAAGGCGACCCTTGCGTATCAGCGCAAATTGCAGGCACAGCAGCAGATGGCCGCTCAACAACAGGGGCCGGTCGCCGGTCCCGTACCAGTCCTCCCCGGTGGGTCGTCCGTGCAGGCGCCGGCCGGACCCGGCACCATGACCATCCCGCTGGGCTGACGCGACCCGTGCTCGACGACAAGCTGCTGAGCATCCTCGTCTGCCCCGAAGACCGCGGTCCACTGCTCTTGGTGGGCGACGAATTTCTCTACAACCCTCGGCTTCGGCGTGCGTATCGGATCGAGGACGGTGTGCCGGTCCTGCTGATCGGCGAGGCCGTCACGGTGACCGACGACGCCGAACACACCCGGCTGATCGAGCGGTCAGGTGAAGCCGGGTAGCTCCCCGGTGAGGTAGCGCTGCAGGTTCGGGCCGATGGTCTCGGCGATCTGCTCGACCGGCAGCGATTTGAACGGATCCAACTCCAGGATGTAGCGCGCCATCACGACGCCGACCAATTGCGAGGCGACGAACTGGACCCGGACCGGTCCGGTGCCCGGGGGATTATCCACGCGCGAGCCGACTTCCTTGGCGATGACCTCTTGCAGGAACGAGCGGACGAGTGAGGGGTCATTGCCGGCCAGGATCGATCGCAGGGTGGCGATGAACCCCTTACCCATCTCGGAGTCCCACAGCGGCAACAGAAGCCGTGGAAGCGTGTGGCCGATCTCCTCAACCGGAATCTGCTGTAGTGGCCCGATGATCTGCATCGGATCGATGGGAATGTGGATGGCCGCGGCGAACAGCTGTGTCTTGGTTCCGTAGTAGTGGTGGACGAGCGCAGGGTCCACGTCGGCATCCGCGGCGATCGCGCGGATCGATGTCTTGTCAATTCCATTGCGGGCAAACAACTCCCGCGCGCTGGTGAGGATGCGCTCACGGGTGTCGGACGCCCCGGGCGGTCGCCCGGGACGCTTGCGCTCTGCGTTGGTGGTCAAGGCCGTTACGGTGTCCTTCGTCGTAGCGTCGCCGCGGCCAGGCACAACGCCACGACGGCGAAGCCGATGACCACGGCGATGTCCCGCACCGCGATGAAGGTCGGCTCGGCGTACGCACCGACCTGTTGCAGCGCTTCCAGAGCGTAACTGGCCGGCAACACGTTGCTGATCCATTGCAGCCAATCGGGCAGCACGTGGCGGGGCACGATGATGCCGCACAGCAGCAGCTGTGGCGCGATCACCAGCGGCATGAACTGCACGGCCTGAAACTCGGTGCGGGCGAATGCACTACACAGCAGGCCCAGTCCGACACCGAGGACCGCGTTGATGATCGCGATGAGGAACACCAAGATCGGGCTGCCCGCGGTGTCCAGGCCGAGGAACCAGAAGGACACGATGCACGCCAGTGTCGCCTGCGCGGCGGCGGCGATCGAGAACGCGGTGCCGTAGGCGGCCAGCAGGTCCAGGCGGCGCAGGGGAGTCGTCAGAATTCGTTCCAATGTGCCCGAAACCCGTTCGCGCTGCATGGTGATCGACGTGATCAGGAACATCACGATGAGTGGAAAGACACCGAGCATGATGAGGCAGGCGTTGTTGAACGGCGACGGTGCGCCGGGCGGATGCGGCGCGTTCTGGAACATGAAGTACATCAGCGTGATGATGAGGCTCGGGACGACGAGGATCATCGCCACGCTGCGGTGATCGGCGGCGAGCTGGCGCAGAATTCGCGTGGTGGTCGCAATATACGCCTGCGGGCTCAGCCGGTTCGGACTCTTCAGGCTGCGGTGCTGTGCCGGATGACGGACAGGAACGCTTCCTCCAGTGACTGACATCCTGTGTCCTCTCGTAGCTTGGTGGGTGTGGTGTGTGCGAGGAGGTGACCCTCGCGCATCAGCAGCAGGTCGCCGCAGTGATCGGCTTCGTCCATGACGTGGCTGGACACGAGCAATGTCGTGCCTTGTCGGGCGAGCCGGTGGAACTGTTCCCACAGGTCGACTCGCAACACGGGATCCAGGCCGACGGTGGGTTCGTCGAGCACCAGGAGGTCGGGGTGCGAAACCAGCGCGCAGGCAAGTGAGGCGCGGGTGCGTTGGCCACCGGAAAGGTTGCCGCACAACGCGGTTCGGTGATCATCTAGGCCGACGGCGGCGACCGCCTCGTCGGCAGCGGTGGCGTCTACTCCTATCAACGCTGCGAAGTACCGGACGTTGTCGATGACCCTCAGATCGTCGTAGATCGTCGGATTCTGGGTGACGTAGCCGACCCGGTGCCGCAGCTCCGCCGAACCGGCCGGATGGCCCAGCACGGTGACGGTTCCCTTATCGATGATCTGTGTGCCGACGACGCTGCGCATGAGCGTGGTCTTGCCGCATCCGGACGGGCCGAGCAGTCCGGTGATCGTGCCCCGCGCTATCTGGACCGAGATGTCGTCCAGCGCGACGCGCTTACCCCGGATGACCCGCAGGTTCTCGATGTCTATCGCGACGTCAGCGCCGGGATTTCGTAATTCACCATTTGATGAACTCATCATGCGATGAATAATCCTCCCCGCTGGTAGTCGTGTCAAGGGCGCCGGGCAGAATCGCTTCCGATGAGTGCCCGACGGTTATCCGTGGATCCGCTGACGGCGGCTCGGCGATTGCTCGGCGCGACCCTGGTCGGCCGCGGTGTCAGCGCGATGATCGTGGAGGTCGAGGCGTACGGCGGCCCCGAGGATCAACCCTGGCCCGATGCCGCGGCGCATTCGTATCGGGGTGTTGGAGGGCGCAACACCATCATGTTCGGTCCCGCTGGACGGCTGTACACCTACCGCAGCCACGGCATTCACGTCTGCGCGAACGTCGTGTGCGCGACCGATGAGGTGGCGGGTGCGGTACTGCTGCGGGCGGCCGCCATCGAGTCGGGACCCGATGTGGCGCAGGGGCGCCGCGGCGAATTGGTCCGCCCGGCAGCACTGGCGCGCGGCCCTGGAAACCTCTGTTCCGCCATGGGAATCACCATGGAGGACAACGGGATTGACCTCTTCGACTCGAAAAGTCCGATCCAGCTGATGCTGGGGGAGAAGCGCGACGGCGTCGCCGGCCCGCGTGTCGGTGTCAGCAAGGCCGCCGATCGTCCCTGGCGCTTGTGGCTGGCCGGGCGTCCCGAAGTGTCGCTCTATCGCCGCAGCCCGCGGGCACCGACTCCCGGCGAAAGTGACTAGTGCGAGCGGGCTTACACCACCGTACGAGGCTGTGTGGCGCTGAACAGCGCGACTTTGCCAACCATCGTCGTGGTGAATTGCTCGAAATTTGTGTCTAGCGCCTTCTGCAGACCGGCAAGGTCGTCTGTGTCGTTGTGGAAGGTGCCGGATGCGTTGAACCGGGCCATCGTTCGCCTACCCAACCAGTTGTGGCGGACACCCCGGCCCAGGATCGTGGACCCGAAAAACACACCATCTTCTGAGAGGGCTGCGGCAATGTGACGTATCGCCAATGACTTGGTTTCCCAGTCGCCAGGGATGCAGTGGAACACGTAATTGGCGGCAATGGAGGCGTACTTCTCGGCTGAGGGAATCGGCGAAAAGATGTCGGAGTTGATCAACACCGGTGACAACTTGCGCAGGCGCCGACTCGCGGTCGCAAGGCTGTCAGGGCTGAGGTCGAGGAGGGTGACTTTCGGGTTCTGGCAGGGAAACGCAGCGTGCTGCAGGTACCAACCTGTGCCCGGCCCGACGTCGAGGTGATTGCAGCGGATGTGCTGGTCGTAATGACGAAGAAGACGACGCCGGGGACAGCGCCACAGAAACCGGTTGTTGAACCTCAAGACGTAGAGGTTGTAGATAAACAGCCCCCGCGCGTTGTAAAAGGCCGCTCCTTTGCGAATCTCCCCTTGATTGGGCAGCGGCGGCGTCATGCGGTGCTGGCTCTCTTCCATCGGCGAAGTAGCTCATCCGCGATGCTAGCGGCAGCTTTGCGAATTAGGTCCGAGCACCGGCTATGGCGATGCCGCCCCGGTACGGGAAGATCGTTCGCGTGACGTCTAAGGACACGCCGAACATTCTCGATGAGCTTGAGTGGCGCGGGCTGATTGCGCAGTCCACCGATCGGGACGCGTTGGCCACTGAACTTGCCGCAGGGCCCGTCACCGTCTATTCCGGTTTCGATCCGACCGCGCCGAGCCTGCATGCCGGACACCTCATCCCGCTGCTGACTCTGACCCGGTTCCAGCGGGCAGGGCATCGTCCGATCGTGCTGGCAGGCGGCGCCACCGGCATGATCGGCGACCCGCGTGACGTCGGCGAACGCACGCTCAACACTGCCGACACGGTCGCCGAGTGGGCCGAACGGATACGTGGTCAGCTCGAGCGCTTCGTCGAGTTCGACGATTCGCCCACCGGTGCGGTGGTGGAGAACAACCTGACCTGGACCTCCGAGATGCCTGCCATCGAATTCCTCCGCGATGTCGGGAAGTACTTCTCCGTGAACGTGATGCTCGACCGGGACACTGTGCGGCGCCGGCTCGAGGGCGATGGCATCTCCTACACGGAGTTCAGCTACATGCTGTTGCAGGCCAACGACTTCGTGGAGCTTCACCAGCGCTACGGCTGTGGACTGCAGATCGGCGGATCCGATCAGTGGGGGAACATCATCGCCGGTGTTCGGCTAGTCCGTCAGAAGACGGGTGCGACGGTGCACGCGCTGACCACACCGCTGGTCACCGACTCGGAGGGTCAGAAATTCGGTAAGTCGACCGGGGGCGGCAGCCTCTGGCTCGACCCGGAGATGACCAGTCCGTACGCCTGGTACCAGTACTTCGTGAACACCGCCGATGCGGACGTCATCCGCTACCTGCGATGGTTCACGTTCCTTTCGCCCGAGGAGTTGGCCGAGCTGGAGGAGGCGACGGCCGAACGTCCGCATGAACGTGCTGGGCAGCGACGGTTGGCGCGGGAACTGACGAATCTCGTTCACGGACAGGCAGCGACGGAGTCGGTCGAGCACGCCAGCCAGGCCTTGTTCGGCCGGGGCGAGCTCACCCAGCTGGATGAGGCGACCCTGGCCGCTGCGCTGCGGGAGGCCTCGGTCACCGACCTGACTCCCGGTGGACCAGATGCGATCACCGATCTGCTGGTGGCCAGCGGTTTGTCGGCGAGCAAGGGCGCGGCACGTCGCACCATCGGTGAGGGCGGGGCGTACGTCAACAATGTCCGCATCGAGAGTGAGGAGTGGGTGGCGCAGCCGTCGGACTTCCTCCACGGTCGCTGGTTGGTGCTGCGCCGCGGCAAGCGGAATATCGCCGGCGTCCAACGCGTTGGATAGTTCGTCGGGCTTAGAGGCCCGGCCAAATATCGATGTCGACATCCGGGAACAAAGTCCTCGGATGGCGCGTTGAACCCCATGAACTACGAGTCGACGCACAGCCGTGCGCACGGTGGTACGGAAGTCCAAAAACCCGCCCCATCAGCCCATTTGACTCTGAGTTTTCCCTCTTGTAACTTATTGCTTCGTCGCTGCGACACGGGCTAGGGCCCGGCGAGCGCGGCGACTCCCAGAGGGAAGTCCCAATTTCGGTTGGGTTCCTGAACGTCCGCACTACGAGTACGCGGCTTTTAGCCGCGGGCTAGTTGCGCGGCCGTGCGGGTGTGTTGTTTGAGAACTCAATAGTGTGTTTGGTGGTTTTTGTTTGTTGTTTTTTGGCCTGCCTCTTTTTCCCGTTTGGGGTGGGTTTTTTTTCGATGCCAGTTTTTGGTGTCTTGTTTGGTTTCAGATTTTTCTGATTCGAATTCCACCTGTCTGTTGATGGGTTGTTTTTGTTTGGAGAGTTTGATT
>NZ_JBITCD010000007.1:0-605128 GCF_044452905.1 Mycobacterium sp. NPDC051804 | reverse complement strand
CCGGACCCATCCCGAACCCGGAAGCTAAGCCTGCCAGCGCCGATGATACTACCCAACACGGGTGGAAAAGTAGGACACCGCCGAACACAAATTAAAGCCCTTTGCCCCCCAATTCTATTGGGGGGCAAAGGCATTTCTGGACATCGCGCTATGGGTGGGATCAGTCGCGTCTCGTCTCGTATCGCAGCAGCACCGTGCCACAGGGGAAGGTGCGGTTCTCCAGTAGTCGCAGCGAAATCCACGACGGCAGTGCCGGTAAGAATGGGATGCCGCCGCCGACGGCGACGGGCGCGACCACGATTCGGTATTCGTCCACCAGTCCGGCTTGCACGATCGGTGCGGCCAACGTCGCGCCGGCCACCTCCAGCCTGCCGTCGGTTTCGGCTTTCAGCCGCGTCACCACTTCGACCGGGTCGCCGCGTTCCAGGCGGGTGTTCCAGTCGACGGACTCCAGCGTGCGCGAGAACACGACCTTGGGCATGTCGCGCCAGATGCGGGCGAAGTCAACGATCATAGGAGTGGCATCCGGGGCGTTGTCGGCAGTCGGCCAGTATGCGGACATCAGCTCGTAGAGCCGCCGCCCGTAGAACGACAGCGCGGTCTCCCGCTCGAAGTCATTCCAGTACTGATGCAGCTCTTCGCTCGGATCGGACCAGTCGATGTTGCCCTGCGCATCGGCGATGTATCCGTCCACCGACACATTGAAGCCATAGATGAGTTTGCCCATGCAGATCAGACTGCACTGGAGGGCGAAACTCATCGCGACGCCACGCGAGATACAGTGCAAATCCTCGTGAATGGCGCGGGTCAGACGGGCTGGCTTCCGGCTAGAACAAGGTCGGACTGGCAGCGTTCCGCGATTTCTCCATGTCGAGCAACGCTCGTTTCCGGTCCAATCCGCCGCCGTATCCGGTGAGGCTGCCATTGGATCCGATCACACGATGGCACGGCACGATGATGCCGATCGGGTTGTGGCCGTTGGCCAGTCCGACCGCGCGAAAGGCGCCGGGTGACCCGATCTGCTTGGCGATCTCGCCGTACGACCGGGTCTCGCCGTAAGGGATCGTCAGCAGGGCCGCCCACACCCGGCGCTGAAACTCGGTGCCGACGAGGTCGAGGCTCAGGTCGAAATCCGTTCTCTCCTTTGCGAAGTAAGCCTGCAGCTGCTCGACGGCGTCGGAAAACGCACTGTCGTCGGTCTCCCAGCCGTCGCGACTTGGCTCATAGGTCTGGTCGACCATCCGCAGATGCCTCAAGCGTCCGTCCTTGCCGGCCAGGGTGAGCAGGCCGACCGGACTGTTCATCGTACGGAATTGCAACGCTTCCATCACTTCTCCTTCGGCGGCCACTCGTTGACCGCATGATCCAACGCTGTCCAAAGGTGCTGGGTGGCATACGACCGCCACGGACGCCATCGCATGCTGTGCTCGGTCAGCGGCCGCGGCTCGGCGGGTATGCCCAGTTGCTCTGCCGCGATACGAACTCCGAGATCGCTGGCGGGGAATGCATCCGGGTCGCCAAGCCCCCGCATTGCGATGACCTCTGCGGTCCACGGTCCGATGCCAGGTAATTCCAGCAGCCGCGCACGCGCACGGTCCCAGTCGCATCCGGCATCGAGCACGACATCCCGTTCGGCCAGCGCCTTGATCAGCGTGGTCAGCGTCCGCTGGCGGGACTTCGGAAAGGCCAGATGCGCCGGATCGATATCGGCGAGGTCCTCGACCGCGGGGAACACATGGGTGAGTCCGCCATCGACATCGGCGACGGGCTGACCGTAGGCGGCTGCGATGCGGGCGGCGTGGGTGCGTGCGGCCTTGATCGAAACCTGTTGTCCGAGCACGACTCGCAGCGCCAATTCCTGCTCGTCGACGGTCCGCGGTATGCGCTGTCCCGGCGCCTTGGCGACCAAAATGCTGAGGTCCGGATCGGCGCTGAGCGCGTCGACGACCGCCTCCGGATCCGCGTCCAGGTCGAGTAGACGACGGCACCGGGCGATCGCCGCAGCGAGATCCCGGAAGTCGTCAAGCATGATCTCGCACTGCACATGATCGGGTTGTGGGGTGAGACTGACGATCCCGTTGCCGTTGGACAGCCTGAGCGTCCGCCGGTAGCTGCCCGTACGCACCTCCTCGACGCCCGGCACCGCACTGGCGGCCAAGTGGCCAAACAACCCTTCGTATGCGAACGGCATACGGACCGGCAGCCGCAGTGATAACGCGCCGGTCGCGCCGTCCCCGCGACTGAACCGCGAACGTGCCCGATGACGCAGCGCGGTCGGAGTCAGGTCACACACGGCTCGCACCGTGTCGTTGAACTGGCGGATGCTGGAGAACCCCGCGGCGAATGCGACATCGCTGAACGGCAGTTCGGTGGTCTCGATGAGAACGCGAGCGGTCTGCGTGCGCTGCGCTCGAGCCAGCGCCAGCGGATTCGCCCCGACCTCAGCTTGTAGCAGCCGTTCGAGCTGACGCGTGGTGTATCCGACGCGAGCGGCAAGGCCGGTCACGCCCTCACGGTCGACCGTGCCGTCGGCGATGAGCCGCATTGCTCGTGCTACCACGTCGCCACGCACGTTCCACTCCGGTGATCCGGGTGACGCGTCCGGCCGGCAGCGCTTGCAGGCGCGAAAGCCGGCCTTTTGCGCGGCGGCCGCAGTGGGGTAGAAGCGCATATTGCGGGCATAAGGCGGACGGACCGGGCAGCTGGGCCTGCAATAGATCTTCGTGGTGAGCACTGCCGTGACGAACCAGCCGTCAAACCGCGCGTCCTTGGATTGGACGGCCCGGTAGCAGCGGTCGAAATCGTCGTGCACAACTCAAACAATTACACGTAGGCACCGACATCACTGGCGGAAAACCGACATCGTCGTCGGTCGCCGATTTCAGGGGACTAACGATCTCGTCAACGATCGGCATCGTTGCTCGCATGGCCGAGGAGATCGTGCTCTGGTGGATGGGGTGATGTCGACTCGCGGGCTGACCGCCCTCCGCTTGGCCGCCGCCGCGGCTGCGTGCTTAACGCTGGCCATCTTCGGGTTGGGGTCGGCCACCGCGGCGCCCACCGCAGACGATCACGGCTACGTCGACTCGACCGCGCGGTGCACCTCTCCGAGTCAGGCCGTCGTCTTCGGCAGTACCGCAACGTCTCGCGTCGCGATCTGTGAGTCCGACGGCGAGTACCAGTACCGCGGAGTGCGCTTGAGCGACGGCGCCAAGTTGATCGTCCCCGCCACTCAGTCCACTGAGGGCTACACCGCTGAGAACGACGGCATCACATACTGGGTCACCGAAGAATCCTTGGTCGTCAGCGCGGGCAGGGAGATTATCCGCGACGAGACGATGGTCGACTTCCACACTCCGCAGCAGTCCGGCGTCGGCGCATCACCAGCGCCGGCTGAGACTTCCACGCCGACAACGCCGTTGCCGCCGCCGCTGCCCGCCGAAGTCGGCGGCGGCGATAGCTGACCGACTATCGGCGCAAGGCACCGCTGAGGTATTCGGCACGGCATGCGCGGCGGGCCACCTTGCCGCTCGTGGTGCGCGGAATGGCGCCCGCGGGTACGAATCGAACGTCGGCAACGGCGAGTCCGTGGGTGTGTGCGACGGCGGCGCTGATCACCTCGGCCGCGGCATCAGGATCCGCGCCGCGGGTACCTGACGCGCGCTCTGCGACGATGACGAGGCCGGCGTCGGTGGAGAACGCGGCGAGGTATCCCCGACGCACGATAGTCGACGCGTTCTGTGCGGTCGTCTCGATGTCTCGCGGGTAGTGCTGCAGCCCGTCGACGACAATCACGTCCGCACGCCTGCCGGTGACGTACAACTCGCCGTCGAGGTAGACCCCGAGATCTCCTGTGCGCAACCATGTCCTATCAGCCGGCACACCGTCGGCGTGGCTCCGTGACGGAAGTCGTGACCGTAGCGTGGCATCGAACGTCAGCCCGGACGCCTCGAGCTGTCCCCAGTACCGCCGGGCGGTGTTGTCTCCGTGCAACCAGATCTCGCCGACCCGGCCGTCGGCCAGTTCGGTGCGCGCGTCGGGGTCGACGATGATCGCCCACTGGCTGCGTGCGATCTGACCACACGACACGTGTGCGACCGCGTTGTCCGCATCCGCCGGGACACGAAGCGCGTCACCTGCGGCCAGCCGGCCTCGATCGAGATACGCGACCGTGGCACAGGCGGACGGGGCGATGGTCGACACGAATAGCGTGGCTTCAGCGATTCCGTACGACGGTTTGATCGCCGTGACAGGCAAACCGAATGGCGCGAACGCATCGTTGAACGCCGTGATGGCGTCGTTGCTGACCGGTTCGGAGCCGATGATCATCACGACGTTGCCGAGGTCGACATCCTCGTCGGGCCCGGGCACGCCGCGTTGCGCGGTGTACTCGTAGGCGAAGTTCGGCGCTGCGGTGACCACACGTCCCTCGCGCGACCCATCCGACAGCGCTCGGATCCAACGTTGTGGACGGCGAATGAACGCCGTCGGTGACATCAGCGTCGAGTGGCCGCCGTACACCGCGGGGAAGCCGATCATCGACAACCCCATGTCGTGGTATAGCGGTAACCAGCTGACGCCGTGGGTGTTTCGGTCGAGCAGGTCGATGGACAGGATCATTTGCAGCAGATTCGTCCCGACCGCGCGGTGCGTGATTTCGATACCGACCGGCGGCCGCGTCGAACCGGAGGTGTACTGCAGATGCGACACGTCATCCAGACCGAGGTCGACCGGAGCGAACGTCTCGGCGGCAGAGTCGGGTATGTCGTCGACGACGATCACCGGCATCGTCTGCGCGGGCGCGAGACCCGCAAGGAACGCGCGCACGGCACCGGCCGCGGCGGCGGTCGTCAGGACGGCCGCGGGCCGCGCGTCCGTCAGCGCCGTATCTAGACGTTCGGCGTGCCCCTGGAGTTCGGGGGCGAACAGCGGCACCGCGATCGTTCCCGCCTTGACCGCTGCAAAGAAAGCCGCGACGTAGTCGAGGCCCTGGGGCGCCAGGATCGCGACGCGATCACCACGCGACGCGACGTGTTGGACATGCGCACCGATGGCCGTCATCCGGCGGCCGAGTTGGTTCCAGGTCAGTTCAATTGGCTGCCCGTCGGCCGAACCGGCGAAGTCCAGGAAGCGGTAGGCGACCGTGTCACCGACGTTCGCGATATTGCGGTCGATGAGCGATATCAGCGTCGTGCCGGGCGGCAGGACGATGCCGCCGTCGGCGTCGAGGCAGTCCTCGATCTTGAGCAAGCCCTCCGGGGCGATCGACCCGTGCACGCCCTCAATACTAATTACTGTGACGCCTGGTATCACTTACCGATTGCACGATGTGACGAACAGCGCAGCTCCGACAGTCAGACCGGCAGCGCGAGGCGGGTGGGTTCGTCGTGCCCCCGCAACGTCACTGAATCGCCGAGCTTCCAGTGCGCACGCTCGTCCTCGTCGGCATTCGACACTGCATCCGAGGACGCCAGGAGGTGGCCCGGCGAGTCTTTCGCCATTTCACAGAGCCGGGCGGCCTCGTTGACCGGTTCGCCGATCACGGTGTACTCAAAGCGCTCGTTGGCACCCACGTTGCCCGCGACTGCCTCGCCGGCCGCGATGCCGATGCCCGCGTCGCATTCGGGTGCCTCGTCGCGGATACGTCGGGCGATGGCGCGACCGGCGGCCAGTGCCTCGCCCTCCGGGTTGTCGAGGTGGTTAGGCGCGCCGAACACAGCGAGTGCCGCGTCGCCTTCGAATTTGTTGACGAAACCGTGGTGGCGATCGACTTCGTCGACGATGACCGCGAAGAACCGGTTCAGCAGGTCGACAACCTCGGTCGCCGGCCTACCGGTCACCAACTGGGTCGACCCGATGATGTCTACGAAGATCACCGCGACGTGACGCTCCTCGCCGCCCAGCTTCGGCCGCTGTTGCTCCGCCGCCGCGGCCACCTCACGGCCGACGTGGCGACCGAACAGATCCCGGACACGTTCTCGCTCACGCAATCCCGCGACCATCGAGTTGAAGCCGCGCTGCAGCTGGCCGAGTTCGGTGCCGTCGAACACCACCAGATTCGTGTCGAGGTCACCTCGCTCCACGCGGGTGAGGGCGGAGCGCACCACCCGCACCGGAGTAACGGTGAGCCACGACACGATATACATCAGAATCGCGCCGAAGACCAACGCGAACGCCGCGAGAATCATGACGGCAACGGTGAATTGGGTCGGTGTCACGTTCTGTTGGATCAAGGTGATCGCGGCGGCGAGAAAGATTCCGAGCACCGGTACGCCGGACCCCAGAACCCAGACCAGCATCGTGCGGCCCATGATGCCCTCGGCGAGACGGCGCGGCGGCCTGCCCGCTTCCAGCGCCTGCGCAGCGACCGGCCGCAGCGCGAACTCGGTGAAGAGATAGCAGCTTGCTGAGACGACGATGCCGGGAAAACTGATGCCCAACAACCACTTCGGGATGAAATCGGTGTCGACCCTTCCGTACAGCGTCGTGAGGACGATGGTGCCGATGCCCCACAGGATCAGCAGCACGCGAGTGAGCCGCCACGGTGCGAAGAACGTGTTGCGCTGGTCCTCGCGAGTGGGTGGTCGCTCCTCGATGGCCCAGCGCACATTGTTCATCACGCGGGTGGTCGCCCAGAACACGCCGACGATCAGTGCGGTCGCGACGTAGATGGGCACCGCTATGAAGGTGATCGGTCGGGCGGCGGGATCGAACACGTTGGGGGTCGGGAAGGCGACCGTGACGACCAGGGTTGCCACTCCGATGCCGATGAGATTCGCGATGACGATGAACACCGTGAGGATGATCTGAATGCGAACGCGTCGCCGGCGTTGGCTTTCGGACACCCGGCCAAGGACCCATGAGCCGTATTCGGGCGTCGCAGCCACGCGGCTGCTCTGGCTTGTGACCCGCTCCAGCACTCGACCCAGTCGCTTCGCCACGCTCTTGTCAGCCGTCATCGTGGCTAAAGCCTAGGTTGCCGTCCGGCCCCTTAAGGTGGTTCGGGTGCGTCTTGTCATCGCCCAGTGCACCGTCGACTACGTCGGGCGCCTGACCGCTCATCTGCCGTCGGCCCGCCGCCTGCTCCTCATCAAGGCCGACGGTTCGGTGAGTGTCCACGCCGACGATCGCGCCTACAAGCCGCTGAACTGGATGAGTCCGCCCTGCTGGCTCATCGAGGAGCCCGACGGGCCCGCGCCGGTGTGGGTGGTCGAGAACAAGGCGGGGGAGCAGCTGCGTATCACGGTCGAGGCCATCGAGCACGACTCCAGCCACGAACTCGGTGTCGACCCAGGATTGGTGAAGGACGGTGTCGAAGCGCATCTGCAAGAGCTCCTGGCCGAGCACGTCGAGCTGCTCGGCGCAGGCTACTCGTTGGTCCGACGCGAATACATGACGGCGATCGGACCGGTGGACCTGCTGTGCCGCGACGAGAACGGCGGATCGGTCGCCGTCGAGATCAAACGGCGCGGCGAGATCGACGGCGTCGAACAACTCACTCGCTACCTCGACCTCCTGAACCGAGACACCGTGCTAGCACCCGTCGCGGGCGTCTTTGCCGCCCAGCAGATCAAACCCCAGGCTCGCACGCTGGCGACTGACCGCGGGATCCGTTGCGTGACATTGGACTACGACCAGATGCGTGGCATGGACAGCGACGAGTTCCGGCTGTTCTGAGCACCCGTGCCTCGGCGCCGTCCATCGCCGCGCAAGCAACGCGCTGTGCCGCCGCTACCTCAGAGCAGGCGGATCGAACTCGGACCAGACGGATATGAGTACGAAGTGCGTCCGGTTGCCGCCGCGCGTGCGACGAAGACCTACCGCTGCCCCGGATGCGATCACGAAATACGGACTGGCATTGCACATGTACTCGTTTGGCCGGCCGGCCGTGGCGAGGATGCGTCAGAGGACCGGCGGCACTGGCACACGCCGTGCTGGACGCACCGAGCGACCCGGGGTCCTACTCGAAAATGGTCGTGACGGCCTAGAGCGCGATGTCAGTGATCAGCAGCGGGCTCGACGAGCTCGATCAGAACACCGCCGGCATCCTTGGGGTGGATGAAGTTGATCCGCGAATTGGCGGTGCCGCGACGAGGCTCGTCGTAGAGCAGACGCACACCCTCGGCGCGGAGCCGGTCGCTGAGCGCGTTGATATCGCTTGTGCGATATGCCAGCTGCTGCAGGCCGGGGCCGCGCTTGTCGAGGAATTTGGCGATCGTCGAGGTTTCATCCAGCGGCGCCATCAACTGGATCTGCGCGCTGCCGACGGGTGCGCCGCGCACCGACAGCATCGCCTCGCGGACGCCTTGGTCCTCGTTGATCTCTTCGTGCAGCACGATCATGCCGAGGCGGTCGTGGTACCACTTGATGGCGGCGTCGAGGTCGGGGACCGCGATGCCGACGTGATCGATAGCCGTCACGAGGGCGCTCGCGAGCGCCGGACGTGCGTCTACGTGTTCAGTGGTCATCACGTAACGGTAACCTTGAGACAGATGTTTGCGGAATGTGTCATGTGCCACATCTACGAATACCCAGTTCCTGGAGGTAATAAATGACGACGTCGGTGATCGTTGCTGGAGCGCGCACTCCGGTCGGCAAACTCATGGGATCGCTGAAGGATTTTTCCGGCAGCGACCTGGGCGGCATTGCGATCGCAGGAGCGCTGGAAAAAGCAAAGGTCCCGGCCTCGGCCGTTGACTACGTCATCATGGGGCAGGTGCTCACCGCCGGTGCCGGGCAAATGCCCGCGAGGCAGGCTGCCGTCGCCGCCGGCATCGGCTGGGACGTACCTTCGCTGACCATCAACAAGATGTGCCTGTCCGGGATCGACGCCATTGCGCTGGCTGATCAGCTGATTCGCGCGGGCGAGTTCGAGGTGGTGGTCGCCGGCGGCCAGGAATCGATGACCAAGGCGCCGCACCTGCTGATGGACAGCCGCGCCGGCTACAAGTACGGCGATGTCACCGTGCTCGACCACATGGCGTACGACGGGCTTCACGATGTCTTCACCGACCAGCCGATGGGCGCGCTGACCGAGCAACGCAACGACACCGACCAGTTCACCAGGGCCGAGCAGGACGAGTTCGCCGCACGGTCGCATCAAAAGGCCGCTGCGGCATGGAAAGACGGTGTTTTCGCCGACGAGGTCATACCGGTGAAGATCCCCCAGCGCAAGGGTGACCCGATCGAGTTCACCGAGGACGAGGGCATCCGCGCGAACACAACCGCGGAGTCGCTGTCCGGCCTCAAGCCCGCCTTCCGCAAGGACGGCACCATCACCGCCGGGTCGGCGTCGCAGATCTCCGACGGTGCTGCCGCGGTGGTTGTGATGAGCAAGGAGAAGGCCCAGGAGATGGGGCTGACCTGGCTGTGCGAGATCGGCGCTCATGGCGTGGTCGCGGGCCCGGATTCCACGCTGCAATCCCAGCCGGCCAACGCCATCAAGAAAGCAATTGCCCGCGAGGGTATTTCGGTCGAGCAGCTGGATGTCATCGAGATCAACGAGGCGTTCTCCGCGGTGGGGCTTGCGTCGATGAAGGAGCTGGGCGTCGACCCGGAGAAGGTCAACGTGAACGGCGGCGCGATCGCTATCGGGCATCCGATCGGGATGTCGGGCGCCCGCATCACCCTGCACGCCGCTCTTGAGCTGGCACGACGCGGTTCCGGCTATGCCGTCGCCGCGCTGTGCGGGGCCGGGGGGCAGGGCGACGCTTTGGTGCTGCGCGCGGGGTAGACGTCTACGACACCGCGGCGAGCCGCGCCTACGACACCGCGTAGTAATCCGCTCGATCTTCGGGCACAATGGCGGCCATGACAGGCGCTTTTGATCTTCGGTCCATTGCTGGGTGGTTTCGACTGGTTGCTCTGCTCGAGGCCGTCAGTTGGGTCGGTCTGCTGGTCGGCATGTATTTCAAGTACCTGGCCAGCTCACCGACCGAGATCGGCGTCAAGATCTTCGGCATGGCCCACGGACTGATCTTCGTCGGCTTCGTCGTGGCGGCGCTGCTCGCCGGAATCGCCTTCAAGTGGTCGTTCGGGACGTGGTTGCTGGCGCTGATCGCGAGCATCGTGCCACTTGGCAGTGTGATTTTCCTCATATGGGCTGATCGGACCGGCAAAATGGGTGTCGCGGCACCGGCCGCAGCGATCATGCAACCGGGGCAGCCGGTTCCCGAAACGACGTGACAAACTTGTGGGCGTGACTCGTCCACGTCCCGTCGCAGCCTCCATGGCAGGCGCGATCGACCTATCGGCGCTCAAACAGCCGGCTAACGCCGCCGCAGGTGGCGGCGCGGCCGCCCCGTCCGGTGGTGTGGAGGTCACCGAGGCCAATCTGGAAGCCGAGGTCCTGCTTCGATCCAGTCAGGTTCCCGTCGTGGTCCTGCTGTGGTCACCGCGCAGCGACGCCAGCGTCCAGTTGGGCGACGTGCTGGCCAATCTGGCCGCCGCCGACGGAGGCAAGTGGGCCCTGGCGACGGTGAACGTCGACGTCGTCCCGCGAGTAGCGCAAATGTTCGGTGTTCAAGCCATCCCGACCGTCGTGGCGTTGGGCGGGGGACAACCGCTCTCGAGCTTCCAGGGCATGCAGCCGCCGGAGCAGTTGCGCGGATGGATCGACTCGCTGCTGAACGCAACGGCGGGAAAGCTGAGCGGCGCAGCCAGCAGCGAGGATCCCGAACAGGTCGATCCCGAACTGGCCGAGGCGCGTGCGCATCTGGACGCGGGTGACTTCGATGCCGCGCGCGCCGCGTATCAGGCGATCCTCGATGCCAAGCCCAATGACCCCGAGGCCAAGGGTGCGGTCCGTCAGATCGCGTTCCTGCAGCGCGCCTCGGCGCATCGTCCCGACGCCTTGGTCGCAGCCGATGCCGCACCGGACGACATCGACGTCGTCTTCGCCGCAGCCGACGTGGAAATTCTGCAGCAGAACGTCGCCGCGGCGTTCGACCGGCTGATCGCGCTGTTCAAGCGCAAGACCGACGACGACCGCACCACGGTGCGAACTCGGCTGATCGAGCTGTTCGACCTCTTCGATCCGGCCGATCCCGAGGTGATCGCGGGTCGGCGCAAGCTGGCCAACGCGTTGTACTGAGGCTCGCTAGGTCTGCAACACCGCCTAGGCGGGCTCGAACCACAGCGCGGCCAGCGGTGGCAGCACCATGACCGCTGATGCCGGGCGCCCGTGCCACGGCTCGTCGGTCGCCTCGACTGCACCGTAATTGCCGATCCCCGCCCCGTTGTAGATGTCGGCGTCCGAATTGAGCACCTCTCGCCACGTGCCCGCGTGCGGAAGGCCGAGCCGGTAACGAGAGTGCTCGGAGCCGGAGAAGTTGAACACGCACGCCAGCATCGAACCGTCGTCACCGAACCGCATGAAACTCAGTACGTTGTTGGCCGAGTCGTTGGCATCGATCCACGAGTAGCCCTCGGGCTTGGTGTCCTGCGACCACAGGGCTCGACTGCCTCGGTAGACGCCGTTCATGTCGTGGACGAACCGCTGTATGCCGGTGGAGAAGCTGTTCTCGTCAAGCTGATACCAGTCGACACCGCGCTCCTCGGACCACTCAGCGCGCTGGCCGATCTCCTGACCCATGAACAGTAGTTGCTTTCCGGGGTGGGCCCATTGATAGGCCAGCAGGCCGCGTAACCCGGCGGCTTTGGTGTGGTCGTCGCCTGGCATGCGCCCCCACAGTGTGCCCTTACCGTGCACCACCTCGTCGTGGCTGATCGGCAACACGAAGTTCTCGCTGAACGCGTAGATCATCGAGAACGTGATTTCGCCATGGTGATAGCTACGGTGGATGGGGTCGCGCTTGATGAACTCCAGGGTGTCGTTCATCCAACCCATGTTCCACTTCATCGAGAAGCCAAGGCCGCCAAGGTTGGTCGGACGCGTCACGCCGGGCCACGAGGTGGACTCCTCGGCGACGGTGACGACGCCGGGTGCCAGTTTGTGCACCGTGGCGTTCATCTCCTGCAGGAACTGCACGGCCTCGAGGTTCTCGCGGCCGCCGTAGACGTTCGGAGTCCATCCACCTTCGGGTCGCGAGTAGTCCAAGTAGAGCATCGATGCGACGGCGTCCACGCGCAAGCCGTCGATGTGATACTCCTGCAGCCAGTACAACGCGTTGGCGACCAGGAAGTTTCGGACCTCGGCGCGACCGAAGTCGAAAACATAGGTGCCCCAGTCGAGTTGTTCGCCGCGTCGTGGGTCGGAATGCTCATACAGTGCGGTGCCATCGAAGCGGCCCAACGCCCATGCGTCCTTGGGGAAGTGCGCGGGCACCCAGTCCATGATCACGCCGATACCGGCCTGGTGCAGCGTGTCCACCACATGGCGGAACTCGTCGGGCGAGCCCAGTCGAGACGTCGGCGCGTAGTACGACGTCACCTGGTAGCCCCACGAGCCGCCGAACGGATGCTCGGCGACCGGCATCAACTCGACGTGTGTAAAGCCGTTGGAAACCACGTATTCGGTTAACTCCGTGGCCAATTCGCGGTAGCTCAATCCAGGCCGCCAGGACATCAGGTGCACCTCGTAGGTGCTCATCGGCTCGAAGACCGGATTCTGGCCGGCCCGCTGGGCCATCCACTCCTGATCCTCCCAGGTGTATTCGCTCCTGGTGACCTTCGACGCCGTCTGCGGCGGAACCTCGGTGGCGAACGCCATCGGGTCGGCGCGGTCACTCACCGACCCGTCGGCGCCGTGCACCCGGAACTTGTACAGCTCGCCGATCTCCAGACCGGGCCAGAACAGTTCCCACACACCCGTCGAACCGAGGACCCGCAGCTGAGCCTCGTTGCCATCCCAGTGGTTGAATTCACCGATAAGGCTGACGCCCTTCGCATTCGGCGCCCACACCGCGAAGGACACGCCGTCGACGACGCCGTCCGGGGTGGTGAAACTACGGGGATGGGCGCCCAGGATCTCCCACAGCCGCTCGTGGCGCCCCTCGGCGAAGAGGTGCAGGTCGATCTCGCCCAGCGTCGGCAGGAACCGGTAGGCGTCGGCGGTCGTGTGCACGTTCCCGTCGCCTGACCCATAGCTGACCTCGAGACGGTAGTCCACCAGATTGGTCATCGGCAAAGCGACCGCGAACACTCCACCCTCGATGTGCTCGAACGGATATCGCTCACCACCGACGAGGGCAACCACTTCAACCGCATGCGGCCGGTAGGCGCGGATGACCGTATGGTCGTCGTATTCGTGCGCACCCAGAACCGAGTGCGGGTCGTGGTGTTCGCCTGCGAGCAGGCGGTTCAGATCGGCCGTGTGCGGCCGCAGATGCGGGCTTGTGCGTTGGTTGGTCTGCGTCATCTCGTCACTCCCTACGCAGCAGATTCAGTCGTTGTTCGGTCGGCACCTGTGGCATGTTCAGCACATGCGCCACGGCGTTGGCCGGGTCGAGGCGAACGTAATTGGCTTGCCCCCACTGGAATTCATTGCCGGTGATCTCGTCACGTACCCAGAAACGGTCATAGGGTTCCATCCCCAATGCGCCCATGTCGAGCCAGAGCGTCGCCTCTTCGGGGCCGAACGGGTTGAGCGTCACCACCACCAGCACCTGGTCGCCCGTCGCTGGATCGAACTTGCTGTAAGCCAACAACGCGTCGTTGTCGACGTGGTGGAACTTGATGGTGCGCAGCTGGTGCAGCGCGGGGTGTACGCGGCGAATCTCGTTGAGCCGCGTGAGGAAAGGCTCCAGCGACTCACCGTCTGCCAGGGCCGCCTCGAAATCTCGCGGCCTCAACTCGTACTTCTCGGAATTGAGGTACTCCTCGCTGCCTTCGCGGACCGGCCGGTGCTCGTAGAGCTCATATCCCGAGTACACGCCCCACGTCGAGCTCATCGTCGCGGCCAGCACCGCCCGGATTGCGAACATGCCGGGGCCGCCGTGCTGAAGGCTCTCGTGGAGGATATCCGGCGTGTTGACAAACAGATTCGGACGCGCGTAGTCGGCGTGCTCGGCGATCTGCTGGCCGAACTCGGTGAGCTCCCACTTCGCCGTACGCCAGGTGAAGTACGTATAGGACTGCGTGTACCCGAGCTTGGCCAGCCCGTAGAGTCGCGCCGGTCGGGTGAAAGCCTCGGCCAAGAACAGTACGTCGGGTTCGTCGCTCTTGACCTTGCCGATCAGCCACGCCCAGAAATCAGGCGGCTTGGTGTGCGGGTTGTCCACCCGAAACACCTTGATTCCGTGCGATACCCAGAATTCGACCACCCGTAGCACTTCTGCGTAGATCCCGGCAGGGTCGTTGTCAAAATTGATCGGGTAGATGTCCTGGTACTTCTTCGGCGGGTTCTCGGCATACGCGATGGTGCCGTCGGGCAGCACCGTGAACCACTCCGGGTGGTCTTTCGCCCACGGGTGATCGGGTGCGCACTGCAGCGCCAGGTCCAATGCCACTTCCATGCCGTGATCGCGTGTGGCAGAAACGAACTCGTCGAAGTCTTCGATTGTGCCCAATTTGGGATGGACCGCGTCGTGGCCACCCTGTTCGCTGCCGATCGCCCAGGGAGAACCCACGTCGCCGGGGGCAGCGGCAACCGAGTTGTTGCGCCCCTTGCGATGGACTTTGCCGATCGGATGGATCGGCGGAAGATAGACCACATCGAAGCCCATTGCGGCGACGCGCGGGAGCGCTTTGGTGGCTGTCGCGAAGGTCCCGTGTTGGGGCTTACCCTTCTTGTCCCAGCCGCCGGTGGATCGAGGAAAAAACTCGTACCAGGAACTGAACCGTGCCAGCGGACGGTCCACCCAGACGCCGTATTGCTCTCCGCGCGTGACCAATTCACGCAGCGGATGCTCGGTGAGTAACTGCGTCACGTCTTCTGAGAGCGCGACGCCGGCCCTGGCGAACGGATCGCCGGGCTTTCGCAGCGCCTCTGCCGCCTCGATAATCGGGTCCCGCAGCTTGCGCGGTACACCGGTGGAGGCACGTTCGAGCAACCGTGCGCCGACCAACAGGTCGTTGGAAAGCTCCTCCTCGCCCTGGCCCGCGTCCAGCTTGGCGATGACGGCTTTGCGCCACGTCGCGATGGGGTCGCTCCACGCGTCCACCCGGTAGGTCCAGAGCCCGACGCTGTCGGGGGTGAACTGGCCGTGAAAAACATCCGGTGTGGTGCCCAGCGACATCGGCAGATGATGCCGTTTGATGCGCGCTGACGGCGTGACAACGGTCTCGATGGGAACCGGTTCTGCAGCCGCGGGCGCGACGCCGGCCGGCCCACTGACAAGCTGCGGGTAGGCCGAGCCGTGGTACCGGACGACAAGCGTCGCCGCAACGGCGTCATGACCCTCTCGCCACACTGTCGCGCTCACCGGCACGATCTCGCCTACGACCGCCTTTGCAGGGAAACGGCCGTTGGATATGACGGGGGCGACGTCATCGATCTCGATCCGACCGACCACTTCCTACCACTCCTTAACGCTGCGTTTACCGAGCTCATTCATCGCCTCGTTGCGCCTATACCCACCGTAATGCGGTGCCCAACCAAACGGAGGTGAAGCGGTGTGCCGACCAGGCCTGCGGCACGGCGAAATGTCAGTAATGTTGAGTCGCGTGATGTCGGAATGAAAGCTTTGAGAAGGTTCACCGTCCGCGCCCATCTTCCTGATCGCATGGCTGCGCTCGAACGGCTTTCGATCAACCTGCGGTGGTCATGGGACAAGCCGACCCAGGACTTGTTCGCGACGATCGATGAAGAGCTCTGGCAACAGGTCGGATGCGACCCGGTCGCATTGCTGGGACAGGTCAGTCCCAAGCGGCTCGACGGACTCGCCACGGATGAATCGTTCATCCGTCGGCTCGATGAACTCGCCGCCGAATTGGACGATTACCTTTCCCGGCCGCTGTGGTACCAACAGCAGCTCGAGCACGGCGCAGAGCTGCCCAACGGCATCGCGTACTTCTCCATGGAGTTCGGCGTCGCCGAAGTGTTGCCCAACTACTCCGGTGGCCTGGGTATTCTCGCCGGCGACCATTTGAAGTCCGCCTCGGACCTGGGCCTGCCGCTGATCGCGGTGGGGCTGCTGTACCGGTCGGGGTACTTCCGACAGTCCTTGACTGCCGATGGCTGGCAGCATGAAAGTTACCCGTCGCTGGATCCCCAGGGCCTCCCGCTGCGGCTGCTCACCGATTCCAACGACAGCCCGGTGCTCGTCGAGCTCGCGATGCCCGAGGGTAACGAGTTGCGCGCCCGTGTCTGGATCGCTCAAGTCGGCCGAATTCCGTTGCTGCTGTTGGATTCCGACATTCCGGAGAACGATCACGATTTGCGCGGGGTGACCGACCGGCTTTACGGCGGTGACCAGGAACACCGGATCAAGCAAGAGATCCTGGCCGGCATCGGCGGCGTGCGCGCGATCCGGGCGTTCATCGAGGTGGAGGGTCTGGCTTCGCCCGAGGTGTTCCACATGAACGAGGGACACGCAGGTTTCCTCGGCGTCGAACGGATCCGAGAGCTCATCGACGCCGGGCTGGATTTCGACACCGCGCTGACCGTGGTGCGCTCGTCGACGGTGTTCACCACGCATACGCCCGTCCCCGCCGGAATTGACCGGTTTCCGGTGGAAATGGTCATGAGGTATTTCGGCAGCCCACCCGGCGACCCGTCGGGAGCCGACTCGCGATTGCTGCCAGGCGTGTCGCTGGATCGCATCATCTGGTTCGGCGCCGAGGACGACCCGTCGAAGTTCAACATGGCGCACATGGGTCTACGGCTGGCCCAGCGCGCCAACGGAGTCTCGCTACTACACGGCAAGGTCAGCCGCGGCATGTTCAACGAGTTGTGGCCCGGCTTCGACCCCGGGGAGGTGCCGATCGGTTCGATCACCAACGGTGTGCACGCACCCACCTGGGCGGCGCCGGAATGGTTGGAGTTGGGCCGCGAACTCATCGCCAACGACGATCTTGGCATGCTGCGGGAGCCTGAGGTGTGGCAGCGGTTGCATCAGGTCGATCCGGGACACATGTGGTGGATCCGATCGCAACTGCGCGCGAAGCTGGTCGAGGACGTCCGCGCGCGGTTGCGGCGATCGTGGCTGGAGCGCGGTGCGTCGGAGGCCGAATTACGCTGGATTGCAACGGCGTTCGATCCCGATGTGCTGACCATCGGGTTCGCCCGGCGCGTCCCCACGTACAAGCGGTTGACTCTGATGCTGCGCGATCCGGAGCGGCTGGAGAAGCTGCTGCTCGACACGGATCGGCCGCTCCAGCTGATCGTCGCAGGTAAGTCGCATCCGGCCGACGATGGTGGAAAAGCGTTGATACAGCAGGTGGTGAAGTTCGCCGACCGGCCAGAGGTCCGACACCGGATCGCGTTCCTGCCCGACTACGACATGTCGATGGCGCGCCTTTTGTATTGGGGCTGCGACGTGTGGCTGAACAATCCGCTGCGGCCGCTGGAGGCCTGCGGTACGTCGGGTATGAAGAGTGCGCTCAACGGTGGACTGAACCTGTCGATCCGCGATGGTTGGTGGGACGAGTGGTACGACGGCGAAAACGGTTGGGAGATACCGACGGCCGACGGTCTGGCCGACGAGGGGCGCCGCGACGACCTCGAGGCCGCCGCACTGTACGACCTGATGGAGAGGTCCGTCGCCCCGAAGTTCTACGACCGCAACGAACACGGCATTCCCGAGCGATGGGTGGAGATGGTGCGCCACACGCTAATTGCGCTCGGGCCGAAGGTGTTGGCCTCGCGCATGGTGCGCGATTACACCGAGAAGTACTACGCGCCCGCTGCGCAATCGCTGCGCAAGACGGTTGAGGCCGGCGCGGACGGTGAACCGTTCGGTGCGGCCAGGGAATTGGCGACCTACCGAGAGCGCGCCGCCGAGGCGTGGCCGAAGATCCAGATCACCGACGTCGACAGTTACGGGCTTCCGGACACTCCGCTGCTGGGCTCCGAACTGACGCTCACTGCGACGGTGCACCTGGCGGACCTGACACCCGACGAGGTGTCCGTGCAGGCGGTCATCGGTCGCGTCGACGCCGGTGACACGCTGGTGGACCCGGTGACCGTACCGATGGAGCACACGGGCACCGCTGACGGTGGCAACGAGATCTTCACGACGACGGCACCGCTGCCGGTCGCGGGGCCGGTGGGGTACACGGTGCGTGTGTTGCCCCACCACGCGCTGCTGGCCGGCGACAACGAGCTCGGCCTCGTCACGCTCGCGTGACATCTGCCGTCAAGGTCGCCGTCGACGGCGGGCCCTACGCGCTGGCGGCCGGCCCGGACGGCGCGATGTGGGTGACGTTGGTCCACAGTGGTGCGATCGCGCGGGTATCGCCGGGTGGTGACGTCGAGGTCTTTCCCGTCGCGCCTGCGTGCCGCCCGTCGATCATTACCGCGGGCCCGGATGGAGCGCTGTGGTTCACCCGTCACGGCGACAACCGCATCGGGCGGATCAGCACGGCGGGGGAGCTAACCGATTTCGAGTTGAAGGAGGACAGCGCCCCCTACGGGATCACCGTCGGCCCCGACGGTGCGTTGTGGTTCACCGAGATGACGACGGGCGACGTCCGCCGAATCTCGGTCGATGGCGAGCTATCCGACCCGTATCAAGTCGGAGGCGCGCCGTCGATGATCGTCACCGGACCTGACAACGCGCTGTGGTTCACCCTCAACCAACGCAATGCCATCGGCCGGTTGTCGCTGTCGGGGGATTTGACCGTGCGCGAATTGCCCACTGCCGCAGCAGGTCCGGTCGGTATCACGGCGACGCACGACGACGCGATCTGGTTCACCGAAATCCTCGGCGAGCGGCTCGGCCGGATCCCGATGGACGAGGCGATCCAGGAGATCGACTTGCCGGGCAAACCGCATGCGGTGGTCGCTGATCCGGCCGACGGGGTGTGGGTGAGCCTGTGGGGCTCGAGTCAACTCGCCCGCGTGAGCGGTGACGGCGAGATCATCACGATCGATCTCCCGCCGGGCAGTGAGCCGCACGGTCTGGCGATCGGTCCCGAAGGTGCACTGTGGGTCGCGTTGGAAGCCGGGTTCGTGCTGCGAATGCCCTTCTAGCGGCGATCGTATGTTCGCCGAACGAACGATCTCGCCAACACCTGCTCGGCAGGCAGCGTGCTCGGGTTAGGGTCCGGGGTCAGAGCGTGAATTGTTGCGACGCCTGGGAAAGGGCACTGCTGTGACGGTTGGGGACGTGCTGCGACGCGGCACCACAGTGTTGGCCATCGGTGGATCGCTGAGTTGCGCGTCAATCGGAGTCGCCGCCGCCCAGCCCCAGCCCGGGCCGCAGCCCGTTGTGGTCGACGCAGCGGCGGCCCCGCTACCGCCGGAAGGCGCGCCACCACCACCGCCCGTCGACGAGGGGCGCGTCGAGTCGACACCGCCCGCGGTGACGGATACGCCAGACGGCTGGCAGCTCACGCTGTCCGCCAAGGACGAGACCCAGGCGCCCATTCCTCCGCTGACGACGGCGTTGTCGTCGCGTGAGTACGTCGTCGGCGGAACCTACATGGGCGAACTGAGAGGTCCGGACGAGGAGGAGCCCCCCGGCGGAACCTTGGAGGTCGGCTACGAGATCGGCTGCGGCATCGATATGAGCACGTCGAACGGTGTCTCGCTGACCGGCACAATGGGCCTCAACCCGTCGATCGGGCTGATAGGCATCGACGTCATCTCACCGGGGATCGACGGCATCCTGCCCGGGCTGGGAGGAAATATCGGTGGCGGCATCACCGTCGGACTCAAGCCCGGCCTGATCAACATCATCCCGGTGACGAAGAAGGAGTACACGGGCGCCGACCCTTGGGTGATGGTCAGCAAGTTCCGCGTCAAGATCGACGGCTGCGTGGGTGAGTCGTTCATTCGCTCGTACGCGTTCCTGACCAGATCGACGCAGGAGTCTGAGGCTGTGCTGGCCTGGTACGGCGTAACGAAAAAGATCTAGCAGATCTAGTCGAACCGCTTGAAGCATCGCTCCTGATCGCCGAGCACGCCAACGCGGAATGCGTCGATCCGTGAGAAGCCCGACGGCACCGACTCACCGTTGACATCGCTGGCGGCCAGTCCGTTGGTGAGGATTCCCGACACCGCCTCATCCACGTCGCCGGCGGTCAGAACGATGGTGTTCCCGTCGGGTGTGCTGGTTTCCTTCGAGAGCCTGGCGGTGGCCACACCGGTCAAACACGCCGTGCGCAGCGCGGCCTCGGCGTTGTCGAGCGTTATGCCTCCATGCTCGTGCTGGACGGATTGCATGTAGCGCGACATCAACACGGAATAGGCGGCGTTGTCGCCCTTCGCGTGGGTGACTTCCTCGTCGATCTCGCTCGGAGATCCCATCTCCGCGAGCTCGGGCAGATCGACTGCAATCGTGTTGGTCGCTGGGCAGAACGACACCGGGGGGCTCGGTCGCGCGTCGGAACATTCGGCGGCGTCGAACGTCAGCTGTGGTGGACTTTCAGGGCTGAACAAGGTGTTCATCGCTCCGATGATGTCCTGCACTGACTTTTCGGTGATGGGTAACTCACCCGTGTGATCCTCGGGGAGTAACACGGGAAGGTCGCCGCGACGCTGTTCGATCTCCTGCATGTCGATCGATGCGCAGGCGGCCGCCCCATCGGTGAATCCCAGCTGGAATGCCGATACCCGTTCAAAGGCCGAACCGTGCTCGTTGTAGCCGACGTCAGGGTCGTTTTCGCTCAACACTGGATCGCGGGACGCGATGACCGCTGCCAGCACGTTGTTGAGGCCGTCGCCGGTGGACACGGTGAAACGCGGCGAATTGCCCTCGGCCACCCATCGCACGTAGGCCCCCTCGAAGCAGTCCGCCTGTTGTTCGCCCACCAGGGTCGGTGTGTCGTCGTCGACCAAACCGGCCTGGTCTTGGATGGCATGGCCGTATTCGTGTCCGAGCACATCCAGCACGCTCACGTCGCCGAAGTCCTCCATGAGTGCGGGCAGGAATTCGCCGCGGTCCCACCCGATGTTCCTGTCGGGGAAGCAGTAGCCGGCATTGACGATTCCCAATGTGCTGTCACCGCAGAACTCAGTGTCGTCAAAACCATTGGCGTCCCAGGAGATCAAATCCCTGACGGGCCGAAATTCACCACCGAAAGGCTCGCTGTAGGCGCCTTCCCAGAATTCCTCGATGTCGCTGATCGCTTGGCGGGCCAGTTCATCGATAGCGCCGTCGTCGGTGCCCTCGACGTCGCGCGTGGGCTCCGGAGCACTTGACCGCAGACCGCTCGGTCCGTCGGTGGCAGGCATCCCCGCCACGCTGAATGGGTCGTCGAAAACCGACACGGCGTTGCCCTGCAGTGTCGTGCTGCACGACGTGATGAGCACGGCTGAGGACACCGCGACCACGGCGCCCACCAGCCGACGTCGACTCATGGACGAAGAATAGTCATGAAGCCGCCCCACGCAGACGTTCGAGCGCCTGGCGGACCCGGGTGGAGTCGGTGGTCGCCCAGAACGGTGGCAGCGAAGCCCGCAGGAACCCGCTGTAGCGGGCGGTGGCCATCCGCGAATCCAGCACCGCGACCACCCCTCGATCGTCGACGCGCCGCAGGAGCCGGCCCGCGCCCTGAGCCAGCAAGAGTGCCGCGTGGCTGGCGGCGACGGCCATGAAACCGTTGCCGCCGCGGGAAGCGATCGCGCGCTGGCGGGCGGTCAGCAGCGGGTCGTCGGGACGGGGGAACGGAATGCGGTCGATGAGCACGAGCGACAGCGACGGGCCGGGGACGTCGACGCCCTGCCATAACGACAGTGTCCCGAACAGCGACGTCTCCGCATCGTCGGCGAACCGCTTCACCAAGGCTGACGTGGTGTCCTCGCCCTGACACAGGACAGGGGTGTCGAGGCGATCCCGCATGATCTCCGCGGCGGCCTTGGCCGCGCGCATCGAGGAGAACAGTCCGAGGGTGCGGCCGCCCGCAGCGGTGATGAGTGCGGCGATCTCGTCGAGTTGCTCGGCCGAGCCGGTGCCGTCGCGACCCGGCGGCGGAAGGTGGGCGGCCACGTAGAGGATGCCCGACTTCGCGTGCTCGAACGGTGATCCGACGTCGATGCCGCGCCATCGGAGCCGCTCGGTCGGCGACGTTTCGCCTCGGACCTTGTCGTCGTCACCGGCCAGCCCCCACGCCGACGCCATGGCATCGAACCTGCCACCGATGGTCAGCGTGGCAGAGGTGAGGACGGCCGTAGCCTGCTCGAACAGCCTGGTGCGCAACAGACCTGACACCGACAGCGGGGCGACGCGCAGGACCACACGGGTATTGCCGCGGTTCTCTTCGCGGTCCACCCATACGACGTCGGTGCGGTCCGGGATGGCGGGCACGAACGAGTCCAGGATGCGCGAAGCGGTGTCGCCCATGTCGGTCAGCGCGGTGACGGCCTCGGCACGCGCTGACGCAGCCTTCGGGTCGCTCGGACTGGTGTCGATTGCCGACCGAACCCGGTGCGCGGCGTCGCGCAGCGCCGTCAGGTATGTGGCCAGTTCGTCGTCGAGCGTGTCGATCCGCCCCGGAGTGGCGTCATGGATGACCGACGACAGCGTGGCCGTCACGGCTTCCAACCGTTGCGCGAGTTCCTGGTCGACCAACCGAGCAGAACGTCGGTGCGCGACGCTCATCGACGTCGCCGAGAGTTCGCCGGTGGCCACACCGGTGACCCGGTCGACGAGTTCGTGTGCTTCGTCCACCACGAGGAGGTGGTGCTCGGGGAGTACTGCTGCGTCCGATACGGCGTCGATGGCCAGCAGCGCGTGATTGGTGACGACGACATCGGCGTGGCCTGCCTTGTCGCGGGCTTTCTCCGCAAAGCAGTCGGTGCCGAACGGGCAGCGGGACACACCGATGCACTCCCGGGCCGAAACGCTGACCTGCGACCACGACCGGTCCGGCACACCCGGTGTCAGCTCGTCGCGATCACCTGTCTCGGTGTCCGACGACCACGCGATCAACCGCTGCACGTCGCGTCCGAGAGCGGATGCCGCGACCGGCTCGAACAGCTCTTCTTGCGATTGCTCATCCGGCTCGGTCGTCGATCCGTTGTGAATCTTGTTGAGACACAGGTAGTTTCCACGGCCCTTCAGCAGCGCGAACTCGGGGGTGCGTGGCAGTGCGCCGGTCAGCGATTCGGCAAGCCGGGGGAGATCCCGGTCGACGAGCTGGCGCTGCAACGCGATGGTCGCCGTCGATATGACGACCGGCTCCTCGGTCTCGACCGCCCGTGCGATCGCAGGCACCAGGTATGCCAGTGATTTCCCGGTTCCCGTGCCGGCCTGCACCGCGAGGTGTTCACCGCTTTCGAAAGCGCGAGCCACCGCCTCGGCCATCTCGATCTGGCCGGCGCGTTCCGCACCGCCGAGCGCAGTGACCGCCGTGGCCAGCAGTTCGGTGACGTTTTCGATCTCGCCCGTGGTTGCTCCTAGTGACTCGCGGGGGAGATCATGCGGGTGGTGATGGCGGGTTCGCCGCGGGAGAGTTTCAGCCCGGCCCAGGGCAAGCTCAGCAGGCCCTCTTTGACGCGTTCGCGCGCGGTCGCGAGATCGAAGTTGGCCACCGGTTCGCCGTCACGCATGAAGTCGACCGTAAGGGTGCGCCCCGACTCGCCCTCGGGTGGCTGCCCGTAGGGATGGACGATCTCCTCGAGGATGGTGCCGGTGGATTTGCACGTCCGTACCGCTTGTTTGCGCCCGCCGTGAGACTCCTTGTGGCTGCTCCGTTTCTCCACGGGCAGGCCGTCGACCTCGACCAGCTTGTAGACCATGCTGGCGGTCGGCGCCCCCGACCCGGTGACCACGGAGGTGCCGACGCCATAGATGTCCACCGGTTCGACGCGTAGTGCCGCAATGGCGTACTCGTCGAGATCGCCGGACACCACGATTCGGGTGTTACGGGCGCCAAGCCCGTCGAGCTGCGCTCGGACCTGCCGCGCGAGCACCCCGAGATCGCCCGAGTCGATGCGAACCGCGCCGAGGTCCGGGCCCGCCACCTCGACCGCGTTCGCCACTCCCTGCGTGATGTCGTAGGTGTCGACGAGCAGCGTGGTGCCGACGCCGAGCGCGTCAACCTGGGCTTTGAACGCCGCCTTCTCCCATTCGGATGTTCTTCGCGCAAGCGGCTCATCACCCAGGTCCACTGGCTCAACGGTGTGCAGCAGCGTGAATGCGTGCGCACTCGTGCCCAGTGCGGGCACTCCGTAGGTGCGCTGTGCCTCCAGGTTCGACGTGCCGGTGAAGCCCGCGATGTAGGCGGCGCGCGCGGATGCGACCGCGGCCATCTCGTGGGTTCGCCGCGAGCCCATCTCGATCATCGTGCGGCCTTCGGCGGCGCTGACCATCCGGGCGGCCGCCGAGGCGATTGCGGTGTCGTGATTGAAAATCGACAGGGCCAGGGTCTCCAGGACGACACATTCGGCGAATGTGCCGTGGACGGACAACACGGGGGAGCCGGGGAAGTACAGCTCACCCTCGACGTAGCCGTCCACGTCGCCGCGGAATCGGTAGTCGGCGAGGTAGGCCAGTGTCTCGCGATCGCAGAAATCCGAAAGTGCGGATAGTTCAGATTCGCCGAACGTGAACTGCGCCAACGCTTCCACGAACCGGGCCGTTCCGGCGACCACGCCGTAGCGACGGCCTTCGGGAAGCCGGCGGGCGAATACCTCGAAACTCGTCTTCCGGTGCGCGGTTCCGTCACGCAGGGCGGCCGCGAGCATCGTCAACTCGTACTTGTCGGTGAGTAACGCCGTAGACGCCGGGACCACACCGCAACCGTATCGGCTCCCGGGCGGCTGGCCTCCGCATAATCCGTCGAACAGGCGTGTTGCGGGCTGCGACGCGACAATCTGGTCGATCCTCGCACCCGGATCGCAGTCCACTGAAGAAGCCAAGCATCCGGCGAACGCCTGACGTGAATGTCTGGCTATCCTTACTGGCATGGTTACGCCGGCGAAGGCCCGACCGGGAACTCGCGAGGAACGGGACGTCGCCACCGTCGATGCGACGGATACCCCTTGGGTGACCCTGGTCTGGGACGACCCGGTCAACCTGATGACATACGTGACGTACGTTTTCCAGAAGCTCTTCGGCTACAGCGAGCCGCACGCGACCAAGCTCATGATGCAGGTGCACACCGAGGGTAAGGCCGTGGTGTCGGCCGGCAGCCGTGAGTCGATGGAGGTCGACGTGTCCAAGCTGCACGCCGCGGGCTTGTGGGCGACCCTGCAGCAGGACCGCTGATCCGACTGTGCGCAAATGGAAACGGGTCGACACCGTCGATGGCCCGCGGTTCCGATCAGCGCTGGCGGCTCACGAGGTGTCTCTGCTGCAGAACCTCGCGACGTCGATGGTCGGCATGCTCAACGACCGCGAATCATCATCTCCCGCTGATGAACTCGAAGAGATAACCGGAATGCGTACCGGCCACTCTTCGCCTCCGCAGGATGAGACGATGAAGCGGCTGCTGCCGGACTTCTTCCGCCCGCAAACCGATCATCCGGCCGGTTCCGGCCCCGCGGAAAGTCTCAACAGTGCGCTGCGCAGCCTACACGAGCCGGAGATCATCGAAGCCAAACGTGAAGCGGCCCAACGGTTGTTGGACACCCTGCCGGCGCAAGGCGGGAAGTTCGAGCTCAGCGAGGACGATGCGAATGCCTGGGCCGCGGCCGTCAACGACATGCGACTGGCGCTGGGCACCATGCTCGGGATCGCGCAGGACGGCCCCCAGGAGTTGCCGCCCGAACATCCGATGGCAGGACATCTCGATGTCTATCAATGGCTGACGGTGCTGCAGGAGTATCTGGTGCTTTCAATGATGGGCAAGCCGTAGCCATGAGCGCGATAACCGATGTCAGCGGAA
Source organism: Mycobacterium sp. NPDC051804 (assembly GCF_044452905.1). Taxonomy (NCBI): domain Bacteria; kingdom Bacillati; phylum Actinomycetota; class Actinomycetes; order Mycobacteriales; family Mycobacteriaceae; genus Mycobacterium; species Mycobacterium sp. NPDC051804. Next base: position 579,295 of record NZ_JBITCD010000007.1, on the reverse strand, counting down.
TCCGCGTCGGCCATCACCATCGGATCGATTCCGATGCGGCCCTGGGTTCGGGATGGGCCACCGGAACAACGGTCGTATTGACACCGCCGGGAACCGTCGGTGCCGTCGACTGCCGTGGTGGTGCACCCGGCACCCGCGAGACCGATTTGCTGGACCCCATCAATTCGGTGCGCCACGTCGACGCCGTGGTGCTCAGCGGCGGCAGCGCGTTCGGACTGGCCGCCGCGCACGGTGTGATGGAGTGGCTGGAGGAGCAGGGGCGCGGGGTGGCCATCGAGGACGGCGTGGTGCCGATCGTTCCGTCCGCAGTGATTTTTGACCTTCCGGTCGGAGGCTGGAAGTGCCGTCCGAACGCCGAGTTCGGGCGTGCCGCCGCCGAAAACGCGGGCACCGAGGTGGCGGTCGGCACCGTGGGTGCCGGGGTGGGAGCACGCGTCGGGGTGCTCAAAGGCGGTGTCGGCACCGCGTCGATCACGCTCGAGTCCGGCGCGACGGTGGGGGCGATCGTGGTCGTCAACGCCGCCGGTGACGCGGTGGATCCCGCGACGGGACTGCCGTGGCTCGCTGACCAGATCGAGGAGTTCGGCCTCATCGGTCCGCCGGCCGATCAGATCGCCGCGTACGCCGACCGTCACACGGAGCTCAGCCCGCTCAACACGACCATCGCCGTCGTCGCCACCGACGCAGTGCTGAGCAAGGCGGGGTGCCGCCGGATGGCCGTCGCCGCCCAGGACGGCCTCGCCCGCACCATCCGGCCGTGTCACACCCCACTGGATGGCGATACGGTGTTCGCGCTGGCCACCGGAGCCATCGAGGTCCCACCGGATCCGGCGACACCCGCGTCGATGTCGCCGGAGGTGCCCTTGATCACCGCTCTCGGGGCGGCCGCGGCGGACTGCCTGGCCCGCGCGGTGCTGGTCGGCGTGCTGGCGGCCGAGTCGGTCGCCGGAATACCGACGTATCGGGACGTGTTGCCCGGAGCGTTCGAATGAGAGGTCAGAGAGAGTGCTGGTGATTCGAGGGGACTTGGTCGACGCCATGGTCGCCCATGCCCGCGCCGACCACCCCGATGAAGCGTGCGGGGTGATCGCCGGACCGGAAGGGTCCGATCGCCCGGAGCGGTTCATCGCGATGACCAACGCGGAGCGTTCGCCGACCTTCTACCGGTTCGACTCCGGCGAGCAGCTCAAGGTCTGGCGCGCGATGGACGATGCCGACGAGGCGCCGGTCGTCATCTACCACTCGCACACCGCCACCGAGGCGTACCCGAGCCGCACCGACATCTCCTATGCGTCCGAACCCGACGCCCACTACGTCCTGGTGTCGACGCGAGACCCCAACGAGCACGAGGTGCGCAGCTACCGCATCCTCGACGGCGTCGTCACCGAAGAGCCCGTCAAGATCGTCGAGCAGTACTAGAACTTTGAAAGGAGTGACCGGCCCATGTCTGTCACCGTCTCGATCCCGACCATCCTGCGTACCCACACCGGCGGCGAGAAGCGCGTCGCCGCGGACGGCGCCACGCTGAGCGCGGTGATCAGCGATCTCGAATCCAACTACTCAGGCATCTCCGATCGCCTGATGGACTCCAACAATCCGGGCAAGCTGAACCGCTTCGTGAACATCTACGTCAACGATGAGGACGTCCGGTTCTCCGGAGGGCTGGACACCGCGATCTCCGACGGGGATTCGGTGACGATCCTGCCCGCGGTCGCAGGTGGCTGACGTTGGCGCGCTATGAATCGCTGATCGAGGCGCTGGGCAACACGCCCCTCGTCGGTCTGCAGAAGATCTCGCCGCACTGGAACTCCGACATGCAGGACCCGCACATCCGGCTGTGGGCCAAGCTCGAAGACCGCAACCCGACAGGGTCCATCAAGGATCGGCCCGCCCTGCGGATGATCGAGGACGCGGAACAACGGGGCATACTGCAGCCGGGCGCGACGATCCTGGAGCCGACGAGCGGCAATACCGGCATCTCGATGGCGATGGCCGCGCTGCTCAAGGGCTACCAGATGATCTGCGTGATGCCCGAGAACACGTCGATCGAGCGACGTCAGTTGCTGGAGCTTTACGGTGCGAAGATCATCTACTCGCCGGCAGAGGGCGGCTCCAATACCGCTGTCGCGCATGCGAAAGAGCTTGCAGCGCAAAACCCGTCGTGGGTGATGCTGTATCAGTACGGCAACGAGGCCAACAGCTTGTCGCACTACGAGACGACCGGCCCCGAGATTCTGGCGGACATGCCGTACATCACCCACTTCGTCGCAGGCCTCGGCACCACGGGCACGTTGATGGGAACGGGACGCTACCTGCGCGAACATCGTCCCGAGATTCAGATCGTGGCGGCCGAACCCCGTTACGGCGAGGGCGTTTACGCGCTACGCAACATCGACGAGGGGTTCATCCCCGAGCTCTACGACGCCGACGTGCTGACGACACGGTATTCAGTCGGCTCGTATGACGCAGTGAAGCGCACCCGCGAACTCGTCCAACTGGAGGGTATCTTCGCGGGAATCTCGACGGGGGCGGTGCTGCACGCCGCGTTGGCAATGGGCCACAAGTCGTTGATGGAAGGCAAGCAGGCCGACATCGTGTTCGTCGTCGCCGACGCCGGTTGGAAGTATCTGTCGACCGGTGCGTACGCCGGTAGCCTGGATGACGCAGAGGACGCGTTGGAAGGGCAGCTGTGGGCGTAGGACCGGGGTACACGGGGGCTCCGGCGGAGCCGAAGAAACGGCCCGCGTGGATCGTCGGCGGCGTGACGATCATCAGCTTCGTCGTGCTGCTGTGGGTGATCGAACTATGGGACTCGCTGACCAGCCACCGCTTGGACAACAACGGCATCCGGCCGCTGGAGTCGGACGGACTGTGGGGGATCATCTGGGCGCCGCTGCTGCACTCGGACTGGAATCACCTGATCGCCAACACCGTACCGGCGCTCATCCTCGGCTTCCTGATGACCCTTGCGGGCTTGTCGCGCTTCATCTTCGCCACGGCCATCGTCTGGATCCTCGGCGGCTTCGGCACCTGGCTGCTCGGCAATATCGGGGCGCACTGCCCGTACGTCGGCGTGCGTTGCGAGACAAACCACATCGGCGCCTCGGGCCTCATCTTCGGCTGGCTGGCCTTCCTGATCGTGTTCGGCTTCTTCACGCGCAAGGTGTGGGAGATCGTGGTCGGCGTCGTCGTGTTGTTGGTCTACGGCAGCGTTTTGTTCGGGGTGCTGCCCGGCACTCCCGGCGTTTCGTGGCAAGGCCATCTGAGCGGTGCGGTCGCGGGTGTCGTCGCGGCGTATCTGCTTTCTGGGCCCGAACGCAAGGAACGGGAGCGCCGCAAGGTCACTGCGAAAAACCCGTACAACCTGACGCCGTGAGTTCTGATACTGCGCCGGTCGGGATCTTCGACTCCGGGGTTGGCGGGCTGACGGTCGCCCGCGCGATCATCGACCAGCTGCCGGACGAAGACATCATCTACGTCGGCGACACCGCCAACGGTCCATACGGGCCGCTCACCATTCCGGAGATCCGCGCGCATGCGCTCGCCATCGGCGACGATCTCGTGTCCCGTGGCGTCAAAGCGCTTGTGATCGCGTGCAATACGGCGTCGTCGGCGTGCCTGCGTGACGCGCGCGAGCGATACGCACCCGTGCCCGTGATCGAGGTGATCCTGCCCGCCGTACGTCGCGCGGTGGCCGCTACCCGCAACGGCCGCATCGGCGTCATCGGCACGGAGGCGACCATCGCGTCGGGCGCCTATCACGACGCGTTCGCCGCCGCACGCGACACCGAGGTGATCGGGGTGGCGTGCCCGCGGTTCGTCGACTTCGTGGAGCGCGGGGTGACCAGCGGCCGCCAGGTGCTCGGTCTCGCCGAGGGATATCTGGAGCCACTGCAGCGGGCGGAGGTCGACACGTTGGTGCTGGGGTGCACGCACTACCCGATGCTGTCGGGTCTGATTCAGCTCGCCATGGGCGATCACGTGACGCTGGTGTCGAGCGCGGAGGAGACGGCCAAGGACCTACTCCGCGTGCTCACCGAACTTGATTTGCTGCACCCCCATCTTGGCGACGCGGGGCCCGCGGTTCGGCGCCGTTTTGAGGCGACTGGTGACACTGAGGCGTTCACCACACTCGCGGGTCGATTCCTTGGTCCGACAATCGACGGTGTTCGCCCTGTTCAGCGCACTTTGAAAGTCAATAAATGAATTCGGTCACGCAAACCAGCGATGTTTTCGTCTTGCGGATGGTGGGCATGGCAAGCTAGTGAGTGTGCGAATCACCGTACTCGGTTGCTCCGGCAGTGTTGTCGGGCCTGATTCGCCAGCGTCCGGTTACTTGGTCACTGCTCCCGACACCCCGCCACTAGTCCTCGATTTCGGCGGCGGCGTGCTTGGCGCGCTGCAGCGGTATGCGGACCCGAACTCGGTCTACGTCCTCCTTTCGCACCTGCATGCCGACCACTGTCTTGATCTGCCCGGCCTCTTCGTATGGCGCCGCTATCACCCATCGCCCGCGCAGGAGCGCGGCGTTATGTATGGGCCGGCCAATACCTGGGCTCGGCTGGGTGCCGCGTCGTCGCCCGAGGGTGGCGAGATCGACGACTTCTCCGACATTTTCGAGATCCGGCACTGGGTGGACAACCGCGCGGTTGAGATAGGGACGCTGAACATCGAGCCGCGCCTCGTCTGCCATCCCACGGAGTCGTACGGCATGCGGATCACCGACCCAGCGGGCGCGACGTTGGTTTACAGCGGTGACACGGGATACTGCGACGCGCTGATCGACCTCGCCCGCGGAGCCGACATATTTCTGTGCGAGGCGTCGTGGACGCATTCGCCGGAGCGGCCGCCGAGGCTGCACCTGTCGGGGACGGAAGCCGGCCGGGCCGCCGCCAACGCGGGCGTCGGTGAATTGCTGCTGACGCACATCCCGCCGTGGACGTCACGCGAGGACGTCATCAGTGAGGCCAAGGCCGAGTTCGACGGTCCGGTGCACGCCGTAGTGTGCGGTGAGTCGTTCGAGGTCGCTCGGTCCTAAGGCCGAATTAGCCGGCTCGGCCGGCGGGGGCCGTCGGTCCCACCCGATAGGGTTGGGCGCGTGTCCAGACGAGAAGATGGTCGGCTTGATGACGAGCTGCGACCGGTTCGCATCACCCGCGGTTTCACCACTCATCCCGCAGGCTCGGTACTCGTGGAGTTCGGCCAGACCCGGGTCATGTGCACGGCCAGCGTCACCGAGGGTGTGCCCCGCTGGCGCAAGGGTTCGGGGCAGGGCTGGCTTACCGCCGAGTACGCGATGCTGCCTGCCGCCACGCATGACCGCTCCGACCGTGAGTCCGTCAAGGGTCGCGTTGGGGGCCGCACCCAGGAGATCAGCCGGCTCGTCGGGCGGTCGCTGCGCGCGTGCATCGACCTGGGCGCGCTCGGTGAGAACACCATCGCGATCGACTGCGACGTGCTGCAGGCCGATGGCGGCACCCGCACCGCGGCGATCACCGGTGCCTACGTGGCGCTTTCTGATGCGGTGACCTACCTGGGCGCGGGCGGCAAGCTCTCAGATCCGCGGCCGCTGTCATGCGCGATCGCGGCGGTGAGTGTCGGTGTGGTCGACGGGCGCGTCCGCGTGGACCTGCCGTACACGGAGGACTCGCGCGCCGAGGTGGACATGAACGTCGTCGCCACCGACACGGGAACGCTGGTCGAGATTCAGGGCACCGGCGAGGGCGCGACGTTCCCGCGCTCGACGTTGGACAAGATGCTCGACGCCGCGATGGCCGGGTGCGAGCAGCTCTTCGTGATCCAGCGCGAGGCACTGGAGTTGCCCTATCCCGGAGAGCTTCCGGAGACGGGCGAACCTTCGAAGAAGGCGTTCGGCAGCTAGTCGAAAACGAGTAAGCACCCCCGACTTCGGTACGTCGAGGGTGCTTCCCGCTGCGATTACTTGGAGTTGCTTGCGGCCTTCTGGCGCGTCTCTTGTGCCTTGGCTTTGGCGCGAGCAGCCTCTGCTTCGGCCTCCGCCCGAGCTGCGTCGAGCTGGTGTGAGGCCTTCTCGACCTGCGCCCGGCCCTCTTCCTGAAGACTGCTCTGGTTCAAGATGAGGCCGATGACCTGCTTGGTGAAGCCGATGGCGCCCGACACGATTCCGCGCACTGCCTCGATGGGTCCGCTGTTGTTCTCAGCCACTGATTCCCCTCCGCTCATTTGACGACCGACCGTGTTGTCGGTGTCCTACGAACTAGCGGTACCCCTTGTGCTAGCTGTTGCAAGCAGACTGTTAGCGGTGTCACAAAGGGCGCCGTCTACCGTTGTCTGGTGATTCGGAGCAACGCGTGACCGATCTACTTGTCGCGAGCCGCAACCGCAAGAAGTTGGCCGAGCTGCACCGCGTGCTCGACGCCGCGGGGGTTACGGGGCTGACGCTGTTATCGCTGGAAGACGTCGGCCCGTTCGACGAGGCGCCGGAGACGGGCGCGACATTCGAGGAGAACGCGTTGGCCAAGGCGCGCGACGCATACCGCGCGACGGGGTTGGCGTCGGTGGCCGACGATTCGGGTCTCGAGGTGGCGGCATTGAACGGGATGCCGGGCGTGCTGTCGGCTCGATGGTCGGGCCGTCACGGCGACGACCCCGCCAACACCGCGCTGTTGTTGGGCCAAATGTGGGATGTGCCGGACGAACGGCGCGCGGCGGCCTTCGTGTCCTCGTGTGCGTTGGTGTCTGGCGCGGGCGAGGTCGTGGTGCGAGGCGAGTGGCCGGGCAGCATTGTGCGCGAACCGCGGGGCGACGGCGGCTTCGGGTACGACCCGGTGTTCCTTCCGTCGGGCTCGACGCGCACGGCCGCGGAACTCAGCCCCGCCGAAAAGGATGGCGCGTCCCATCGCGGGCGGGCGTTGGCGCTACTGGTGCCTGCCCTGCGGGCGCTAGCCAGCTAGGCCTAACGGGTCGATCGCCCGCACCTGGTGCACGCAATCAACCAGTTACGCGCGCTGGAGATCCCGCAAATTTTGTATAGCCGAACTAATCGGTAGCATCCCCGAGATGCGCCGCCTCACTCCGCCGGGAATCGGCGACGTCGGGCGCACTCGTCATCCCGCAGTTGTGATCGCTGTGCTGGCGACGACCGGCACCTGCATGTCACTGATGCAGACGTTGGTGATTCCGCTGATTCCAGAGCTGCCGACGCTGCTGAACACGAGCGCGTCCAACGCGTCGTGGGTGATCACGGCGACGCTGCTCGTCGCGGCCGTGGCAACACCGGTGGTCGGCAGGCTCGGTGACATGTACGGGCCGAAGCGCCTGCTGATCGCCTGCGCCATCCTCATGACCGTCGGTTCCCTGATCGCGGCATCGACGAGCGCGTGGGTGCCGGTGGTGATCGGCCGCGCATTGCAGGGCTTCGGTGTACCCATCGTGCCGCTCGGAATCAGTGTGCTGCGGACATGCGTGCCTGCCCACCGCGTCGGCACCGCGATGGGATTGATGAGCGCATCATTCGGCGTGGGTGGCGCTCTCGGACTGCCATTGGCGGCGATCATCGCCGACCACTTCGACTGGCATGCGGTGTTCTGGTTCGCGGCGGCGCTGGGGGCGTTGTCCGGAGTTCTCTTCGCGGTGCTGGTGCCGCGGATTCCGTCGGTGTCGGCCGACCGGCTCGATCCACTTGGCGCGCTTGGACTTGCGGCCGGGCTCGTGGCGCTGTTGCTCGGAATATCCAAGGGCGGCAGCTGGGGGTGGGGCAGCGCCACCACGCTGGGAATGTTCGCCGCATCGATCATCATCTTCGCGATGTTCGCGTGGTGGCAACTGCGCATCGAGTCGCCCATGGTCGACCTGCGGACGACGGTGAAGCGGCCGGTGCTGATGACGAATATCGCCTCGGTGGCAGTCGGTTTCGCGATGTTCGCGCTTGCCTTGATCAGCCCGCAGATCCTCGAGTTGCCCGTCGCCACCGGTTACGGGCTGGGGCTTTCGATGGTCGAAGCGGGTCTTTGGTTGGCGCCCGGCGGTCTGGCGATGATGGTGTCATCGCCGATCTCGTCCCGGGTGGCCGCCGCCCGCGGGCCGAGGTTCACGCTGACTCTCGGCTGCGCGATCATCGCTGCTTCGTACCTTGCGGGGTTCGTGCTACTCGGCGGTGCATGGCAGCTGTGCCTGTTCAACGTTCTGGTCAGTGTCGGGGTGGGGTTCGCCTACTCGTCGCTGCCCGCGCTCATCAACGCCGCAGTGCCGATGTCGGAAACGGCCGCCGCCAACGGAATCAACGCGTTGGCACGAGCGCTGGGCACGTCGATATCGAGCGCCGTGATCGGTGCGGTCTTGACGGGACTGACGATCTCCATTGCGGGCCAGGAATTTCCGTCGGTGACGGCGTTTCGGATCGGTCTGCTGATCGCCGCGGGCATGGCGATACTCGCCGGCGTGCTTGCCGCGTTGATCCCGGTGGCCGAAGCCGATCAGGACGTCGTGCCGGCCGAGGTGGCTGCGTCGACAAGATAGCCGTCGATGAAGTCGTGCAGCGCGGGCGCGAGCGCGTCGACGCCCGCGTCGTTGAGTTTGGCGAGCAGGATGATGCCCTGGTACTGCGCGAGCAGTGCGTGCGCAAGCCGGTCCGGGTCGGTGCCCTCACGAAGGACACCGGCGTCGGCCGCGTCGTGGCACGCCTTGGCGAGATGACGTTCCATCGCGGTGAGCACCCCGGCGAGGTGCGTGCGGAGATCGTCGTCGGTGGTTGATAGTTCCGCGGCGAAGTTCCCGAATGGGCAACCGACCGCTCGCCCGAACTGAGCTGCCAGCGCGGTTTGAATCGTGCCGATCGCGTCGGGGATGGCGTGCAAGCGTTGCGCCGGCGTCGCGGCGGGGGAGCCGGACAACCGTCGCGCGAAGACCTCCGCGTGCAGGTCGATCACCGCTTTGGCCAGTTCGGACTTCGACGAGAAGTGATGGTAGAAGCTGCCCTTTCGGACGTCTGCGGCCTGGCAGAGTTCGTCGACCCCGACGGCCTGGTAGCTGCGTTCGAGGAACAGCCGGGCGGCCGTCGTGAGGATCCGCTCGCGCGCGTCCGACGTTCGTGGCATGGCGTGATTCTACGATAGTTGACCGGTCGGTCAACTCGGGTTTACGTTGTCTGCATGACTGAGGTGTTCCGGACTCCGGACGAACGCTTTGAGAATCTGCCGGGTTACGACTTCGCGCCCAACTACGTCGACGTCGACGGCTTGCGCATGCACTACGTCGACGAGGGACCAAGCAGCGGTCGGCCGATCGTGTGCTTTCACGGTGAGCCGAGCTGGGCGTACCTCTACCGCAAGATGGTCGGCCCTTTAGCGGACGCCGGCCATCGTGTGGTCGTGCCGGACTATGCGGGTTTCGGGCGATCGGACAAGCCGACCGACCGGGGCTGGTACACCTACGACCGCCATACCGAGCTGACGTCGAAAGTGCTCGCGGGTCTCGATCTTCGCGACGCTATCGTCGTGGTGCAGGACTGGGGTGGCGCGATCGGACTGCGGTGGGCAGTGGAGAACGCCGACCGCGTCGGTGCGCTCGCGATCTTCAACACCGGGCTGTTCACGGGACGGGTTTCGAAGGGTTTCATGGCATGGCGCGATTTCGCCGAGAAGAACCCAGACCTGCCGGTCGGCTTCGTGATTCAGGGAGCGACCGCCACGGAACTTCCCGATGACATCGTGGCGGCGTACGACGCGCCGTTTCCGACGGTCGAGTCAAAGGCCGGTGCGGCGCAATTCCCGCTGTTGGTGCCCCTCTCAGAGGACGCGCCCGGCGCGAAGGTGATGACTGCGGTGGCCGACGAGCTGTCACGCTGGCAGAAGCCCGCGCTGGTGGCGTTCTCCGATCAGGATCCGATATTCCCGTATCCCAAAGCGGGACAATCATTCTGCGATCTGATTCCCGGCGCGACGGAGCAGGTGCAGATCGAGGGCGCGTCGCACTTCCTGCAGGAGGATCGCGGCGAGCGGCTCGCCGAAGAGGTGCTCAAGCACCTCACGTGACGGTTACAGGCCGTGCTTCTGCTTGATGTCTCTGGTCTGGATTTGCTCGACGATGATGCCGACCAGGGGGATGGTGCCGGCGAGCAGGATGCCGATGGTCTTGGCGATCGGCCAGCGCACCTTGACCGCGAGGTTGGCAGTGAAGAGCAGGTACACGAAGTAGACCCAGCCGTGGACGACTGCGATCCAGTTCAGGCCCTCGACGCCGAAGCCGTACTTCATGACCATCTCGTAGCAGAGGGCTATGAGCCAGATGCCCGTGATCCATGCGGTGACGCGATAGCCCATCAGCGCCTTGCGGATGCTCTCAACGGGGGTGCCAGTGGTCTCCGTCATGTCGTCGGTCGTTCCTTGTCTTCCTTGGCGAGCTCGGCGAGGTACGCGTTGTATTCGCTCAGCACGGGGTCGTCATCTTTGGGTCGAGTCGCGGCGGCGGGTCGTTCTGGAAGTAGGCCCGCGGGTATCTCGGTGATCTCATCGTGCCGCTTGGGCTCGGGCGGCGCTTCTTCGTAGCGCACGAATTTGTAGTACGCGTAAACGACGAAGCCGGCGAACAGCGGCCACTGCAGGGCATAGCCGAGGTTGACGAAGGTGCCCGATGCGGACTCGAATCGGGTCCACTGCCACCAGGCCAAGGCCAGGCAGCCTGCGGCGCCGACGACCGCCAAGGCGATGAGCGCCGGCCTCCTACGCCGCGTAGTGGACACCTTCCAACGGTACAGCGCGGGTCTTCGGACCGATGAACTCGTCCAACCGAGCGGTATCGGCTTTCCGGTAGATGGACACGATGTACTTGGTCGACCGCGTCCAGTGGATGCCGAGCTTGTCGAGTGCGGCGGTGAACAGGCCGATGATGTCTTCGGAGCGATTCGAGAAGTGGTAGCGGATGCTCGCGACGCCGCGGTCGTTCGCGACGACACGGCAGCCGTCGCTGTGGATCAATCCGAGGACGAACTCCTCGGTGGCCTGGTCGACGAGGGCTTGCTGCCAGGGTTCAAGGGCGATGCGTCGATTGTGTTTTCTGCCGGGGCCGTGCTGGGGGAATAGGCAAGGCCAGTGCTTCGAGTACAGCGAAACCGCGACACATCCAATACTTTTCACAATTCCCGGTCGTTGGCCCGGCATCAGCATCTCGATGGCCTGGCAGCAACGCTCGATGATCGCCGGGTACTTCTGGTCCAGGACGATGCGGAGACGCCAGACTCGACGACTCCGCGAGATGCAGCCGTCGCCGAGATACATGCCAAGCAGATACGAATATGGCGCTGCGGGCAATACTGCGAAGTTGTGGCCAACGCCGCAACCGGGTCCGCTGTTGAGCCGGCGCCGAACCTGTGGTCTGCATCGCCAATCCAGAACAGTTGCACGCGGAATGCCGAGTTGGCGCGCGATTGCGCAGTCGTTGACACCGGCCGCGATGAGGCGTTGCGCAGCGTCGAACTCTTCGGCAGATCGCATGACCTGCCCCTTTCGTCGGACTTGCCATAAAGCTAGGCGGTACGTCCGACAAAGTCCGTGGTTCGTGTTGGGTACGATCAACCACGTTGCGGGCGTGGCGCAATTGGTTGACGCGCCGGCTTTAGGTGCCGGTGTTCGAAAGAACGTGTGGGTTCGAGTCCCACCGCCCGCACTCATTTCGCTCAGATCTCCGGCTTACGATCTGCCCACGGCTGCGCCTGCTCGAGCTGACTCGCCACTCGAATCAAGACATCCTCGCGCCCGTACGCCGCGACAAGCTGCACACCCACCGGTAGGCCCTCAGCCGTCCACTCGAGCGGAAGGCTGATTGCTGGCTGGCCGCTCGTGTTGAACGGGGGAGTGAACGGGACGAACTCGCCCGCACGCCGCATCGGTGACATCGGGTTGTCGGGGTCGTTCACGATGGTGCCCAGCTTGAGCGGCAGTTCGGCAAGCGTCGGCGTCAGCAGCAGGTCCCAGCCCTCATGCCACCACGAGTGCATCGCCCGGCGGAACTGCGCGACACCGGCGAGCGCCAGCGCGTAATCGATCGCGCCGAAGTGCTTCGCGAAGTCGGCTTGCGCCCGGTTCATCGGCTCCAACTCGTGATCCTCGAGCGGGCGGCCGAGCTGTTCGGAGAACCGCAGCCGCGAAATCCCCATGTTGGTGCTCCACATTGCGCCGAACTTGGAGCCGAGCGTCTCGTCCTCCAATGCCTTCGGCCATGCCGGTTCGACGTGATGGCCCAACGATTCCAGCAGCCGACCCACGGCCTGCGTCGCCGCGGTGACTTCGGCATCGACCCGTCCACCCTGCGCGTGGTGGTCGAGGATGCCGACCCGCAGCCGGCCCGGATCTGCGCCCAACTCGTCGACGTACGGACGCGCGGGCGTCGGCGCAATCACGGTGTCGCCAACGCCCGGGCCGAGGGTCGCGTCGAGCAGAGCAGCCGAGTCGCGCACGGTCCGGGCGACGCAGTGCTCGACCGCAAGGCCGCTCTCGTCGCGAACCGGGCCGAGCGTGATCCGACCCTGGCTTGGCTTGAGCCCGACCAGCCCGCAACACGACGCGGGGATGCGAATCGATCCGCCGCCATCGCTCGCGTGCGCGAACGGCACCATCCCCGACGCCACCGCGGCCGCCGCTCCACCACTCGATCCACCGGGGGTGCGCGTTGTGTCCCACGGGTTGTGCGTCGCACCCCACGCGACCGGCTCGGTGACGGGCACGCTGCCCAGCTCCGGACTGTTGGTGCGACCGGCGATCACCAGACCCGCTGCGCGATAACGGCTGACGAGCGTCGTGTCCGCGTCGGCAATGACGTGCGCCTCCTTCAAAGCGACGTTGCCGTTGCTGATCCGCTGCCCCGCGTAGTTGGCGAACAGGTCCTTGATGAGGAACGGCACGCCGCGGAACGGTCCGTCGGGGAGATCGCTCGCCGCGGTCTCGCGGGCATGGTCGAACCAGCGGATCACGACCGCGTTGAGCGCGGGGTCGATGCGTTCGATGCGCTCGATCGCCGCTTGCAATAGCTCGCCCGGCGACACGTCTCCCGATGCGATCAACGCCGCTTGATCGGTGGCATCCATCCAACGGGTCTGGTCGGCAAGCGAAGTCATGACACTCAGCCGTGCTTGGCGAAGTACTTCTGCCCACCGGCCGGAATCCGCCCGAAGCCAGCCTTCAATACCGGTGCCAGCACCCCGACCGGCAGCGAGAACTTCGGCTTGGCTTCTATCGCCAGCGTCCAGGTGAACAATGATTCGCTGCCCGCCGGTTCGACGAGGTAGTCCTCCGCGAAGCGCTTGAACACCGGCATCGCGGATTCGTAGACGTAGAACGACTTGCGGCGTCCCTCCTCCCAATGGAAGAAGCGCTCCCGCATGACCGACCCGCCGGGCGCCGTGACGTCGCGGGTCGTGCCCACCCCGAACGGACGTGGCGACGTCCACGTGACGTCCTTGATCATCGGGCCCCATGCGGCCAGCGACTCGTCGGAAACGAGTGACTCCCAGACCTTTTCAGGTGATGCGGCGAACCGCTTCTGATAGCGGAAGATGTGCGGCGCCGAGGTGAGAAAAGCGGCGTCGGCGGGTTCGAGCGCGTGCCAGCGGGTCATGGCTGTCATCCTCGCACTCGCCGCGCTAACCCGTCTTTCGTACCGGGTATCCGTTCTGCTCTGCCAGCGACCGCAGCTGCTTGAGCGCGAACCGGCGGGCGCGGCCGGCCTCGGGGATCAGAATGCCGGCCCATACGCCCTCGGCGCCCGGCGTCAAACAGGCTTCCTGGGCGCAACGCCACCGCAAGGGGCAGGCGCGGCACAGCGCCTTCGCGCCTTCGTCGGCGATCGTCGTCCACCGCTCCGGGTCACGTGTGCATGCCCCCATCGCTGAGTCGTCGAAAAAGATCGGAACCTCGGGCGCATCCACCGCGCGCAGATGTGTCACCGCGCTCGATCGTGTCTGGTCGTGCACTGCGCTGTCCCTCCCGCTTTCCTCATCAGCTCAGCAATACAAATGTATGGTAGACACCATACGTTCGTATTGTCTAATCTAGAACCTGTGACAGCGGTAACCGAGCGCCACCACATTGGTGGCGACGAACTCAAGAAACTCGAGCGAATCCGCCAGGCGGCGCTGAAGAGTTTCGCGACCAAGGGCGCCTCGGGAACGTCGCTCCGCTCGGTCGCCGCGGACGCCGGCGTTTCCCTTGGATTGGTGCAGCATCACTTCGAAACGAAAGCCGGTCTCATCAAGGCTGTCGATGATTACGTGCTGGGCATCGTGATCGCTGTGGTGGCTCAGCCCGTCTCCGTGCCGCACGCAAAAGACTCGATCGCGGACATGGGCAGCCGGGTCACCACACTTTTGCTCGAGCATCCCGACGTCGTCGACTACTTCGGTCGCGCGCTCATCGACGGCAGCCAGTTGGGTATCACGATCTGGGACACGCTCTCCGCATTCGGTATGGCGCGGTGGACCGCGCGAAAGGAGAGCGGCGAAGCCCGCGATGACATCGACGTCACCTGGGCTGCGCTGAACTCACTCGTCCTTGCGCTGGGCACCCTCATCGTGCGGGGCCACATCGAGCGACAGATCCCGGGCGCCTTCAGGACCCCCGAGCAGGTCGACAGGTGGCAGAAGTCCGTGAACGCACTGCTGCGCGAGGGCCTATTCCCGCACCCTCGCGACGACGCGTAGACCCGCTCAGACCTGTTCGCCCGCAACCCTTTTACGGTAGGTACTGGGCGTCTCCCCGCAGAACTGTGCGAACGCGCGCGTGAACGAGCTGAGGCTGTCGAAGCCGACGGCCGATGCCGTCTCCTGAACCGACTGACCCGGCGCGGCCAGCAGCGCCATCGCGCGCAGCATCCGCGCGTGCAAGAGATACGTCCGCCACGACAATCCGAGCGTGTCCTGGAACAGTCGCCGCAGCGTGCGCTCGGACACCGCCACCGCGCGGCTCACCTCGTCGGCGCTCACCGAATCGAGGTGTGCCTTCGTGTACGTCGTGGCCGCGGCGACGATCGGATGTTCGGTCGTCGGCAGGCTCAGCGGCGCCTCATGATCCAGCGCCTCGGCCACCAGGTTGGCGAGCGTGCGGAAAAAGCCGTCTGATTGGGCGTCGCCGTCGGCGCGATCGATCTGCCATCGCAGTGCGTAGATCATCATCTCGCGAATCAACGGCGACACCGCGAGGATGCGGGCCCGATCGCCCGGGGCGGCGACAAGCGCAGGGTCGAACATCACCGCGACCGTCTTCACGTCCGGATTCATGACCGCCTGATGCTCGAGCCCGGCGGGAATCCACGCCGCCTGCTGAGGCGGAAGCAGGTAGTGCGCCGAATCGGTCTCGACCTCGACGACGCCGTGCAGCGCGTACTCGATCTGGTGCACCTCATGGCTGTGCCATCCAGTGATCAGCCCGTCGCCCTCGTACAGATAGCTGCCGCCAAGCGCGCGGCCGCCGCGACGGAGTTCGATGACTCGCCGGGGCACTTTGGCCGTTTCGGCCAAATCTCTGTCCGATAGCGCAGAGACGGTCATACCGCTAGACGGTACTAGTTAGATATGCAGACTGACGACCTGATCCTGGTGAGCATCGACGACCACGTGGTGGAACCGCCGGACATGTTCCTCAACCACGTCCCCGCCAAGTACAAGGACGAGGCGCCCATCGTCGTCACCGACGAAAAGGGCGTCGATCAGTGGATGTACCAGGGCAGGCCGCAGGGCGTCAGCGGTCTCAACGCGGTGGTGTCCTGGCCGGCCGAGGAGTGGGGACGCGACCCCGCCGGTTTCGCCGAGATGCGGCCCGGCGTGTACGACGTCCATGAGCGCGTCCGGGACATGAACCGCAACGGCATCCTCGCGTCGATGAACTTCCCGACCTTCACCGGCTTCTCCGCGCGGCACCTCAACATGACCCGCGAAGATGTCACTCTCGTGATGGTGTCGGCGTACAACGACTGGCACATCGACGAGTGGGCAGGCAGCTATCCGGACCGCTTCATCCCGATCGCCGTACTTCCGACATGGAATCCCGAGGGAATGTGCGCCGAGATTCGCCGTGTCGCCGCCAAGGGCTGCCGGGCGGTCACCATGCCGGAACTGCCGCACCTGGAAGGCCTTCCGAGTTACCACGACGACGAGTACTGGGGCCCGGTGTTCACCACGCTGTCCGAGGAGAACGTGGTGATGTGCCTGCACATCGGCACCGGCTTCGGCGCGATCAGCATGGCGCCGAACGCCCCGATCGACAACCTGATCATCCTGGCCACCCAGGTATCGGCCATGTGCGCGCAGGATCTGCTGTGGGGCCCCGCGATGCGCAACTACCCGGACCTCAAGTTCGCGTTCTCCGAAGGTGGAATCGGTTGGATACCTTTCTATCTCGACCGCAGCGACCGGCACTACACCAACCAGAAGTGGCTGCGACGCGACTTCGGCGACAAGCTGCCCAGCGATGTCTTCCGTGAGCACTCGCTGGCCTGCTACGTCACCGACAAGACGTCACTGAAGCTGCGCCACGAAATCGGCATCGACAACATCGCCTGGGAATGCGACTACCCGCACTCCGACTGCTTCTGGCCCGACGCGCCGGAGCAGGTGCTCGCTGAGCTGAACGCCGCGGGCGCCGACGACACCGACATCAACAAGATCACGTGGCAGAACGCGTGCAACTTCTTCAGCTGGGACCCGTTCGCGCGCACGCCGCGGGAGCAGGCCAGTGTCGGGGCGTTGCGCGCCAAGGCAACCGACGTCGACGTCTCGATCCGGCCCCGCAAGGAGTGGGCACGGCTCTACGCCGAAAAGCAGCTCGCTAAGACCTGATTGCCGGCTCGGCCGGCTAGGGCCTGATTGCCGGCTCGGCCGGCGAAGGCTTAGCCCGCCAGCTACCCGGCAGGAAGCACGCGGATACCGCGGAGATCACCGACACCGCAACCAGATACGCGACAATCGAGTTGCTCGTCTTCGTCGCCGCGTACAAGGCGGTCGCGATCGTCGGCGCGAACGCCGAGCCGAGAACCTGCGACAGGGTGTAGCCGATCGATACGCCGCTGTAGCGGACATCGGCGTCGAACGCCAGGCTGAACAGGGATCCGGTGACCCCGGCAGCGGGCGCCATGGCGAACCCGAACACCAGCAGCAGCGCCGCCAGGAACAGCGTCGGGTTGCCGGTGTTGATCAACGCGAAGGCGGGCGCCACCGAAAGGCCCATCAGCACGACGCCGGCCAGAAAAACGGGCTTGCGGCCGTAGGTGTCCGACAGCGCGCCGAACACCGGATACGTCACGACCGCTACCACGGCGGCGATGAAGACCCCCAAAAGTGCCTGGGCACGGTCGATTCCGGCGACAGTCGTGCCGTACGACACGAGATACGCCACGCAGATGTACGCGAAGACTCCCTGCGACAGGTACGCGCCTGCGACGAGCAGGATCTGCTTCCAGTGCTTGCGGAACGCGGCCGCAACAGGCACCCGCGCGACCGCTGCGCGTTCACGGAGCGCATCGAAGTCTGGGCTCTCGGCGATCGACAGCCGGATCACCAAGCCGATGGCGATCAGCACGGCACTCGCGAGAAACGGGATGCGCCATCCCCACGCCATGAACTGCTCGTCGGGCAGCAGGGATACCGCGTAGAAGGCCAGCGTCGCCGTCGCGGTGCCGGCGGGAGCACCCATCTGCGGGAACGCCCCGTACAAGCCCTTGCGTTCCGCGGACGCGTGCTCGACGGCCATCAGCGTGGCCCCGCCCCATTCACCGCCGACGGCGAAGCCCTGCGCAAGACGCAACAGCGTCAACAGGATCGGCGCGGCCAGACCGATATGGGCGTAAGTGGGTAGCAGGCCCATGAGCACGGTCGCGCCGCCCATGATGAGCAGGGAGTAGACGAGCATGCGTTTGCGGCCCACGCGGTCGCCGAAGTGGCCGAACACGATTCCGCCCAGCGGCCTCGCGACGAAGCCGACCCCGAACGTCGCGAACGACAACAGCAGTCCCGACGCGGGTGACACGTTGGGAAAGAACAGTTTCGGAAAGACCAGCGCGGCGGCGGTGCCGTAAATGAGGAAGTCGTAGAACTCCACCGTCGTACCGATGAAGCTCGCCATCGCGACGCGCAACGGAGAGGTGGCCCGGGCCTTCACTATTGGCTGCGGCGTCGTCGACATGCCGTCGAGTCTGCGCCGACGGCGTCCCGTATAGGACGTTTGGCGACCGATCCGTGTGCGCTATGTGCCCACTTTTTGCCGCAACGGCGCAGCGACGGTCTCCCGCCTCATCATGGTCGGGGACCTAACCCGCGGGCCGAGCCTGCTGAACAGGTGCGGAGATGTCCGTTGCAACGGCACGGCCGCGCAGGACTTCAGAGCCGTGCGCGGCCCAGTGTGAGCGCTCGGCGTCGGCGGCCTGCTCGATCGCGGCGCCCGAGCACAACACCCGTTCGTCGAAGTCCTTCGCGAGATCGGCGAGCCGCGCGGCCTCGTTTACGGCGTCGCCGACGACCGTGTACTCGTAACGGTTTTCGGCGCCGATATTGCCGGCGAACACCGATCCAGCACTGACACCGATGCCGAAATCGACCGGGAGTCTGCGTAGTTCGGCACCCAGTGAGCGGGCGGTGGCGAGTGCGGCGGAGGCGGGATCGTCGGTGCGCAACGGGGCGCCGAACACCGCGAGCACTGCGTCGCCCTGAAACTTGTTGACCAGTCCATGGTGCTCGTCGACATGAGCGACGACCATCCGGAAGAACTCGTTGAGCACCGTCGCGACCTCGTGTGGTTCGTGAGTTGCCGCGAGTTGCGTCGACCCGACTAGGTCAATGAACAGAATGGCGGCATTGCGTTCGTCGCCCGACAGCGATTCGTTGGCGTCGATCGCGCGGCGTACCACCTCTTCACCGACGTGCCTGCCGAATAGATCGCGTAATTGTTCGCGTTCCCGTAAACCGGCGACCATCCGGTTGAATCCACTTTGCAACCGCCCTATTTCAGACCACTCGTAGACGTCCAGTGTCCTGTCGAGCTTGCCCTGCGCAACCTCGGCCATGGCGTCGACGACCTGGCGAAGCGGATCTGAGATCGAGATGGACACCAGGATCATGGCCCGCAACCCGAGCACCACGGCGACGAGCGCGAGCACGAGGAGGGCTAGTTCGACGGGGGTGTTCTTCGAGATGATCCATCCGTTGGATCTCATCACCAGCAGGCTGGCGATCGCGATGCCGGGTAGCGCGGTGGTGACCGCCCACATGATCAGCAGCCTGGCGCGCACACCCGGGGCGGTGGTCGGTGTGATCTCGCTGAAATCCCGTGTGACACCAGCTAGCAACGGGCGCAGCGTGCGGAGGGTGAACAGAAATCCGGTGCAGACGGTCGCGATCGTGCCGAAGATGATGGCTGACGCGACCACCACCTGTAGTTCCGCTGGGGCGCCGAGGTTGAGCGGAATCATGACCGCCGCCCCGACGATCCATGGTGCCGCGGTGATCGCCGACTGCCGGCGCAGCGTCTTCAACGCCAGCCGGCGTTCGTCGTCAGTGGGTTCGCGAATGCCGAGCCATTTCAGGGCCGGCGCGACGATGCGAACGGCCCCGATCGCCACGACTGCCGTACCGGCCACGATCACCGCGACCGCGGCGATGATGATCGCGGGTGTAGCCCGGCCACGGCCGGTCAATGAGATGACGAGAGCGCTGACCTCGGCGGTCGTCAGGAGATACGCGAACGTCAGCCCCGCTGCATACCGGATCAGCAGCCTGCGGGGCTTCACATGGCCGAAGGTATCAGTCGCTCGCGGGCAGCGGCTTGGCTTCCTTGAGTGACAACGCCGTGTCGCCGACCGACAGGGTGCCTGCCCCAGCCTTGGTCACGAGCACCTCGGCGCCGGACTCGTCGACATAGCGCTTACCCATCGCGTTGCCCTCGGAGAATGCCGGATCGATGGCGGCGTCCGCGGACTTCTCGGCATCGAGGGGCACCATCGGTACCCCGCCCGCGCGCAGATCGTCGAGGCTGTCGGCGCTGCGCACGACGATCACCTGGGTATCGCAGACCTGGCTCTGCATTCGCGTGCCGTTCTTGATCATGTTCGGCTCCTTGCCAATTCGAGGCTGCTAATTCGAGGCTGTCAGTTCTTGGATCAGCTCGCGGCGCAACACCTTGCCGGTCGCATTGGTCGGCAGTTCGTCCCGAAAAACGACTCGGTCGGGAGTACGCGATCCCCGAAGTTGCGATCGAACGTGCTCGCGCAGCTCGTCGGGATCGGGATTCGCACCTGCTGAGGGAACCACCACCGCGACGATGATCTGACCCCATTGCGGATCCTCGGGCCCCACGACCGCGCAGTCATGTACCAGCGGGTGTTCTACGAGGACGTCTTCGATTTCGGCGGGCGCGATGTTCTCGCCGCCGCGGATGATCGTGTCATCCGACCGTCCGCCGATGAAGAGATAGCCGTCCTCGTCGAGCCAGGCGACATCCTTGGTGGGAAAGAAGCCTTCGGCGTCGAGCACGGAACCGATCTCGGCATACCGGCCCGACACCTGGTCGCCCCGGACGAACAGCTCACCGGTTTCGCCGGGGCCGACGACCTGGCCGCTTTCATCGCGGATCTGTAGCTCCACGCCGGGCACCGGTTGACCTACCGACCCGAGCCGTCGGGTGACCGTCACATCGGTCGAGGCCATGGCGTCACGATGATCGTCGGGAGTGAGCACCGCGATCGTCGAACTGGTCTCGGTGAGTCCGTAGGCGTTGACGAAACCGACCTCGGGCAACAATGCAAGTGCCTTGCGCACCAACGGAAGTGCGACTTTCGAACCGCCGTAGGCCAGGTTGCGCAAGCTGGGCAGCGCGACGGGTTCCGATTCGAGCGCCGAGACGATGCGGTCGAGCATCGTCGGCACGACCGTCGCCGACGTGACTCCCTCGTCACGCACCAGGCGCACCCATTCGGACGCGTCGAACTGCGGCAGATACACCATCTTCCGGCCGGCATAGAGATTCGACAGCGCCGCGCTGACCCCCGCAATGTGGTACGGCGGCACACAGATCAACGCCGCATCGTCGGGTTGGGCGCCGTCGAACTCGACTGTGCCGGTGATGTAGCTCGTCAGGTTGTTGTGCGTGAGTTCGACCGCTTTCGGCCGCGACGTCGTACCCGAGGTGAACAGCACCACGCCGACATCTTCGGGGTCGGGGAATTCGGCGGCCGGTTCCGCGGTGCGGGCGGCCGCGATGAACTCTTCGGACCCGATGACCTGCTTGCCCGCACCGGCGACGACGTCGAGGTACTCCGCGTCGGCGACGACGAGCGGCTGTGGCAGACGGTCGATCAGCTCGCGCAGGCCATCGGCGCTCAGCCGATAGTTCAGCGGGGTGAATGTCGCTCCGGCACGCGCCGACGAGAAGAGCAGCAGGGGGAGCATGGCGCCACCGAGGCCGACGTAGGCCACGTGCGAGGTGCCGGCGGCCGCGATGACACCGGCACCGCCATCGGCCAGCTCGCTCAGTTCAGCTGTCGTAAGCCGCATCTCACCGGACACCAGCGCGGTGCGGTCCGGGTTGGTTGACGCTGCCATCTCCAGCAGCAACGAGATGCTCATGATTTGTCGACGAAGATATCAAGGATGGGGTCGTCCCCACCGCCATAGCCGGACAAGTCGGTCACGCCGGCCGATGTCAGCGCGTCGACATCGATGAAGCACTGCCCGTTGACGTCGGCAGCCGGGCGGGACAGGATCGCGACCGCCGCGTCGGCCATGATCCGCGGGTCACGCGACCTGGCCAGCATCTCCTGGAAGCCGGGCGCGTTGGCGACCGCGGCGGTGGCGATGTACGTCTCGGGCCACAGGCAGCTGAACCCGATGCCCGCTTCGGCATACTCGGCCGCCCAGCCCAGCGACAACAGCGTCATCCCGTACTTGGACAGGGTGTAGGACGGGTGCGCGCCCAGCCAGTACGGGTTCATGTTCATCGGCGGCGCCAGGGTGATGACATGCGCGTTTGGCGACTTGCGCAGGTGTGGCAGAGCTGCCTTGGTGAGCAGGAACGTACCCCGGACGTTGATGTCCATCATCAGGTCGAACTTCTTGGCGGCCAGGTCCTCGGTCGGCTCGGTCGCGATGGCGCTGGCGTTGTTGATGACGATGTCGATACCACCGAAGTGTTCGACCGCTGCATCCACCGCGCGCTGCACGTCCTCTTCTTTGCGGACGTCGCCGACGACTGCGATGCCCTTTCCGCCCGCGGCCTCTACGTCGGCCACCGCGGTGTGGACGGTGCCCGGCAGCTTGGGATGTGGTTCGGACGTTTTCGCCAGCAGGACGCAGTTGGCGCCCAGCTTCGCCGCGCCCAGCGCGATCGCGAGCCCGATGCCGCGGGAACCGCCTGACACCACGAGCGTGCGGTCGGTGAACGGTGACGGGCTCGTCATGGATCTCCTAAGGATGCGCGGTGCCTCGGATTCTACCTGCATTCTAACGGACCGGTAGTGGCGTTCTCATTCTAGGCAAGTGCCATAATCGCTGTTTACTGGGCCTTCAGTCAGGTTCTAAGCACTGCATCGGGTCCCTCTCACTGCATGTTTCCAGTGTGCGGTATTGGCATTCTCATTTTTTGCAAGTACGTTATCGAGTGATGACCGAGCCTGTACAGACCCCCTCCGGCATCCCGCTCGAGCCCATCTACGGACCGGCCGATCGAAGCGGTGAGCCGCCGGCACCCGGTACGTATCCGTTCACGCGGGGCAACTTCGCGAGCGGGTACCGCGGAAAGCTGTGGACGTTCCGCCAGTATTCGGGCTTCGGCACGGCCGAGGAATCCAATCGCCGGTACCGCTACCTGCTGGACCAGGGCGGCACCGGGCTGTCGGTGGCATTGGACCTGCCCACGCAGTGTGGCTACGACTCCGACGATGAGGAGTACGGCGAGGAGGTCGGCCGGGTCGGTGTCGCCGTGGACACGCTGGCCGATGCGGAGATCCTGTTCGACGGCATCCCGCTGGACAAGATCAGCACCAGCTTCACGATCAACGGCACCGCCGCGATCCTGCTGGCGTTCTATGTGGCCGCCGCGGAGAAGAAGGGTGTGCCTCGCGAAAAGCTCACCGGCACCATCCAGAACGACATCCTCAAGGAGTACGCGTCGCGGGGCACCTGGATCTGGCCGCCGGAGCCGTCGCTGCGCCTCATCGCCGACACCATCGAGTTCTGCGCGGCCGAGGTCCCGCGGTTCAATGCGATCTCGGTCGCGGGTGCGCACTTCCGCGATGCCGGAGCCAACGCGGTGCAGGAGATGGCGTTCACCCTCGCTGACGGGGTCACGTACTGCGACACCGTCGTCGAGCGCGGCCGAATGACCATCGACAAGTTCGCCCCGCAGATCTCCTTCTTCTTCTACACCCACGGCGACTTCTTCGAGGAGATCGCGAAGTACCGCGCGGGACGCCGACGCTGGGCGACGATCGTGCGCGAGCGCTACGGCGCCAGCAGCGACAAAGCGTCGATGTTCCGGTTCGGTTGTGTCGCCGGCGGGGCCTCGCTGTACGCGCCGCAGGCGCAGAACAACCTTGTCCGGGTGGCTTATGAGGCGATGGCTGCGGTGCTCGGCGGCGTGCAGTCGATGTTCACCGCCGCGTGGGACGAGCCGTTCGCGTTGCCCAGTGAGGAATCCGCGACGCTGGCGCTGCGCACCCAGCAGATCCTGGCGTACGAGACCGGGGTCGCGAAGGTCGCCGACCCGCTGGGCGGGTCCTACTTCGTGGAGGCGCTGACCGACGCCACCGAGGAGAAGATCATCGAGATCATGCACGACCTCGAAATGCACGGCGGCATGGTGCGGGCCATCGAGGACGGCTACCTGCAGGGTCTGATCGCCGACGAGGCCTACAAGATTCATCAGGAAGTCGAATCGGGCGAGCGTCCGGTGGTCGGGGTCAACAAGTTCGTCGTCGATGAGCCGCCGCCGGAGATCGCCACATACGAACTCGACGCCGACGGCCGCGACAAGCAGCTCAAGCGCCTGGCGAAGGTCAAGGCCGACCGCGACGACGTCGCGGTGAAGGAAGCGCTGGCCGCCTTGGCGCGCGGTGCGGAGGGTGACGACAACCTGATGCACCGGCTGATCGACTGCGCGAATGTCTATTGCACAGTGGGGGAGATGGTGTCGACTCTCAAATCGGTGTGGGGCGAATTCCAGCAGCCGGTGGTGTTCTAGTGGCTGAATCCGCTGCCGCACAGACCAACCCGGCTCGCGTGCTCGTCGCAAAGCCGGGTCTTGACGGTCATGACCGCGGCGCCAAGATCGTGGCGCGCACACTGCGCGACGCCGGTTTCGAGGTCATCTACACCGGGATCCGTCAGCGCATCGAGGACATCGTGTCCATTGCACTGCAGGAAGACGTTGCCCTGGTGGGGCTTTCGATTCTATCGGGTGCGCACGTCGCGCTGACCACGCGCACTGTCGACGCACTGCGTGCCGCCGAAGCCGGGGACATCGCCGTGGTGGTGGGTGGCACGATCCCCGAATCCGACGTACAGAAGTTGCTCGACGCCGGCGCTGCAGCAGTGTTTCCCACCGGCACATCGCTGGACACGCTGGTGCGCGACGTCCGGGCGCTGACGGAGAAGGCGGGGCAGCCGTGAGATTAGGCGTGATGATCGGGGCCGAGCGCGGGGATATGGCGCGCAAGGTCAAGAAGCTCGTCGAGGACATCCAGTGGGCCGAGTCCGCGGGCATGGACACCGCGTGGATGCCGCAGGTGCCCAATGACTTCGACTGCCTGACCATGGTGGCGTTGATGGCGGCTCACACGTCGCGCATTGAACTCGGCACCGCCGTGGTGCCCTTGCAGGCGCAGCATCCGATCGCGTTGGCGCGCCAGGCGCAGTCCGTACACGCCATGGCAGGCGGTCGGCTAGCGCTCGGGGTTGGTCCGTCGCACCACTGGATCGTGCGCGACATGCTCGGCATCCCGTACGAGAAGCCCGCCGCATATACCCGCGATTATCTCGAGGTGCTCAACGCCGCGCTCGCGGGTCCCGGTGACGTCGACGTCGAGAACGAGAACTTCACCGTGCACAACCCGACCGTGCTTGCTTCCGAGACGCCGCTGCCTGTCCTCGTCGCCGCGCTGGGTCCGGTGATGCTGCAGATCGCGGGGGAACGCGCTGACGGCACCGTGTTGTGGATGGCCGACGAGAAGGCGATCGGCGACCACATCGCACCCAAGATCAACAAGTCCGCCGCGGAGGCGGGCAGGCCCGCGCCGCGCATCGTCGCGGGTATTCCGGTATGTCTGTGCGCCAACTCCGAGATCGACGCCGCGAAGGAACGCGCCAACCGGATTCTGGCCGAGGCGGAGACGTCGCCGAACTATCAGCGGCTGCTCGATCGCGGCGACGCGCGCGACGTGGGCGATCTGACGGCGGCCGGTGATGAAGAGTCGATTCTGGCGCGGTTCAAGGCATTTGCCGATGCCGGAGTTACAGATCTGTCGGTTCGCCTGCTGCCGATCGGCGACAACCGCGACGAGCTGATCGCTTCCAAGTACCGCACGCGCGAGGTGATCGCGGAGCTCGCCAAGGCCGTGCGATGAGCGAAGCCGGACCGCTGGCCGGCATCCGGATACTCGAGGTCGGCGTGATGCTGGCCGGCCCGTACGCGACGATGCTGCTGGCTGATCTCGGCGCCGAGGTGATCAAGATAGAGCCGCCTAGTGGCGAGATCTCCCGTCAGGTCAGCGACAGCTATTTCGCGAGCCTGAACCGGAACAAGCAGAGTGTGTGCCTGGATCTGCGGTCCGACGAAGGGCGTGCGCGCCTCGGTGAGCTCGTCGCGAATTCGCATGCGCTGCTGGTCAATATGAAGCCGTCGGCGATCAAGAGACTGGGTCTCACCTACGATGCGCTGCGACAGTTCAACGAGCGCATCGTCTGCGTCGCGCTCACGGGGTTCGGCCTGAACGGCGGTGACGACCCGGCGTTCGACTACGTCATTCAGGCGGCGACGGGGGTGGCCGCGATGACGGGCCATCCCGATGATCCGCCGACCCTGCCGGGCTATTCGTCGGTTGACAACTCCACCGGACTCGCCGCGGCGCTGGGTCTGCTGGCTCAGGTCGTCTCGGGACGTGGGGGACAGGTCGACGTCTCGCTGCGCGACGTGATGCTGTCGCAGCTGAACTACCGCGCCTCGGCGTTCCTGAACGACGGCGCCGAGCCGCAACGGTATCCCTATGGGGCGCATTCGTATTACGTTCCCGCACAGCTGTTTGAGACGGCCGACGGGTATCTGGCGCTGTTCATCACGCATGACGCCTTCTGGAAGTCGTTCGCCACCGAGGCGGGCATCGAGGGCTTCACCACGATGGCCGAGCGGGCGGCGAACCGAGAGGAGGTGCTCGCCGTGACCGCCGCCCGACTTGCCACGGACACCGCACTCGGGTGGGAAGCCAGGCTTCGTCCGCTGGGCATCCCGGCCGCGGCGGTGCGCACGCTGCCCGAGGCGCTGGAGGCGACCCCCGAAGTCGTGGTCGCCGCAGGGGATTTCAAACTGGTCCGGAGCCCGATCCACATCGACGGATACGATCCCGAGTACCGGCCACCCCCGCGTCTCGACGAGCACGCCGAGACGCCGTCAACTCAGTCGTCGTAGGTGAAGCTGATCGAATCGGTGTCCGGAATGGCTTGGCAGGTAAGTATGTATCCGTCGTCGACTTCGTCATCTTCGAGTGCGTCGTTCACCCGCATCGTCGCCTTGCCCTCGACGACTTTCCCCATACAGGTGCCGCAGTTACCCGCTTCACAGGAGAAGGGCGGCGAGAGTCCGGCGCGCCGGGCACTCTCGAGGAGAGTCTCGTTGGCCACCCGCCGGACGCAGACCGTCTTTCGATCGAGCACGATCGTCACTTGCCCGTCGTCGGGGGAGCTCGGCACCGGTTCTGCCGTCATCAAGCCTCTCCTGGCACATCGATTCTAAGATTTAGAGAATATCATTCTCTTTTAATGATACGCTATTCTCGGTTCTTAATTCCCATCGTGCCGTGGCGGCGAGTGAGGACAGGCTGTGGGTGAGGCGATCGCGCTCGCTTTCGGGGAGCGTGAATACACGCTGCCCGAACTCGACGCGCTTGCCTGCGGCATGGCCACCACCCTCGAGCATCGCGGCGTGCGAGCGGGTGGGCGCGTTGCGATCATGTCCTCCAACCGACCCGAGTTCGTCGTCGCACTACGGGCCATCTGGCTGCTCGGTGCCTCCGCGGTCCTGCTCAGTCCGGCATGGAAGCGCACGGAGGTCGATCACGCGCTCACGCTGACCAAACCCACGCATGCCGTGGGAGACCACCCGGTGCTCGCCGAGGCCATGTCGATGCTGTCGCTGGACGAGGCGATCACGCCGGGTAAGCGTCCCTTCGGTGCCCCTGCCCCGGAGAGCGACGCGTTGTTCGTCTTCAGCTCCGGCACCACCGGGATGCCCAAGGCGGTGCGCCACACGCACGCCTCGTTCGCGGTCGCCGTGCAGCACTGGCGTGCTGCGCTGGGCTTGTCCTCGGCGGATCGCATGCAGATCATGACACCGCCGTCGCACATCCTCGGGCTGCTCAACATCGTGATGGCACTCGAGACCGGCACCTGGATCCGGTTACACGGGCGGTTCGACATCGAGACAATGCTGCGGCACATCGAGTCCGACCGAATCACTGTCGAAATGGCCGTGGCGCCAATCGCTTTGGCGCTGGCAGCGCACCCTGACCTCGAGCGCTACGATCTGTCCTCACTGCGCTACGTGATGTGGTGTGCCACACCCGTCACCGCAAGCGTCGCCGAGGTCGTGAGCCGCAGGACGGGCGTGAGCTGGGTGACCGCATACGGTGCCAGCGAGCTGCCCGTGATCTCATGCAATGACATCACGGGCGCACGGCTGGACACCGTCGGTCGCGCCGTGCCCGGTGTGGACCTGCGCGTCGTCGCGTTGGACACCGGCGACGCGGTTGCACCGGGTGAGCTCGGTGAGATCCAGGTGCGGTCGGGCTCCGCGATGGCTGGCTATCTGCCGGATTCCGCTACCGCCGCGGCCTTTTCGGACGGTTGGTATCGGACGGGCGACGTCGGCTACCTCGATGCCGACGGTTGGCTGCGAATCACGGACCGTTCGAAGGAAATGATCAAGGTGCGCGGCTTTCAGGTCGCGCCAGCCGAGATCGAGGCCGTGCTGCATGGCCATCCGGCTGTCGAGGATTGCGCCGTGTTCGGGATCCCCGATGCGGCCAACGGCGAGGCGATCGTCGCCGCGGTCAAGGCAGCCGGCTCCGTGGAGGCCGACGAGCTGGTCACCCTCATCACCGACCGGCTCGCGTCGTACAAACGGCCCAGTCAGGTCGTGTTCGTGGACGAAATACCACGTCTGCCATCAGGAAAGGTGTTGCGTCGAGTGTTGAAGGAGCGTCTGTGGACGTCCGTCTGACAAGTGAACAGCAACAGCTGCGGGACGCCGCAGCCAAGCTGGCCGACGATCTGGGGCCGGGTTCGGTCGCCGATCTCGACGACCAGGCCCGGATCGCCCGCCTGGAGAAGGCGGTGGACGCCACCGGGTTTCGTACCCTTCGGTCCGACGGCGCATCCGGTGTCGAAGTCGCCATCGTCGCTGAGGAGTTCGCACGCCGGCTCGTCGATGTGCCGTTCCTCGGGCCGGTACTGGCCGACGACCTGCAGGGGCGTGGGGTGCAGGCAGCGACGGGGGCCGACGCATCGGAATCCGTCGACCTGACGAGAAGCCTTGCCGGCGTGGTCGAATCACCCGCTGAGCTCGATGAGCTGTCGGACGACGATGAGGGCCGCTGGCGCGCACTCGCGCTCACCGTCACGTGCGCCGACCTCGTCGGTGCAGCGCGTGGCGCGCACGTGTTGGCATGCGAATACGCCAAGGTCCGCGAGCAGTACGGCGCGACGATCGGCTCGTACCAGGCCGTCGGCCACTTGCTGGCCGAAAGCCTGGCCCTCATCGAGGGGTCGATCAGCGTGCTGCGCCACGCCGCGTGGGCGGTCGATGAGCTTCCGGTCGCCGAGGCCATCGAAGCCGCACGGGTGGCCAAGATCTATTGTGCGCGTGCGGCGCTGACCGTCTGCGAAACCTCGATTCAGGTGCACGGCGGCATCGGCAACACCTGGGAATGCCTCGCCCACATCTATTTGCGGCGCGTGCTGGCCGCCACCGAAGCGTGGCCCGTCAAGCTGGAGGAGCTGACCATTGGATTTCCGTGATTCGACGGAGGAGGCCGCATTCCGGGACCGGTTGCGCGGTTGGCTAACTGAACAAAAGGGCAAGTTCCCGACATCCGGCGACGAGTACTGGGCTGCACAGGGTGCCTGGCACCAGGCTTTGTACGAGCAGGGCTTCTTCGGCACGTCGTGGCCGAAGGAGTACGGCGGACAGGACCTGCCGCCGGTGTACGACGTGATCGTCGACGAGGAGATCGCCAAGGCCGGAGCCCCCGCGCGCCCCAGCCTTGGGTACCTCGTCGTCGCGTTCGGTCATCACGGGAGCAAGGAACTGCAGCAGCGCTTTCTGCCCGGCATGATCAACGGCTCTGAAAGGTGGTGCCAGGGCTTCTCGGAACCCGGTGCCGGTTCGGACCTCGCATCGCTGACCACGACCGCGACCCGCGACGGTGACGAGTACGTGATCCACGGCCACAAGATCTGGACGAGCTACTCCGACGTCGCGGACTGGTGTCTGCTGCTGGCACGCACCGACAAGGACGTGCCGAAGCATCGTGGCCTCTCCGCGTTCATCGTGTCGATGCACCAGCCCGGGGTGGAGCAGCGGCCGCTGAAGATGATCAGCGGCGTCACCAAAGAATTCGGCCAGGTGTCCTTCGACGGTGCCCGGGTTCCCGCCGAGAACCTCGTCGGCAGCCTCGGTGAGGGCTGGAAGCTCGCGATGACCGTCGTGAGCCACGAGCGCGAACCGTCGACGCTCGGCTTCTCCGCGCGGTACGGGAAGCTGGTGCGCCAGTTGGCATCTAAGACCGACGGGACCACGCCTGAAGAGTTGTCGTGGGCATGGGTGCAGACGGAAATGCTGCGGTTGCACGTGCGCCGACGGTTGTCCGAACAACTCGACGGCATGACACACGGGCCGCAGGGGTCGCTGGACAAGCTGCTGATGACCTGGGTCGAGCAGTCCGTCGGCCACGCGGCGCTGGCCACTGTCGGCACGAGCGATCCTGAACTGTTCGGCGCATACATGTACAGCCGCGCGCAGAGCGTGATGGGCGGAACTTCGCAGATTCAGAAGAACATCATCTCGTCGCGGATATTGGGGCTCGGGGTGTGATGAGCGCTCGCGCGAAGAACGGAAGGCACTGAAATGTACGGAATGCCAGATGAAATCGACGTCAAGGCCGACGGCGGGCTACGCATCATCACGCTGAACCGGCCTGACGAGCTCAATGCCGTCAACGACCCGCTGCACGTGGGTCTCGCCAAGATCTGGGAAGAGCTCAACGAAGACGTCGGCGCGCGGGCGGCGGTGATCACCGGCGCAGGCCGCGCCTTCTCGGCCGGCGGCGACTTCAACTACCTGGATGAGCTGCGCAACGACGAAGCCCTGCGCCAGAAGACGATCAAGCACGGGCGCGACCTCGTCATCGGCATGATCCGATGCCGCATCCCGGTCATCGCCGCGGTTAACGGTCCGGCGGTCGGTCTGGGCTGCAGCTTGGCGGCCCTTTCGGACATCGTCTACATGGCGGAGAATGCGTTCTTTGCCGATCCGCACGTATCGATCGGATTGGTGGCCGCGGACGGCGGGCCGCTGGTGTGGCCGTCACAGATAAGTCTGTTGCAGGCCAAGGAGTTTGCCTTCACCGGGATACGAATCAAGGCCGCGCGGGCGCTCGAGTTGGGGATGGTCAATCACGTCGTCGAAGATCCGCTGGCCGAGGCGATTGCGTGCGCGAAGAAGGTCATGGAGCTGCCGCAGCAGGCGCTCGAGAGCACGAAGCGGCTGATGAACATCCAGCTCGAGAAGTCGGTGATGGCGTCGCTGGACTACGCGAACCTGTCCGAATACGTCTCGTTCGGCACCGCCGACTTCAACAAGATCGTGGACGGGCTGATCGCAAAGGACAAGTAGCGGATCGCTTTCGGTGAGCAACCACAACTGAGTCCGGCGACCGTGCGTGTCTGCGGGCGAAACGCCGTATTTCGTCGACACTTTGCGCACGCTCGCGAGCGCTAGACGGTCAGCTCTTCGGAGCGCTGGATCGTGCCGGTGACTCCGGCGGCGTCCTGCTGAGCCAGCAGTACCGCTGCGTCGGCCATCGCCTCCGGTGGTTCGACCATCTCGGGCGGTATCTCCACGCCACCGCCGCCGGCCTGCCAGCCTTCGGTGAGCACGACCCGCGACGGACTCAGACAGTTCACGGCGATGTTGTCCGCCTTGAGATCTGAGGCCAATCCCAGATAAAGACGCTCCACCGCGGCCTTGGAAACCCAATAGGCGTTGGAGCCGTGGTCGACCATGCCGACGCCGGTCGTGGTGACCGCTATCAGCGAGCCGCCGCCGCGCGCCTTCAGATGCGGGATGACGGCTTTGGTCACCAGGAACACCCCGGTGAGGTTGACGTTGAGGCACAGCTGCCAGCGCTTGAGCGGAGTGGATTCGATCGGGCCGAGCCACAGCACACCGGCGTTGGCGACCAGGATGTCGATGCCGCCGAACTCCGAAACCGTTGCTGCCACGGCATTCTCGACGGACTCCTCATTCGTGACGTCACAATGGACTGGCAACGCCCGGCCACCTGCCGTTGTGATCCGGTCCGCGACATCATGGATGGTGCCGGGCACCTTGCCCTGTTCCTCGGAGCGGGCGGCGACCGCGACCGCGGCCCCTTCGGAGGCCAACGCCGCGGCGACCGTCGCGCCGATGCCGCGACTGGCGCCGGCAACGAAGGCGACCTTGCCGGTGAGTTGCATATGGCTGCCCTTCTTGCAACTGGCACTCTCTCATCGAGAGAATAGCATTCTCGTATTTGGCGCGACCGGGATAAGCTGGACGCGATGACCATTGACGAGCTCATCGAAGCGGCGCGCAGCGGATCCACCCGGGCGGCCGGCCGGCTGCTGAGCATGGTCGAAAGTTCGCGGCGTGCAGAGGTCCTCGATTCGCTCGGCGAGGTGCCGACGCCGCGGGTCGTCGGCGTGACGGGCCCCCCGGGCGCGGGCAAGTCGACGACGGTCGGCGCTCTCGTGACTGCGTACCGCGAACGGGATATGCGCGTCGCGGTGCTCGCGGTCGATCCGTCGTCGCCGTACAGCGGGGGAGCACTGCTGGGCGACCGCATTCGAATGGCAGCACACATCAACGACTCCGACGTTCTCATCCGATCGGTGGCGACGCGCGGCCATCTCGGCGGCCTGGCCGCGGCGGTTCCGGCCGCAATAAGGTTGCTTGCCGCGCTGTCGTACGACTTGGTGGTGTTGGAGACCGTCGGCGTCGGTCAGTCCGAGATCGAGATTGCGGCGATCGCTGATCCGACGATCGTGATCCTGAACCCTGGCGCTGGCGACGCCGTTCAGGCAGCGAAAGCCGGCCTGCTGGAGGTCGCCGACATCGTCGTCGTCAACAAGGCGGATCGCGAGGGTGCGGATCAGACCGTGCGGGACCTGAAGGCCGAGACGAAGGCGCCGATCCTGAAACTCGTTGCGGCAGAGGGGCATGGTATCCCCGAATTGGTCGAGGTCATCGAGGTCCACCATCGCGCTGACAGTCCGGAACGACGCATGGCTCGGGCACGCTCCCAGATCCTGTCGCTGGCGCAGACGCGACTGCGAAGTCATCCCGAGCTGGATCGACTCGCTGCGCAGGTCGCCGATGGCGGATCAGATCCGTACACCGCGACCGAGCAGCTGTTTGTCGCTCCTGTCGAGTCCTAATCGATTGCGGGGACGTCCGTCGGGAACGGATGCGTCGTGATCTGCCCGTCGGTGTTTCGCAGCAGCGCGTCGTACCGGCGGTGAAGGATCAGCCACTCGCCGGCGTCGCGGACGTACTCGTCGTGGTAGACGCCGGAGATGATCAGATTGGTGCCTTCGGCGCGCTGGCCAGTTTCCTGAACGAACCAACGGCCCACGGCGCGATCGGGATTCGAATCGTCGACGACAACCACTCCTGACATCAGCGCCTGAAGGAAGGCATTCCAGCCGTCGAGCATCGAGGTGAAGAACGCGAGCATTGCCTCGCGCCCGGCGAACCGGCCTAACTCGGGGGCGTGCCAGGTGCTCTCGGGCGTAAAAGTGCTTGCCACTCCAACGGGGTCTCGGCGCGAAGCGGCATCCGCGTATCGGTGGACGAGGCTACGGATCCGGTGCTCATCGTTGTTGTCGAGCAACGTCATTCGGGTATCCCGATCATGCGCCTTGTCATCTGCTTCAGCTGTACGCGCAGCGTCTCGCCGTCGACGTCGGCGAGCAATGGGTGCATGACGGCGACGCTGATCGCACTCGAGAGCATCGCCGCGTGCAGGCGTGCCTCGACGCCGGCTTCCGTGCCCAGGAGCGCCGCGTAGAGGCGCTCGATGAACCGCTGAAACGGTTGGTATTCGGCCTGCAGGCGGATGATGACCGGATCGAACATGGGAACGCGGAACGCGTCACGGCGGTCGATGGCCTGTTCGACCATCCGGTCGAGCAGCACCGCGCGTGCTCGCACCGGATGTCCCTCGGCTTCGGCGGCCTCCAGTACGTCCTCGAGCCTGCTCATCTCTCGCTCCGTGATGGCGATGACGATCTCGTCCTTGGTCTTGAACTGGCGGTACACGGCCGCCTTCGTCACGCCCATCTCGTCGGCGATCATCTGCAACGACGTTCCGCTGACACCGTGCTCGGCGATCAGCTTCAACGCCGCGTCCAGAACGCGCGTCTGTGCGGCGGTGCGAGTGATCTCGCTGAACTTGACGCCGTTCTGTGTGGAGGTCACAGCGACGAGGGTAGCCGATCGGCTACTTGTTGTTCATTGCTGTTGCGGCAACGGTCTCGGCGAGCATGCGGCGGCACCATCGGCGGTAGGCGTCCGCGCTCAGCCCGTCGCGACGTGTGATCCGCAGATAAGTCTCGACGCTGCAGACCACCACGGTCGTCTCGAGCAATTCATCGAACGGAACATCGGCGCGGAGCCACCCGCGATCGCGAAACACGTCGAGCACACGGCGCATTTGAAGTTTGATGCTCGCGAACAGGTCGTCCATGAACCGTTCGAGCTCGTCATCGGCATTCGCGCCGCCGAACAGTGCGGGCGCCAGCGGCGCGGTCCGCAGGTGAATGTCGGTGGCTGTCTGGGCCACGTAGTCCAGTGCTCCGTCTAGATCCTCGATCGTCAGCAGGTGGCGGCCTACCTCCAGGTTGAACACGTTCTCTTCGCCGACCACACCGAACCCGGCGTACTCGATGGCGGCGATCAGCAGCGCAGCCTTCGGGCCCTGGCCCTGAACTGTTTCGGCGGACACTCCAGCCGCGGCGGCGATCTTCGCGAGGGTTGTGCGTGCGTACCCGGCGGTGGCGAACAGCTCGGCTGCCGCGGCAAGGACGCGTACGCGAGTCGCCTCGGCTTGTTGCTGACGGAGCGTCGATCGATAGGACCGGGGGCCACGTTCAGATATTGACTTGCGTGCCACAGTAATGAATACTACACCACAGTATCCAGTCGGCCGAGTCGGCGGGGGAGCAATGTCATCGATACTGATCGTCGGTTTTCCTGCGCACGGTCACGTGGCGCCACTGCTGGCTGTCGCCGAACAGTTCGTTCAGCGCGGTGACGACGTGCGGTTCATCACGGGCGCGCTCTTCGCCGACAAGGTCGCCGCCACAGGTGCGACCCACGTGCCCGTGCATCCCGACGCCGACTTCGACGAGCGACCGCTGAGCGAGCGCTTTCCCCAACGCGCCGCACTGAAAGGCTCCAAGGCCGTCGCTTTCGACATCGAGCAAGTCTTCGCCAAACCGGCCAAGCCGCAGTACGAAACAATCATGGCGGCGCTGGCATCACAATCCGCCGACGTCGTCATCGCCGACGTCGCTTCGCTGGGCGCGGCGTTCCTGCTCGGGCACCAGCGACCGACGCGGCCCCCGGTGATCATGTGCGGCATCATCCCGCTACCGCTGGAGAGTCGCGACACCGCGCCTTACGGCATGGGGCTCAAGCCGGCCAGGATCGGAAATCGTGCGCGTAACACCATGCTCGCGGCGGCATCTCGGCGAGCGCTGCGAAAGGCGCTTCGCACCATCGATGATTCCCACCGAGAGGTGCACGGCACCGACATGCCGTGCTCGTTCATGGACTGGGGGCGGCACGCGGACGCCATCGCGCAGTTCTGCGTTCAGTCGTTCGAATACCGCTTGTCCGACGCACCGGCCAACCTTCACTTCATCGGACCGTTGTGTGCCAACAGCTCTCAGGCACCGCTGCCGGAATGGTGGTCGGATCTCGACGGAACTCGTCCCGTCGTCCACGTCACCCAAGGCACGATCGCCAACACCGATTACGACCAAGCCATTGCACCGACTCTGCGTGCGCTCGTCGACCAGGATGTGCTGGTTGTCGTTGCGACGGGCGGGCGTCCCGTCGACACGTTGCCGGCGTTACCCGCCAACGCGCGTGCCGCAAGCTTCCTTCCTTACGACGAATTGCTGCCGCGTACTTCGGTTTTCGTGACCAACGGCGGCTATGGGGGCGTCCAGTACGCACTACGCTACGGGGTACCGATCGTCGCCACCGGCGGCAAGGAGGACAAGCCAGAAGTCGGTGCCCGAATCGCGTGGTCGGGTGTTGGGCGACGAATCAGAACCGAACACCCAACGCCGACAGCGATGCGTCGCGCCATCCTCGACGTCCTGAGAGACCCGCGCTACCGCCAAGCCAGTGGCCGCGTCGCGACGGACATGGCCGCAGCTACCGGCTTCGCAGGTTTGGCCGGCATCGTCGATCGGCTCATCGCTGCATCGGATAGTGAGACCACCCAGCATTGACCATCAAGTAGCCGATCGGCTACCGTGCGAGTTGCCGATCGGCTACCGACGTATTGCATGGGATGGGCTCGACGATGAGACGAACTGATGGCGAATCGATCATGCTGTGGGCATTGCCCGCACTCGTGATCATCTGGGTTTCGGCGTTCTTACTTTTTCCCGGCTTCCTGCATCCGATGTCGCCGAACATGACCGCAGAGGAAGTCGCGAGCTTCTACCGCGATGAGACCGCGCGGATCCGCTACAGCATGATTCTGTTCAACTGGTTCGGTGTGGGGTTGATCCCCACCGTCATTCTGTTGGCGATGCAGGTGCGCAGGATGGCACACCGGACGCCGATCATGTCCTACTGCCTGATCGCCTGCGCGGGTGGACCGCCCACGCTATTCCTCATCGCCAACATGTTCTGGCTGCTCGGATCATTCCGACCGGAACGCGCGCCCGAACTGACCCAGTTGCTCAACGACCTCGCGTGGGTCACCTTCACCGTCTTGGTTCCCTATTTGATCGCGCAATGCCTATTGCTCGCGCTGGCCATCTACTGGGATCGCCAAGAAAGGCCCGTGTTCCCGCTGTGGGTGGCCCACTTCAATCTGCTCATCGCGGTTGCCCTGGCCCCCGCGGCGTTCGGGGCGCTGACTTTCGACGGCCCCTTCGCGTGGGACGGAGTGTTGTCGTTCTGGATGAAAAACATCGCGATTGCCATTTGGATCGTTGTGATGGGAGCTGTTCTCAGCCAGACCATCCGACGCAGGCGAGCCGAAACTGTGGTTGCTTCATGACCACCTCGACAACCGTCATGGCGGGGATTCCCGAGGCCCCGACTGATTCACGGCTGGGCCGTCTGGTCTGGAACTGTCGCTACCATCCCAAACGCGAACTGTGGTTCGCGTGGTGGGTGATGGTGGTCTTCTACCAGCTGTACGGTGTGTTGTTCTTCCTCGTCACACGCGTCCAGCCCCCGCCAAGCCCGGCCTGGGACACGCCGATGATCGTGCAGTGGTTCGACGACCGTCACCACGGCCTGCTTGCCGGCTTCGGCATCGTCTTCTTGATCTCCGGCATGTGCGCACCGATGAATGCCCTTCTCGCATACTCGATGCGACGAATGTCGGTGAGTCGTGTCTTTGCGTACTCGTACTTGATCATGTATTCGCTCAGCGCAATCCCGGGCATGCTCGTGATGGCGATCGCGATGACGGTGGGGGCGCTTCGGCCTGAACGGGATCCTGAGCTGATCCACTGGCTCTACGATTTCGCGTTCCTGTCCTTCAGCGGAACCATGGGAGTGTTCCTCGTCGGATCCGTGGTGTGGTTGGTCGCGATCTTGCTGGACAAGAACAACGTATTCCCGAAGTGGTTCGCATACCTGGGGCTGTGCAACGCGTTGACCGAAGTCGTAGTTGCGCCGGCATGGATATTCCAACGCGGAGC
Source organism: Mycobacterium sp. NPDC051804 (assembly GCF_044452905.1). Lineage (NCBI taxonomy): Bacteria > Bacillati > Actinomycetota > Actinomycetes > Mycobacteriales > Mycobacteriaceae > Mycobacterium > Mycobacterium sp. NPDC051804. Next base: position 541,863 of record NZ_JBITCD010000007.1, on the reverse strand, counting down.
ATTCGCGTGGAACGGTGCTATCGCGTGGTGGATCAACATGGTGGTGTTTGTCACCTACACAGCGGTCTTCATTGTGCTGTTGCGGAAGATGATCGAGCGCGAAGACTTCAACACGGGACCGCTACCGGATCTTCCGGGCAAAGGTGAAACCGCTTCCGCGGGTTCTGTTAAGGCACTCCAATGACCAACGTCGCGGATCCGCAACTGAACGAGACGCCGACGCGTTTTGTGCCGGGACAGCCAGACATGTGGCTGTTCGTACTGTTCGAAGCGCTCCTGTTCACGGGGTATTTCTCGGTCTACTTGGTATCCCGGACTCAGAACCAGGAGCTCTACCTGCAGTCGCAGGCCGATCTGGATCTTCGGATCGGCGTCATCAACACCATTGTCTTGCTGGCGAGTTCGTGGGCCATCGCCCGTTGCGTCCGAGCGGCGCGCGAAGGCGTGTATCCGGCGGCATTGAGGTACGCCTACGTGACCGTCGGCTTCGGCGTGGTGTTTGTCATCTCAAAGGTGCTGGAGTGGATCCATGAGATCCGCTTGGGTAATACGTTCACCAGCGATGAGTTCTTCCAGCACTATTTCTTCTTGACATCCCTGCACTGCATCCACGTGTTGATCGGTTTCATCGTGCTGGGCGTGGTCGTGTACCAGTTACGCAGCCCAGAGCGGCGATCTCAGCAGCTCGTAGAGACAGGAGCAACCTACTGGCACACAGTCGATTTCCTGTGGGTCCTGATCTTCGCGATGCTGTACGTGGTGAGGTGATCGGTGAGTAATACGTTCAACAGGAGACTCCTGATCGTCTGGTCGATCCTGACGCTGCTGACCCTGGCCTACGTCTGGATGGATGAAGCGGTCGATCAGAACGGAACGCTTACGGCCAGCACTGTGGTCACCGTGAGCGCAATCGCGATCGCTCTTATCAAGGTGCGCATCATCTTCCGGGAGTTCATGGAGGTGCGCCATGCCCCCGCATGGCTGTGCCGACTGACCGATGGCTGGGTGGTTCTAGTCGCCACCTGCCTGTTAGGCAGCTACTTCGTCGGCACGGCTATAGCGGCCTAGGACTTCCGCGCGACAAGGTTACGGCGTGCGCGCAGACACGGCCAGGCCGGCTCGGTAGCCGAATACCATTGCGGGGCCGAGTGTCCCGCCCGCACCGCCGTAGGCTTTCCCGGTCGCGCCGGCCATCGCATTACCCGCGGCAAACAGCCCCGGGATCGCCGCGCCGCTGACGTGCAGCACCCGGCCGTCACGGTCGGTGCGCGGCCCGCCCTTGGTGCCCATCGCACCGATTGACACCGGCACGGCGTAGTACGGAGGGGTGTCGATGGGGCCCAGCGTCTTGCCCGCTGACGTCGTGGCGTTGTCGTCACCCCAATAGCCGTCGTAAGCGCTCGAGCCGCGGCCGAAGTCAGGGTCCTGCTCATGAGCGACGTTCTCGTTCCACGACGCGAGCGTGGCCGCTAACCCGGCCGCGTCGATACCCGTCTTCTCACCGAGCTCCGCGAGATCGGCTGAGGGCGCGAACCAGTCCGGGGCCTCTTCCTCGGGCAGCACGCCCAGGAACCCGTATCGCTTGAAGTGCTGCGAGTCGAAGACGATCCACGCCGGATCGTTCGCGTATCCCAGCTTGGGGTCGAGGAAGTGGAACGGCCCTGCCATCGAGTTGTACTCGCCCGCCTCGTTGAGGAAGCGCCTGCCCGCCCGGTTCACGATGATGCTTCGGGGCCGGGTGCGCTCGAGCCGCACACTGCGGCTGCGTGGATGACCCTCGAAGGTGTCGTCCGGCAGCTGCACAATCGGCACCCACCACGCCTCACCCATATTGGCCAGGTCGGCACCGTGCGCCATTGCCATGCGCAAGCCATCGCCGGTGTTGTTGGGCGGTGAGACGGCACCTCGCATCGGGCCGCGCAGATACGCCTCGACCAGTTTCGGGTCCCATTCGAACCCGCCCGTACCGAGTACTACCCCGCGGCGAGCGCGGACATTCAACTCACTGTCGCCCTGCATGATTCGTACCCCGGTGATGCCCAGCGCGTCGGCGAAAAGCTCGACGGCACGCGCATTCGTGTGCGGAACGACACCGAGGTCGAGCAGTCCCTTCAGCAGTCCGGAGATCAAGGCGGTGCCCGCCACGCAGTAGTCACCCGATTCGTCGTCGACCGACGCGTGGATGCGGGCCCGGGTCTCGGCGTCGATACCGACATTGCTGAAGTCGGCGGGGAACGAGGTGACGCGTTCGCTCCACTCGCCGAGCCGGGACCGGTCGAACGGCTTGGCGTTCAATGACCGCCCGCCCGCCGGGCGTCCACCGGGCAGTTCGGGCTTGTAGTCGGGGAACCCCTCGGCAACCTCGAACTGCAACTCGCTGTGCGCCTCGACGAAGTCGAGCATCTCCGGGCCGGTGCGGACGAAGGTGTCCACCATGTCGTCGTCCATGAAACCGAGCGACTGCGCACGCAGATAGCTCATTGCATCCTCGACCGTCAGCTCACCCTCGGCGGAGCGGTCATGCGCCGGAATCCAGATGATGCCACCGGAAACCGCCGTCGTACCGCCGACTGTCGCGGCCTTCTCGTACACCTCGACCGAGGCTCCGTTGACCGCCGCCGTCAGTGCCGATGTCAGGCCGGCACCGCCACTGCCCAGTACGACGACGTCGACCTCATGATCCCAATTGGTCACGTGCTCAATCCTTTCGGCGATCCTCAGGACAGGATCGCGGACAGTTCGTTGGCCGCCTTGATCACCGCGTCCCTACCGTTCATCACCACATCTTCGCGGTGGGAGATGAGGTTGATGCACGTCGGCGGTGACGGTGGTTGTCTGTGCACGGGTACGGACAGACCGTAGGTGTTGGGCTCGACCTCGCCGTGGGTGATCACCCAACCTTGTTGCCGGGTACGGGAAACCAGGTCGCGCTCACCGGGCCGCGGCGGCATGCTCGCCAGCAGTGCGAGTCCGGCGGCGCCGCGGTCCAGGGGATAGCGGCTGCCTTCGTGAAAAGACAACTGGTAGTAAACATTTGTCGGCACGATCACCGCGATGGCCACCTGCTGGTCGCCCTCGGCGACGAGCAGCGAGACCGTACTGCCGAGTTCGTCCGCCAGCGTTCGGAGGGTGGGCAGGCTCAGCTGGCGCAGATGATTGTCGAACGACGCACCGAGCACCGCGAGCGCGGCGGCTGCACGGTAGCGACCGTCCTCGCCCTTGGCCACGAGCCGGAACTGAGACAGCGTGGACAACAGGCGATACGCGATCGTGCGGTGCACGCCGATGTCATCGGCGACCTGTTGCGCCGTCAGGCCAGATCGGGACGTCGCAACCAACTGCAGCGCCGCCAAACCCCTCGCCAGCGTCTGCGAGCCGGGCGCGCCCGCCGGCGCGGCGTTGGGGCTCGCCCCGCCGACCGAATCGGACCCGACCGAACCAGACATGGCACCTACCTGACTTTCCTTGACATCTAGCACTCAGGAGAGTGATGCTCTGACTATAGTGCACATGTACGTGCGATAAATGAGCACAGTGCTTACAAAATACGAGAATTAAATTCTCGCCGTCAAGAGAGGTGACGAGTGCCGGAATCGTCTCCACTGCTCGACTTCGAGAGCGTCTGGAGTGACCTTCAGGGCGTAGCGTTCTCGCAGGGATATATCGACGCGGGCGGCGTACGCACCCGCTATCTGCACGCCGGTGACCTGGCGAAACCCGCTCTGGTCTTCCTGCACGGTTCGGGTGGGCACGCCGAGGCGTACGTCCGGAATCTCGAGTCGCACGCCGAGCATTTCTCGACCTGGTCGATCGACATGCTCGGTCACGGATACACGGACAAACCCGGACATCCGCTCGAAGTCGACCACTACGTGTCCCATCTGACGGCGTTCCTCGACGCCATCGGTGCCGAACGCGCTCACATCAGTGGCGAGTCGCTGGGCGGCTGGGTGGCCGCGCGCGCTGCGGCCGACCAGCCGAATCGGATCGACCGGTTGGTGCTCAACACCGCGGGCGGCTCGCAAGCCGACCCCGAGGTGATGAAGCGCATCATCACGTTGTCGATGGCGGCGGCCGAGAACCCGACATGGGAAACGGTGCAGGCACGCATCAAATGGCTGATGGCCGATAAGACCAAGGACTACGACGACATCGTCGCCAGCCGCCAGCGCGTGTATCGCCAACCGGATTTCGCTGCCGCGATGAGCGACATCATGGCGCTGCAGGATCCTGACATCCGTGCACGGAACCTGCTCGGCCCGAAGGAGTACGGGTCGATCACCGCGCCGACGATGGTCGTGTGGACCAGCGATGACCCGACGGCCGATGTCGCCGAGGGGCGCCGCATCGCCTCGATGATCCCCGGTGCCAGGTTCGAGTTGATGCCCGGCTGCGGGCATTGGCCGCAATACGAGGATCCCAAGACCTTCAACCGGCTGCACCTCGATTTCCTGCTGGGTCGCGCATGAGTTTGACCGAAGCGGATGTCGTCATCGTCGGGGCCGGTCCGTCCGGTCTGACGCTGGCGAATATTCTTGGGCTGCAGGGAGTCCGGACGCTCATCGTCGAAGAGCGTGACACGCTCATCGACTACCCCCGCGGAGTCGGACTGGACGACGAGGCCCTCCGCACCTTCCAGTCCATCGGTCTCGTCGACCGCGTTCTGCCGCACACCGTGCCGAATCAGATCTTGCGCTTCTTCGACGCCAAACGCCGGTTGCTCGCCGAAATGGCGCCGCCCGACGCACGTTTCGGTTGGCCCAAGCGCAACGGCTTCGTTCAGCCGATGGTCGACGCCGAACTGTACGGCGGGCTCGATCGCTTCGATCACGTCGAGGTGCGGTGGGGACATCGCATGCAGAACTGCGTCGAAACCCCCGACGGAGTCACCCTGGAGTTCGCCGACGGCAAGGAGTCCGTGCACGCGCGTTACGTCGTCGGGTGCGACGGCGGGCGCAGCGCCACGCGCCGACTGATGGGGGTGTCGTTCGACGGCACCACCTCCTCGACGCGCTGGCTGGTGGTCGACGTCGCGAACGATCCGCTCGGGCATCCGAACAGCGAAGTGGGAGCCGACCCCAAGCGGCCGTACGTGTCCATTTCCATCGCTCACGGAATCCGACGCTTCGAATTCCTGATTCACGACGACGAGTCCGACGAACTCGCTGATGATCCTGCGTTCGTCAGACGCATGCTCGCGCAACGGGTTCCGCATCCCGATCGGGTCGACATGATCCGCCACCGCGTGTATACCCATCACTCGCGCATCGCCGGGTCGTTCCGCGAAGGTCGGCTGATGCTGGCGGGCGACGCTGCACATCTGATGCCGGTATGGCAGGGCCAGGGTTACAACAGCGGTATCCGCGACGCTGCCAACCTGGGGTGGAAGCTCGCTGCGGTGGTCAATGGCCAGGCCGGCGACGCCCTGCTCGACACTTACGACACCGAGCGCCGCAAACATGCCCGGGCGATGATCGACCTGTCCACCATGGTGGGGCGCGTCATCTCGCCGACGAACCGGCGCGTGGCCGCGCTGCGCGACCGCGTCATCCACGGCGCGTCGCTCGTCCCGACGTTGAAGCGCTACATACTCGAGATGCGATTCAAGCCGATGCCGCGATACCAGCAGGGCGCGGTGTTCCATGCCGCTGGCAGTCCGGCGAACTCGCCGACCGGCACCTTGTTCATCCAGCCGCGCGTCGATACGCGGACGGACCAGAACGTCCTGCTCGACGACGTCCTCGGCACCGGTTTCGCCGTGCTCTGCTGGAGCAACAACCTGCGCGCGGTTCTCGGTGACGAGGCATTCAATCGCTGGAAGGCGTTGGGGGCCAGTTTCGTCGAGGCGCGACCAATGACCCAACTGCACTGGAGCGGTCACGACGACGCCAGCGTGACGGTCGTCGGCGATCGGACGGGTGCGCTGAAATCCTGGTTCGACGTCTTCACCGATTCCGTGCTGTTCGTGCGTCCTGACCGATGCATCGCAGGCGCGTGCATCGCGCAGCGCGCACCCGAAGTGAGCGCGTCGCTGTTCGACGTTCTCTGTCTGACCCAGGAAGGAGGCTCGAGTTCTCATGGCACTGGCCCTGTGTTGCATGTCCCACAGTCCGCTGCTGAACCTTCCGGGACCGTCGCGGGATCTTCTTGACGACGTCGAGTCTGCCCTGGGAGCCGCACGCAGTTTCGTCGCGGACTTCGACCCCGAACTGGTCGTGGTCTTCTCACCCGACCACTACAACGGATTCTTCTACCGGACGATGCCTCCGTTTTGCATCGGCACCGCGGCTGCGGGTGTCGGCGACTACGGCACCCAGGCGGGCCCGCTGGATGTGTCTGCCGACATCGCCAACGACTGTGCGCGGGCAGTGCTCGAATCAGGTGTGGACGTGGCGCTTTCGGCAAGCATGGACGTCGACCACGGCACGGTCCAACCCCTGGAGAAGCTCTTCGGTGACGCGACGTCTAAGCCCATGATCCCGATCTTCATCAACTCTGTGGCCACACCGCTCGGCCCTCTTCGCAGAGTCCGGGCACTCGGTGCCGCGGTCGGCTCCTATCTGGCCACGTTGGGTAAGCGGGTCCTCGTCGTGGGATCCGGCGGCCTGTCGCACGATCCGCCGGTGCCGACGCTAGCCACCGCGCCCCCCGCGGCGCTGGCACGGATCGTGGGTGGTGAACCGATGACGCCGGAACAGCGGCAGGCAAGGCAGGTGGCGGTGATGGACGCCGCGCAGGCGTTCGCGCACGGCGACAGCCCGCTGCAACCGCTGAATCCCGAATGGGATCAGGCGTTCCTCGACTTGGTCGACTCGAACCGTCTCGACGAGGTAGACGGCTGGTCGAACAGCTGGATCGAACAGCAGGCCGGTCACTCCGCACACGAGATCCGCACGTGGATAGCGGCGTTCGCCGCACTGGCGGCGCACGGCCGGTACGAGACTGGGCACCGGTTCTATCGCGCGGCGCCGGAACTGATCGCCGGATTCGCAGTCAGGACGGCGGTGTGTAACCCGTGACCATCGATACGTTCGATCACACCGTGGATGTGCTCGTCATCGGCTCCGGCGGCGGCGGCATGACCGCGGCCCTGGCCGCTGAAGCGTTCGGCCTCGACACGCTCGTGGTCGAGAAATCGCCTCAGTTCGGTGGTTCCACCGCGCTCTCGGGCGGCGGCATCTGGGTGCCGGGCGCGCCCTCGCAGCGCGAAGCCGGCTACGTGCCAGACCCCGACGGCGTGTTCGAGTACCTGCAGCGGATCACCGGCGGCCTGGTGAGCGACGCGCGGTTGCGCGCATATGTCGATACCGCGCCGGAGATGATGCAGTTCCTCCAAAGGCGCAGCCGGTGGTTCGAATTCGTCTGGAAGCCCGGCTACGCCGACTACTACCCGGAGCTGCCCGGTGGCTCCGAATTGGGCAGCACCATCAACGTCCCCGCCATCGACCTTCGCGAACTCGGTGACGAGGAGCAGAACCTGCTGCAACCGCTGGCGCTGGCGCCCAAGGGAATCTGGTTCGCCCCCAAAGATCTTCGCTTGTTTTACCAGGTGCGGCAGAACTGGCGCGGTAAGGCCGTGCTAATGAAACTGATCTGGCGGATGTTCCGCGCTCGGGTGTTCGGTGACCGAATGGCCGCGATCGGCCAGTCGCTTGCGGCCAGGATGCGCCTGGCGCTCAAAGAGCACAGCATTCCGCTGTGGCTGAGCACACCGATGACTGAGCTGATCACCGATGTCGACGGAACAGTGACCGGGGCGGTCATCGAGCGAGATGGCCATCTTCAGCGCATCGGCGCACGGCACGGTGTGATCCTCGCCGCGGGCGGCTTCGATCACGACATGGAGTGGCGCAGGCAGCATCTGCCCGTCCTCGAGAAGGACTGGAGCTTTGGCAATCCCGCATCGATGGGTGATGGAATCCGCGCGGGGGAGAAGGTCGGTGGCTCCACCGAGCTGCTCGACGAGGCATGGTGGTTTCCCGCGATGTGCTGGCCCGACGGCAGGCTGCAATTCATGCTGAACGAGCGCATGATGCCCTCGCAGTTCGTCGTCAACGGCGACGGCAAGCGGTTTATCAACGAGGCGGCGCCCTACATGGACTTCGCTCACGCGATGATCGAGGGACAGAACTCCGGCGTCGACCACATCCCGTGCTGGCTCGTCACCGACATCCGCTCGTTCCATCGCTATGTCGTCGGTGGCCACCTGCCGATTCCGAAGGTGCCGTTCGCGCCGGTGCCGACTGGGCGGAAGATTCCCAAGGCGTGGCTGGAGTCCGGAATCGTGGTCGAGGCCAACAGCTTCGAGGAGCTCGCGACGAAGATCGGCGCACCGCCCGCGCAGCTACGCGCCACCGCCAATCGCTTCAACGAGCTGGCACACAAGGGCCACGACGATGACTTCAACCGCGGCGATTCTGCGTACGACAACTACTACGGCGACCCGACGCTGCCGAACCCCAACCTATATCCGCTGGGAAAGCCGCCGTATTACGCGTTCCAGATCATCCTCGGTGATCTCGGCACCTCGGGTGGGCTGCGCACCGACGAGCACGCGCGCGTGCTCCGCTCCGATGAGAGCTTCGTGAAGGGGCTTTACGCCGTCGGCAATACGTCGGCCGCGGTGATGGGGCGCAGCTATGCGGGTGCGGGCGCGACCATCGGACCTGCGATGACCTTCGGCTACCTGGCCGCCAAGCACATCGCAGACCAGTTGCCCGACAAGGCTGTTCAGTCTGGCCCTCAGACCGGTTCGACACTAAAGATCGAAAGGTAACGAAATGAAGATCTCGCTGTTCTATGAATTCCCGCTGCCGCGGCCGTGGAGCGACGACGACGAGCACAAGCTTTTCCAGGATGGTCTCGACGAGGTCGAGGCTGCCGACAAGGCCGGCTTCTCCACGGTGTGGCTGACTGAACACCACTTCCTCGAGGAGTACTGTCACTCCACCGCGCCCGAGATCTTCCTGTCGGCGGCGAGTCAGCGCACCAAGGACATCCGCCTCGGTTTCGGCATCATGCACCTACCGCCGGCGGTCAATCACCCTGCGCGCGTGGCAGAGCGCGTCGCCACCCTCGACCTGCTTTCCAACGGCCGGGTGGAGTTCGGCACCGGTGAATCGTCATCGGTGGGCGAACTCGGCGGGTTCGGTATCGATCCCGCAGACAAGCGTGCGATGTGGGAGGAGGCGCTCGAGGTGTCCATCCGGTGCATGACCGAGGAGCCGTTCACCGGATTCAAGGGTCAGCACATCGAGATGCCGCCACGCAACGTCGTCCCCAAACCGCTGCAAAAGCCGCACCCGCCGGTCTGGGTGGCCTGCACCCGTCCCGCCTCGGTGTCGATGGCCGCCCAAAAAGGCCTCGGTGCACTGAGTTTCGCCTACACGGGCCCCGGCCCGCTGACCGAGCGTGTCAACGGGTACTACAAGGAGTTCGAAGAGAGCGCCGTGCCCGTCACACCGCAGATGAACCCCAACATCCTCGCGATCGGCGGCGACCTGTCGATGATGGTCGCCAAGACCGATGAACAGGCCATCGAGCGGCTCGGAAAGGGCGGCGGCTTCTTCGCGTTCGGGATCATGCACTACTACATGACCGGCATGCACACCCCAGGCCGTACTGGGGTGTGGGAGCGGCACCTCGAAGAGATCGAAAAGGATCCGAGCATCGTCTACGGCCCGGACCGCGGCCCGATCGGCAGTCCTGCGACCGTGCGCGAATTCCTGCGCGGTTACGAGGAAAGCGGTGTCGACGAACTGATCCTGCTCCTTACGCCGCGGCGTCACGAGGAGACGATGGAGTCCATCGAGCTAATGGGCAAAGAAGTCCTGCCCGAGTTCATCGAGCGCGACGAAAAGGCAAGGGCTGACAAGGCCAAGCGGCTCGCGCCGGTCCTCGAGAAGGCCGAGGCGCGCAGGCCCAAGTCGAAGGCACCGCTGTTTGACGAGACCTACGCATTCGGCGGTCTGCCCACCGGTCGCGAGAACTACACCGCCAACGAGGTGTCCCTGGCGATGGACGAGATGAACGCCGGTATCGAGGCGGCGGCTGCGAAACTCAAGTCAGGGGAAGGGTGGACGAGCAGAAACCCCACTGCCGACAAGAGTTGATCCATGACTGACGAGCTGTGGCGTTACGACGGCCGCCGGGTCGTTGTCACCGGATGTGCTTCGGGTATCGGCGCTGAGGTGGCGCGGCAGCTCGCCGGTCTCGGCGCGGAGGTGGTCGGACTCGACATTCGCCCACCCGACGCCGACCTCGGTCAGTTCATCCCGCTGGATCTCCACGACCCGGCATCGATCGACGCGGCGGTTGCGTCGATCGGCGGTCGCGTCGACGCCCTGTTCAACATCGCCGGGGTGTCGTCGGGGATCCGGGATCCCCTGCGGGTGGTCACCATCAACTTCCTCGGTACCCGGCGGTTTACCGAAGCGCTGATACCGAGCATGCCGCCGGGATCGGCCATCGCCAACGTGTCGTCACTGGCCGCATCGGGCTATCGGGAGAACGCCTTTGTCACGGCGGGGTTGGTCGACACCGCGACGATGGCCGAGGGAATCCAATGGTGTGAGCGCAATTCGGATGCCGTCGCCGACGGTGGCGGCTACCGGCTTTCCAAGGAAGCGATCATCCTGTATGGGATGGCCAATGTCGTGGTGTTGGGCGCCAAGGGAATCCGGATCAACTGCACGGCGCCGGGCGTCACCGACACCCCGATTCTCGACCAATTGCGGTCCGCGTACGGCCAGGAGTTCTTAGACTCCTTCCACACTCCGTTGGGGCGTGCGGCCACGCCCGACGAGCAGGCCAGCGTGCTGGTCTTCCTGAATAGCAAGGCCGCCAGTTACCTCACCGGACAGGTGATCTGGGTGGACGGTGGCACAGTCGGCGAGACAGATCTCGCCGGGTCGGTGACGCGACGATGAGAGGCGAGTTATGGCCAGCATGACCGACTTTCGGCGGGTCGCCGACGACGTCCGCAACTGGGGACGCTGGGGCGACGACGACGAGATCGGCACCCTCAACTTCATCACGACGGAGAAGATCGCGCAGGCCGCCAGTCTGGTCCGGCACGGCAAGTTGTTTCCCCTCGGTGTCGACTTCGGCTCGTCCGGGCCGCAGGGGGCATTCCACTTCCGGCAGAACCCGTTGCATGTGATGACGATCGACGGTGGCGATGCGAGCACGCTGGCCGAATACGGTCCGCCCTGGCTGAAGAATCCCGCCGCGATGCAGCTCAGCGAGTACTGGACCAGCGGCCCGATGCGGTTCAACGATGACGTCATCATCATGCCGCTGCAGGCCGCGACCCAGTGGGATGCGTTGTCGCACGTGTACTACGAAGACAAGCTGTACAACGGCTTCCCGGCGAGCTCGGTGACCAGTCTGGGTGCCTACCACTGCGGTATCGACAAGGTCGACGGCAGGGGCATCACCTCACGTGGTGTGCTGCTCGATATCGTGCGCCTGCGCGGTGTGGAGACGTTCTGTGACCTCGGCGACCCGATCACCCCCGCCGAACTCGACGAGGCCGCTCGCCAACAGGGCGTAACCGTCGAGCGCGGCGACATTGTCCTGGTCCGAACCGGTTGGTGGGCACGGTTTCTCGAGACACGCGACGGCGCTGAACCAGGCGCCGGGCTGGACTGGACGTGCGCCTCGTGGCTGCACGACCACGAAGTCGCGGCTGTCGCGGCCGACAATCTGATGGTGGAGAACCCGGTTCCCGGCATCGACGGCTGTTTCCTGCCGATGCACATGCTGTGCCTGCGCGATATGGGGCTGATGCTCGGCGAGTACTGGGATCTCACGGCATTGGCAGCGGACTGCGCGGCCGACGGTGTCTACGAATTCCAGCTCATCGCACCGCCGCTCCGGGTGACCGGCGCCGTCGGATCTCCCGTGAACCCGATCGCAATCAAGTAGGTAAAGGATCATGACCGCAAGCACAACCACCGGCGGGGCTCCGCTGATCGTCGGCCTCGGCGGCACACTTCGTGCCAATTCCTCGACGGAGCGCGCGATTCGCCACTGCCTGGCATCGGTCGAACGCCAGGGCGGCCGAACCCGCTTCTTCAGCGGGCCCGACCTCGACCTGCCGATGTACGCACCGCACGAACTGGAGCGCACGCCCAAGGCCCTCGAATTGGTCAGTGCCCTGCGCGATGCCGACGCCGTCGTCGTCGGATCGCCGGGCTACCACGGGGCGATCTCCGGCCTGGTCAAGAACGCGCTCGACTACATCGAGGATCTCCGCGAGGATCCGCGCGTCTATCTCGACAACACCCCGTGGGGCTGCATCAGCTGCGCGTACGGCTGGCAGGCGGCGGTAGGCACCCTGGGTCAGCTGCGCTCCGTCGGGCACGCACTGCGCGCCTGGCCGACGCCGCTCGGAGTCGCCATCAACTCGGCCGACAAGATCTGGGACGACGCAGGCGAATTGACCGACACCTCGGTGTGCGATCAGCTCGACATGCTGGCCAGCCAGCTGCTCACCTTCGCGCGCGCCGCGTGGGAAACCACGTGAGCGCAGCGCGCAAGAGCGTCCTGGTCGACGGGCTCGCCACCGGTTACCTCGAGGCGGGACAGGGTGATCCGGTCGTTCTGCTGCACGGCGGCGAGTTCGGCGTCAACGCCGAGATCGCCTGGGAGAACAACATCGGCGCACTCGCGCAGCAGCATCGGGTCCTGGCGCTGGAGATGCTGGGCTTCGGCGAGTCCGCGAAGGTCATCGACTTCAACGACGGCCGGGGCATGCGCATCCGTCACATCGCGCGCTTCTGCGAGACGGTCGGGGTCGAGACAGCGCATTTCATCGGGAACTCAATGGGCGCGGTCAACCTGTTCGTCGACGCCACGTCGGAGTCGCCCGTGCTGCCGGTGCGCAGCATGGTGATGATCTGCGGCGGAGGCGAGATCCAACGGAACCAGCACTCGGCCGCGCTCTACGACTACGACGCGACACCGGAAGCCATGCGCCGCATCGTCGAAGCCCTTTTCGCCGACCCCTCGTACGTGGCCGACGAGGGGTACGTGCGACGGAGGTACGAGTCGAGCATCGCCCCCGGCGCGTGGGAAGCCCTGTCGGCGGCGAGGTTTCGCCGGCCCGGCCTGGATGCACCGCCGCTGCCGTCAAGCGTACGGGCCTACGACCGCATCACCGTACCGACGCTGGTGGTCGAGGGCGGCGGGGACAAACTGCTCCCGCGAGGCTGGGCCGCCGAGATCGCCGCGCAGATCACGTCCGCCCGTTCGGCGGTGATCCCCGATGCCGGGCACTGCCCGCAGATCGAACAGCCCGCGGCGGTCAACGACCTGCTGCTGGCGTTCCTTGCCGAGCAGCGCGAAGGAGCAGCGAGATGACAGACGAACTGGCCGGCAAGGTCGCGGTCGTCACCGGCGGCGCGTCGGGCCTCGGGGAAGGCTTGGCGCGCAGGTTCGCCGCGGAGGGCGCCCGGGTGTTGATCGGAGATGTCGACACCGCCAGCGGCGCTGCCCTCGCTGCCGACATCGGTGCCAACGCGGTCTTCGTCGAAGCCGACGTGTCCGACGTCGATCAGGTGAGCGGGCTGGTGTCGACGGCCGTCGAAAAATTCGGCGGCCTGCACGTCATGGTCAACAACGCCGGAGTGTCGGGCACGATGCACCGCCGGTTCCTCGACGATGACCTTGCCGACTTCCACAAGGTGATGGCGGTCAACGTGCTCGCGGTGATGGCGGGTACGCGCGATGCCGCACGACACATGTCACAGCACGGCGGCGGTTCGATCATCAACTTGACGTCGATCGGCGGCATTCAGGCCGGTGGTGGTGTGATGACCTACCGGGCGTCCAAGGCCGCCGTCATCCAATTCACCAAATCGGCGGCAATCGAGTTGGCCCACTATGAGATTCGGGTGAACGCGATCGCGCCCGGCAACATCCGCACCGCGATCGTGCGTAAATCCGCGACGGGGGAGGATCTCGAGAAGCTGGAACAGTTCGAGGCGAAGATCCGCGAGCAGATGCGCAACGATCGGCCACTCAAACGCGAGGGCACGATGGAAGACGTCGCCGAAGCGGCGCTCTACTTCGCCACCGACCGCTCACGCTACGTCACCGGCACCGTGCTACCGATCGACGGCGGCACGTCCGCGGGCAAGGTGATCGCGCGCAAACCCAAGTCCGACTAGCACTCGGTGGTGCATCGCTATCGACGAAATGCAGCGAAAGTGCGAGTGCAGCTCTGCATTTCGTTGATAGCGATGAAGCCCTAACTGCCGCCGTCCGCGCGGTCGACGTGTTCGGCGACCAGTCGCGGGTACCGGCCGCGGTCTGGACGGAAGATGTCGTGCGGCGAGTCGGGGAACTCGACCAGTTGCGCGTGCGGGAACAGCGTCCGATAGCGCGACCACTGTTCGTCGCCCACGAGAAAGTCCTCGCCACTTCGCACTGCGAGCAGCGGAAGTTGCTGCCGGGCAAGCCGACCCCACATCGACCGCTCCTGCGCTGCGCGGAACGTCTTGTTCGCGGCGTCCACATCGAGTCGGTCGATGACCGGGGTTCCGCGCCAACGACCGGCGAGCAGGCGCCGCGACATCTCGGGGGTCAGCACCTTCTCCTCGGGCACGTAGTCGCCGATCGCGACCGAGCGAACGCGCTCGAAATTCGCCAGTGCCCACGTCAGCGCATAGGTCGTACCCCGGGAGAACGTCACCACGTGCACCGGTCCGTCGGTGACGGCGTTGATCACCGCGCCGACGTCGGTGCCCAAGGTTGCGGCGTCGTATCCGCGCGGCGGAGCGTCGCTGCGGCCATGCCCCCTGAGGTCGATCACGACGGTCCTGCGCTCGAACAGCGGCAGGACTTCGGTGTAGTCCTCGGCTACGCACGTCATCCCTGGCACGAAGATGACGGGAGCGCCGCGGTCGTCGCCGCCAGAGTCGAGGTAGTGGATCCGTACGCCGCCGTTGTCGGTGAACCGCGAGTTGGCCCCGGAATGAGTCATGGTCAGCCGGACTCTATGCGTCGCCGGCATCTCCGCAGGCAAGGGCCCCAAAAAACTGTTCCAGAAAATTAAATCAGTCGCTTGACTTAAAGGCTGCGACGCGGTTCACTGATCTGGTGACCACAGCCAGCAGGACCGTTCGCACCGAGCGCGCCAGCATCACGCGGGAAGCGATCCTGGCGGCAGCCGAGCGCTTGTTCGCCGAACACGGTGTGTACGCCGTTTCCAATAGGCAGGTCAGTGAGGCCGCGGGCCAGGGCAACAACGCCGCGGTCGGGTATCACTTCGGCACCAAGGCCGACCTTGTGCGCGCGATCGAGCAGAAACACCGCGTGCCCATGGAGCGGATGCTCGCACGAATGGTCGCCGACACCGCCGACTCGACCGATCTGCGGGACTGGATCGCGTGTTTGGTGTTGTCGCTGACTGAACACCTCGATCAGCTCGGCAACCCGACCTGGTACGCGCGCTTCGCCGCTCAGGCACTGGCCGATCCGGCCTACCAGAAGATCGTGGTGAAGGACGCGCTGGCGTCACCGTCGGTGCTGCTGGTCGTGCAGGGCATCACGCGTTGCCTGCCCGACCTACCGATGACCGTCGTCACCGAGCGCAACATCATGGTGCGAAACCTGATGATGCACACCTGCGCCGACTTCGAGCGTTCCTTCGCCGAAGGCGCGGTCATGCCCCGAACCACATGGAGTTCGGTCGCATCCGGCCTCATCGACGCGATCGTCGGCCTGTGGCAGGCGCCCATCACGGAGCGACCGTGAGGGTCAGTGTCGATCAGGACAAGTGCGTGTCCTCCGGGATGTGCGTGATGAACGCAAGCGACGTCTTCGACCAGCGTGACGACGACGGCGTCGTCGAACTGCTCATCTCCGAGCCCGGACCCGATCAAGCCGAAGAAACCCGAAAGGCCGCCGCGGCATGCCCAGCGCTGGCCATTCACATCGAGGAATGACGGAGAATTCATGTCAGACACCCTTGCCACCGAACACGTTTCGGCAGACGTCCCCGAGTACCCGATGGAACGGGAAGCTCGGTGCCCGTTCGCGCCGCCGCTGCCGATGCTCGAGATGGGCGAGGCCAAGCCGCTGTCGCGGGTGCGGATCTGGAACGGCACCACGCCGTGGCTGATCACCGGTCACGAGGTGGCGCGGGCGCTGTTCTCGGATTCGCGCGTCAGCGTCGACGACCGGCGTGACGGATTCCCGCACTGGAACGAGCACATGCTGTCGACGGTGAACAAGCGGCCGCGGTCGGTGTTCACCTCCGACGCCGAAGAGCACACCCGGTTTCGGCGGATGCTGTCAAAGCCGTTCACCTTCAAGCGTGTCGAGGCTTTGCGTACCGCCATCCAGGAAGTCACCGACGAGTGCATCGACCAGATCCTCGCGGGGCCGCAACCCGCCGACATAGTGGCCAAACTCGCGCTGCCGGTGCCGACGAAGGTGATCAGCGAGATGCTCGGCGTCCCCTATGAGGACCACGAGTTCTTCCAGCACCATGCCAACGTCGGGCTGGCCCGCTACGCATCCGCGGAAGAAGGCCAGAAGGGGGCGATGAGCCTTCACAAGTACCTGATCGATCTGGTCGAGAAGAAGATGGAGAACCCTTCCGAGGACGCGGTTTCCGACCTGGCTGAACGGGTGACCGCGGGCGAGATCAGCGTCAAGGAGGCTGCGCAGCTGGGCACAGGTCTGTTGATCGCCGGCCACGAGACGACCGCGAACATGATCGGGATCGGCGTGCTGGCTCTCCTGGAGAACCCCGAACAGGCTGCGCTGCTTCGCGATTCTGACGATCCGAAGTTCATTGCCAACGCGGCCGAAGAGCTGATGCGCTACCTGTCGATCATTCAGAACGGCCAGCGCAGGGTGGCCATCGACGACATCGAGATCGCCGGCGAGACCATTCGCGCGGGCGAGGGCATCATCATCGACCTGGCCCCGGCGAACTGGGACGCAGCCGCCTACCCCGAACCCGACCGGCTCGACTTCACACGTGACGCCGGTCAGCAGCTCGGCTTCGGCTACGGCAGACATCAGTGCGTCGGTCAGCAACTCGCGCGCGCCGAACTGCAGATTGTGTTTCACACGCTGCTGCGCCGCATCCCGACGCTCAAGCTGGCGATCCCGTTCGACGAGGTGCCCTTCAAACACGACCGACTCGCCTACGGCGTCTATGAACTTCCGGTGACCTTCTAGCACCGAACAGCCCGCCCCACAGCCCGATTGGAGTACCAAACGATGTCCACCCCAACAGCTACCCTCTATCCACCAGAAGGTTTCGGCGCCCCCAAGAACCGACAGGGCCACGCCTCAGCGGACGGCCTGACTGGGCTCCCCAAAGGCACCGAGATCTTCTCCGCCGACAACCACATCTCCGTCGCCGACGACATCTTCTACGAGCGCTTCCCCGAAGAGCTCAAGGGCGCGGCCCCCCGTATCTGGTACGAGGACGGCGCATACATGGTCGGCATGAAGGGCAAGGCCTGGACCGGCGGTGATTTCGGCCGCGTGCTCATGCAGTACGACGACCTCGCCGGTGCCGCGTCGAACAACATCGAGGCCCGCATTCGGGAGCTCAAAGAGGACGGTATCGACAAGGAGCTGGCCTTCCCTAACGCGGTGTTGGCGCTGTTCCACTATCCCGACAAGTCGCTGCGCGAGCGCGTGTTCCGGATCTACAACGAGCACATCGCCGATCTGCAGGAACGCTCCAACGGCCACTTCTATGGCGTCGGCCTGATCAACTGGTGGGACCCCAAGGGCACCCGCAGCACGCTCGAAGAGCTGAAGTCGTTGGGCCTGAAGACGTTCCTGCTCCCGCTGAACCCCGGCAAGGACGACGAGGGCAACATCTACGACTACGGCAGCACCGACATGGACGCCGTCTGGGACGAGATCGAAGCATCGGGCATCCCGGTCAGCCACCACATCGGTGAGACCCCGCCCAAGACGCCGTGTCAGCACAACAGCGTCGTCGTCGGCATGATGGTCAACGTCGACTCATTCCGCGAGCAGTTCGCCAAGTACGTGTTCTCCGGCATTCTCGACCGTCACCCGTCGTTGAAGATCGGCTGGTTCGAGGGCGGGATCGCTTGGGTGCCAACCGCTCTGCAGGATGCTGAGCACATGCTGGCCTCCTACCGGCACATGTTCAACCACCAGCTCGAACACGACGTCCACCACTACTGGGCCCACCACATGAGCGCATCGTTCATGGTCGACCCGCTTGGTCTGCAGCTGATCGACCGCATCGGCGTCGACAACGTGATGTGGTCCTCGGACTATCCGCACAACGAGAGCACCTTCGGCTATTCCGAGAAGTCGCTGGCGTCGGTCGTCGAGGCGGTGGGCGCGGAGGACGCGGTGAAGATCGTCAGCAACAACATCAAGAACTTCCTGGGAATCTCGTGACGACGGTGTCCTTAGGCTCGACAGGGTCTTCGTCGCTGCTCGACATCCCGGATCTGCCCGACCGCGCCAGGATGTACCGCGAATGCGGGGCTCGGCTACGAGCCTCCATGAAGGACAAGGGCGTCGATGCGCTCATTCTGCTCGGCAACGGCAACGTGGTGTACGCGACCGGCGCCAGCTGGCCGCTGTTGGACGCGGGCCTATCGCACGTCGAGCGTCCGGTCGCGATCGTGCTCGCCGACGATGAGCATCCCCACCTGTACATGCCGTTCGCCGAGGGCAGCGCATTCGACACAGAGGTTCCCGCGGACCACGTCCACGGTCCGCTGTACCTCGAATTCGACGAGGGCGTCGAGCATTTCGCGAAGGTGCTCGCGGGCCTAGTCCCACCGGGTGCCTCCGTCGCAGTCGACGAGCTCACCGGCGCGATGCGACGCGCCGCGGGAACACTGTTCCCCGCCGGTCCACCGACGGATGCTGCACTCGTCGTGGGCCCGGCCAAGCTGGTCAAGACCGTGGACCAGATCGCCGCTGTCAGAAGTGCCTGCCGTATCACCGAGCAGGCCCTCGTCGACGTCCAGCCATTGGTCGCCCCCGGCGTGAGCCAGATGGACCTCTCGGCGCGATTCGTCCGGCGGGCCTTCGAACTCGGTGCGACGACGAACATGATCGAAGCCATCTGGCAGGTGATGCCGACAACCCGCAGCAGCGGTGCGGTGTGGACCACCACCGGTGATCTGGCGTTGCCGTTGTTGCCCACGGAGAAACCGTTGGCCAAGGGCGACGTGCTGTGGACCGATATCAGCATCACCTTCGAGGGATACTGCTCCGATTGGGGCCGCACTTGGGTGGTGGGGGAGGATCCGACGCCCGAACAGAACGCGAACTTCGCCAAGTGGCGGTCGATTCTCGACGCCGTGCTCGCCGTGACCAAGGCCGGCGCCACCGCCGGTGACCTGGCACGCGCGGCCATCGCCGCCAACGGCGGCACCAAGCCGTGGCTGCCGCACTTCTACCTCGGCCACGGTATCGGCACCAACGCCGCCGAAATGCCCATGATCGGAACGGATCTCGGTGAGCAGTTCGACGACAACTTCGTGTTCCCCGCGGGCATGCTGCTCGTACTCGAGCCCGTCGTCTGGGAGGACGGCACCGGCGGCTACCGCGCTGAGGAGATCGTGGTCATCACCGAGGACGGCTACCAGTCCATCACTGATTACCCCTACACGCCCTACGGACTGAGTTGACCCATGGCTGAAGAAATCGTCCCCGACGACCTCGCTCTGCGCACCGGCCGCCGTGAGCGCGCCATCGCTGCGATGGACGCCCACGATCTCGACGTCCTGGTGCTGGGGCGCCAGGCCAACGTCCGTTATGTGACTGGTGCGCCGCAACTCTGGGTCGCGGGCACCCGGCCTTTCGCGCCGATCTGTGTCCTGGTGCGCGCCACCGGAGAGATCCACCTCAACAGCACGTGGGATGAGGGCATGCCCGAGGAGATCGGCCACGACCATCTCTACGGACTGGCCTGGAACCCGATGACCATTATCGAGGTGCTGAAGGGCATCGACGGTGCGGCGACGGCGCGGCGCGTCGGGACCGACGCCATGTCACCGTCGTTCGCGCAGCTGCTGCCGATCGCGTTCCCCACCGCAGAATTCGTCGATGCCGAGGTGGCGATGAAGGCCGCGCGCCGGACCAAGACGCCCGACGAGATACGGGTTCTACGGGGTGCACTCGACGTCGCCGAGCGTGGCCTCGCGGCAGCGGTGTCGGCGCTCACGGTGGGCACCACCGAACAGGCGCTCAACGGCGTCCTCATGGAGGCGATGACCGCGGGCGGGTACAGCACCTCCGCGACTCAGGACGGCGCGTGGATCACGTCGGGAGACCACACGTGGCGCGTCGGTCGGCGCGATCGCAAGATAGCCGAGGGCGACCTGGTGGCCTTCGCCGCAGGCGCGCTCGCCGATGGATACGTGGGTGAGGTCGGCAGGACGTGGCCGGTCGGTGACGTTCCCGGCGCGGACGCGCTCTTTGGCCGGTCAAATGAGCTGTGGGAGAGGCTGGTCGACGCGTGCCGACCCGGCGCATCGGCGGGGGATCTGCTCGCCTCATACGACGCCGCAGGTGAGGCGCTGCCGCCGATTCCCGTCGCACACGGTCTGGGGCTCGGCTTCGATCCGCCGGTGATCTCACCGGATCTGGCGAAGACATCTGCCGATGAACGCCTGGATCCGGGCACGGTATTGGCCGTCACGGCCTATGTATGGGAGTCAGGTGTCGGTGCGGTGTTCCGACGCGACGCCGTGCTCATCACCGAGACGGGACCCGAAGTACTCACGGCCAGTCCCTCACCGGCTCAGGCCGCCGCCGGAATCAGCTAGAGGAGAGCCAATGTCCGACAACGGTAGTCGCCCTACTCCCGAAGAGCTCATTCTCTACGACAAGGACCCGAAGACCAAGATCGCCACGATCACCTTCAACCGTCCCGAGTACCTGAACGCGCCGACGTCGATGGCGCGGCTGCGCTACGCCGACCTGCTGCGCGCGGCGACCGTCGACAACGACGTCAAGGTCGTCGTGATCCGCGGCGTCGGTGACAACCTCGGCAGCGGCGCCGACCTTCCTGAGTTCATGGAGGGCTACGACAACACCGACCTGCGACTGGCCGAGTTGCGACTGGAGGACGACGGGGTCGGCGAGGTCAACTATCCGCCGTCGGGCACGTTCCGCAGCGGGGCGACGATCAGCGCGTGGTACGCGAATGTGCAGGCAGGCAACCGGCCGCTGCAGGAATTGAAGAAGATCAGCATCGTCGAGGCCAAGGGCTACTGCTACGGCTGGCACTTCTACCAGTGTGCCGATGCCGATCTCGTGATCTCCTCAGACGACGCGCTGTTCGGACATCCCTCGTTCCGCTATTACGGCTGGGGACCGCGGATGTGGACGTGGATCCAGATGATGGGACTGCGCAAGTTCCAGGAGATGGTCTTCACCGGACGGCCGTTCACCGCCGCCGAGATGTACGACTGCAACTTCCTGAACAAGGTCGTGACACGCGACCAGCTCGAGGCCGAGGTCGACAAGTATGCGCGGGCCTGCGCGCGAAATCGGCCCGTCGACACCGTCTTCCAGCAGAAGATCTTCTTCGAGGTCTACAAGCAGCACCAGGGTGAGTACATGGGCAGTCTGCTGTCCGCGTTCTTCGAATCCATGGGTAGCGGTGTCGCCAACGACGATCAGGACGACCTGGACATGATGGAGTCGATCGACAGCGGACTGGCCGCTGCGGTCAACGACAACGACAGTAAGTTCCCGCCGGACTTCCGGCTGAGCAAGTCGAACCGCAACAAGGACAAGTAGCAGCGTGGGGCCGTTGAACGGCTACACCGTCGTCGACCTTTCGGTCGGCATCGCGGGCGCCTACTGCACCAAGCTGCTGGCCGACGCAGGCGCCACCGTCGTCAAAGTCGAACCGCCCGAGGGCGATCCGCTGCGCCGATGGTCGGCTTCCGGTGCCGAGATCGCACCGGGCGACGACGGTGCGTTGTTCAGTTTTCTGGCGTGCTCGAAGCACAGCGTCGTCGCCGACCCGGACGCCGACATCGACTACGTCAACGCGTTGCTCGATGGCGCCGACGCGGTCGTGTGGTCGCGCGGTTCGCTCGTCGCCGAACATGCGGTGCTCACACCCGCCGCGATTCTGTCCGCACACCCACACCTGACCGTCACCGCTATCACCCCGTTCGGGCTCGATGGCCCCTGGTCTGACCGTCCCGCAACGGAGTTCACACTGCAGGCGTGGTCCGGTGGCATCGTCGGACTCGGTCGCGGGTCCGCCGACCGCGCACCCGTCTACGTCGGCGGACAGGTCGGGGAGTATCTGGCCGGTGCCTACGCGAGCGCCGCGACACTGGCGTCACGGTTACGCGGCGGTGCCGAACTCGTCGACGTGTCGATGCTGGAGACCCAGATCCTCGGCCTCACCTACTATCCGGTGGCCTACTACGAGATGTTGGGCAGGCCGTGGCGCGACGCCAGACGACTGACAGTGCCCGGGATCGCCCGAGCCAAGGACGGTCTCATCGACATCGGCTGCGGCACCGCGCAGCAGTGGTTCGACCTGTGCGCGATGACCGGACACCAAGACTGGATCGACGAAGACTCCCCGCTGTCCATCACCGAACAGGCGAACGAGAAGTCCGAGGCGCTGTACGCCTGGGTCGAGAGTCAGACCGTGGACGAGATCAGAGATCTGGCTACCGCGTTTCGGATTCCCAACGCCCCGGTGGCCAACGGCGCCAACATCACCGGCCTCGACCATTTCGTCGAGCGCGGGTCGTTTGTAGTCAACCCGCGCGATGGATTCTCCCAGCCCGGGCATCCCTATCGAACGACACCCTCGGTGCTGCGCCCGCCAGAGTCGGCGCCGCGGCTGGGCGAACACACGGAGCGTTATCGCACTCAAGATGGTGTTTCGGCTCGCGAAAGCGAGGTTCTCTCGAGGGGACTGCCGTTCCAGGGCCTGCGCGTACTCGACATGACGACCTTCTGGGCGGGGCCGTCGTGCACACACATTCTCGCAATGCTGGGCGCCGAAGTCATCCACGTGGAGTCGACGCGGCGGCCCGACGGCACCCGGCTGATCGCAGGCATCCCCGTCACCGAGGAGCAGTGGTGGGAGAAGTCGCCGATCTTCTCGGGGCTCAACACGAACAAGAAGGCGGTGACGCTCGACCTGCAGAGCGCCGCCGGGCGCGGTGTACTCAACCGCCTCATCGCGACCTGCGACGTGATCGTCGAGAACTTCACCCCCCGCGTGATCGATCAGATCGGCCTCGATTTCGCTGCCGTGCAGGCGATTCGACCGGATGTCGTCATGCTGCGGATGCCCGGCTTCGGTCTAGACGGTCCCTGGCGGGACAACCCGGCCTTCGCATACGTGATCGAGGCGGCGTCCGGGATTAGCTGGCTCACGGGTTATCCCGACCGCAACCCGTATGAGCCGTACTCGGTCGGCGATCCGAACGCGGGTATTCATGCCCTCAATGCCTTGTTGGTGGCGCTGGAACACAGGCGGAACACGGGTCAGGGAATGCTCGTCGAGGCGGCGATGGTCGACGCCGCGCTGAGCGTTGCTGCCGAACAGCTCATCGAGTACTCCGCGTACGGTGCGTTGCTGGAGCGCGACGGCAATCGCGGACCGACCGCGGCACCGCAGAACCTCTACCGCACCAACGAGATCGACGAGTTCGACCGCCCCGACTGCTGGGTTGCGGTCGCCGTCGCGACCGAGCCGCAATGGTCGGGACTGTGCGAGGCCGTCGGGCGCGACGACTGGGCCGCCGACCCGGAGCTGAGCACCGCCGATGGCCGGCGCGCCCGTCACGACGCCATCGACGAGCACCTCGCCGCGTGGTGCGCCGATCGCACCGGCGACGACATCGTCGACTCCCTGTGGCAGCACGGTGTGCCGGTGGCCAAGGTCATGCAGCCGCACCGCCAGACCGAGATTCCGCAACTGGCTGCCCGTGGCTTCTTCGAGGACGTCGGCCACCCGGTCAATGCCCGCACGCCGCACAGCACTCTGCCGTTCACGTTCTCGCGCGGCCCGGAGCGCGTCCACACCGAACCCGCGCCGCTGCTCGGTCAGCACAATTACGAAGTGCTGTCGGAGCTCGGACTCACCGACGAGGAGATCGACGAGCTCGAGGCCCAGGGCGTGATCGGAAATGCGCCGGCGATGGGACCCAGCAAGGCGAAGACGGGCTAGCCTCGATCGGTGGCCATCGATCCGTCGAACATTCTGCTCACCGGCCGCGTCGCGGTGGTGACCGGTGGGGGAGCGGGCATCGGGCGCGGCATCGCCGCGGGAATGGCGGCGTTCGGCGCCTCGGTCGCGATCTGGGAACGTGACGCCGACACCTGTGCAGCGACCGCGGAAGGTCTTGGCGTGCTGGGCCTCGTGGTCGATGTGCGCGACAGCGACCAGGTCGACGCGGCCCTGCAGCGCACCGTCGACGAGCTCGGCGAGGTGTCGATCCTGGTGAACAACGCGGGAGGAGTGTTCAAATCGCCGCTGCTGGACACCACTGAGAACGGCTGGGATGCGCTGTACAAGAGCAACCTTCGCCATGTGCTGCTGTGCACCCAGCGGGTGTCACGGCGTCTGGTGTCCGCCGGCCTACCCGGCAGCGTCATCAACGTCACGTCGATCGAAGGTGCCCGTGCGGCACCGGGCTACGCGGCGTACGCCGCGGCGAAGGCCGGCGTCATCAACTACACCAAGACTGCGGCCCTCGAGCTGGCGAACCACCACATTCGCGTCAACGCGCTGGCCCCCGATCTGACGCTGACCGAGGGAATTATCGCGCTGTCTGGGGGCAGCATGCAGGACGCCGATGCCCCAGGCATTCCGATGAGCCGGCCCGGTCACGTCGATGAGATGGCCGGTGCCGCAGTATTTCTCGCTTCCGACATGTCGAGCTACATCACCGGACAGACCATCCACGTCGACGGTGGCACGCAGGCCGCGAGTGGGTGGTATCACCACCCGCAGACTGGCGAGTACCAACTGGGGCCTGGCTAAACAGTGTCGTTGACTAGTGCGTCCAGCCCTCGGCGATCTGTTCGTCGAAGGCGCGGTCGATGCGCTCGAACCTGCGCTGGATCGAAGGACGCGACGCCTGGTGCGGGATGACGTAGAGACGGTTGGCGAGGATCGCATCGGCCGTCAGCCGCGCGACATCCTCGGCCCGCACCTCCGGGTCGGTCGCGCCCGTCGGCAGGTCCTGCGGAGGCTCCGACCCGGGACCGAAGTCCGAGCTCCGGACCGCCTGACTGTTGGCCATCAAGCCGGTGTCCACGATCATCGGGCAGAGCACCGAAACTCCGATTCCGTTGGCGCGCACCTCCCGTGACAACGTTTCCGCCAGCGCGACGACGCCGTATTTCGCGACGCAGTACGGGCCGAGACCCACATTGGGGATGAGTCCGGCGAACGACGACGTGAAAACGATGTGGCTGTCGTCGGCCTGCGCGATCATCCGCGGCAGGAACGCCTCGACGCCGTGGATGGGGCCCCACAGGTCGACGTCGATCACGAAGCGCCAGTCGTCGTGGCTGGTCTCCGCAATCGGCCCCGCGTAGGCGATGCCCGCATTGTTGAACACCACGTGCACGGTGCCGAACACCCGGAACGCCTCGTCGGCGAGGTGGACGACGTCGTCGAGCTTGCGGGTGTCACACAGCACGCCGTGCACGTCGACGCCGTCGTCACGCAGCGTCGACACCGCGTCCTGCAGGCCGGCTTCGTTGATGTCAGCGAGCATCAGGCGGGCACCGCGGCGCGCAAACTCCTGCGCGGTGGCGAAGCCGATTCCGCTCGCCCCTCCGGTGATGACTGCTGTGCGCCCTTGGAAAGTGTCCACGGCGCGACCCTATGCGGTCAGCGTTGTCCGTTCGGCCGATCCCACGATGGATCACCCAATTTAGCGCGAATGACGCCCCACGGATCGGCATAGATGCCCGGCGCCTTCCAGTACGCGCCTTTGCGTGTCATCACCGCGCGTACGACCGGCACGATCAGTCGCGCCGGATGGCGCTTCCAGCCGAACATGGTGGTGAGTTCGGCCATCATGTCCGACCACGAGTAGTGCTGGAACTGCAGCGCCTCCTGCGCGCGCGTGGTGTCCATCCAGTCCGTCACGAACCAGTCGGCCTCGCTGTCGGGGTTGCCGGGACGCCCGGGCGGTATCGCGCCCGGCATGCCCAACGCCTCGACGAGGGCCGGCGCGAGGTCGCCGTAGCAACGGCGGTGTGACTCGTCACCGGCGATCAGGAGGACCTCGCCTGCGGCGTCCGCAGTGGTCGCCGCGGCACACGCCGATGCGACATCACGCACGTCGACGGTCTGCACCCTGTTGTCGCTCGGCAGCGCGCTCGCGAAGAGCATCGCATCGGCACTCAGCGGCAGCGCCGACATGTCGGCACTGAGCACGCCGCCGAACCGCAGCACCACCCATTCCAGGCTCGACGACTGGACGATCTCCTCGGCCTCGGCCTTAGTTCCGCTGTAGATGTCGACAGGCCGCATTGGGTCGTCGGTTGTCAGGGGCAGGGGAGTGAGGTGCGGATTGCGCGGACCGAACACCGCATTGCTGGACGCGTGGACGAACCGTGGCGGATTCGGTTGCGCCTCGGCAATGCGGACGAGGGTCGCCGTTGCATCGACATTGACTCGTCGCGCCACCTTGGGGATGCGGTAAATCGCCGGGGCGATGATCGCGGCGAGGTGGATGATCGCGGACGGGTCGGTTTCGGAGACCAGCCGCTGAACCTGCTCGGCGTCCGTGAGATCGGTCCACCGGTACTCGACGCCGCGGGGGAGCTTGGACGAGGCCTTGACGTTGGCCGGTGTCTCCAGGTCGGCCACCACCACGCGGCGGCCGTCGGCCGCCAGCCTCCGCACGGTTTCCGATCCCACCAGGCCAAAGCCGCCGGTGACGAGCACGGTGTCAGACATATGTCTCCTACCTGCGGATATGTTATTCTCTTTTTCGGAGAGTACTACTGCTCGGGCCCGGCCGGGTAGCGGGGCACAAAGTTGGGAACAAAGAGATCATGAGTGACGGGGCGGAGAAGAAGGTCGCCAAGTGGGATCCCGATCTCACGCGGCAGATCGTGAGCCGGGTTGGCCCACTCATCAAGCGCTACTTCCGCGCCGAGGTGCGCGATCTGGATCGGATGCCGGCCGCGGGCGGCGCGCTGGTGGTCTCCAACCACTCCGGCGGCATGTTCACTCCCGACGTGCTGGTGTTCGCCCCGGAGTTCTACAACGAGTTCGGCTTCGACCGTCCCGTCTACACGCTCGGCCACGACATGATCTTCGTCGGGCCGGTCGGCGACCTGCTGCACCGCGCCGGCGTCATCGAGGCGAACCGTGAGAACGCCGCCCAGGCGCTGCGCGACGGCGCCGTGGTGCTGGTGTTCCCCGGCGGCGACTTCGACTCGTATCGCCCGACCTTCACCGAGAACGTCGTCGACTTCAACGGCCGCAAGGGATACGTCAGGACGGCAATCGAGTCCGGGGTGCCGATCGTGCCGATGGTCTCGATCGGCGCGCAGGAGACTCAACTGTTCCTCGCGCGCGGCGACTCGATCGCCCGGCGGTTGGGTCTCAACCGACTGCGCGCCGAGATTCTGCCGATCAGCGTCGGGTTTCCGTTCGGTCTGTCGGTGTTCTTCCCGCCGAATGTCCCGCTGCCGTCGAAGATCGTTACCCGTGTCCTAGAGCCCATCGACATCGCGGCCGAGTTCGGTGAGAACCCCGACATCGAGATGGTCGATCTCCACGTCCGGGCCGTGATGCAGAAGGCGCTCGACGAACTCGCCCGCGAACGCCGCTTTCCTGTGCTTGGCTAACGGATCGTGGCCGACACTCTGGGACTCCTTCAAACACTCTGGCGCGCACGACTGATCGCACCGATGCGTCCCGACCGCTATCTGCGGATGGGTGCCGCGGTGCGCCGGGTCGGAATGACGGCCACCTCCGGTTTCGCGACTGCCGCTCAGCGCTGCCCAGACAGCCCGGGGCTGATCGACGAGCGCGGCACCCTCACCTGGAAGCAGCTCGACGATCGCTCCGACGCCCTCGCCGCGGCGCTTCAATCCCTGGCCGGGGGAACTCCGAAAACCATTGCCGTGATGTGCCGCAACCACCGCGGATTCATCGAGGCGCTGGTGGGGGCCAACCGTATCGGCTCCGACGTCCTGCTGCTCAACACTTCCTTCGCGGGTCCCGCGATGGCCGAGGTTGTCGAACGCGAGGGCGCCGACATCGTCATCTACGACGAGGAGTTCGAGGCCATCGTCGACCGGGCGCTGGAAGGCAGGCCCGATACCACGCGCATCCTGGCCTGGACCGACAGCACCGACGCCCCACTGACCGTCGACAAGCTGATCGAACGCCACGGCGGTCAACGGCCCCAGCCCGCAGAGCGCAAGAGCGACATCATCCTGCTCACCTCGGGGACGACGGGAACACCTAAGGGAGCCAAGCGTTCTGCGGGCAGCGGCGGTGCGGGCGACCTCAAGGCGGTGCTGGACCGCACGCCGTGGCGCGCTGAGGAGCCCATCGTCATCGTCGCGCCGACGTTCCACGCGTGGGGGTTCTCGCAGCTGCTGTTCGCGGCGCTGCTGGCCTGCCCGATCGTCACGCGTCGCAAGTTCGATCCAGAAGCGACGCTGGACCTCATCGATCGTTACGACGCCACGGGTCTTGCCGTCGTGCCGGTCATGTTCGACCGCATCATGGATCTGCCGGATGACGTGCGCAACCGCTACAGCGGCAAGTCATTACGCTTCGCCACCGCGTCGGGCTCACGTATGAGGCCCGATGTCGTCATCAAGTTCATGGACCAGTTCGGTGACGTGATTTACAACAACTACAACGCCACCGAAGCGGGAATGATCGCGACCGCGACGCCTGTGGACCTGCGTGCTGCACCTGACACGGCGGGGAAACCAGCTGACGGCACTGAAATCCGTATCTTCGACGACGCCTTCAACGAAGTGCCTACCGGTGAGACCGGGCGGATCTTCGTTCGTAGCGGCACTCTCTTCGACGGCTATACGTCGGGTAAGACCAAAGACTTCCACGACGGCTTCATGTCATCGGGGGACGTGGGCTACCTCGATGCCGAAGGTCGACTTTTCGTGGTCGGCCGTGATGACGAGATGATCGTTTCGGGTGGCGAGAATGTCTACCCCATCGAGGTCGAGAAGATGCTCGCCGCGCACGACGAGGTGGCCGAGGCCGCGGTGCTCGGCGTCGACGACGAGCAGTACGGGCAGCGCCTCATCGCGTTCGTGGTGCTCGAGGCGGGCGCGTCGGCGTCACCGGACTCCCTCAAACAGCACGTCCGCGAGAACCTCGCGAATTACAAAGTGCCGCGCGAGATCACGGTGCTCGACGAGTTACCCCGCGGCAGTACCGGCAAGATCCTGCGCAACGAGCTGCGCAACTCGTGACCTAGCCGGCCGCGGGTGCGGGCGCCATCGCCGTGTCTACGGTGCTCAGAGCCGGCAGCCCCGCGGCCGAACGGATTTCGTTAAGCCCGTGGATCATCGCGTCGGTGGCTTCGTGAATGTCGTTGAACGTCTGGTCGTCGGACAGGATCGAGATGTCCACCTGATCGACGTAACTCCACACCGTCATGTTGAAGGCGCTGCCGGGTGAGAGCACTCCGATGGAGTAGATCTCACTGACCGGCGCGCCACCGATGTGGCCGTTCTCGCGCGGACCGGGAACACTCGATACCGCAACGTTCATCAGTGGGTTGTGTGCGGCGCGCTTGGCTTGCCACCGGAACAGTGCCGGGGTCAACGCAGGCGGCAGGTATTCCATCATCTGGCCCTGCAGTTTGGGGCCGAGAAGGTTGTAGTCCTCCTTGGCGCGGGCGGTCGACAATGACGTCAGCCGCACGCGCTCGAGCGGATCGTCGATATGGATGGGCAACGACACAGAGAGCCCACCGATCTCGTTGCCGGTCACGCGGTCCGGCGATAGGTCGGTACTCACCGGCACCGACGCCATGAGTGGACGGTCCGCGCGTCCGTCGTAACGCAGGAGCAACTCACGCAGGCCGCCCGCGGCGGTGGCCAGCACGATGTCGTTGAATGTCACAGCCAGCGCCTTGGACGTCTCCTTGACTTCGGCCAATGACAACGACGCGGTGGCGAATGTCCGCCCCGGGGAGATCACGTGGTTGAGGAACGTCGGCGGTGTCTTGAACATCTTCGCCAAGTCGGGATGGTCGGTGCGCTCCTTGGCGCGTCGCCGTAGCCGCGAGATCCCCCCGACGGCGTCGCGCGCGAGCCGGGGCAGCATCGCGACATGCGCCATATGGTCGCGGCCCGCCGCTTGCAGTAGCTCGGACGTCGATGGTTCTTCACAGACGAGGTAGTCGTCGTGTTCGTCGGCAGCAGAGCCGGCCAGGTCCATGAGCCGGGCGAGCAGATTGGCCGACGCCACGCCGTCAGCCAGGGTGTGGTGCACCTTGCCGATGAGGGCGAAACGGTCATCGGCCATGCCTTCGGCGAAATGGAACTCCCACAGCGGACGGCTGCGGTCCAGCGGCGTGCTCGCGATCTGGCCGATCACCTCGTCGAGTTCGCGGCGGCCGCCGGGCGCGGGCACCTGCACGCGGCGCAGGTGATAGTCCAGGTCGACCGGGCAGTCTTCCATCCACATCGGGTGGTGCAGTTTCCATGGGATGTCGATCAACCGGTAGCGCAGCGGATCAAGCAGGTGTAGCCGACGCGCGACGGTTCTGCGGAAGACGTCGAACGTGAACTCGCCCGGATAGTCGGCGGCGTGGATGACCGCGACCTTCAGGGTGTGCGTGTGCAGATTCGGCGTCTCGCTGTACAACAGCATGGCGTCCATACCGTTGAGACGCTTCAAATCCACCCCCTGGGGTCGGGTCTATGCAAGCACCCGGATACCCCCGCCCGGTGGGTTTCCCACAAATGAGCTACGCGGCGATGGCGTCCAGCGCCGTGCGCGTCTCCAGGTCGACGAACGCGGCCGAGTACCGCTGCGCGAGCGCCACCGAAATCTCCGCGCTCTGCCACGCGTCGCCGCCCGAGGCCGTCGCCATCCAGATCGCCAGCCCGTGCGCGACGGATGCGCGGTAGCGCAGCCACACGTCGTCGGCGCTGGGCATCTCGTCGGCGGGCAACTCGAGCGCGCCGCGGTACTCGGCGAGCAGATCGCGCTCACCGCGTCGGCGGTCCTCGATGGTGAGCGCGCCCTGGAGAAAGTAGCCGAGGTCCAGGGACCAGTTGCCGCGGCGGGCCATCTGCCAGTCCAGGAAACCGACCTCGTCGTCCGGCAGCAAATAGGTGTTGCCGATGTGGGGGTCGCCGTGGAGCAATGTGGGCGGCGATGTCATCAAGGTGCCGATGTAGCGGGCCCAGATGTCCACGAACAACTCGGTGCCGCTGAGCGCGGGAATCTCCGCGGGCACCGTGTCGCCCAACCGCTCGTGTGCGATGTGCAGCGGGGCATACCGCATGCCTTCGAAGGCGACGAACGGTTCGAGCCAACTCAGAGTCGGATAGGTGTCAAGCCGTTCTCCCCAGAACCTGCTGTGCATCCGCGCAAGCCCGCGCACACCGCTGGCCGCCTGATCGATCGACATCGGCCGCGTGGAGTCGCGCGGATCCGCGCCTCTCGCGACGATGTCTTCCATGATCATCAGGAAGTCGGAGCGATCCTCATCGATCAGCGCCGTGTAGACGGCCGGGTGGTCGAGGCCCAGTTCGACGCCTGAGGTGAACAGTCGCGGCTCGTGATACAGCCCGCTGGTCAGCGCGACGAGTTCGGCATGCTCCGGGTCGACGGCCTTGGCGAACACCGTCGCAGGCCCCGAGCCCGCCGAATACGTCAGCGCCAACCGCGCCCGCTTGTTGGTGCCGTCGTCGCGCAGCACCACCGCCACCTCGTCGACCACCGCGCCGGGATGGTGACGCGACAGTGCCGCCGTCATCCAGTCAGGACTGATGTCGTCCCAGCCGCGCGGCAGCGACAGCTCCGCGACAGTCACGTTGTGTCAGGCCCTATTTCAGGCAGCTGCCGCCGTCGACCGGCAGCGTCACACCCGTGACGTAGCGCGCTTCGTCGGACGCCAGGAACAACACAGCGTTGGCGATGTCCTCGGGCTCGACCCAGCCGATCGGCAGCGTGTGCATCAGCTGACCGACGACCTTCATATCGTCGGGGCCCGGGTTCTCCAGGTCGGGGCGGAACAGCCTCATCGTGCCGTCGTTCATGAACAGCGGGGTGTTCACGTTGGTCGGATGCACTGAGTTGACGCGGATGTTCTGCGCGCCGAGCTCGACGGCGAAGGTTCGCATCAGGCCCACCACACCGTGCTTGGCTGCGACATAGTGGCCGGTGTGCGGGTAGGCCTTCAGGCCGCCGACCGAACTAGTGAGGATGATCGAACCGCCGCGGCCACCCTCGAGGATGTGCGGCACGCCGGCCTTCACGGTCTTCCACACGCCGCCGAGGTTGATGTCGATCATTGCGGTCCAGTCGGTTTCGCTGGTCTTGTCCAGCGTCTGGCCGCCGTTACCGATGCCGGCGTTGGCGACGATGATGTCCAACCGGCCCAGCTGTTCGACGCCCGCGTCGACCGCGGCCTTCAACGCGTCGTAGTCACGGACGTCGACCTCGGCGGTGTAGATGCGGCGGTTGTGCCCCTTCACCAGATCCGCGGTTTCGGCGAGATCTTCCGGCGTCGACGCCTCGATCAGATCGACGGTGTCGATCTTCTTGCAGATGTCGACAGCGATGATATCGGCGCCCTCTGACGCCAACCGAACCGCATGCGCGCGGCCCTGTCCACGCGCCGCGCCGGTGATGAACGCGACCTTGCCTTCTACACGTCCTGCCATGTCTATCAATCCTTTTGGTGGTGGTTGGGTTATTTCAGGGAACGATGGTGGGCATGGATTTCCAGCCGCGGACCGCCGTTGTCTGGGACGGTTCGGCATTCGGCCAGTCGACCTCCCACGTCGGGAACCGCTTCAGGATCTCCTCGAGGGCAATACGTCCTTCCAGCCGGGCCAGCGCGTTGCCCATGCAGAAGTGCGTGCCCGCACCGAATGTCATGTGCGAGTGCTGCTCTCGGTGGATGTCGAAAACATCTCCGTTCGGAGGGAACCGGCGGTGGTCGCGGTTGGCGGCGCCGATCAACAGGAGTATTGCGCTGCCTTCCGGCACCGTCTGACCGTAGTACTCGGTGTCGCGTGTCACGTAGCGAGCCATCTGCAGAGCCGGCGGTTCCCAGCGCAGAATCTCTTCGATCGCCTGCGGGATCAGGGCCGGGTTCTCCACAAGCTCGCGACGCTGATCGGGGTTCTCGGCCAACGTCTTCCCGGCCCAGCCGATCAGGCGCGTGGTGGTTTCGGCGCCTGCCGTGGCGACGACGGTCAGGTACATGAGTAGTTCTTCTCGGCGCAGCCGTCGCACAGTGCCGGTCTCGTCGGTGAATTCCACGTTGAGCAGGTCGGTCATGATGTCGTCGGACGGATGCTCGGTGCGGTAGTCGATGAACTCGGCGAACACCTCCCCCGTGGCCATCAGGTCGACTTCCTTGCTCTCCAGGGTGGCTTCACCATGGTCGGCTACCCGGCGCTGATGCTCTTCCGGGATCCCCAGCAGCATCCCGATCACCCGCATGGGCATCTGCTCGCCGAGGTCGTTGACGAAGTCGAACTTGCCGCTGCCGACGAGCGGATCCAGGCACCTGGCGGTGAATTCGCGGATCTGTGGTTCCAGGGCCAGTACCTTGCGCGGTGTGAACATCCGCGACAGCAGATTGCGCTGGATGTTGTGCAGCGGCGGGTCCTCGAAAATCAGTGTGCCGGGCGGGATCTCCATACCGGACTTGATGATTTCAAGCAGGGCGCCTTTGCCCGAGATGAAGGTTTCGTGGTCGATCAACGCCTTGTTGACGTCGTCGTAGCGGCTCAGTGCGTAGAAGTCGTGTTTGTCGTTGTAGTACAGCGGCGCTTCCTCGCGGATGCGCGCGAACACCGGATACGGGTTCATGTTCAGTTCGACGCTGTACGGGTCGTAGTACAACGCGTCCGCTGTTTTCACGTCGGAATCAGCACTGATCGTCACGGGTCGCCTCTCGCTGGACCAGGAAGGTATAAGACAAATGGCTGCTATTTGTCTCACAACTCTGGCATCGGCCCCACAATGGTGTCAACCAGGGACTCGTTTCGGGCAATTTATACTCTCCGCTTAAAAGAATCGGCTTCTCATCGTTGTTCCGCGAAGCGTAGAAGAGCCTCTTGTCCGTACGACGCGACCAGCACCCCATCCTCGGTGAGCACGTCGCCGCGACCGAAGCTGCGGCCATGTGCGAGCACGGGGCTGTGCTGGCGCAGCAGTAGCCAGCTATCCGTGCGGAAGGGCCGGTGGAACCACACGGTGTGCGACGTGACGGCGGAGGTGAACGTCGTACCGTTGCCGCGCTGATCAGCTCCGTCGATCGGGCGCAATGCGGTGCCGATCAGCGTCAGGTCGGTCGCGTAGGCGGCCAAAGCCGGTGCCAGTTCCTGGTCGACGGCCGGGGTGCGCATCCAGAACTCGAATTCCGGGGGACCGGTGGTTGCCGCGTTGAGGTCGATCGACGCCCTTGTCTCCCAAGGGATCAGGTCGAGCGGGAGTTCGTGCTCCGGACCCAGCACCGGCCCCACGCTCTCGACCTCCTGATGTTCGGGGCCGCCCTCGACCGCGTGCATGCTGATCGACGCGGTGGCGATGACACCACGACTCTGGGTCGCGGTAATGGTGACCGTCGCAAAAGACCGTCCCTCATGCGCTCGAACCGCCTCGTAGCGGACGGGTTCGTCGGCCCGGCCTTCGCGCGTGAAGATCGCGTGCTGGGACTTGACGGCCTTCTCCGGGCACGTCAGCGCTGCGATCCGGAGGAACTGGCCGAGCAATTGACCGCCGAACACCCGGTGGTACTCCAGCCGCTGGTTCCGGCCTTCGAACTCTGCGGTCTCGCCGTCGCCGGCCGACGTCTTCGTGATGTCTAGGCAGCCGAGTAGATCGGTCCAGAGATCGGGCACCCGCTCAGTGTAAGTCAGATTCTCGACGCCGAGAACGTAATTCTCGGGCGGGCTGGGGCTAGCTGGCGGTGAATCCGTGTGCGCAGAAGTCCCAGAGTTCGTCCGCGGTGATCGGATGCGATGTGGCGTCCTCAGCCTCTTCACCGCTGGACTGTGCGTTGAACATCACGGTCTGCATGGTGATGGCGGCCATGCGCTTCGGGTTGATGCCGGCACGCAGCTGACCTGCAGCGCTGGCCTCTTCCATGAGCTCGGTCAGCAGCGCCAGCAGGGGTGCGTGGGCGATTTTGACCTCGGACGGATGTGAGACCAGTAGACGCGGGGCGAAGTCGGTGAACAGCGGCCGCTTGGCAGTGGGATCCGGACGCGAGGACTCGAACAGCAGCTGGATCGCGACCCGCAGCCGCTCTATCGGCTCGTCCGGGCCGTTGGTGGCGGCGCGTATCTGGTCGGCGGACCGGGACAGGGCGTCTTCGAACAGCGCCAGCAGCAGCTCGTGCTTGCCGTCAAACTGCAGGTAGAAGCTTCGTAGCGACTGACGCGAGCGGTCGACGACCTCTTGCACGGTGAAGTCGGTGCTGCCCTTTTCGATGATGATCGCCTGGGCGGCGTCGAGGAAGCGCTGAACGCGCTGAGCGGCCCGGAGCTTCGCGGTTTTGATCGATCGCTCGACCGCGCGCTGCTTCCAGGCGGGCTCTTCGCTGGGAATGGTCACCGGCTGCTCGGATGCGGACCGATTAGGGAGAACATGGACTGACTGTACCGGAGAACGCCTTGCCATTGCGGTCCTCGACCCCCTCGCGGCCAACGTGTCAGAGATTGTAACTTTCTCACTCGGAGAATAGTATTCTCCTTTTACTGGTAACAGAAGTCTTACCAAAAATTTGATCCGCCGGGAGCACTGTGCAGCTGACCTTCGACGCTGACGTCGAGGCGTTCCGTGCGGAGTTCGTCGCATTCCTCGACGAGCACCTGCCCGACGACGATGAGGCACTCGAACGATCGGGGTCCAGCAGCCACGTCCCCGACTGGGCCAGGCGCTGGCAACGGCTCATGTTCGACAACGGATGGCTCTGCCCCGGCTATCCGCCCGAGTTCGGCGGCCGCAATGCCACGATCTTGCAGCAGTACGTCCAACAGGAGGAACTGGCTCGGCGGCGGACGTACCTCACCTTCAACCCGCAGGGCGTCGGCATCATCTCCGCGTCGCTGATCTCGTTCGGCACCCCCGAGCAACAGCGGCGTTGGGCTGTGCCGATCTTGCGGGCCGATCTTGCAGCGTCGCTGGGGATGAGCGAGCCGGGCGCCGGCTCGGATCTCGCGTCGCTGCGTACCCGCGCGGTCCTCGACGGCGACGAGTTCGTCGTCAACGGACAGAAGGTGTGGACGTCGGGCGCCCACGACGCCGACGTGCTGCTGACTTTCGTTCGCACCGATCCGAAAGCGGCCAAACACAAGGGCATCAGCGTGCTGATGATCCCGACCGATCTGCCCGGGGTCGTCCGACGCCCGTTCGCCTCGATGTGCGACGAGGATGACGTCGACTTCAACGAGGTGTTCTTCAACGATGTGCGGGTGCCCGCAGAGAACCTCATCGGCCCGCTGAACGAAGGGTGGCGCGTCGCCAACGGATCGCTCGGCCACGAGCGGAACATGTTGTGGCTCAGCTACGCAGACCGGCTGGAAGAGATGGTCGAGGACTGGCAGCCGTCATCGGCGTTGGACCGCGACCGGTACGCCACGCTGATCATGGACAACCAGGCGTTGCGTCTGCTCGGGTCGGTCGCACTGGCCAGGGCCTCGCGTGGCGACGAGGACCCGTCGGCGATGTCGGTGCTCAAGCTCCTCGGGTCGGAAGCCTCGCAGATGGCGGCTGAGCATGCGCTGTCCGCAGCGGGCCCCGACGCGCTGGCTTCACCTGGGTTCTCCGGCCCCTACAGCGCACACCATCTCGACCTGTACCGCTCGGCGTGGTTCGAGCGCTATGCCCGCACCTACGGCGGCACCATCGCCGGCGGCACCTCTGAAATTCAACGCAACATCATCGCCCAGCGGGTGTTGGGCCTACCTCGAAACTAGGACTGGAACGTGTACATCGAATACGAGGTCGCCGACAAGATCGGGACCATCACTCTGAACCGGCCCGAGGCTGCCAACGCCCAGAACCCGGATTTCCTCGACGAGCTTGATGCCGCCTGGACTCGCGCCGCCGAGGACCCCGAGGTATCGGTGATCATCCTGCGCGCCAACGGGAAACACTTCTCGGCTGGTCATGATCTACGGGGCGGCGGGCCCGTCCCCGACAAGATCACGCTCGAGTTCATCATCCAGCACGAGCACCGCCGCTATCTCGAATACACGCTCAAATGGCGCAACACTCCCAAGCCCTCGATCGCCGCCGTCCAGGGCCGCTGCATCTCCGGCGGTCTGCTGCTGTGCTGGCCATGCGACCTCATCGTGGCCGCCGACGACGCGCTGTTCTCCGATCCCGTCGTGCTGATGGGTATCGGGGGAGTCGAATACCACGGCCACACCTGGGAACTGGGGCCGCGCAAGGCCAAGGAAATTCTGTTCACCGGCCGGGCGATGACCGCCGACGAGGTAGCCGCCACCGGGATGGTGAACAAGGTGGTGCCGCGTGATCAGCTGGATGCCGAGACCAGGGCGCTGGCCGAACAGATCGCGAAGATGCCGACTTTCGCTCTGCGCCAGGCCAAACGCGCCGTCAACCAGACGCTCGATGTGCAGGGTTTCTACGCGGCTATCCAGTCGGTGTTCGACATCCATCAGACCGGCCACGGCAACGCGCTGAGCGTCGGCGGCTGGCCCGTCCTGGTCAACCTCGACGAGATGAAGGCCAACATCAAGTAGCCCAGTGTCCTCAGCGATCGACGTTTCGCAGTAGATGTGCGGGTAAACGTCTGCAAATCGTCGATCGGTGTGACGTCAGAGGTGTCTTAGGCGCGGCTGGCTTCCGCGGGAACGTCGTATCGCGCGATGTAGTCGCCGAACCGCTCCCTGATCTCGTCGGCCTGCAGCCCGTAGTCCTCGAGCCGATATCCGTGGGTGCCGAAGCGGCCCTTGGTGTTCGCCGCCACGGATGCGGTGACCGCAGCACGACCCTGCTCGTCGAGTTCGCGTCCGCATGCGGCGTATATCTTTTCGACGGCGCCAATTGGATCGCCGACGAGGTCTGCGTACTGAACGTCGACGATCTCCCGCTCGGGATGCGCACGCCGGAAGGCTTCGGAACGATCGATCGACTCGGCCAGCAGGTTGGTCCAATGCTCGGCGATGTACGCGGTGTGGTCGGTATCGCTGAACGTACCGGTGAGCGTCGATATCAAGCTGCACGCCGAGGCGCACAACACCGTCGGATCGCGATGTAGAAGAACGAGTTTCGCATCGGGATACTCCGCGGCGAGTGCCGGTAGCGCGATCGCGTGATTGGGGCTCTTCAACGTCCAATGGCCGCGGCGGCCGCCGCTCTGCAGAACTTGCAGCACCCGCCGGTGGTAGGCGTAGGCCGACGCGTAGTCCGCGTCGAGCAGCCACCGGCTGTAGTCGGGAACGTTGGCCATCGCCTCCCAGGTCAGGCTCTTGAAATCCTGGCCGAGCAGCGTGATGCACTCGGTGGGGCCCTCGGCGTCCTCGTGATGGACGACCTTCATCTGAGGGTTCAGCGACTCGAGCATCTCGATGGCCTCATTGGCGGCATCGACCCGTGGACCGGCGCGGTAGGTCTCCGGCGACGGCGGCGGCACGCTGTCGCCGGCCTCCCAGCGCAGTAGCGCGCGGTTCGACGGATCTTGATCGAGCAGCTGGCTCAGGAACGTCGTGCCCGCCCGGAACAGGCCGATCACCACCAGCGGTGCGTCCACCGGCTCATCGCGGACCGCAGGGTGCTGGTTGAGCCAATCGTGGATACGCAGCCGGTTCACCAGGTCGCCGATGATGTTCTGCTCCAACGCGAACCGGCCGAGGTCGTTGAGCTCGGCCTGTTCGGTGGCCGATGCGCACAGCACCGTCAGACCCTCGACGAAGTCGCCGGGTCCGAAGTCGTCGGAGCCAGCCGCCTCGACCGCAGCTGACATGACGGCATCCGGGTTGAGTCCCGGCGAGTGCGTGCTAGTCACCCGCGACCGTCACGACCGTACGGCCCTTCGTGCGCCGCTGCTCGTGATCGTCGAGCGTCGCCGCGACCTGATCCATCGTGATGGTCCGTCCGACCACGGGCCGCACTGAGTTGGCGGCGACGAGGTCCAGCAGCGCCGCATGCACTTCGCGGCCGACCTCGGCGCCGAACATGTTCAGCCCGAAGCGACGGAAATCGACCGGCAACTCGCCGTAACCGAGGATGACGCCGAGGACCGAGAAGTTGCCCATCGACACCTTGCGCAGCGGGCGGCCGGTGAGCCCTGACTGCGGGTCGTCGTTGAAACCGACTGGCAGGTAACGGCCTTCGCGGGCCATACAGGTCCAGATCGTCTCGGTGAGGTCGCCGCCGACCAGGTCGACGGCGACGTCGACGCCCCGGTTGTCGGTGCGCGCGTTCACCTCGTCGAAGAGGTCGGCGGAGGTGTGGTCGATGAAGGAGGCGCCGAGCTCTTCGCACAGCCGACCTTTCTCGGCACCGCCTGCGACGGCGATGACGGTGGCACCCGCGGCGACACCGAGCTGGATGACCGCCGTGCCGACCGCGCTCGCGCCGCCGACGACGAGCAGGGTCTCGCCCGCGGCGAGCTTCGCCCGTCTATGCAGCGCCAGGTACCCGACGTGGAACGGCAGCGTGAAGGCCGCCGCGGAGACATCGTCGAGTTCCGGTGGCGCCTCGAATGTTCCGGTCACCGGTGCCACCGCGAATTCGGCGATACCGCCCAGCGACTGCTTGGTCATGGCCACCACCCGGCGGCCCACCCATTCGGTCGCGCCCTCACCCGCCGCGTCGACCACGCCGCACACGTCCATGCCGAGGGTGAACGGGATCTGGCCCATGACGCTGGCCACGGTGCCGCGACAGCGGGCGATGTCACCAAAGTTGATCGAGGCGGCCGACACCGCGATACGAACCTCTTCCGTGCCGGGCTCGGGAATCGCCACATCCTGCACCTCGAGCGCCTCTGCTGGAGCGC
This sequence comes from Mycobacterium sp. NPDC051804, assembly GCF_044452905.1. NCBI lineage: Bacteria > Bacillati > Actinomycetota > Actinomycetes > Mycobacteriales > Mycobacteriaceae > Mycobacterium > Mycobacterium sp. NPDC051804. Next base: position 501,658 of record NZ_JBITCD010000007.1, on the reverse strand, counting down.
CATGCTTGACGACGCGCACTGCCTTCACAGCGGAGAGGTTAGTAAGCAGGGGTGCTTATGTCAACGAGTGGCAGGTGCGGCGATCGCGGCGGCGGCCATCGCGACCAGGTTCGCGACGAACGGTTCGTGCTCGAGCTGTGGCCGACCATGTCGTGCGCGTCGCTCCAGCAGTCGTGCGCGGTCCGCGATCGCCCGCAGAATGAACATCACCATCAGCGAGAACCGTTCGGTGCGAAGCTCATTGGTGAGATGCCCCGTGCGCTCGGTCAACAGCGCGAAGACGTCGTCGCCACCAGTGCTGGCCAGCACGGCCTGCAACTCCGCGCTGTACTGCGCGCGATCCTCGCCGGTGAGCTCGGCGATGATCAGCAGGCAGCATCGTCCGCGCCAGCCGCTGTCGGCGAGTTCAGCCGCGGGGCGGACGAGCGCTTCGATGACGGATTCGAGCCCCTCCTCGTGTTTGGCCACTTCGAGCAACTCACCTTCGCGGTGGGCGAGAAACTCCGCATGCCGCTCGATCACCGCGCACAGCACGCCGTCGCGCGAACCGAAGTGGTAGCGCAGTGCCGCCCGGTTGCGCTGGCCAGCCTGGCGGGTGATGTCGATGAGCGAGGCGTTGAAGACGCCGTCCTGCGCGAAGGCGCGGGCCGCGGCATCCAGCAGATCCGCCCTGGTCTTCGACGCGTCGGGTGGCATCCGAGCAGTGTAGGGTTCTTCACGTGCCTGACGGGTCGATCGCACGCACCCGGCGTTGGTAATCAACCCGCTAAGCGCGCCGAGTCCGTCCGCGAGACCTAAAGGTTGGCGACGCGGGGGACCGAGCCCCGGGCACGCAGCCCCGCTCCGGCCCTGCGCGTGAGTTCTCTTGAGCTGCCGAGCAACCCGTCGAGCACCAAGCTGCGCTCGATGTGGTGATGCAATTCGTGTTCGGCGGTGAATCCGATGCCGGCCAGCACCTGCTGACAGTGCTTGGCGGCGGTGAGTGCGGCCTTGCCCGCGGCCGCCTTGGCAAGCAACGCGGTCAGGTCAGGGTTGTCGTCGCCGGGCAGGCTCAACGCAGCCTCCGCACCTTCGATCGCCACCAAAGTTTCGGCGAGCCGGTGCCGGATGGCCTGGAACGACGCGATGGGCCGGCCGAACTGCACCCGGTCCAGTGCGTGCTGGCGTGCCAGGGACAGCATCGCCCGCGCCGACCCCACCAGCCACCAGCCAACCGCACGGCGTGCGTCCGGCAGCCGCGGATGTCCACCCTCTTCGACCCGGCGTAGTGGCAGCCCACCCAGTGCCGAGCTCTCGTCGGCCGCTGCGTAATCCCACACCACCCAGCCCCCGCCCGCATAGGGGAGTGCCGGGTTCGAGCCTTCTTCAGGGCTGGATGCCAGTAGCACGACATCGTTGAGAACCGAAGCGTGTGAACCGGTTTCGCCCAGCAAGCGGAATACCAGCGGTATCGCCACCTCAGAACTGTCGGACAACATTTCCGCCCAGCCGAGCTCGGCCAACGCGGCATCCAACTCGGCGCCGGAGGTCGACAGCATGGTCTTGCGCAGTCCGTCTTCGAGCAGTTCGAGTGATTCGGCGTCCCAGTCCGATTGTCCGGCCACGATCACTCCTTCCCGAGGTCGAGGAGGCGGCGGGCGATGATGTTGCGCTGCACTTCGGCGGTGCCGCCGTAGATGGTGGCCGCTCGCGAATACAGGTACTCGGTGCGCCATTCGGTGTCGTCGAGCTCGACGACACCGGGCAGCAGATCATGCGCGGAGTTGTAGAGCTGCTGTTCGGCGCCGGCCAGCAGCACCTTGTCGATCGACGTGTCCGGGCCGAGCTTGCCGCCGTCGGCCAGCCGCAACTGGGTGGCCCGGGACCGGCATCGCAACGTGTGCAATGCCAGATACGTCTCGCCCAGCTCCAGATCCACCTCTTGGCCGAGATGCTTGACCTCTTTGACCAATGCGTCGAACCGCGAGTACAGGTAGGCGATGCGTTGCCAGAAACAGGTCGAGCGTTCGTAGGGCAGCAGGTCCATCGCGAGTTGCCAACCGTCGCCGGGGTTTCCGAGCATGCGATCGGCGGGCACCACCACGTCGTCGAAGTAGACCTCGCAGAATTCGTCGACGCCGTGCATGGTGCGCAACGGGCGGACGTCCACTCCGGGACTGTCCATGTCGACGAAGAAGGCGGTGATCCCCGAATGCCCGGGTCCGGTCCGTGTCAGCAGGACGCAACGCTTGGCGTACTGCGCGAAGCTGGTCCACACTTTTTGACCGTTGATGACCCACTCGTCGCCACGCTGTTCGGCGCGCGTGGAAAGCGACGCAAGGTCACTGCCCGAGCCGGGCTCGGAGAAGCCCTGACACCAGGTCTCCTGACCGGACAGCAACCTTGGCACCATCTCGGCGGCGAGTTCGGGGCGGGCGTAGTCGATCATCGTCGGGGTCAGCACCTCGAGCATCGAGTACGGTCCCGGATCGTCGAGGCGGCGGCCGACGACCTCTTCGCCGACGATGGCGCGCAGGATCATCGGGCCACCGAGTCCGCCCGCTGATTCGGGCCAGCCCCAGCGCATCCAACCGGCGTCGTAGAGCTCCTTGAGCACGCGGGCGTGCTGTGTGTGATGGGCGTCGAGCGAGTGGTCGCCGGGAGGCGGGGTCAGGTCATGGCTGTCCAGCCAGGCGATCAGCTGTGACCTGAATTCGGCGACGGTCTCGAAGTCGGTGCCCGCCGTCAGTCCGGTGGTCATCCCGCCTCCGGCCTGCCGATCGCGTGCGGGCGGCCCGAGTCGTGTTCCCCGCTGCGCCGGATGAAGGTCATGGCACGGGTCTTGAGCCGCCACCCGTCGGCCGTGCGCAGGTAGGTGTCCTTGTAGTAGCCGATACGCATGTCGTGCTTGGAGTGCTCGATGAAGCACAGTGGCTGTGTCCCGGTGGCGGCGTCCGGGTTGTCGGGATCGAGGTCGATCAGCGCGGTTCCCGTCATGAACAGGCCTTTCGGTGCCGCGTCGACCAACTCCGGGAACCGCGCGAGCGTGTAGGTCGAGCCGAACGCGCTGTAGGTGCCGTCGGGGGTGAAGACAGAGATCAGCCCGTCGATATCGCCCTGTGTGATGGTGACCGCGTACTTGGCGAGCGTCTGCTGGATCTCGACCAGGTCATCAATTCGATTGGTCATGTCGGTAGACCTTACCGTCCTTCATTACAAAGTTGACGTCCCGTGTAACGGTGATATCGGCTAGCGGGTCACCGGGCACGGCGATGATGTCCGCGAGATACCCCTCGGCGATGCGGCCGAGGTCTGGTTTGTCGATCAGGTCGGCGGCGACGACGGTGGCCGCGCGGAGCACCGCCGCAGGCGGCATGCCCCAATCGACGAGCGTGACGAGTTCATCGGCGTTCTTACCATGGGGGATGGCCGGCGCATCGCTGCCGACAGCGATTTTGACGCCGGCCTTGTATGCCGCCTCAATCGACGTGCGCGCTTTGGGGAACATCTCGGCAGCCTTGTCCTGCAACTCCTTTGGTGCGCGCGACACGTCCATGGCCTCCGCGAGGCGGCGGGTGGTCACCAGGAACCGGTCGTTGTCGACCAGCTTCTGGATGGCCTCGTCGTCCATCAGGAAGCCGTGCTCAATGCAGTCGATACCGCACGCGACGGCGTGCTTGACCGCTTCCGCGCCGTGGGTGTGGGCCGCTACCTTCAGGCCGCGCCGGTGTGCCTCGTCGACGATCGCCCGCAGCTCTTCGTCCGAATAGTGCTGTGCGCCAGCCTCACCCGTCATCGACATGACCCCGCCGGAGACGCAAACCTTGATCAGCTGGGCACCGTGCTTGATCTGGTAGCGCACGGCCTTGCGGATCTCGTCCACGCCGTTGGCGATGCCCTCTTCGATCGTCAGGTCCAGCGCGCCCGGCATGAACGCGGCGAACATCGTCGGGTCGAGGTGACCGCCGGTCGGCGTGATCGCGTGGCCGGCGGGCACGACTCGTGGTCCGTCGACCAGGCCCGCGTCGATGGCCCGCGACAGAGCTACGTCCAGAAGGTATCCACCGGTTTTCACGAACAGACCCAGGTTGCGCACCGTCGTGAAGCCGGCGCGCAGGGTGCGACGGGCGTTGCCGATCGAACGAATCGTTCTGGTGGGCGGGTCATCCTGGACCTGGGACAGACCCGGCGACTCGCCGCGCCCACCCATGAACAGGTTGACTTCCATGTCCATCAGGCCAGGCAGCAGGATGGCGTCACCGAGATCGATCACTTGATCGTCGGGATGCTCGGCACCGCCGACGCCGACTATCCGGTTATCCTCGATCCGAACGATTCCCGGCCGGACGATCTCCCCGGCGTCGACGTCGAGTAGACCCGCTGCTTTAAGCGTCAGCACGCTCAGACCACCGGCTCCTTGATGAGGTTGATGTATGCGGCGCCGCTGTCGAGTACTCGCGGCTGCTTCCACACCTCGACGGGGAAGCTCACCATGACGATGGACTGACCAAGGTGTACAAGGGCCTTCGCGTCGTCGGGCATGCCTTTGAGCGGGAAACGCGCGTCGACGTAGACCATGATGTCCTCGAGGCGCGCCATCCCCGCATCGTAGAGCTCCTGCATCTCGGCCATCGTGGAGTTCAGCCGCTTCTGATAGCGCTCTTCCTCAGTTGGCAGGCACCAGTCGCTGAAACGCTCGAGATCGGCGAATTCCTCAGGCAATTTAGGCATTTGCAACATCCTTCTCGGTCTTGGCGGGAGCCGAGCCGTTGGACCCGTTTCCGTTGGCCAGCGACTCCTTGTACCGGTCGACGTACTTGTGCGCGGTGTGGTGCAGGTGGCGCAGCAGGATTTCCTGGTCGCACAGCGGGAAATCGAGCACCGCGCGGGTGCCGATCTGTGTCTGCGTGGCCTCCAGCGTGTTGGCGTCCTGGAATGCGTACTCCTTGAACGTGACCGCGGCCAGTTCCTGGGAGAGCCGCTCGCGCAGGTTCTTCGGCGGTACGAAGTACAGGTCGGCCTCGAAGATGTGGGTGTCCACACCGGTCGGCCAGTAGTTGTACGTGAGATACCAGCCCGGTACCCAGAAGAGCAGGGTGAAGTTCGGGAAGAACTCGAACGAGTCCTGGCCCCATGTCTTGTGCCGGCCGGGATTGATCGCCGGCGGCAGTTCGTCGGGGAGGATTCCTGCGATGTCCGGGCGGTCCCACGGGCCGAACAGGCCACTGTGCAGGATCCGTTCGATGGGCTTGACCATGTTCAGATCCTTGGGTGGGCTCATGCCGCCCCAGGACGAGATCATCGAGTGGTCGCCCTTGATGTCGTAGTGCAGCGCCTCGAAGCCAAACTTGGCCAGCTTCTCGGCTTCCTCCTTCTCCGCCTGCTTCATGTGCAGGATCGGTGCGTGGTAGAACTCGACGAAGGCGTCGATGAACAGCTTCCAGTTCGACTTGATCTCCGAGCGGTAGCTGTAGTGCTCGGTCATCTCGTGGAAGGGATAGCCCTTCAGCCCCTCGGCGAACTCGCCCAGATACTCCTCGAGCGAGACCGCATCGTCGTCGAAGTTGACGAAGATGAAGCCTTCCCACACCTCGCAGCGCACCGGCTTGAGCGGGTAGTCGGCCTTGTCGATGTCGAAGAACTCCTGCTCCTGCTGAATGAAGGTCAGGTCGCCCTTGAGGTTGTAGCGCCAGGCGTGGTACTTGCAGACGAACTGACGGCAGGTGCCGGACACTTCTTCGCCGGGGTAGTCGTTCCACACCAACTTGTTACCGCGATGGCGGCACATGTTGTAGAAGGCACGGACCTGATCACCGTCGTTGACGATGACGATCGACGTGCCCGGGCCGACCGAGGGGAGCTCGCGCGTGATGTAACTGCCCTTCTTGGGAATCAGCTCCACACGGCCCATTTGCAGCCAGGTCTTGCGAAAGATGGCCTGCTGCTCCAGCTTCCACTGCTCGGGATCGATCGAATCCTCGTAGTTGACCGGCGCGGTGCCGAGCTCAGGCCAGTTCTCTGTCCAGCTGCCAGCGTCGGGCTTCTTGAAAAATGCCACGGTTTGTCTACCTCTCCTGGTCGGGTTGTACGCCGAAAGTTTTCAAAGCCATCGCCACGGTGATGTAACACCCGACGAGAAAAACGAAGTCCATCCGTTGGCGGTCGTCGAACTTTTCGCCCAACGCGGCCCACGTCTCGTCAGACAGTTCGAATTTGTCCATCAACTCGTCAACGCCGGAAATGACCGCGCGGTCGAAGTCGTCAGCAGCTTCGCCGCGTTGGACGGCTGCAATGTCGTCGTCGGTGAGTCCCTCGTCGCGGCCCATCCGGACGTGCTGGCCCCACTCGTATTCGGAGCCGGTTCGGTGCGCGACCCGCAGGATCGCGAGTTCACGCAGACGCGGCGGCAGCGTGGAGCGGAACAGCAGGTGGACGTTGAACTTGAGGAACTCTTTGGTCAGCGCGGGATGCCGAACGAAGGTCGAGAGGATGTTGCTCGCCTTCTCGGGGTTGCGTCGCTCCCTGGGAAGCATGACCGCGAGTGCATTGTCGACGGCGTCGTCCCACTGGTCCGCGGGGAGCGGGGGCAGTCGCACGGGCTGGTTCCTCTCGTTCACGAGAATCAGGTTCTCATATTTCGCCAATAGATTTCCACCTTTCCGACAGATGGTCAATCCCACCGTTGGGATGTGCCGGTCAGTGACCTGCCACTTAGGGGCCAACGGTGCTGCAAGGAGGCCATGCGGACCGTTTCGGACATTGATTCTCGCCGCAAGAGAAGCTAGTTTCCTCAGATAGAGAACATCACTGGGTAACTAGTGTTGGTGCTATCACAGATTTCGGACATGGCCGCCACGAAGGGAGCAGGCATGAACAAAGAAGACATGATCCTGATCAGCGTTGATGATCACATCGTCGAGCCACCGGACATGTTCAAGAATCATCTGCAGAAGAAGTACCTGGATGAGGCGCCGCGGCTGGTGCACAACCCCGACGGCAGCGACACCTGGCAGTTCCGCGACATCGTGATCCCCAACGTCGCGTTGAACGCGGTCGCCGGCCGGCCGAAGGAGGAGTACGGGCTGGAGCCGCAGGGCCTCGACGAGATCCGCCCCGGCTGTTACAAGGTCGACGAGCGGGTGAAGGACATGAACGCCGGCGGCATCCTCGGTTCGATGTGCTTCCCCTCGTTCCCCGGCTTCGCCGGCCGGCTGTTCGCCACCGAGGACCACGACTTCTCCCTTGCGCTGGTACAGGCCTACAACGATTGGCATGTCGAGGAGTGGTGCGGCGCCTACCCGGCGCGGTTCATCCCGATGACGCTGCCGGTGATCTGGGATGCCAAAGCATGCGCTGCGGAGATTCGCCGTAACGCCAAGCGCGGCGTGCACTCGCTGACGTTCACCGAGAACCCGGCCGCCATGGGGTACCCCAGCTTCCACGACTTCGACTACTGGAAGCCGATGTGGGATGCCCTCGTCGACACCGACACCGTGCTCAATGTCCACATCGGGTCCTCGGGGCGGCTGGCGATCACCGCGCCGGACGCACCAATGGACGTCATGATCACGCTGCAGCCGATGAACATCGTGCAGGCCGCCGCGGATCTGTTGTGGTCCAAGCCGATCAAGGCCTACCCCGATCTGAAGATCGCGTTGTCTGAGGGCGGCACCGGCTGGATTCCGTACTTCCTGGAGCGCGCTGATCGCACCTATGAGATGCACTCGACGTGGACGGGGCAGGACTTCGGCAAGCAGAAGCCCTCGGAGGTGTTCCGCGACCACTTCCTGACCTGCTTCATCTCCGATCATGTCGGGGTGGCTCTGCGGAACGATGTGGGTATCGACAACATCTGCTGGGAAGCGGACTACCCGCATTCCGACTCGATGTGGCCCGGCGCGCCTGAGCAACTCGACGAGGTGCTCACCGAGCACAATGTGCCCGACGTCGAGATCAACAAGATGACCTACGAGAACGCCATGCGCTGGTACCACTGGGACCCCTTCACCCACATCACCAAGGAGCAGGCCACCGTCGGTGCGCTGCGCAAGGCGGCCGAAGGCCACGATGTCACCATCCAGGCGCTCTCGAAGAAGGAGAAGACAGGCGCGAACTTCGCCGACTTCGCCGCCAACGCCAAGGAATTGACCGGCAACAAGGACTGAGTCCTTGCGATTACGGCGTGCCTGGTAACGCTCAGCGAGACCGAGCACGCCGAAATCGCCATGCATAGAGGAGAACACGTGTCTGGGGGTATGAGCTTCGAGCTGACCGAAGATCAGCAGATCATCCAGAAGTCCGTCGCGGAGTTGTGCAGCAGGTTCGACGACGAGTACTGGATGAAAAAGGACTTGGCGCACGAATTCCCGCAGGAGTTCTACGACGCGATCGCCTCCGGCGGATGGCTGGGCATGACCATCCCCGAGGAGTACGGCGGACACGGGCTGGGCATCACCGAGGCGACCCTGCTGCTGGAGGAGGTGGCACGGTCCGGCGCAGCGATGAACGGCGCCAGCGCGATCCATCTCACGATCTTCGGGATGCAGCCCGTCGTCAAACACGGCTCCGACGAACTCAAGGCCGCGACTCTACCCCGCATCGTCAACGGCGATCTGCACGTTTGCTTTGGTGTCACCGAACCCGGTGCGGGACTGGACACCTCGCGCATCACCACGTTCGCGAAACGCGAGGGTGACAAGTACCGCATCAATGGCCGCAAGGTGTGGATCTCCAAGGCGCAGGAGTCGGAAAAGATCCTGCTCCTCACCCGCACCACGCCGTTCGACGAGGTCACCAAGAAGACCGACGGTATGACGCTCTTCCTGACCGATCTCGACCGCGACCACGTCGACGTCCGGCCGATCAAGAAGATGGGCCGAAATGCCGTGAGCTCCAACGAGGTCTTCATCGACGACCTCATCGTTTCGGAGAAAGACCGGGTCGGTGAGGAGGGCAAGGGATTCAAGTACATCCTCGACGGTCTGAATCCCGAACGTATGCTGATCGCCGCCGAGGCGCTGGGTATCGGCCGGGTGGCGTTGGAGAAGGCCGTGAAGTACGGCAATGAGCGCATTGTCTTCGAGCGACCGATCGGGATGAACCAGGGACTGCAGTTCCCGCTCGCCGATTCGTTGGCTCGCCTGGACGCCGCGGAGTTGGTGCTACGCAAGGCGTCGTGGCTGTATGACAACGGCAAGCCGTGCGGGCGTGAGGCGAACACCGCCAAATATCTTTGTGCCGACGCCGGTTTCGGTGCCGCCGACCGCGCCCTGCAGCTGCACGGCGGCATGGGCTACTCCGAGGAGTACCACGTGTCGCGGTATTTCCGTGAGTCGCGTCTGATGAAGATCGCCCCAGTGAGCCAGGAGATGATCCTGAACTTCCTCGGCGAGCACGTACTCGGAATGCCAAGGAGTTACTGATGTCGAACTATTTCGATCTGACCGGCCGTGCGGCACTGGTCACCGGTGCCGGCGCGGGCGGCGGCATCGGGGCGGCGGTTGCGGCGGCACTGGCGGACGCGGGTGCGGCGGTCCTCGTGACCGATATCAACGCGGACGCGGCGTCGGCTGTGGCGGAACGCATCCGCGCGAACGGCGGGAAGGCCGACTCGTGCGCTCTTGACGTGAGTGATCGCGGCGCCGCAGATGCGGCCGCCGCGCAGGCCGCCGGCCTCGGCGGGGGAGCGCTGCACATCCTGGTGAACAATGCCGGCGTCACCTCGCCCGCGATGTTCCCCAAGCTGACGGACGAAACCTTCCGGCTCACGTTCGACATTCACGTCATGGGCACGTTCCACTGCACCCAGGCCGCGCTGCCGCACATCCCGACCGACGGTACGGGCCGCGTCATCAACGTGACGTCGGCTGCGGGCCTCACCGGAACCCTCGGCCAGGTCAACTACTCCGCGGCCAAGGCCGGTCTCATCGGTTTCACGAAATCGCTTGCCCGCGAGCTGGCCCCGAAGAACATCATGGTGAACGCCCTGGCGCCGTTGGCCGCGACTCCCATGACGGAGACCATCCGCACCAATGAGAAGTTCGCGGCCAACATGATGAACCGCATTCCGCTCAAGCGTTGGGCCGAGCCGTCCGAGATCGCGGGCGCCTTCGTGTTCATGGCGTCCGATGCGGCGTCTTACATCACGGGACAGGTGCTGCCGGTCGACGGCGGCATGGTTATGTAGCCACATGAATGCGCCGTTGGCGGGCGTCACCGTCGTCGCGATGGAGCAGGCGGTCGCCGCCCCGATGTGTACCCGCGTGCTCGCCGACTTCGGTGCGCGCGTGATCAAAGTGGAGAACCCCAATGGGGGTGACTTTGCCCGCGCCTACGACGACGTCGTCAACGGTCCGGGCGGTCTGGCCGCGCACTTCGTGTGGTGCAACCGTGGCAAGGAATCGGTCACCCTGAACACGAAATCGTCGGAAGGGCTGGATCTGCTGCACCGGCTGCTCGACGGCGCCGACGCGTTCGTCTCCAACCTCGCGCCGGGATCCACCGCGCGGATGGGTATCTCGGCCGCCGACCTGGCGCAGCGTCACCCTAACGTCATCCCCGTCGAGATCGACGGCTATGGACCGGGCGGACCCATCTCGCACAAGCGCGCGTATGACCTTCTGGTGCAAGCGGAATCGGGTTCGTGTGCCATCACCGGCTATCCCGGCATGCCCGCCAAACCGGGGCCTGCGATGGCGGACTTCACGACGGGACTTTATGCCGCCATTTCGGTTTTGGCGCTGTTGTTCGCGCGCGCGAAGCACCCGGAAGGGGCAGTGGCCCCGTCGGTCGAACTCAGCCTGTTCGACGTCATGACCGACGTCATGGGCTATGCGCTGACCTACACCCAACATTCGGGCATTGACCAGGAGCCCCTCGGCGTCGGGTCGCCTGCGGTGGCGCCCTACGGCGCGTTTCCGACCCGCGACGGTCAGACCGTGGTGCTCGGCACGACCAACGACCGCGAATGGCAACGCGTCGCACGCGAGATCATCGACCGGCCCGACCTCGCGGACGATCCGCGCTTCGCCACCAATCCTGGGCGCTGCGAGCACCGGGCCATCCTCGACGAGGCCATCGGATCATGGTGTGGCCAGCATGATCTCGCCGACATCCAGAAGACCGCCGACGCTGCGGGCATCGGCAATTCTCGCTACAACCTGCCGAGCGAAGTCGTCGTGCATCCCCAACTGACCGCCAGGGACCGGTGGCGCACGGTGGGCACCTCGGCGGGCGACATCCAGGCCCTGCGGCCGCCGCCGGTGATCAGTGGATTCGACCAGCCGATGGGTGCGGTGCCGGGTCTGGGCGAACACACAGACAGTGTGCTTGGTGAATTGGGTTTGACCGCAGCCGAACTCAGCCGGCTTCGGGCCGACGGCGTGATCGGACCCGCGTACTCATGACCTCCGAACAGGTTCTGCTGACCACCGATCACGATGGCGTCCGGACACTCACACTGAACAGGCCCGACCGCAAGAACGCCCTCAACCCGCAACTGTGGGAGGAGTTGGCCGACGCGCTGCGCGCTGCCGCACTAGACACCGAGTTGCGAGCACTGGTGATCACCGGTGCGGGCGGGGCTTTCTGCTCGGGTGCGGACATCGGAACCCCGGAGGACGTCCATCCCCGGCACAAACTGCGCCGGCTCTCCGAGGTGGCGTTGGCCCTGCACGAACTCACCGTCCCGACTGTCGCGAAGGTGAACGGCGTCGCCGTCGGCGCGGGCTGGAACCTCGCCCTCGGGTGCGACTTCGTGGTGGCGACGCCCGAGTCGCGGTTCTGCCAGATCTTCTCCAAGCGAGGCTTGTCGATCGACCTCGGCGGTTCGTGGCTGCTGCCCAAGCTCGTGGGTCTACAGCAGGCCAAGCGGCTGGTACTGCTCGCCGACATGATCGACGCCGAAGAAGCGCGGTCGCTCGGTTTGGTCACCTGGATCAAAGCGGCCGACGAGATCGACGCGTTCGTCGACGACCTCACCGGCCGCCTCGCCGCGGGCCCGCCCGTCGCGCTGGCGCAGAGCAAGTCCCTGCTCAACGACGGCGCCACCGCGACGCTGCGCGAAGCGTTGGCCAACGAGGCCCGCGCGCAGCCCGGCAACTTCGCCACAGCAGACTCAACAGAGGCATACGCGGCGTTCGCGCAGAAGCGCGAGGCGGCGTTCACTGGTCGATGGGCCGTACCGCCCAGATCGGAGTAACAAGATGCGTGAAACCGTGATCGTCGAGGCGGTGCGCACGCCCGTCGGCAAGCGCAACGGCGGACTGGCGGACATGCACGCCGCGGACCTGTCCGCGATCGTGCTCAACGCGCTCGTGGAGCGGGCCGGTATCGACCCCGAGATCGTCGACGACGTGGTGTGGGGCTGCGTATCGCAGGTTGGCGACCAGTCGAGCAACATCGGCAGATACTCGGTGCTGGCTGCGGGCTGGCCGGAGCACATACCCGGTACCACGGTGAACCGTGCCTGTGGGTCGAGCCAGCAGGCGCTGGACTTCGCGGTGCAGGCCGTCATGTCGGGCCAGCAGGACGTCGTCGTGGCCGGCGGCGTCGAGGTGATGAGCCGGGTGCCGCTCGGATCGGCTCGGGCATCCGGCATGCCGTACGGCCCGAAAGTGCTTGAGCGCTATGGGGATTTCTCATTCAACCAGGGCATCTCGGCGGAGTTGATCTCGCAGAAATGGGGCTTCGACCGGACCAGGCTCGACGAGTACTCGGTGCGTTCCCACGAGCTGGCCGCCGCCGCGCAGGACAACGGCGCGTTCGAAACGCAGATCATGCCGGTGTTCACCGACGGCGAGCCCGTCGTCGCCGATGAAGGAGTGCGGCGGGGGAGCACTGTCGAGAAGCTCGCCGGGCTCAAGCCCGCCTTCAAGGAGGACGGCGTCATCCACGCGGGGAACTCGTCGCAGATCTCGGACGGCGCCGCCGCGCTGCTCATCATGACGGCGGAGAACGCCGTGGCGATGGGGCTGCGACCGATCGCGCGGTACCGCGCAGGCGCGGTGACCGGAGCGGATCCCGTGCTGATGTTGACCGGTCCGATCCCCGCGACTGAGAAGGTGTTGCACAAGGCGGGCATCGGCATCGACGAGGTCGGCGTATTCGAGGTGAACGAGGCCTTCGCACCGGTGCCCTTGGCCTGGCTGGCGGAGACCGGTGTCGACGAGTCGAAGCTCAACCCGCTCGGCGGCGCCATCGCGCTGGGCCACCCGCTGGGCGCATCCGGCGCGGTGTTGATGACCCGCATGGTCAATCACATGCGCGACAACGGTATTCGCTTCGGCCTGCAGACCATGTGCGAGGGCGGCGGTACAGCCAACGCCACCCTTGTGGAACTCATCGCCTAGGGAGGACGCCGCGTGCGTAGGGACATTTTCACCGAAGACCACGAAGCCTTCCGCGAGCTCGCCCGCGATTTCGTCGAGAAGGAGGTGGTTCCGCACTATCCCGAGTGGGAGAAGGGCGGACGCATGCCGCGCGAGGTGTTCAAGCAGATGGGGGCCTTGGGTCTGCTGGGGACCGCCATCCCCGAGGAGTACGGCGGCGGCGGTCAGCCGGACTACCGCTACTTCGTCGTCATGCAGGAAGAAGCGGCGCGGGCGCTCGTCACCCTGTCGACGGTGCGCACCCAGCTCGAGGTGATCCTGCCGTACTTCCTGCACTACGCGAACGAAGAGCAGCGTAAGCGATGGTTCCCCGGCCTGGCGGCAGGTGAACTGCTGACGGCCGTCGCAATGACGGAGCCGGGCACCGGATCGGATCTCGCAGGCATGCGCACCACCGCGGTTCGCGATGGGGACGACTGGATCATCAACGGCGCCAAGACATTCATCACCGGCGGCATGCAGGCCGACCTGGTGATCGTGGTGGCCCGCACCGCGACCGATCCGGACAACCGCCGCAAGGGACTGACGCTGTTCGTCGTCGAGGATGGTATGCCCGGATTCACCCGCGGCCGCGAGCTGGAAAAGATGGGCTGCAAGGTGCAGGACACCGCCGAGCTGTCCTTCGTCGACGTACGCGTGCCCGCCGCCAACATGCTCGGCGAGGAGGATGAGGCTTTCGGCTACCTCGGTCACAACCTTCCGCAAGAGCGGCTCACCGTCGCAGTGGGGTCGGTGTCGCAGGCGCGGTCGGCCATCGCCGCGGCGATCGACTACACGAAGAGCCGCAAGGCTTTCGGCACGCCGGTCGCGTCATTCCAGAACACCAAGTTCGAGTTGGCCGCGTGTTCGACGGAGGTCGAGGCCGCCCAGGCCATGCTCGATCGGGCCATCATGCTCCATGTCGAGGGCGAGCTCGCTCCTGCCGACGCGGCGCGGGTGAAGCTGTTCTGCACCGAGATGCAGCAGCGGGTGATCGATCGCTGCCTGCAGCTGTTCGGCGGATACGGCTACATGATGGAGTATCCGATCGCCAGGCTGTACACCGATGCGCGCGTGGCGCGGATCTATGCAGGCACCAGCGAGGTCATGAAGGTGATGATCGCCAAGTCGCTCGGTTTGTAGCGATTTCGGTGTTGTGAGTCGCGCTAGACGCGACCCGCGACACCGAATTCGCCTACTTCAGCATGCTGCCGGCGTCGACGGTGACGGGAAGGCCCGTGATGTAACGGGATTCGTCGGAAGCCAAGAACAGCACGGCGTTGCTGACGTCGATCGATTCCACCCACCCGACGGGCAGCACGTGCATGAACTGCGCGGCGACGGCGAGGTCATCGGGCCCCGGGTTCTCGAGGTCGGGGCGGAACAGCTTCATCGTGCCCTCGTTCATGAACAGCGGCGTATTCACGTTGGTGGGGCACACGGCATTGACCCGGATCGAGTGCTGCCCCAGCTCGACGGCGAACGTCCGCATCAGTCCGATCACACCGTGCTTGGCGGCGATGTAGTGGCCGGTGTGGGGGTATGGCTTGAGACCGCCGACCGAGCTGGTGAGGATGATCGAGCCGCCTCGGTTTCCTGACAGCAGGTGCGGTACAGCGGTTTTGACGGTCTTCCAGACGCCCGACAGGTTGACGTCGATCATGTCGCGCCAGTCGTCCTCGCTGGTTTTGTCCAGAGTCGCGCCGCCGTTGCCGATGCCAGCGTTGGCGACGACGATGTCCAGCCGTCCCAGCTGTTCGACGCCGCCGTCGACGACGGTCTTCAGCGCGTCGTAGTCCCGCACGTCGACCTCGGCGGTGACGATGCGCCGATTCAGGTTCTTGACCAGATCGGCGGTCTCGGCGAGGTCGTCGGGAGTCGCTGCTGGGATATCGGTTTGGCTGCTGATGCGCTTGCAAACGTCGACGGCGATGATGTCGGCGCCCTCCTCGGCGAGGCGTACCGCATGACTGCGGCCCTGACCGCGCGCCGCGCCACTCACGAATGCAACCTTGCCCTCGACTCGCCCGCCCATGTCGTCACCTCGGTTCTGTTTGTCGATCGACCAAATTTGATCGATCGATCAGGAGCGTGACATCGATCTGTCCAACTGTCAACCAACGATGCCGAAAGGAGAGTGGGGCGCAAGCGCGCAGCGGCGCGGCGACGGATCAGCCGCGCGCCGGAGGTGGTGCCGAAGCAGGTCGCGAATTGGTCAGCAGAGCCAGCTGACGATCCACGAACTCCCGCATCTGGTTGTGACCGAGGGTGACGTCGACCGCGCTTTCGTTGCACAGGCTGCGGGCGATCTGGGCAATGAGCATCGCGATCACGACCGGCGGGTACTCGTCGAGGTCGACGCCCCTTGAGCGTAGGGCGACCGTGACCGCAGCCGTCTCGATATCGCGCACCCGCTCGGCGTAGGCCTTCAGTTCGCTCCGAATCACCTTGCGGTGATTGGCAAGTGCCATGAACTCGGTGTTGAGGCTGGTCATTCTCAGGTCACCGTTGATCAGCCAGAGCGTGCGCAGAGGGTCGTCGTCGGTGAGCGACGCGCGCATGTTTTCGAGTGAACTCTCGGCACCTGCGCGTAGCACTTCGACGAACAGATCGTCCATCGTCGGGAAGTAGTAATAGACCAACGCCTGCTTGACGCCGGCCTCTGCTGCCACCCGTCGCGACGTCGCCGCGGCGTAGCCCTCGTCGTGCATGATCTTCGCGGTCGCCTCGATCAGACGCTCCCGTGTACCGGTGTCGGCTGACTTGCTCCCACCCGAGGGCGTTCGTCTAGCGGCCGCTCGATTGCTTGACCGCCCGTCGGCCCGCGTGGTAGGCATGGCGCATCCTAACAGTTTGATCGAGCGATCAAATACATCCGGAGATTCGATGACCGAAAGAACGGCTTGATGACCGAGCTCGCATCAGTGGACTACTTCTCCGACCCGGCGATCAGCCAGGATCCCTACGATTATTGGGATCAGCTCCGAGACCTGGGGCCGGTGACGAGGGAGCCGAACCATGGCGTCGTGGCTGTCACCGGTTACGACGAAGTGCTCGCGGCGTTCAGGGATCACGATGCGTTCTCGGCGGTGAACGCGATCGGCGGCCCGTTCCCGCCGTTGCCATTTGTGCCCGAGGGTGACGACATCACTGAGCAGATCGAGGCGAACCGTCATCTGTTTCCCATTTCGGAACACATGGTGGTGATGGATCCGCCCGCCCACGGGCGGGCACGGTCACTGTTGACCAAGCTGCTGACGCCCCGGCGCCTCAAGGAGAACGAGGACTACATGTGGCAGCTGGTCGACAGCCAACTCGACCAGTTCATGCCCAATGGGCGATGTGAGTTCCTCTCGGAATACGCGAAACCGTTTGCCACATCGGCGATCATCGATCTGCTCGGGGTGCCGGAGAGTGACCGGCCGGAGTTCTTGGCCGCGTTGGGCGCCGAACGGCAGGAAGGCAACCGTGTCGGAGCTCTGGACGGTGAACCGGTCGGGCTGGATCCGCTGAAGTACCTCGACGACAAGTTCGCCGGGTATCTCGAGGCGCGCCGCCGCGAGCCGCGCGCGGACGTGTTGTCGGGCATGGCGACCGCGCTCTACCCCGACGGTTCGACCCCGGAGCTCATCGAGGTCGTCAAGCCGGCGACGTTCCTGTTCGCCGCGGGGCAGGAGACCGTCACCAAACTGCTCAGCTCCGCAGTGCAGACGCTCGGCGAGCGGCCGGAGTATCAGCAGACACTGCGCGACAACCCGGCGCGTGTTCCCGCGTTCATCGAGGAAGCCCTGCGGATGAACTCGCCGACGAAGGTGGACTTCCGGCTGGTCCGCACGACCACGACGCTCGGCGGTATGGAATTGAAGGCAGGCACGATCGTGATGTTGTGCCTCGGCGCGGCCAATCGGGACCCGAACAAGTTCGAGAATCCGCACGAATTCCGGCCGGACCGGAAGAACGTGCGCGAGCACATCGCGTTCGGCCGCGGGATCCATAGTTGTGCCGGTGCGCCGCTGGCCCGTGTCGAGGGTCAAATCACGGTTCGCCGGATGCTCGAGCGCATGCGTGACATCACGATCAGCGAGGACGCGCACGGACCCGCCGGCTCTCGGCGCTACGCCTACGACCCGACGTTCCTGCTGCGCGGGCTGACCGAGCTGCACATCGAGTTCGTGCCGACGGCATAGCCGAGCTGCCGGGAGAGCCGTGACCTGGCACTTCATCGGAATCTAGATCAATTTTTGGTGAGACCCTTGTCACAGCCGCCAAACCTACCTACTGTGTGTTCACTAGGTTGGTTCAACGAAGGAGCCCCGTGACAGCCCCACGGCCCTATGCGAGCCTCCTCGCCAAAGGCGAGGATCGCAGGCAGCGGATACTTGCTGTGGCTGAGCGGCTGCTGGCGCGCAACGGCTGGCGAAACACCTCGCTGGCGCAGATCGCCAAGGACGCCGGGGTCACCCCCGCGGGGCTCTTGCACCATTTCGAATCGAAGGAGCAATTGCTCAACGCCGTTCTCGACGCGCGTGACGCCGACGATGAGATTCACGCGGATTACCGTTCCGGCGATCTCGTCACCGAACTCAGTCGCGTGCCCGAGCGATTCGACCGCGCGCCAGAGCTGGTCGGGACGTTCACGGTCTTGCTGGTCGAGAACATCGCACCCGACGCTCCGCTGCACGACCGGCTGCATCACCGCTACCGCGAAGCGGTGAACATCATCATCGACCTCATCAAGCGAGGCCAGAGCGACGGTCGGTACCGCCCGGATTTCGACCCAATGAACAAAGCCGTCGAGATACTCGCGTTTATCAATGGAATGGAGACGCTATGGCTACTCGATCCCTCAATCCCGCTGGCCGGGGTGTTCAAGGGGTACGCGGAGTCGCTCGGTCGCGACTTGTCGCCGAGGAGCTCGATGTGAGGTACCGGCTCGACGTCGTCGCCCCGACCGCCCTCGACGCGGTGCGCTGCGCCGGCGGCTGGATCTACGACCGCGTGATGGCCGGGTGGGACGTCACCGTTCTCGTCGGCAGCCAGGACGATCTACGGCCGTTGCACATCCTCGGCGCGCAGACTCTCGATCTGCAGGCAGTGCTCGAGGAGTGGGAAGACCGGCCCCACCCGCAGACTGTCGCCGTTGCCGCCGATCTCTTCGATCGCGATCCCCGTGTGCTCCAGCATGTGCGCAACGCACTCGAGCAGGGTGCCACCGAGGTGACGTTGTGGGGCGAGAGCCTGCCCGCCGAGCTGGACGACAGCGTCGACTCTGCACAGCACCACTTGAGTGCTGCGGCAAGGGCTTTCAAGTCCCGCGCCCTCGCGGCAGCCAATGATCCGGGTGCCGACGCCGTCGCTCCGAGTGAGACGTTCCGCTGCGGAATGATGGCCTCCGTCGCCGCGGACCTGGTCCCCGCCAGCTAGCGATTTGTGTGCGTTCGGGAGCGGTGAGCGCTCCTAAACGCACACAAATCGCACAAATCAGGTGAGGTCGATCAGGATCTTTCCGATCGCGCGGCCGTCGGCGACGTGCTCAAGTGCCCGAACCGTCTGGGATAGCGGATAGACCGCCCCCACGTGCGGGCGTACCGCGCCACTGACCAGAAGTGCGCATAGCTCGTCCTCGTTGCGCGTGAACTCGTCGGGGGGCACGTCCTGGAACTGGAAGCCCAGGACGTGAATACCCTTCACCAGCACCAGATTCAGCGGGATGCGGGGAATGTCGCCGGAGGCGAAGCCCACGGTGACGAACCGGCCGCCGCGCCGCAGTGAGCGCAGCGCCGGCTCAGACAAATCACCACCGACCGGATCGACCACCGCGTTGGCGCCGCCGGGCAGAACCGCGCGCAGCGCATCTCGCAACGGCCCCGAACGATGGTTGATCAGATGTCGCGCCCCGTACGAGGCTGCGGCGTCGAGCTTTTCGTCCGACGACGCGACCGCGGTGACCGAGGCGCCGAGTTGCACGGCGAGCTGAACTGCCGCCAGTCCCACGCCACCGCCCGCGCCGAGCACCACCACCTCGTCACCGGATTGCACACGCGCCACCGAGCGCAGCGTGTGATAGGCGGTGCGGTAGGCCACGCCGAACGCTGCGGCCGTCTGATCGTCGACATCGTCGGGGATGCGGGCGAGCCCGGCCGGGTCGACGGCGACCTCCTCGGCGAATGCCCCGAACATCCCGGTGCCGGTGACCCGGTCACCGGCCGCGAAATCGTCGACGTCAGAGCCGGTTTCGATGACGACGCCCGAGAACTCGCTGCCTGGGATGAACGGGACCGGCACGGTGACCTGGTATTGGCCGGCGATCAACAGCACGTCGGGAAAGTTGACCGCGGCAGCCGCGACGCGAACGCGAACCTGTCCCGCTCCGACGGTGGGAGACGGCTGGTCGTCGATGCGCACCACGTCCGGCGGTCCGTACTGCGGGCAGACCGCGGCCCTCACTGGTAGTCGCTGGATTCCGCGAGGTCGGCCGCCGAACGCATCAACGAGGTGATCACCGGTCCGTAAGCGAGCAGTTTCTCGTTGTCGCCTGCGCGCTGGAAACCCTGTTCCAGAACGATCGCGAGCTTCCACTTGGCCAGCACCAGGTAGTAGTCGAGGTCGTCGACCTGACGCCCGGACACCTTCGCGTAGTGCTCGATCACAGCGGTGCGAGAAGGCATTCCGCGCATGTCGACGTAACTCATCGCCGACGGTTCGTCGGTGTCCTCGGGCCAGCTCTGAACCATCCAACCGAGGTCGAGCTTCGGATCTCCGACCGTGCCCATCTCCCAGTCGACGATCGCGGCCATCTGCGCCGGGGCGCCGTGCCGGTACATCACGTTGGCGAACTGGTAGTCGCCGTGCATGAGGCCGGGGATGAAGTCCAGCGGGCGGTGGGTGCGCAGCCATTGGGTCGCGGCGTCGAGGCCGTCGATCTCGCGGCCTTTGATCCGTTCGAAGAACGCGGTCCACCGGTCGACCTGGCGCTCGTGGAACCCGTCCGGACGGCCAAGATCTTGCAGCCCCTTCGCCTTCCAGTCGACCTTCGACAACAGCGCGATACCCTCGGCCAGCTGGTACGACAAAGCCGGACGTGCATCCATGTCGCTGTTGAACGGTTCCGGCCACTTACCGTGCTGGTCCATCGGCGACCAGCCGTCGACGAACCCCATCAGGTAGAAGGGCCTGCCGAGCACCGAGGCATCGGGACAAACGCCGACCGCCGCGGTGTGCGGTACCTCGGTGCCGTCGAGCGCCTCGATGATCCGCCACTCCCGCAGAATGCCCTTGTCCCGGTCGGGTGGGGCGCCCGCGGGAGGCATGCGCAGGACGCATACGTGCTCGCCGCGGGTGACCTTATAGATGACGTTCTGCGTACCGCCGGAGAGGAAGTCGGCTTGCAAGGGCTCGCCCTTGCCGGGCAGCTCCGCTCCGTCCATCCAGTCGGTGAGCCGCGCGGTGTCGATCTTCTCCTCGGTCACAGATTCCCCACCTCATTCTCGAGGAAGTCGGCGTACTTCGCCCGTGCCGCTTCGCGTTTGCGCGGTTCCCATTCGGTGGGCCAGGTGTCCTCGGTCGGCTTGTAGTTGCGCAGCACCTGCTTGGCCACCGTCGTCTTGTGCACCTCGGTGGGACCGTCGGCGAGCCCCATCACGGCGGCTCCGGTGACCATCGCGAGGAACGGCATCTCGTTCGTCACACCGAGTGCGCCGTGGACCTGCATTGCCCGCCAGGCGATGTCGTGCAGCACCGTCGGCATCGCGACCTTCACCGCGGCGATGTCCTTGCGTACCTTCTTGTAGTCGTTGTACTTGTCGATCTCCCATGCCGTGTAGAGCACCATCAACCGGAACTGCAACAGCTGCGCGTACGAGTCGGCGATGTAGCCCTGAACGAACTGTTTGTCCGAAAGTCGGCTGCCCTGCGTTTCGCGGCTCAGCGCGCGTTCGCACATCATGTCCAGCGCCCGCTGCGACATGCCGATGGTCCGCATCGCGTGGTGGATGCGTCCGCCACCGAGCCGGGTCTGCGCGATGACGAACGCCTGCCCCTCACCGCCCAGCAGTGCCTCGGCGGGCACCCGGACGTTGTCGTAGTGGATCAACGCGTGCGAGCCCTGGCCTTCGGGTTCGCCGTATAAACCGAGATTGCGGACGATGTTCACTCCGGGCGTGTCCGTCGGCACCAGGAACATCGACATACCTTGATACGCACTGACATCGGGATTCGTCACCACCATCACGATGAGGAAGGACGCCGTGCTGGCATTGGAGGAGAAGAACTTGTGACCGTTGATCACCCAGTCGTCGCCGTCGCGCACCGCCGACGTCGTGAACAGAGTGGGATCGGCGCCGGCGTGCGGTTCGGTCATCGAGTAGCAGGAGAACAGTTCACCGTTCAGCAGCGGCATCAGGTACTGCTGCTTCTGCTCGTCGGTGCCGTAGTGGGCGATGATCTCGGCATTGCCGGTGTCGGGTGCCTGACAGCCGAAAACGATCGGCGCCCACTGCGAGCGGCCGAGGATCTCGTTGAGCAGCGCGAGTTTCAGTTGCCCGTAACCCTGTCCGCCGAGCTCGGGTCCGAGGTGCGTGGCCCACAGGCCGCGCCGCCGGACCTCTTCTTTCAAGGGGTCGATCGCATCCCGCCGTTTTCCTTCCAGCGGGGTGAACTGGAGGTGCGGAAACGCGAGGTCGAGCGGTTCGATCTCCTCGCGGACGAACTCGTCGGCCCAGTCCAGCACCTTCTGGTACTCGGGGTCGGTCTCGAAATCCCACGCCATTGCGGGCTCCTTTCAGTTGAACGTCACGACGACTTTGTCGGCCGCGCCGGGGGTGGACGCCATCCGCAGCGCCTCGTCGACCTCGGCGAACGGGATTGTGTGGCTGACGATCACCGCGTACTTCTCCCAGTTCGCGATGATGTCCCGGGTGACTTCGAAGATCTCGTCCGGGTAGCCGATCGATCCGACAATGGTGATCTCGTTGCTCATGACGTTGAGGAAGTCGACGGGCACGGGTTCCTTGTGTACCGCGACGACGCACACTCGCGCGCCCGTCTTGGCGGCGCTCAGTGCCGCGGTGATCACCGGCGGCGCACCCGCGGCGTCGTAGTAGATGTCCGTCCCCGCCTTGCCCGGAAACATCGACTCACCGGCGCCGTGCAGTTCGACGAGTCGTGTGGCGACGTCCTCCTCGGCAGAGTTGATGACGGCGTCGGCGCCCACGGCGAGGGCCTTTTCCAGTCGCGCGGGAATCAGGTCGGCGACCACCACGTGGCCGACACCGGCAGACTTGAATCCGATGGTGGCGCCCAATCCGATTGGCCCCGCGCCGAAGATGACGACCTTGTCCGTCGCCTTCGGTTCGCATCGGTTGACGCCGTGGCGGGCGACCGCCATGGGTTCGTTGAGCGCGGCCACCTCGAACGGGATGTGGTCAGGAACGATTTCCAAACTCTTACCGCGGACGGCGTCCTCGATCAGCAGGTACTCAGCGAGCGCACCGGATTCACCACCGTTGCCGATGATTCCGCTGGGCGCGACCATCGGGTTGACGACGACGTGGTCGCCAATCGTGAAACCAGCTACCGCACTGCCGATCTCGATGATTTCGCCCGCCGGCTCGTGGCCCAGCGGCATGTGTTCCTTGCCGAGACCGCCCATCGAGATGTACAGGCTGTCGGATCCGCAGATTCCGCAGGCCCGCATCCTGATCAACAGGTCGTTCGGTCCGACCGTCGGCTTCGGAACATCGACCACCTGTGTTTCACCCGGTCCGGTGATCACCGTGGCCTTCATCGCCGTGCCTTCAGGTTGACGCCGGCGATCAGCGCGGCGATGTCGGTCGTGACCACTTCGGAGAAGGGGCGGTCGCCGAAACTTCCTGAGGCCCAATGGCGTACGCCCTCGCTGACGTGCATGCCGGCGAGGTGCGACAGGTGCTGCACGTCGACGTGGGGTGCGAGCTTGCCGTCGGCTTGAGCTTTCAGGAAGAGTTCGCCGAACATGTCGGCGTCGGTGTCGCTGCGCTCGTCGCCGGACAGGATCCGGTGCTCGTGCCGGTACCCCTCGAGGATGGTCTCGACGATCAGCTCGCGCGGGTTGCGGGCCATGGACCGCTCGAGGCTGCGCAACGCCTCGGTGATCACGGTCTCGATCTCGTAGTCGGTTTCGAGCATCGCGTGGACCTTCTTCTGCGCCGCCCGTGTCGAGAGCAGGCCGACTTCGAACAAGACGTCCTCTTTGGCGGGGAAATAGAAGTAGAACAGTGCGCGAGAGACACCCGCGGCCCGGCAGATGTCGGCGACAGTGGTCTGGGCGTAGCCGTTCGTGCGCCACAGCGCCATGGCCGCCTGCACCAGGCTGCGCTTGGTTTCGTGCGACCGCGCACGCTGAAAAGATGCTCGCCGCTGACCACTGTCAGCACCACTGACCACGGCAGACTTGGGCACAGCCGCACTGTAACAGCTATATTGGGGCTTGCATATAGTTGACGTTTGTCTAACTATCTAAGGGTGACGGGTTCCCTCGATGGCAGACGAATTTTGGTGACCGGTGGCGCGACGGGTATCGGCGCTGCCGCGGTTAAAGTGCTCAGCGGTGCGGGTGCGCAGGTAATCGCGACGTACCACTCGACGCCCCCGCTTGACGTCGACGGCGTCTCCTGGCTGCAGTGCGACGTGCGCGACGCCGTCGCCGTGGACACCATGGTCGCCGCGGCCGCTGAGCAAATGGGCGGTCTCGATGTCCTGCTGCACGCCGCGGGTATGTGGCAGGCGGGCATCCCCGGCCAGATCACCGGCGACGACATCGACTTCCTGATGGACACCAACATCAAGGCGACCATCTTCACCAACCAGGCCGCATATGCGGTCATGCGCCGTAGCGGTGGCGGCCGCATCATCAACTTCGGGTCGGGGGAGGCGGTGATGGGCAGCCCGATCTCGGCGGTCTATGCCGCGACCAAGGGTGCGGTGTCGGCCTGGACCCGCTCGATCGCCAAGGCGTGGGCGGCCGAGAAGATCTCGGCGATCGCACTGGCGCCGGCCGTGCAGACACCGGGGGCTGACCGGTTGCGCGAATTCCTGGGACCCGCGGCAGCGAAGTTCATCGACGAGGAGATCAAGAAGACCATTCCGCTCGGCGGCGCGCTCGGCGACCCGGTCGAAGATCTCGGACCGGCATTGGTGTTCTTCTGCAGTGCGGGTTCGCATTTCATGACCGGACAACTCGTCGCTGTTGACGGCGGCCTCGTCATGCTGGGTGCCTAGGCATGCCGTCTCATCTGCATCACGTGGTCATGCGCAGCCATTCGGCGCAGACCTTCGTGGCGTTCCTGACCGATGTCGTGGGCATGGAGGTTCAATTCCAGATGCGCGTGCCGGGGGAGATTCTGGAGAAGACGCTCGGGTGGCCCCCGTCGGACGGTGCGGACGTGACGATGCTGGGCTCCGGCGATGCCGGCCTCATCGAAGTGCTCGACGTACCGCCGAGCCTGCGTGACATCGCACCGGAAGGACTTGCCGCGCTGTCGTTTCTCACCGACGAGTACGACGCCACGCGCGAGCGGGCCACATCGTTCACCGATGACGTCACCCCGCTGGACACCGGTATGCCGGGCGTCGATTTGTTCGTCTGCACGATGGGCGGCGTACCCGTCGAGTTCATGGGTGCGTATACGCCCGACTCCTGAGCACCTCGAGCACCACGTCGACGGCGGGTGTGGTGGCCGAATCGCGCTTCACCGCGGCGCCCATGTCGCGACGTGCCTCCCGATCGGTGATCGGGATCTGTACGCATCCGCGCGGTGCGACCGACTCGCGTGGTGCGATCGCTATGCCGAGGCCGGAGGCCACCAGACCGCGCATGGTGTGAAGGTCGTCGCCCTCGAATGCGATCGCGGGTAACACGTTCGCGGCGGTGAACAACTCGTCGAGGTAACCGCGCAGACCGAACTCGGGCTTGAGCGTGATGATCGGTTCGGTACCCAAATCCCGGATACGCAAGGACTTCTCGTGTGCCCACCGGTGCTCCTTCGACGTCAGTATGCACAGCGGTTGCTCGAACAGGTGAATGGTGTCCAGTCCGTCAGGCGGCGGCTTGAGCCGGGAGACCATGGCAATGTCGGTCTCACCTTCGGCGAGCATGTCGAGACACATGCGGCGAGCCCCCTGACTGAGCACGAAGTTGATGCCGGGGTGCGCCCCACGCGTCGTCTTGATCAACTCCGGCACAAATCGCTCACCGAGCGACGTCTGGAACGCGATCCGCACGGTCGCACGCGCCAACTCGTCGCGTGAGCGCAGGCGCTCCAGCCCGTCGGATACCGATTCGAGAGCGCGTTCGGCGTAGGGAATGAATGCGCGAGCGCTGTCCGTCAGCCGGACACCGCGGCCCGCCGGCTCGACCAATCGGACATCCAGCCGCTCCTCAAGACGACGGATGATGCGGCTGACGGTCGGTTGCGGCATGCCCAGCATCGCCGCGGCCGTCGTGACGTGCTCCACCTCGCCGAGCGCCACCAAAACCCGTAGGTACGGCAGGACGTCGGCCACAGCGTCCTCATTCATAACTCAAATGTATGCGGCAGATGAAAAATATGCATTAGACATATGAGTCAGCGGTTCTTACATTCGACGGTGTGGTAGCCATAGCCGCGCACGCAGCGTCTACGTCAGAGCGGCAGTTGTCCGCGGCGCTGTGGTGTGCGGGGTTGGCGGCGTTTTCCCTGATGTATGCCCCGCAGGGACTGCTGACGCAGATCGCCGACGAAACCGCGGTCGATGCCTCGCGGGTGTCCCTTCTGGTGTCGGCCACCACGTTCGGCCTGGCTCTGTCGGTGTTGCCGTGGGCCTGGCTGTCCGACCGGATCGGCCGTAGGACCGCGATGCGCCTGGCCGCCGCGGGTGCCGCGCTCACCGCGGTGACCGTCCCCTGGTTGACGTCCTTCGATGCGCTGCTGGCAGGACGGCTGGTGCAGGGCATCGCGCTGGGGGGAATCCCGGCGCTTGCCGTCGCCCTGCTGCACGAGACATCGCAGCCCTCCAGAGCGGCGGGCATGGCGGGAAGCTATGTCGCGGCAACGTCTTTGGGCGGATTGAGCGGTCGCATCGTCGTGACCCCGGTGGCCGAGCATCTCGGCTGGCGGCTGTCGCTCACTGTTCTGGGCGCAGTGGTCGTGATCCTGATGGCGGCGCTGATCGCGTTGCTGCCTGCAGGGGACTCGCGATCCGGGCCGCGCCCCGCACGAGGGACGGTGCTCGCGCATCTCCGCGATCCACGCATGCTCGCGCTCTTCGGGATCGGCGGGACCCTCGTCGGGGGAATGATCGCGGTGTTCAACTACCTGCCGTTCCGGCTGGAAGCGCCGCCGTACTCACTGAACCCCACGGTGGTGTCACTGATCTTCCTCGCATATCTGGGCGGCACGGTCGGTTCTCAGGTGGCCGGACGGCTCACCGGCCGGGTCGGATCCTCGGTGGTGCTCGCCCTCGCCGGCGTCCTGCTCGCCGCCGGTGCCGCGGTCACGTTGGCGAAGCCGTTGGCCGCCATCATCGTCGGCGTCGTGGTCTTGACGACGGGGCTGTTCATCGGCCACGCCGTCGCCACACATCTGGTCGGCGCGCAGGCATCCAGCGGGCGGGCTCAGGCAAGCGCGCTCTACACCATCAGTTACTACACCGGGTCGAGCGTTTTCGGTTGGGTGGGCGGGCTGGCGTGGCTGGCGGCCGAATGGACCGGCGTCGTCGCGCTGGTCATCTCACTGGGGCTCGCCGCCGCGCTGATGACGGTTCGCGCCGCGGTGTCACGACCCGAGTGACTCGATGTGCGCCGCCAGGAATTCCTGTGTCCGGCGGCGTGATTCGCTGCGGCTCCTAGCATCGTCGCCGAGCGGAACCACCCGGACGGCGAGATCGGTGACACCGGCGTCGCGGTAGCTGCGCAGCCGCGCGAGAACGGTTGATTCGTCGCCCGCGGCCATGGTGTCCCCGACGTCCTCGGCGTCGCCGTGCTCGAGCAGCCGAACGTAATTGGGGGAGAAGTCGGCGTGGCCGAGCACCTCGCTCGCGTACTCGCGGGCGCTGTCGGTCTCACTGTTGGAGCAGAGCGCGACGGGCACCCCTGCCACGATACGGGTTCCGGTTCGCCCGGCCGCGTTCGCCGCCTCCGTGATGCGCGGAACCACGTAATCGCCGATGGCCCGTTCGTCGGCCATCCACAGGATGGTGCCGCCGGTGCGTTCGCCTGCGATGCGCAGCATCGTGGGTCCGAGCGCGGCCACGAGCACACGCATCTCCAAGTCCTCGGTGACGTCCACCGGGCTCTGCACACGGAAGCTGTTGTTGTCCACCGCAATCGGGCCCGGTCCTGCGAACGCCGCGTCCAGTACGTCGAGGTAGTCGCGCACCAGCAGGGCCGGCTTGTCGTAGGGCAATCCGAGTTGGTCGGTGATGATCCAGTGGTGCGACGGGCCTAGGCCCAGCGTGAAGCGGCCCGAGCACGCCACCTGGGTGGTCAGGGCCTGTTGCGCCATGATGAGCGGATGGCGAGTCTGGATGGGCACCACCGCCGTCCCGATTTCGATGCGGTTGGTGACCTGCCCGAGTAGCGCGACCGCCGTCATCGCGTCGAGATAGCCGGGCACCTGGGGAATCCAGAACGACGCGAAGCCGTCGCGCTCGGCGGCCCTACCGTCGTCAAGAAGCCCGGTGAGCCGGTCGGCACGTGCGCGCTCCTTGTCCGAGCCGATCATCAGGCCGATCCGCATCAAAACCTCCTACGGCACATAGCGATCCCATTCGTGCGGTACGACGGGGTAGAACGGCGCGGCCAGCAGCGGTTCGACAGAGCCCCCACCCCAGCGCGCGGTCAATTCCGGAGCCAGCCGTTCCGCGGTGGAGAGCGGGTCGTCATCGAGAAAGCAGTACGTGATCGTCTGCCCCGCTGGCGCACTCGCCAACCGGGCATCGACATCCAACGACGCCGCCGACCAGATGCCGGCGACCCCGTCGACGGCGAGCAAGGAGTCCGTCGGCGCATCGCCACGTTCCAGCAGCAGGTACACGCCCTTCACCGGCCACCACGGCAGCACGTCAGCACCCACCTTGACCCGTGGTGCGGCCGACTTGCGCTGCACGTCATAGAGACCGCGTTCGACGGGCGGCAGCAACGGCAGCTTCCTTTTGCCGCCGATGAGTGCTTTCGCCAACGCCAGGAAGCCGGCCATGCCGCCGGGATCGCTGAAAAAGTACGTCATGACATGGTCGATCGCGTCGTACGGTTCGGTCCCCGCGGCGCGGGCGGTACGGCACGCGGGCGTCGACACCAGCCGCAGGGAGGCGCGCACCGCGGACAGCCGGTGCTGTTCGAGCCGGTGGTCGAGCGTGTGCCAGCGCAGATACTCCGCGTCAGCGCCGTCGGGATGCTTCGTCGCCATCGAGACGAACAACGTGGTGATGTCGCCACGACCGGTGGCAAGGACATCGTCGATCTCATCGGACGGTGTGCCGGGCAGCTGCATCGGAAGTCCTCAGGGGTTGGTCGAATTGTGTTCGGGCAAGGCGATTTCGGGATGACGGGCGGCGACCATACGCCGGAATCCGTCCCGCCAAGGCACTTTGGTCGGACCGAGGATCTCGTGCATGTAGGTGACGTCGGGCCATAACGGTGTGTGCGCGTCCGCGGAGTAGGTGAAGACCGGTTCGACACCGACGAGCTCACCTAGATAGGTGCAGTAGTCCTCGGCGCTGACGGTTTCGCTACCGGCCCAGTTCACGATGACCGGCGGCGTCGTGGCGACCTCCATCGCCCGGATGCCGAGCTCGACGTAGTCGTCCTCGTAGATCGGGTTGTAGTTGTTGGGTTTGTCGGGGTGCAGCCGAATCGGTTTGCCCGCCAGCATCATGTCGAGCCGGTCGGCGGGCGCGCCGCCTTCGGGACCGTACGTCGAGCAGATGCGAATGATCGTCAGCGGTATGCCGTACTGCTTCGCCACCCAGGTGCACACGGCCTCGGCGGCGATCTTGGAGAAGCTGTAGTTCGGGCGCAGCGGCACTCCGGGCGGATCTGATTCGCGCAGTGGCCGTTGCCCCTGATAGCCGTACACCGATCCGGTGGAGCAGAAGACGAAACCCTTTGCGGCGCGGCAGTGGTGGAGCAGGTCGCCGGAGTGCTGCGCGTTCGTGTCGACGCACTGTTCCCAGTCGCCGGAGCCGGCGTCGACGGCCGCGTGGAACACATAGGTGAAATCGGTGGGGAGTGGGGAGAAGTCGCCGACGCTCATATCGAGCGCGACCGGGATGATGCCCGCGGCCGTCAGCTTCTCGTGATCCGCCGGGTCCCGCAGCCGGGCTGCACCCCAGACCTCGTTGCGCTGTGCCAGCGCCCGCGCGATCGGGAACGCGATTTTCCCCGTGGCGCCGGTGATCAGGATCTTCTCCGCGTCGAGCATCCCTTCAGTCATAGCGCACCAAGCCTCAAATGTTAAGTACTTGATACTGTGGACCCGTGCAGCTCACCTTCGATGCCGACGTCGAGGCGTTCCGCGCGGAGTTCATCGACTTCCTGGACGCGCACCTGCCGCCTGAGGCTGAGGCCGAGACCGAACGGTCCCGGTCGACGTCGCACGTGCCGGAGTGGTCGCGCCGGTGGCAGCGTCTCCAGTTCGACCACGGCTGGCTGCTGCCAGGCAATCCACCCGAGTTCGGCGGCCGCAATGCCGGCATCCTCGAACAGTTCGTTCACCGCGAGGAACTCGCGCGTCGCCGCATCTATCACGCGTTCAACCCGCAGGGCGTCGGCATCATCGCCGCGTCGCTGTTGTCCTTCGGCACCGAGGACCAGAAGCGCGAGTGGGCGGTGCCCATCCTGCGCGCTGAGATGACGGCATCGCTGGGTATGAGCGAACCGGGTGCGGGCTCGGATCTGGCGGGGTTGCGCACCCGCGCCGACATGGTGGACGACCACTTCGTGGTGAATGGGCAGAAGGTGTGGACCAGCGGTGCCCACGACGCGGACGTCATCCTGACCTTTGTGCGCACCGATCAGGACGCGCCGAAGCACAAGGGCATCAGTGCCCTGATCATCCCGACCGATTCGCCCGGGGTGGAGCGCCGCCCGTTCGCGTCGGTGTACGGCCGCGAAGATGTCGACTTCAACGAGGTGTTCTTCGCCGACGTGCGGGTACCGGCGGAGAACCTTGTCGGGCCTCTTGGCGGCGGTTGGAAGGTCGCCAACGGATCATTGGGCCATGAGCGGACCATGATGTGGATGGCGTTCGCCAACCGGCTCGAACAACTGCTGGAGGATTACCGGCCCGTCGGAGAGGTCAATCGAGATCGGTTCGCGACCATCGCGATGGACTACCAGGCGCTGCGTCTGCTGGGTTCGGCGGCGCTGGGACAGGCCGCGCGCGGTGAGCGCGACATCCCCGGTGTGTCGGTGCTGAAACTGCTCGGCTCCGAGGCCGAGCAGGCCGCGCTGCGGCACGCGCTGGACGGTGCAGGTGTCGACGGATTACTCAGTCCGACAGTGACCGGGCGTCACAACCCTTACAGTCCAGAGCTTTTCACCGCCAGCTGGTTCACGCGGTACATCAGTAGCTATGCCGGCACCATTTCGGGTGGCACCTCGGAGATTCAGCGCAACATCATCGCGCAGCGCGTGCTCGGCCTGCCCGCCCGCTAAGGCCTCGGCGCGGCGAGTTCCGCCAGCGCGGATCCGAACAGCTCATCCATCTTCGGGCTCAGGTCGGCAAGCGTTGCCGCGCTGGCATGGCTGGCCGAGCCGAAGGCGCGCTCGAGTGCGTCGGTGGCCATGTCGGCGCCGACGGAAAGGCAAAGGCACGCAATGCCGTCCGCGCGCAGCTCCTCAAGCGCTTTGCGGGCGTCGGCCTCGGCGTAGCGGCCTTCGTAGCCGGCGTCGTACGGATACCCGTCGGAGAGGACGACCAGGAGTCGATTGGGGGTACCGGCCTGCATCTTGAGAATCTCGCCGGCCCCGCGGATGCCCGCGCCCAGTCGCGTATAGCCCGACGGCTCAACCTGATTCAGCCGGGCCCGGGCGAGGGCGCCGAAGCGTTGACCGAAGGTCTTGATCGCAGGCAACTGGACAGCATGACGTCCGTGAGACCGGAATGCGTAGACGGCCACGCGGTCGCCGAGCTCCTCGAGTGTGGCGGCCATGGTCGCGGCGGCCCGCCGCTGGTGCTCGTGGACGGCCAGTCCGTCGGCATCGGTGTCGGTGGCGGACCCGGATGCGTCGAGCAGGATGAGTACGCCTAGGTTGCGCTCGAGTTGGCGGCGGTCCGAGTAGACGTGTTCGGCTGGTGAGTGACCGGAGCGCAGATCGACGAACAGGTCGATCAGCGCTTCGAGATCGAGTTCGTCGCCATCGGGACGACGACGCAGCGTTTTGGGGCCGAGGCCGATACGAGACAGGCGCCGCCGCAGCACCTCATCGTGCACGACGCCGCCGGCCGAAACATCCACCGCATCCGTCAGATCGAAGTCGACGACGCGACACCAGTCGGGCTTGTACCGCTGCCCGTGGACGTCCCATTCCGGATACAGCGCACCCGCTACGCCCACCGTGGCACCCGGCGAGTCGTCGTCTGTGAACTGAATCCGCGTCGGAAGGGGCCGCACGTTGGATCCGACGGCGCGCGCCCGTCGACTCGCGCGAACCTGAAGGTGCCCGCCGGCATTCTCGTTGTCCGACGATCGAGAGGACCCGAGCATCTTGCGAAAGTAATCGGCCAGCGACTGCGCCGCCGAGACAGGGGCTTCGAACAGCTTGAGGATCTTGCTTTGTTCGGACGGCCGGCCGTCGTCATCATCGTCGTCGTCCGTCTCATCGGGTGTCTCGAGCTGATAGATCTGCGTCCGCAGGTCTCGGTCGGTGGGGGCTGCGCCGTCTTGGACCGCGGCCGTCGCGCGCAGACGGGAGGGTCTGATGACACCGAACCACTCCGGCGGATCGGCGATTTCAGCTCGGCCCCTGGCTTTTACAAGCGACTCATCGGCGGTTTTCGTGGTCGGTCCACACTCAGGCTGCAGCGCCGCAGCGAGTGGAACTCGATCGACGAGTTCGCCGAGCACCCGACGGCCTTCCAGAGCCAGGTACCGCCGCGCTACCCGCGGGCGCGCCCGAAGCGACGTTGTCATCTGCGGATCGAGACTTCCGCCGCCGAGTAGGGCGCTCTGCAGCATTACCTCGCGGCGCTGTTCGTCCGCAGGGCGACCTGACGATACGAAGATGACCTCGCCATTGGTGTATGACGGCTCGCCGGGGTGCGCTTCTGCGACGTCCACCGGACGGTGGGCGACGAATGTCGCCAGCAGCCGGAACCGCTCGGGACCCGTGGTCACGGCCGAGGCAAGACTGCGTCGACGAGCTCGCCGAGCGCTTGTTCGACGTGGGCGTCATCGGAGAGAACCTCGACGATTGCCGCCTGCACGGCTCGGCGCAGGCTCAGTCCTTCTGCCGCCAGCTCACCGGCGAGAATCAGCATGCGGGTTGACGACACCTCGCGCAGCCCGGAACCGTCAAGGCCGCGAATCGCATTGCCCAGCGTGACGAGGGTGCGGGCCGTCGCCGGGTCGATACCCGCCTCGTGCGCAACGACTTCCGTCTCGATGTCAGCAGGCGGGAAGTCGAGCTCGAGGGCGATGAATCGCTGTCGTGTCGACTCCTTGAGGTTCTTCAGCACGCTCTGATATCCGGGGTTGTAGGAAATCACCAGCTGAAACCCTTGCGCAGCAGGCAAAGTGATGCCCAGCCGGTCGACCGGAAGCTCCCGGCGGTGATCGGCCAGCGGATGAATGACGACCGTGGTGTCCTGGCGGGCCTCGACGACTTCGTCGAGATAAAAGATGGCGCCTTCACGTACAGCGCGGGTCAACGGCCCATCCACCCATACGGTTTCAGATCCCTTGAGCAGAAAGCGACCCACCAGATCCGCTGATGTCATGTCCTCGTGGCCGGCCACGGTGATCAAATCGCGGCCCAAATTGTGGGCCATCGCCTCCACGAAGCGGGTCTTGCCGCATCCGGTGGGACCTTTCAGCAGCACCGGCAGACCGCGTCGGGCAGCCGCGCGGAAAACTTCCGCCTCATCACTGACTGCCCGGTAGTACGGTGGCTCCGAACGATTTTCGGCAACTGCCGATATGTTGTTCGCCACCAAGTCAGCGGCCCTCGATCGGCACCGCGGGTGGGATCACCACACCTTCCGGAAGCACGAGTTCACCGTCGTGGTTGATGAAACCCGAGCGGTGGGTCGGCAGGGGCAGGTCAGGATTCGGACACGGTCGGTCGGTTCCCTCACCGCAGATGCCAGGGTTGAAATAGGAGCGCTTCTGCACGTCCTCGGGCCATGGATCAGCTTGCGTCCCGAGCCAGGTGGCGGGCACGTTGTAGAAGAGAAAGAAGCATGCGCTGACACCGCCGAAGATCGCCAGGAAGCGGATGAACTGCTGCTTGACGAATCCGCCTCGGATGCCGTCGAGTCCGCGTTCGACGAGGGTGCGGCCTTTGTCGTCGGTGAAGAACCGCAGGCACACCAATGCGGTTTGGACACCACCCCACATGAAGCCTTCATAGATCGGATATTGGTAGTAGGTGCCTGCGTTGATCGACAGCGACTGGATGGCGCCGGGGTAGGAGTAGAAGCCGATCGGCAGGAGGATGAGACCCTCCATGATGAAGTCGAAGACGATGGCGACCGCATACGTGACCAAGACCAGCCGCAGATTGCTGATGCCGGGCCAGCGGTGCTTGATCCTGCGCATGAGCGCGCATCCGACGATGGTGAGCAGCAGGACGCCGTAGGCGTAGCCGGGGATGTTGGTCAGCAACGGTTCGGGCACGGTATGGCCCGGCTCCTCGTGTGCCACCCAGCCGGGGAAGTACGGTGCCCAGGAACCCTGGTTGAACAGCCACGCGTTGTACGTGCACCAGGTGCTGTAGTAGTTGAGCATGGGATCCTGGAACATCATCAGGCCCATCGACACCAGCAGCATGCCATCGAGCGTGATGCGTCGTTCCCGCACCCAGGGCCGAATTATGAAGAACCACAGCGCGACTGGAAGGCCGATCCACAGCACGACCGCGTTCGCGATCAACGGGATCTGCATGTACATCGGCGGTTCGGTCGGGCCGCTCGCCACCGTCTCGAAGTACGGTCCGCTGACCCACCGGATGAAGAGATACAGCGTCAGTGTCAGGAACACGGCGCCTACGGTCGCCCAGATCTTGATCGAGGCCGACGATCGCGGGGTCTCTGTGCCGAGGACCGCCGCGCGACTAATCGGCTCGGTGACGGTTGGCTTCTTTGGCGTCGACATCCCGAAAAGATACCAATGAGTATCTGAGTATCCAATAGGTTTCTCAGATTCTGTGGCAGACTTTTGGCATGGTCGAGCAGTGGACCCGGGAACGACGCGTCGAACACACCCGCGCGTTGCTGCTCGACGCCGCTGAGGAAGTGTTCGCCGAAAAGGGCTTCACGCCAGCCAGTCTCGACGACATCGCCCGCGCGGCTGGCTACACCAAAGGCGCCATCTACAAGCACTTCGCGACGAAGGAAGACCTTTTCCTGGCAGTCAGCGACCGCTACTGGCGTCGGTATTTCGACAACTTCGCCGAGGTGATGGCCTCTGCGAAACGGGTCGGGGCTCGGGAATTCGACGAGATCGCAAAGCGGTGGCGCAAGCTGAGCCGAGACCGTGGCGCCGAGCACGCCGCCCTTGGCCACGAGTTCACGCTGTACCTTCTGCGCAACCCCGAGGCGCGGAAACGGGTGGCTGCAAAAAGATCAGAAGTCGTCGAGGCGCTGGCGAAGTTCATCGTCGACGGCATGGACCGGCTGGGCGGCACCCTGCTGATCCCGCCGTTGACCTTCGCTCAAGTGCTTGTCGCCACCAGTGACGCCGTCGTGCTCGGCAGTGAACTCGATGACGTCGACCTCTATCGGCCGGTCATCGAGATGTACACGTCGGCGATCAAGCTGCCGTGACGTGCTGCGAAGCTGAAGTTTGCGTTCCCGCCCGTCTGGTCAGGTAGTCGATCTGCAAGTGGATCGAGTACAGCACCAGCGGCGGCAGGACGATGAACGGAATGTTCTCGCCGATGAACTTGAACCACAGCCCATATGAACCCTGGCCGATGTCGTTGAACCCGGCGCCCACCTCGGCGAGGAAATACACCGCGGTGCTGCTCATCAGCACGGCGATGCCGGCGAATGTCACCCACAGGCACCGGATGCGCGACTCGGCGGACAGGCTCGGCCGGATGAGCCGCGTCCACATGATGACGACGACGATGCCGGTGGTGACGCCGACGACCTCCAGCGCGAACATCCACGGGTTGCCGCTGACGTAGCGGGTATCGGCCAACCCGTACTGCCACCACAACCATTTCCAGCCGGGATCGGTGGTCGGCGTCCACATTCCCAGCGGATGGCCGATCAGGAACATCAGCTCGTACCCGATCTGGCTGAACGCCGTGTACGGCAGGTAGAACAACGTGAGTTCGGCGGCCTTGTCGAGCCGAGTTCGCCTCTCGCCGGGAGCATCCCAGAGGATGACGAACGGCAGCAGGATCACCGGGATGCCGAAGAGCAGGTTCGCGATGACGTCGACGGTGAAGGACGGGGGGATGGCTCCGACGCTCACGCCGATCGTCATCAGGAGGAATACCGCCGCGGTGAATATCGCGACGGCGAGGTAGATGCGCGCTCGGTGCGGTGCCCACGGTTGGGCGAAGTTTGGCTCAGCCACGGCGATCTCGGCCATGGTCGTCCACAGTATCAACTACTTGCGATTACCGAAAGGAAAAGATAGCGTCAGCCTCGCAGGCCCGTACTAAATGCTCCTCGCGTGCGTGGCGCGTCAGCTCAGCCCGCGTGCCGCACACTGCGATCGCGAGTCGACAGGAACAGGTGATGGCGCGATTTCCGAAACCCCCCGAAGGCAGTTGGACGGAGCACTATCCGCAGTTGGGAACCGGTCCCGTGTCCTACGAGGACTCGGTGGATCCGGAGTTCTACGAAGTCGAGCGCAAGGCCGTGTTCAAGCGCGCCTGGCTGAACGTCGGTCGCGTCGAACAAATCCCACGCAAAGGGAGCTACTTCACCAAGGAACTCAAGGTCGCCAATACTTCGATCATCGTGGTGCGTACCACGAAGGGGGAGGTCAAGGCGTACCACAACATCTGCAGGCACCGCGGCAACAAGTTGGTGTGGAACGACATGCCGTTGGAGGAGACCAGCGGTGTGTGCCGTCAGTTCACGTGCAAGTACCACGCCTGGCGCTACGACCTGGACGGCAACCTCACCTTCGTTCAGCAGGAGGGCGAGTTCTTCGACCTCGACAAGAGCCGATACGGCTTGGTGTCGGTGCACTGCGACGTGTGGGAAGGCTTCATCTTCGTCAACTTCGCCGAGACGCCAGAGCAGTCGCTGCGCGATTTCCTCGGACCTATGATCACCGACCTCGAGGGCTATCCGTTCGACAAGATGACGTCGCGGTTCTACTACCGCTCCGAGGTGAAGGCCAACTGGAAGCTCTACATGGACGCGTTCCAGGAGTTCTATCACGCGCCTGTGTTGCATGCGAACCAGTCGCCGACGGCGTACTCCAAGGCGGCGGCGGAAGCGGGATTCGAGGCACCCCACTACCGCATCGAGGGCCCGCACCGATTGGTGAGTACCTCGGGAATCCGGGCGTGGGAGATGGCCGACGAGATGCGCAAGCCGATCGAAGACATCTGTCAGAGCGGGCTTTTCGGGCCGTGGGACAAACCGGATCTGGGTGAGATGCCCGCGGGTCTGAACCCGGCGAAGTGCGATCCCTGGGGCCTGGACTCGTTCCAGCTGTTCCCCAACTTCGTCATCCTGTTCTGGGGCCAGGGGTGGTACCTGACCTATCACTATTGGCCGACTTCGCATAACACCCACGTGTTCGAAGGCACGGTGTATTTCCCGCAGCCGCGAACTCCCCGCGAGCGCATCGCCCAGGAGCTCGCCGCCGTGTCCTTCAAGGAGTACGGCCTGCAGGACGCCAACACGTTGGAGGCTACGCAGACGATGGTCGAATCGCGCGTGCTCGACAACTTCGTCCTCTGCGACCAGGAGGTGCTCATCCGCCATCTCCACACCGAGACCGCCGCTTGGGTCGAGGATTACCGGCGCAAGACAGCGGGGGTGTGAGGTGACAACTGCAACGTCCAAACTGCCGCCCGAGTTCGCCGATCTCGAGGAGTTCTCGGACTGGTGCCTGGGCACCGAGGCCGAACGCTACGCCAAACGGTTGGCCAGCTCGATGCAGGAGATACAGGCCTTCTACGACGCGATCACCCCGCGCGCCGAGGAGGCGATCGTCTTCTGCGACAAGTTCCCACTGGACGACATGCCGGACGACGTGCTCAACCTGATGCACCTGCTGTACTCGATGATCCAGGCGTCGTTTCCGGTCGAGTGCTGGAAGCAGCCCAAGGTGCCCGACTCGGGGGCCACCACGCTGGACTGCGTGTCAGAACCGGTGCCGTGACTCCCCGAGTCACGGTCCTGCGTGCGGCGCGCTGGGCCGATGTCGAGGCGGGAGAGGTGCGCTCACCGGCGGTGATCGTTGTGGAGGACGACCGCATCATCGCTGTCAATCCCGTTGAGCTGCAGCAGAATTCGGACGAAGACATCGATCTGGGCGATGTCACCCTGCTGCCGGGTTTGATGGACATGGAGCTCAACCTGCTCATCGGCGGGCCCGGGGGTCCCGAAGGTCTGCCGAGCCCCATGCACGGGGTGCAGGACGATCCCGCGTACCGCACCCTGCGCGGGGCGGTCAACGCGCGCACCACACTCGAGGCCGGTTTCACGACGGTGCGCAACCTGGGGTTGATGGTCAAGACGGGCGGTTATCTGCTCGACGTCGCGCTGCAGCGTGCGATCGAGCAGGGCTGGCACGTCGGTCCCCGAATCTATCCGGCCGGACATGCGGTGACGCCGTACGGCGGGCACCTCGACCCGACGGTGTTCCAGCGCCTTGCCCCGGGCATCATGCCGCTCTCGGTTGCGGAGGGCATCGCCAACGGCGTCGACGAGGTGCGGGCGTGCGTGCGCTATCAGGTCCGGCACGGGGCGAAGTTGATCAAGGTCTCGGCTTCCGGTGGGGTGATGTCGCACAGCACCGCACCGGGCGCACAGCAGTACTCCGACGAGGAGTTCGCCGCCATCGCCGACGAGGCGCATCGCGCGGGGGTGCGGGTCGCCGCACATGCGGTGGGGGACAGTGCGATCCGGGCCTGTATCCGCGCGGGCATCGACTGCATCGAGCACGGCTTCCTCGCCACCGACGACACGATCAAGCTGATGGCCGACACCGGCACGTTCCTGGTGTCGACCACCTACCTGACCGAAGCCATGGCTGTCGATCGCATCGCGCCGGAGCTCCGCAAGAAGGCCGAGGTCGTTTTCCCGCAGGCGCAGGCCATGCTGCCGAAGGCGATCGAGGCCGGCGTCCGTATCGCCTGCGGTACGGACGCGCCCGCAATTCCACACGGGCAGAACGCAAAAGAGCTGTGTGCGCTCGTGTCTCGGGGGATGACGCCGATGCAGGCTTTGCGCGCGGCGACCATCACCAGCGCGGAACTCATCGAGGCAGACGGCGAGTTGGGACGGCTTGCGGCGGGCTACCTCGCCGATATCGTCGCCGTACCGGACGACCCGTCGCGCGATATCGCCGTCACGATGGACGTCGGTTTCGTCATGAAAAACGGCGTCGTCTACAAGCGCCACTGAGAGGAGTGGGCGTGGAACAAACCGACAACATCCTGTGGCTGCTGAAGCAGGCCTGGTACTTCTCCTTGACGACGGTCAACGATGCGGTGAGCGACCACGGTGTGAGCACCGCGCAGATCGGTGTATTGCGTCAGTTGTCGAATGAACCGGGGCTGTCCGGCGCCGATCTGGCCCGCCGCATGCTGATCAGCCCGCAAGGCGTGCAGCTCGCGCTGACCGCCCTGGAACGTCGCGGCCTCATTGTGCGCAAGAAGGACCCGCAACACGGCCGCATCTTGCAGGCGTTCCTCACCGACCAGGGCCGCGACGTGGCCGAGGCGGTCGTCAACGACGCAATCGCCGCGCACGACAAGGTGTTCGGGGTGCTGAGCAAGGCGGAACAACAGACGCTTCGTGACCTGCTGGCCCGCGTCGTCGAACAGGGCACCGGTCACGAGCTGTTCGACGACCACATCGATCCGTAGGGGAGTCTTCAGTACTTGAGATTAATGACAAGTACTTGATATATTGAGGGAGATGGGCGACAACAACGGAGCCGACGGATTCGCGCCGTTACGCGTCAAGCGGGTCGTGCGCGAGACATCCGATGCCGTCTCCCTGGTGCTGGATGTGCCCGACCACTGCTCGGCGCGCTTCCAGTACCAGGCTGGCCAGTTCCTGACGCTGCGGGTCACAGTCGACGGCCAGGATCTGCGGCGCTGCTATTCGATGTCGTCGGCGCCGGTGGAAGACGAGCTGCGGATCACCGTCAAACGCGATCCCGGTGGCGTCGTTTCCAACTGGCTCAACGATGCCGCGTCGGAAGGCGTCGAGATCCACGCGACACCGCCGGAGGGACGCTTCTGCCTGCGCGACAACGCCGACGAGATCGTTGCGTTCGCGGGCGGAAGCGGCATCACTCCGATCATGTCGCTCGTCCGAACGGCGCTGGGCGGCTCATCGCGTCGCATCCGGCTGTTCTATGCCAACCGCAGCCGCGGTTCCGTGATCTTCGACGAGGCCCTTGACCGGCTCGCCGAGAAGCACGCCGATCGTCTGCTGGTGGCACATCACATCGACGACGACAGCGGTGTGGTGACTCCCGAAGCGGTGCGATCCTTCATCGAGGTCGCAGGTGCGGCCGACTATTACATCTGCGGCCCGGGTCCGTTCATGGACACCGTGGAGACGGCCGTCTTGGAGTCCGGTGTCCCGTCGCAGCGATTGCATCTCGAGCGCTTCTCGGTCGATCCCGTACCCCCGGGCGTCGTGGACATCGCCGAGAGTTCGACCGAGACCGTCCTCATCGAGCTGGACGGTAAGAGGACCACCGCCGACTATCGGGCCGGCAACACTCTGCTGCAGACCGCGCGGATGTCGGGTCTGCGGGCGCCGTCGTCCTGCGAGACCGGTTCGTGCGGAACGTGTATGGCGCGCATCGTCACCGGCAGCGCACGGATGCTGAACAACGATGCACTCGACGACGACGAAGTGGCCGAGGGCTGGGTGCTGACGTGTCAGTCCCTGCCCACCAGCCACACGGTCCACGTGGTCTACGAATGAGGAGCGTGCGATGACACGGACCGCGGTGGTGACCGGCGGTGCCTCGGGCATGGGCGAAGCGACCTGCCACGAGCTCGGCAGGCGCGGGCACAAGGTGGCTGTCCTCGACCTCAACGGTGAAGCGGCGCAACGGGTCGCCGAGGAACTGCGGGCCGAAGGGGTGACGGCGCTCGGCGTGGCCGCCGACGTCAGCGACCGCGGGGCCGTCGAGGAAGCGTTCGCGAAGGTGCGGACGGAACTGGGTCCGGTGCACGTCCTGGTCACCAGCGCTGGCGCCGTGGACTTCGCACCGTTCACCGACATCAGCGTGCAGGCCTGGCAGCGACTCATCGACGTGAACCTCACCGGGACCTTCCACTGCTGTCAGGTCGTGGTCCCCGACATGCTGTATGCCGGGTGGGGCCGCATTGTGATGATCTCGTCGTCCAGCGCCCAGCGCGGATCGCCGGGCATGGCGCATTACGCCGCGTCCAAGGGTGCGCTGCTGTCCCTGACCAGATCGCTTGCGCGGGAATACGGTCCAGCCGGCATCACGGTCAACAACATTCCACCGTCGGCGATCGAGACGCCGATGCAGCACGCGGGACAGGCGGCCGGACATCTGCCCTCGAACGAGCAGATGGCGGCGAGTGTTCCGCTCGGCCACCTGGGCACCGGTGATGACATCGCCGCCGCGGTCGGCTTCCTGTGCTCCGAGGAGGCCGGTTTCATCACCGGCCAGACGCTGGGTGTCAACGGTGGATCGGTGATGTGATGATCACGAGTTCTGCACCACGACAGGGAGGTTCGCATGGGTAAGTGGCCGAAGCCAGCCGAGGGCAGCTGGACGGAACATTACCCAGGGTTGGGCACCGGGCCGATCTCGTTCCGGGACTCGATCTCACCGGAGTTCTACGAACTCGAACGCGAGGCGGTCTTCAAGCGCGCCTGGCTCAACGTGGCTCGGGTCGAGGAACTGCCGCGCGTCGGGAGTTACCTCACCAAGGAGATCGACGCCGCCAGGACGTCGGTGATCGTCGTCAGGGGTAAGGACCAGCAGATCCGTGCGTTCTACAACGTCTGCCGCCACCGCGGAAACAAGTTGGTGTGGAACGACTATCCCAATGAGGAGGTCAAGGGCACCTGCCGACAGTTCACCTGCAAGTACCACGGCTGGCGATACGACCTCAAGGGCGATCTGACGTTCGTCCAGCAGCCTGGTGAGTTCTTCGATCTGGACAACGCGCAGTACGGGTTGAAGTCCGTGCATTGCGACGTGTGGAACGGGTTCATCTTCATCAACTTCGACCCCGAACCGCGATGGACGCTGCGCGAGTTCCTCGGACCCATGATCACCGCACTGGACGACTATCCGTTCGAGATGATGACAGAGCGTTACGAATTCGAGGCACGCAACAACAGCAACTGGAAGATCTTCGCCGATGCGTTCCAGGAGTACTACCACGTGCCGTCGCTGCACAGCCAGCAGGTACCCACCGAGGTGCGTCAGCCCGACGCGACGTTCGAGTGCGGGCATTTCCAGATCGACGGTCCGCATCGACTGGTGTCCACCGCGGGCACCCGACGCTGGCTGCTGGCGCCGGAGTTCATGTATCCGGTCGAAAGGGTTACGCGCAGCGGGCTTGTGGGTCCGTGGCGTACCCCGGAGACACACCAGTCCGCGGGCCTGAATCCGGGCGGGATCGAGCCGTGGGGCATCACCAATTTCCAGATCTTCCCGAACCTGGAAATCCTGATATACCACGGCTGGTATCTGCTGTACCGCTACTGGCCGACGTCGCACAACACCCACAAGTTCGAGGCGTACAACGCTTTTCACCCCGCGCGTACCGTCCGAGAGCGCATCGAACACGAGGTCGCCTCGGTGGTGCTCAAGGAATTCGCGCTGCAGGATGCGGGCATGCTGGGAGGAACCCAGGCGGCGCTCGAATACGACGTCGTCGACGAGTTTCCGCTGAGCGATCAGGAGATCCTCGTCCGCCACCTGCACAAGGTCGCGGTCGACTGGGTCGAGGAGTACCAGGCTGAACGCAGCCCGGTGGGGGTGTGAACATGACCCGGCTACCCAGCGCGTTCGCGGAGTTAGAGGCGTTTGCCGAGAAGTGGTGTCTGGCAACTGAACCGGAACGCTGGGCCGCCCGGCTGTCCACTCCGATGCCGCAGATACGGGAGTTCTACGA
Source organism: Mycobacterium sp. NPDC051804 (assembly GCF_044452905.1). Classification (NCBI taxonomy): domain Bacteria; kingdom Bacillati; phylum Actinomycetota; class Actinomycetes; order Mycobacteriales; family Mycobacteriaceae; genus Mycobacterium; species Mycobacterium sp. NPDC051804. The sequence continues at coordinate 458,809 of NZ_JBITCD010000007.1, read as the reverse complement.
TGCCTTCACGCCCCGCTTCGAAGAGGCGATCGACTACTGCGACAAGTTTCCGCTCGACGATGTGCCCGACGATGCACTGAATCTGCTGCATCTCGTCTATTCGATGATCATGGTGTCGATGGCCGTGGAGGTCTTTGGTACCCAGAAACCCGCCGACTCCGCCGATGCCGTGATGAACCGCGTCAAGGCGCCGGTGCCATGAGGACAGGACGAAACGCATGAGTCTGCTGACGATCAACAAGCTGACCGACTTTGTCGGTGCTGAGGTGACCGGCCTGGATGCCGATGCGCTGGCAGGAGATGGTGCGCTCGGCACAGCCATCCTCGACGCGCTGGAAGACAACGGCGTGCTGGTGTTTCCTGGGCTGGGATTGGCGCCAGAGGCCCAAGTGGCGTTCTGCCGTCGGCTCGGCGATATCGACCACTCGTCCGACGGACACCATCCGGTTGCGGGGATCTATCCGGTGACTTTGGACAAGTCCAAGAATGCCTCGGCGGCGTACCTGCGTGCGACCTTCGATTGGCACATCGACGGCTGCACACCGCTGAACGACGAGTGCCCACAGAAGGCGACGGTCCTGTCGGCGAAGCAGGTGGCCGAGCGCGGCGGCGAGACGGAGTTCGCGAACTCGTATGCCGCCTACGAGGCATTCAGCGACGACGAGAAGCAGCGCTTCGGTGCCCTGCGGGTCGTGCACTCGCTGGAGGCGTCGCAGCGACGGGTCCACCCCGACCCCTCGCCGGAGCTCGTGGCTAGGTGGCGGAGTCGTCCTACGCACGAACATCCTCTGGTGTGGACGCATCGCACCGGCCGTAAATCGCTGGTGCTCGGCGCCTCGGCCGACTACATCGTCGGAATGGACCTCGATGAGGGCCGAGCGCTGCTCGCCGACCTGCTCGACCGGGCCACCCAACCCGATCTGGTGTACCGCCACACATGGTCTGTCGGCGACACCGTCATCTGGGACAACAACGGCGTCCTGCACCGAGCGGCACCGTACGACCCGGATTCACCTCGGGAAATGCTGCGAACGACGGTGCTGGGTGACGAGCCGATCCAGTAGCCTTACGGACACGCTGTGCGGGTGCACAGCTCCCTCGTTGACGCCGACGGTCCGACTGTGGAAATCTAATAGCCACATATGAGAATCACGTTCTCGTGGCCAGAGATCAGTGAAACGGAGTAGCGCATGACGGAGGATCTGACCTCAGTCGATTTCTTCAGGGACAGTCGACTGACGGATGACCCGTTCCCGTTCTACGAGGCACTTCGCAACAAGTGCCCGGTCAGCCGTGAGGACCACTACGGCGTGACGATGGTGACCGGCTGGCAGGAGGCCGTCGACGTCTACAACGACGCCGAGACCTTCTCGTCGTGCCTATCGGTGACCGGGCCGTTCCCCGGGTTCCCGGTGCCGCTCGAAGGTGACGATGTCACCGACCTGATCGTCGCGCACCGCGATGAGATTCCGTTCAGTGACCAGCTGCCGACGCTGGATCCGCCGACGCACACCAATCACCGTGCCCTGCTGATGCGGCTGATCACGCCCAAGCGCCTCAAGGAGAACGAGGACGCGATGTGGGCGCTCGCCGACGACATCCTCGACGACTTCCTCGCACCGGGCGAAGGTGAGTTCATCAAGGGCTTCGCCGGCCCGTTCACGCTGCGCGTGATCGCCGATCTGCTGGGCGTGCCGGAGGAGGACCGCGACGAACTCCTCGAGCGGCTCGCGCGCGGCACCCATGGCAGCGCGGTGGGCAATGCCGACAAGACGATGAACAAGACCCCGTTGGAGTATCTCTACGAGGTGTTCGCTACCTACGTGCAGGACCGCCGCGCCGAGCCACGCGACGACGTGTTGACGGGGCTGGCGACGGCGACCTTCCCGGATGGCACGATGCCCGAGGTCGCCGACGTCGTGCGGGTAGCGACCAACGTGTTCTCGGCGGGGCAGGAAACGACAGTGCGCCTGCTCAGTACGGCGTTGAAGGTGATGGGCGATCAGCCCGACATCCAGCGCCGACTTCGTGAAGACCGCAGTCTGCTCGGCAATTTCATCGAGGAGTGCCTGCGCATCGAGAGCCCGGTCAAGGGCGACTTCCGGCTCTCGCGGGTCCCTGTGACCGTCGGCGATCAAGAGATCGGCGCCGGCAAGACGCTGATGGTGATCAACGGGGCCGCCAACCGCGACCCGCGCCGATTCGAGGATCCCGACACGTTCGACCCTGACCGCAAGAACGCTCGTCAGCACCTCGCCTTCGGCCGCGGCATCCACAGCTGCCCCGGCGCACCGCTGGCGCGCGCCGAAACGCGCGTCGGGCTCGAGCGGCTGCTCGATCGCACCACGGACATTCGCATCAGCGAGAAGCACCACGGCCCGGCGAGCAACCGCAACTATCAGTACATCCCGACTTACATCCTGCGCGGGCTGACGCAGCTGCACATCGAGTTCGACGTCCGATGAAGGTCAGCGTCGACGAAGACAAGTGTGCCGGCCACGGCATGTGCCTGACGCTGTGCCCCGAGGTGTTCGAGATGACCGACGACGGTTGGGCGGTCGCGAATCCAGACGAGGTACCCGCGGAACTCGAGAGCGCGGCCAAGGACGCCATAGCCAACTGTCCAGAACAAGCCATTTCCGAAATCGACGGCTAAGCAAGGAGATCGAATGCCCAAGGCGTACATCCTCATCACCGAGGACGTCAAGGATCCGGCCGGGATGGCGGAGTACGGCAAGCTCGCGAGCCAAGCGATGGCAGGTGCGACGCTGCTGTCGTTCGACTCGAAGGCCGAAGTGATCGAGGGGCAATGGCACGGCACCCAGACCGTGCTACTGGAGTTCGAGTCCGAAGAGGCCGCCAAGGAGTGGTACTACTCCGATGCCTACCAGGAGGCCGCCAAACTGCGTCAGGCCGCGGCTGAGTGCAATGGCGTCATCCTGCACGGCCTCTGATCTTTTCTCGCGCGCGAGAGTGCGCAAAGTTGGCTCTTGGCGCGGCGTGTCGTCCGCAGACACGCACGCTCGCACAAGGAACTCAGTCCGGTACCAGTGGGCCGGTCGGCTTGGTTGTCGTCGCGCGGACGAGTAACTCCGCCAACTCTTTCGGCCTGCTCAGGAACGGCGAGTGTGAGGTGTCGATCGTCAGCTGCTCGACTCCGAGCCTGCGTGTGACGGTGTCGGCCAGCCACTGCGGCATCGATTGGTCCTGCAGGCAGCGGATAAAGCTGCGGGGGAGATCGGCGGCCCAGAAGTGCGGCACCGAAACCGGCGTCACCGTGGTATCGCCGAAGCGTTCGGGGCCGAGACGCTCGAACGCCCAGCGCGCGGTCGCTTCGTCGCAGTCGTGGTAGAAGTACTTCCACGCACCGTCGAAGTCGGCGAACCACATCGCACCGTCGTCGTCGAACTTCAAGTAGCCCAACATCTCTCCGACGTCAGCGTCGAAACCGTCGCCCAGCTGATCTCCAGCGTCGCGCATCGCCATCGCCTCGGGATAGGTGCGGCCCTCCCTCGGTAACGCCGCCGCCAGGTAGACGATGTGGCTGACACGGTCCGCAGCGGCATCGGCGGCCAGCGTCGCGTCGAATCCGCCACCCGAGTGCCCGACGAGCACATCGCCCGCGTTCAGTTCCGCGACGATCGCGTCACGGCGGTTGGCCAGCGTCGACTCCTCGTTGACGCGGGCGCCGTGGCCGGGAAGGTCGACGGCAACGCCGACGTGACCGAGTGTTTCCAGCTCGGCGATCGTGCGGTCCCAACACCAGGCGGCATGAAAACCGCCGTGCACGAACACGAATCGCATCGACGTCAGCTCAGAACCCGAACCGGGACGTGCGACCATCCCGCGACGTTCTGCGCCGCCACACGCTTGCACTCGTCCAGGAGCACCTCGTAGCGCGGCATACGGTCGAGCAACCGATCGAGCGCAATCGCACTCTCCATCCGGGCCAACGCCGCGCCGAGGCAGCTGTGCACGCCGTATCCGAAGCCGAGGTTCTGCGCCTCGGTGCGGTCGCGATCGATGTCGAAGGTGTCGGCGTCGGTGAACGCTTCGGGGTCGCGATTCGCCGAACCCAGCAGCAAGAACACGGGTTTGCCTTCGGGGATCGTGACACCATGCAGCTCAACGTCTTTCATCGATCGGCGCACGTTGTACTGGTTCGGCGCCTCGTAGCGCAGCAACTCTTCGACCGCGGCGGGAACCTTGCTGCGGTCGTTGAGCAACTTCTGCCACTGGTCGGGGAAGCGCGTAAACGTCACCGCGGCGTTGCCGATCAGCTTGGTGACAGTTTCCGCGCCTGCGCCACCCAGCAGTGTCGCGAAACCGGCGATCTCGAAGTCGTCGAGCGATTGCTTCTCACCGTCTTCGCGCTCGATCTCGGCGGCGATCAGCCTGCTGAACATGTCGTCATGCGGTTCGGCTCGGCGCTGCTGAATGATGTTGTAGTACAGCCCCATCAGTTCACCGACCGCCTGCATGCCCTCCTCGGACATGTCGATCTGGCCGGGTTCGCGACGCAGGGTGATATCCACCCACTCGCCGACCTGCCGGCGGTGTTCCTCCGGCACGCCGAGCATCTGCGTGATCACCTGAACCGGGAAGAGGGCGGAGAAGTCCTGTACGACGTCGAATCGCTCGCCGCCGTTCTTCGAAAGGTAGCCGTCGATGGTCTCGGTCACCATGGGCCGTAACGCCTCGATGGCCCGCGGCGTGAAGACCTTGTTGACCAGGCTCCGCATCTGCCGATGCTCGGGCGGATCCATGACGATGATCATCTTCGCCATCATGGGTTCGTTCGACCGCACCGTCGACAGGTCCAAACCGTATGCCGAGGAGTAGGTTTCGAAGTCCTTGTACGCCGCTGCCACGTCCTCGTGCCGCGACAGCGCGTAGAAGTCGTACTCTTCGTTGTAGTAGACGGGTGCCTCCTCGCGAAGGCGCCGGTATATCTCCCACGGCCCGTTGAAGAACTCGTCGGAGAACGGGTCGAAGACGACCTTCGATGCGGTCATTCGTCTTTGATCAAGATCGCCTGGCGCGGGCACTGCCGCACGGCCTCCTTGACGTGGTCTTCGTTCTCGGGTGTCACTTCGTCCTGCAGGACATGTAAGTAGTCCTGATCGTCCAGGTCGAAGATTTCAGGGTCGATGCCCATGCACACCCCGTTGCTCTCACAGAGGCCGAAGTCCACCTCGATCTTTTGCGTCACCTCAACACCTTCACTGGAACATTGTGGTAGCCGGCGACGTTCTGCATCGTCACCCGATGCAGCCCGTCCCAGTCGACCTCGTAACGCGGCATGAAATCGAGCAGGTGCTCGAGCGCGATCACACTTTCCAGGCGGGCCAGCGCCGCGCCGAGGCAGCTATGGATTCCGTAACCAAGGCCCATGTGCGGCGACTGGGTCCGGTCCCGGGTGATGTCGAACTCGTCGGCACGGTCGTAGGCGCGTGGGTCGCGGTTGGCCGCCGCCTTCATGATGAACACCGGCTTGTGCGCGGGCACCGTCCCGCTCGGGAGGTGCGCTTCCTTCAACGTGTAGCGCACGTTGTATTGCACAGGGCCGACATAGCGCAGGAGTTCCTCGACAGCGTCGTGAACCCTGCTGCGGTCGTCGAGAAGCAGCTGCCACTGTTCGGGATGCTTCGCGAACTCGACGACGGCGCTGCCGACCAATTTGGTGACCGTCTCTGCGCCGGCGCCTCCGAGAAGGGCGCAGAAGCCGGTGATCTCGATGTCGTCGAGTTTGCGCATCTCGCCGTTCTCGCCGGGAATCTCCGCGGCGATCAGCCGGCTGATCATGTCGTCCTGCGGATTCTCGCGGCGATCCTGGACCAGGCCGTAGTAGTAGATACCCGAGTCGATATTGGCCTGCATGTTCTTCTCAGACAGCTCGAGCTGGCCGGGTTCACGCGCCAAGCTGATGTCGATCCAGTGGCGCACCTGCTGGCGGAACTCCTCGGGGACCCCCGCCATCCGCGTGATCACCTCGACGGGGAATGGACCCGAGAAATCCTGCACCACGTCGAAGTTGTCGGGGTCGACCTTGGACAGGTAATGCTTGACGAGCTCGTCGACGGTTTCGCGCTGCGACTGGATCGCCCGCGGGGTGAACGCCTTGTTCAACAGGCTGCGCATATGACGGTGCTCGGGCGGGTCCATGAAGATGATCGACTTCTGCGGGCCCTCCTCCCTGCGCACCATGGCCAGGTCGCAGCCCCGGGACGACGAGAACGCGTCGGTGTCTTTGAGTGCGGCGGCGACGTCTTCGTGCCGGGTCAGCGCGTAGAAATCACCCTCTTCGTCGTAGTAGATCGGAGCTTCGTCGCGCATGCGCTTGTAGATCTCGTACGGATCGTCGAAGTACTCCTGCGAAACGGGGTCGAACACCAATTTGGGCTTGGTCATGGTCTCCTCTTTCGCCGCGGGGCTAGCGACTGCATCACGTTACGCGAAGCTGGATTTGTGTAACGTATAGTATGCCTCACCGGACGCCTCTGAGACAGCGGAATCGCATCTGTTTCATGGCTGAATTCCGGCGTTGATGACGTCGTCGAGAAGCCCGATCGTCTCACCCAGTTCCGCGGCGATTTTGCGCACGACCTCGACGTCCTTGCCGATGAACTCACTGGTCCGTTCGACGAACGAATCGACCGATCCGCCGGCGGCGACGAAACCGGCGACCCGGCTCGCCCCACTGCCGTGCGTGATCGCCTCCAGTAGCTGCGCCTCACTGACGCCGAGGCGATCTCCGAGCGCGACCGCCTCCCGCAACAGTCCGATCTGGGCGGCGAACAACGCGTTGTTGGTCAGCTTCACGGCCTGGCCCGCGCCGAGCGGGCCGACGTGCAGAATCGGGTCACCGTACGCGGCGAGCACCGGTCGGACGCGTGCGACCGCATCGTCGGGACCGCCGACGAACACCGTGAGCGCACCGGCGGCGATGTTGTGGGGGCCGCCGCTGACCGGGGCGTCGAGGACATCGATGCCGGGGGAGTGTGCGGCGATGGTCTGCACCGTGCGCGGGCTTCCGGTCGTGTGCACGACGAGTGCGGAGCCGGGCGACATCGCCGCGAGCACACCGGGCGAGCACACTTGCGCGACCTGTTCGTCGGTGAAGACGCACACGATGAGGACGTCGGCGTCCCTTGCGATGTCGTGGATTCCGGCGGCGGCCTGCGCGCCGAGCGCAGTCACGCCCTTGCGCTTGTCGTCCGTCCTACCGAGTGCGCGGACGTCGTGGCCGGATTCGACGAGACGGGCGATCATCGGGCCGCCCATGCGGCCCGCCCCCACGAATCCGACGCGCGTCACCGTGGATGTTCCATCGATTCCAAGGCGGTGTCGGCCGCGGTGAAGACCGAACCTTCGGGTGCCGACGCGGTGGCGGCGATGGTCGACGCATGACGAACGTCCTTCTGCAGCAACGCACCTGCGATCGGCGCGAGACCTTCCACGGTTCCACCGAAGATCGCTATGCTGCCGAGCGCCTTGCTGGTAGCCGATCCGCCGTTGAGCACCTCGGCCAATCGCACCCGGGGGATGCCGAGGGACTCGCCAAGGTCCAGGGTGCTCAGCGCGCTGCCCAGGTTCGCGGTGAAGAGCAGATTGTTCAGGATCTTGGTGACCTGGCCGCTCCCGAGGGGGCCGAGGTACACGATCGGATCGGCGTACGTGGCGAACACCGGGCGGCAGCGTTCCGCGACGCCTTCTTCCCCGCCGACCATGACGAGCAGTTTGCCCTCTTCGACGGCTGGCGCGCCGCCGCTCACAGGTGCGTCGATAACCGAAACACCCTGCGCGGCAGCCTTGTCCGCGATCTCCTTACATGTATCGGGGTGCACGGTGCTGTGAATCGCGATCACACCGCCGGAGGCTATTCCCGCCAGCACACCGTTCTCGCCGTAGAGCACCTCGCGGACATCGTCGTCGCCGACGACGCACAGGCAGACCAGGTCGCTGGCGGCGGCCAACTCCGCGGGTGAGCCCGCGGTCTTCGCGCCGGTGTCGGCATACGGTTCGAGGCTCGCGGCCCTACGCGCCCACAGCGTTGTCTCAAATCCGCCTTCGACGATCCGGCGTGCCATTGGGCCGCCCTGACTGCCCAACCCGATGAATCCGACGCGCATCAACCCGCCTCCATAGTTTCCGATGTGTTTTGCTGCGCGGCAACGCATTCCCCGACAAACGACAGCACCGCGCTGTGGTAGGCGGCCGCGTTGAGCGACAGCGACATGTTGTGTCCGGTGTCCGGTTGCTCGTTGGTCACGAATCTCGGCGACGAGGTGAACATGGCGGCGATCTGCGCCATGGCGTCGGCATCCGACCGCCACACCCGCTCGTGTTCGGCGGCGCTGAACTGCACCGGCACCCGAACGTGCGGTGCGAGCGCTGGGAAGTCCTGCCGCGGCCAGCTCCTCGTCATGCCCACTTCGTAGAGGGCGCCGGTCGACGAATTCGTCATGCCGGACAGGACATCGGGTGGATACAGCTCCGCGGGCTGCCAAAGCACCTCGCGCAGACCGGTCGGACGTCCCGTCGCCGTCGCCGATTTCATGATCTCGGCCATCGCCGCGTCGTATTGCACACCGGTGCCTGCCAACTCGAGACCGATCAAGTTCGCGCGCTCAGCTCGATCATCGACGGCAAGGCGCACCGCCAGCTCGCAACCGGCGGAGTGGCCGACGAGAAACAAGCCCGTGCCCCGCGGGTTGGCGCCGAGGATCTTGTCGATCGCGCCGTAGACGAGTGCGATGCGTTGTTCCGGCCGCTCCATGGCGTCCGGATACGGCGCGGAGCTACCGTACCCAGGCCGGTCCAGCGCCACCATGGTGTACCCGTTGTCGGCGCCCATCCGCAGCAGCGACAGCGACGGGTGTCCAGGGCAGTCGAAATACGCTGCGGTGCTTGATCCTCCGTGGAACGCGACGACGACGGCCTTGGGCTCGTCGACCGCCGCGATGAGGCCGGACATGGGGACGCCGTCGACGAAGACGACTCGGGCGCGGACACCCGCGTCGCTCACCCTTCTGTCCGCATCAGGATCGCACCGCTCGGGGTGAGGCCGCCGCTACTGACCACCGCGACGCGGGCATCCTTGACCTGCCGCTCGCCGCCGTCGCCCCGTAATTGGGTGACCGCCTCGTGGATCAGCCCCATCCCGTGGGTGCGGCCGTGCGAGAGCTGGCCGCCGTGCGTGTTGAGCGGGATCACCCCGTCGCGGGCGATGGCCTTACCGCCATCGAGGAAGTCCTTGGCCTCGCCGATACCGCAGAAGCCGAGCGCCTCAAGCCACGACAGGCAGTTGAACGAGAAGCCGTCATAGAGCTCGGCGACGTCGACGTCCTTGGGCCGCAGCGATGTTCGGGTCCACAGGTGAGCGGCCTGACCCAGCACCTGAGGTTCGTGGGTCATCGTGGTCTGGTCCCAGTCGGTGCGCTCGACGATCTGGGTGCCCACGGCCTCGAACAGTACCGGCTTGTGCGGCATGTCCTTGGCGGCGTCGACGGCCGACACGATCACCGCGACGGCGCCGTCGCACGGGACGTCGCAGTCGTAGAGCCCGAACGGGGTCGTGATCGGTCGGGCGTTCAGGTAGTCGTCCATGGCCATCGGATCGCGGTAGATCGCCGTCGGATTCAGTGCGGCATTGGCGCGCTGGTTCAACGCGATCCAGCCGAGCGTCTCCCGCGTCGTGCCGTACCGCTGGAAGTGCCTCTGCGCGTTCAGCGCAAGCACGTGCGCCGCCGATGTAGCACCGAACGGCATCTGCCAGCTGGACGTCCGCGCGCCGCCTGGTGGGCTGGCCTTGCCCTCCTTCATCAGCTGCTGGAATGTCGCCTCCCACAGCGTGCGGAAGCACAGCACATGGCGCGCCATACCAGTGGCGATGGCCATCATCGCTGCGATGACGGACCCACCGGGGCCGAAGGTGTCCATCCCGCCGTTGATCCATGTCGGGCGGATGCCGAGCGCACCTTCGAGCGCGGTCACGCCGCCCTCGCCCATACCGGCGATGTCCAGTCCCGGGTAGGTCGACAGCCCGTCGATGTCGTCAAGCGTCAAACCGGCGTCGGCGATGGCGGCCTCGCACGCGTCGATGGTGAGCGACAGCGGCGGCACCATCAGGCGGCGGCCGAGCCGGGATGCGCCGATGCCGGTGATCGCCGAGTGTTCTTCGAACTTGGTGGAGGTCAGCGGCGTGCTGACGTGCCGTGCGAAATCCGTTGGTGCGATCTCGTCTTCGGGCAGCGGGCCGGACTCTTTGTCCGCAGTCGGGCGGAAATTCGGCAGCCAGACATCTTCGATCTTGTCGAACGTGACCTCGACCGCCTGCCCCAACTCCAGTTCGTCGGGTTCACACTCGACGATATTGGTGGTCAGGCGAACTCGCGGATCCTCGACGACGGCGACCTGCGCCACCACATATGGCGGGGGCAGATCCGGAAAGCCGAATCTGTGGTTGACGGTGAATGCCGAAAGCGTGGCGCGTCCAGAGACATCGCGGACACCCATGTTGCGGCCGCGGCAGTATCGGCAGACCGGCTGCGGGGGATGGATCAACGCGTCACAGTCCTGGCATTCCTGGATGCGAAGGACCCCGTCGCCGCCCGCGGTCCAGAAGAACTCGTTCTGGGCGTTGAGCTCAGGCAGTGGTCTGGTCACCTGACGAACTCCGAAATTGCTTCGTTGCCGTTCGTTTTCGGGTCGGGCTCGGGCGACTCTTGCACGTCGGGGTGCGCGGCTCCGTCGCTTGACGGGCGATGTTCACCCATATAGATGATGGCGTGTACAGGGCAGTCGAGGAGCGCCCGCATCACCGCGTCCCGATCCTTCTCGGGGACGGTTCCATCGCCGATCAGCGACGCGTACCCCCAGTCGTCGAGCGAGAAGTATCCCGGCGCGTGCTTGGCGCAGATGCCGAAGCCGTCGCAGAGAGTGCGATCGAGCCGAATCCGCAAGCCGTCACTCATGTCCCACCGCCTCCACTTCATAGGGCCGTACGGAGGTGAAAGCACCGTTGCGGCAGGACGAGCAGTCATTCGCGAGGTGGCTGGTGATCAGCTGCGGGAACTGTCGCAGCAGGCTCGCCGCGACGTTCGTGGCGCCGTCGAGCGTGCCGCACGCGCCGCGGCCGCGCAGCACGACCGACCAGCGTTCCAGGCGCGTCACATCCTCCTGGGTCGCCGCCCCGTCGCGCAGCGCGGAGACGACGGCGGCCATGGCCGCCGTGCCGTTGAAGCACGACCCGCACTGACCGGCGTTCTCGCGATCGAAGTAGGACATCACCGACGCTGCAACGGCGACCGGGCAGTCGTCGGTGAGGATCGAGAGCGCACCACAGCCGAGGCCGCTGCCGAGCCGGCGGATCGTCTCGTGGTCGAGCGTCGCGTCGAGGATGTCGGTGTTGACCAAACCGGCGAAGTAGCCGCCCATAAGCACGCCGCGCACCGAGTCCTTCGGCACCCCGTGGAATGCCAGGAGATCGGAAACCGCTACACCGTGCGGGATTTCGTACAGCGCGGCGGGCCGGCCGCCGCCGGTGATGGTCGCCAGGAACGTGCCGGGCGACATGGGTGTGCCGACCGCACGGAAACTCTGCGAGCCGTGCTCGTGGATGTGGGGTAGGTTCGCGAGCGTCTCGACGTTGCTGACCGTAGTCGGTAGCCCTGACACCCCCTCCTCGAACGGCCGGGGTGGCTTGTCGGTCGGCTTGGCGGGGCCGCCGTTGATGCGTCGCACCGCGGCGGTCTCCTCACCCGCTACGTACCCGGGTTCGACCGTGACCACGGCGATCTCCGTCGCGCCGAACATCTGCGAATCGAGCTCGGAAATCGCACTGTTCACCGCGATCGCCGACTGTTCGTCGGAGACATAAACATACGCTCGGCTCGCGTTGATCATCGCCGCAGCCAGCCGCAGGCCGTCGAGCACGAGGTGCGGCCGGTTGCGCAGCAGCCAGCGGTCTTTCACCGACGCCGGCTCACCCTCCTCGCCGTTCGCGACGATGACCGTCTGTAAGCCGCGGCGTCCCGCGTCGCGCACTGTGCGCAACTTGGTCCCCAGCGGGAACGCGGCGCCGCCACGCCCGAGCAGTCCGGACAGGTCGACCTGCTCCAGCAGCGCGTCGGGGTCGGCCAGCGGGTGGTAGCCGCCGGCCTGCGCGTAATCGGCGAGCTCCTCGGCCTTCACCTGGGCGGGGCGCAGGAGTCGCGGTGCAACCTCCGGCCACGCGGCGACGGTGAGTTCGGTTGCGGTGGAGGTCATGGCGCCTCCCCGCTGGATAGGCTGACGGGCATGAGGACTGCCGTGGTGCGCGTTGGCGTGGATCTGGCCGGCGAACTCACGCCCGTACAGTTAAGCGATGGCATGGCACGTCTCCGCGAGTCGGCCGGCGCGGCGGGCGCCGAGGTGGTGGATAACAACCTGGCCGGCCTTCCGCCGCAACGACGCGAGGTCGAGTTGTTGATCGCGGGTGACGATGCCGCTGAACTCCAACGGATCGCTGTGAGCTTGTGCGCCAAGGCGTTCGGCACGACACCGGTACCCGGTGTGCTGACGTTCATCAGCCGAGGAACCGACGACGACGCGCACGGCGTGCTCGCCGGACTTGGGCTCACCGGTGACATTGAACGTGTCGCCGGTGACGACGGATGGGACGTGATCCATGTGACGCTGCGCAAGTCCGACCTCGAGCGCGTACCCGAGAGCCGTGTCCACACCGCACTCGAGGCGTCGCTGAACTGCGAAGTGCATATTCGCACTGTCTAGCCTCATCAGTCCGCCAGGAACTTCAGCATCGCGGGCGCGGCCTGCACCCACGTATCGAACAGGCAGAAGTTCTTTCCACCGCTGGCGGCGAATCTCTCACCGGCGCGTTCCCAAGCGTCTTCGGGCCACGGCGGGTCGATCAACGTGGAGCCCTTGATCAGGCAGCTCACCTCCAGCGAGGTGCGCTTGGGGTGGTCCCAGTCGTTCTCCCCACCACGGATGATCAACGTCGGAATCGTGATGTTGTCGAACATCTCGTCCTCGACACCCGGAATGGTCTGGCCCGGCTTGGGTACAAACGCGTTGAGCCAGCGCCGCATCAGCTTGAGGAACTCGTCGACGTCGAGAGCGCGGAAGCGTGCTTCGTTGTCCGGGTTCTCGGCGATGCGTTCCTTCCACTCGGGCACGTGCAGCAGGCCTTCAACCCCGAGGCCCTTGGCGGCGAGGATGCTCGGCACGACGTAGTGCCCACCGAGCACGAACGAACCGTAGACCCCGCCGACGATGTTCCACACCACCAATTTTCGAACGATCTCGGGGTAGAGCATCGTCGTCAGCATGGAGTCGCGCGCTCCACCCGAACCACCCGCGATGACGCACGGCCCGACGTCGAGTCCGGTGATCAACGCATGCAGGGTCTCGGCCCGCATGTGCGATTCGCTCTTGCCGTAGAACTGCACGTCCGACTTGCCGCAGTTCGGCCGGTCCCACAGCAGGACGCGGTAGCCGCCATCGGCCAACGCCTCTGCAAGCGGACGCAGGCCGGGGATGTCCTTGCTGAACCGGCCTCCCGGTGTCAGGGCGATGAATTCACCGTCCTCGCCGAGGATTTCGTAGACGATGCGACCGCCCTTGTACTCAAAGGTCTCTTCGCCTGGTTTGAGCTGCAGGCCAGAGGACTGCGTTGTTGTCATGCCTGCACCATCACATCGTTGCCGACGACCCGGACGGGGTAGGTCCGGATGCTCCATTCGGGTTTGACCGCGGTCGTGCCCGTGGCGAGTTCGAAACCCCACTGGTGCCAAGGGCAGTAGATGTATTCGAGGTCGCGCACCATGACCGCGTCGCCCGGAACGTCGTCGTCGACGATCGTGCGACCGCGCGGGCGGCCCGAACACAGCGGACCGCCCTCGTGCGGGCAGTAATTCGCGATGGCGTAGAACGTGCCGTTGACGTTGTAGACGCCGACACCGTGACGGCCGATGGGCACGAGTTTGTGCTTACCGGGCGGGATCTCGTCGACTGTGGCGACCACGTGTTCGCGCCCCTGGGCGAGCCGGGGCGTCTTCTCCTCTTCGCTCAACTCAGAACACCCGCACCTGGCCCTCGAGGGCCGGAACCGTCTCGGGCAGGTGATATGTCGCGATGCCGTTGCGGAACATCACCGCCTCGCGGGCGTGCTCAGGCAGGTGCTTGACCAGCCAGCGGGGATCGTCGAAAGTCCAGTGCGGGTAGTCACTGCTGAACAGCAGGATCTTCTCGCACTCCATCCACTCGAACGCGCGGGTCAACTCCGTCTTGTCCTCCGGGTAATCCAGCGGCTGGGTGGTGAACTTGATGTGGTCCTTGACGTACTCGGAAGGCTTGCGTTTGATGTCCACCCACGACTTGCGGGCTTCATAGATCTTGTCCATCCGCCACATCAGCGGCAGGATCCACGTGAATGCGTGCTCCACCAACACGATTCGCAGTGTCGGGAAGCGGTCGAACAGTCCGTCGAAGATCATGCTCATAACTTGATTCGCGGCCAGCAGCGAGTACGTGACCATGAAATCGTGGTTGTAACTGGGGAATCCGACCGGCGGAATAGGCAATTCCTCGTGGTGGCTGCGCGACAGGTGGCAACTCACGGTGATGTCGTGTTTGGTGGCGGCTTCCCAGATCGGGTTGTACTTGGGATCGCCCCACGGTGGGCGCGGTTCGGCCTTGATCAGGATCTGTCCCATGTACGGGTGTCCGGCCCAGCGTTCGATCTCGCGAGCGCCGTCCTCCGGGGCTTCGATTGCCGCGCAGATCGAACCTCGCCAGCGCTCGTGCCAGTTGTTGTGGCTGTCGAGCCAGTGGTTGGCCTGCCAGTCGTTCAGCGCGCAGCTCATCGCGTGGTTGACCTCGGGAAAGCGCGCCGGGTACGCGGCCGGCTCCAGGATGGCAATGTCGGCGCCGGCCTCCATGATCAGCTGCTTGAACGCCAGATCGGGGTCGCTGCCCGCGAAATTGCCGTCTGACGGGAACGTGTCCACGCGCATCGCATACGCGTGTGCGTAATCCGGCGCGTCGTAATAGATCTGGTCCCCGATCCGGCGCGTCAGGAAGTACTTGCTGCGCCACGGCTCCGGGATGTATTGCGTCAGCTCGCCCGCTCTCGGCGTCGGATGCACGTCGGAGTCGACGCAGCGCACCGCGATGCGCTCGGCGGCGGGCTTTCGTTCGTTCACAGTGACCGTCATCATGGCCTCCCTTACGAAGTCTTCTCTTACTGTGCGCTGACGCCGGCCCCGACGTCTATGCCGTAGAGCTCCGCGGCGTTTCGCCAGCAGAGCTTGTCGCGTTGTTCGGCCGAGTACGAGCTCGGCACCGACAGCTCGTTGAGCTGCCAGTGCGGATAGCTCGACCCGTACATCACCATGTCGTCCTTACCGGTGAAGTCCAACCACTCACCGGCGAATTCGACATCGCCGGGCCCGTCCATCGCGCCTTGGATGAAGTAGGTGTGGCCGGGGAGGTAGTCGCTGGGCATCTTGGGTGCCCACGGCGTCTGCTCGAGGTGCGGACGGCCGAAGCAGTCCATCCGCCACATGAAGGGCGTCAGCAGATCGCCTGCTCCGTCGGCCCAGACGAACTTCAGCGTGGGCATCCTTTCGAATACCCCTTCCACGATCAGGTTCATCTGGTGATACAGAAAATTGAGCGCCATGAAGCTGACGTAGTGCTCATAGGTGCGCGGGACTCCGTTCGGCGTCGGCGCGAACGAGACACCCGCGCCGACCTCGATGTGCACCGCGACCGGAAGATTCGCCGCGGCGGCTGCTTCCCACAGCGGCCAGTATTGCGGTTTGCCGTATAGCTCGCGCGACTGCAACGGCACGCCGATCTGCACGACGCGCGGGTGGTCGGCGTACTTCGCGATGTCACGCAGTGCCCCGGTGATGTCGTCGGGATTGACCCGGATGGTGCCGCGGAAGCGGTCGGCGTAGGGGTTGTCTTCGAGCCAGCGCGACACCATGAGCTCGTTGTGCGCCGACGCGATCGCGGTGCCCAGATGGCGGTCGGGCATGTTGCCGCGCGTCATCGGGTGCAGGATCGCGACGTCGACGCCGCGTTCTTGGAACAGCTGCTGTCCGACGAAATCGGGGTCCGAACCGGGGTAGCGGCGTTCGCCCTCGGTCTTCGGGGCGTATTCGCCACCGGGGGCGCCGTACCAGTCCATCTCGTAGTCCGGAAATCCGCGGCTCTTGAACGGTTCGCGCATGAAGCTGCGCAGGTCCTTGTTCGACTTGCTGAAGATGTGAACGCTGGCGTCAATCACCGGCGTCCTACCGGGCTGGCTCCCGTCGGGAACTGTGGTCACGCCTCAATCACCTCAAGCCTTCGATGTCCATCCGGACGACCGCAACGCATGTAGGGCTGAGCCATGCGTCGACGCCGGACATAAAGCCATAGTAAAGGCTTGTTCTTCAAAGGCAAGAATTGTGTTCTCCAGCGGATCGCTTACTTCTTCGCAGGTCAGGGTGTGCGCTGGTCAGTCGCTTGGCGCTCCGGGCCTGAAACGAGGTAGTCGAATCCAGAGAACGGTTACAGCACCTAAGGAGAATGCTATTCTCGTGCCAACTCAAGACGTCCCCGGGAGGCCCCGTGTTACTGGAGTTCGACGCCGATCAGCGGCTGTGGCAGGAGACCGTGCGGGACGCGGTCACCAAGGCTTGCCCGGCATCGCTAGTGCGTGGGGTGGCCGAGAACGGTGTCGATCCGATGCCGCTGTGGCAGACCTACGTCGACGCCGGCTGGACCGAGCTGACCGACCCGGAGAATGCGGTCGAACTGGCGATCGTGGCCGAGGAGCTGGGCCGCGCCACCGATCCGACCCCGTTCCTCGCGACGCTGACGCAGTTCGCTCCGCTCGCGGGCGACCGGTTCGACCCACAGCAGTCGGGCACGGCGGTGTACAGCGGGGTGACCGCTCATCGCGACGCCGACGGCTGGGTCCTGAGCGGTACGGCGCATCACGTACTCGACGGTGACCGCGCCGAGAAGCTCGCGGTGGTCACCGAGGCAGGAGTCTTCGTCGTCGACGCCGGGGTGGCCGCCACTCGGCGTAGCGACGTCTTCGATCCGGTGCTGCACGTCGCGGAGGTCACCTTCGCCGGCACGCACGTCCCCGACACCGATCGCGTCCGCGTCGACACCGAGAAAGCCCGGCACGTGGCCCTCACCGGGATGGCCATCACGACGGTCGGCGCCTGCCAGCGCATTCTCGATCTGGTGCTCGAACACGTGAAGCAGCGTCAGCAGTTCGGCGTGGCGATCGGAACGTTTCAGGCCGTCCAGCACAAGGCCGTCGACATGCACGTCGCCACCGAACGTGCCCGTGCACTGTCGTATTTCGCTGCGCTGACCATCGCAGCCGATGATCCGCGCCGGCGACTTGCCGCGGCGATGGCCAAGGCATCGGCGGGAGAGGCGCAAGCCTTGGTCTTCCGGCACGGCCTGCAACTGTTCGGCGCCATGGGATTCACATGGGAGAACGACCTGCAGTTCGCGCTGAAGCGTGCCAAGGCCGGTGAACTGCTGCTGGGTGGTGCCGCGGAGCATCGTGCGGTGATCGCGGCGGAATACAGGAGCTCCTAATGCAATTGACATTCGATTCCGACGTCGAGGAGTTCCGAGCCGAGTTCGCGGCATTCCTCGACGAGCATCTGCCGTCGGACGCCGTAACCCAGGAGCGGCCGCGTTCGGTGTCGCACATGCCGCAGTGGGCGCGCGACTGGCAGCGACTGCTGTTCGACAACGGCTGGCTGCTGCCTTCACAGCCGCCGGAGTTCGGTGGCCGCAACGCCAACGTCGTGCAGCAGTTCGTCCATCTCGACGAGTTGTGTCGTCGCCGGATCTACCACAGTTTCAACCCGCAAGGCGTGAACATCATTGCGGCGTCGCTGATTTCGTTCGGATCCGACGAGCAGAAGCATCGCTGGGCAGTGCCGGTGTTGCGCGGCGAGAAGACGGCGTCCCTCGGCATGAGCGAGCCGAGCGCGGGATCGGACCTGGCGTCGCTACGTACCCGTGCCGTCCAAGACGGCGACCACTTCGTCGTCAACGGCCAGAAAGTGTGGACGTCCGGCGCGCACGACGCCGACTTCCTGTTGACGTTCGTCCGCACGGACCCAGATGCCCCCAAGCACAAGGGCATCAGCGTGCTGATCATCCCGACCGACACTCCCGGTGTGGTGTGCCGGCCGTTCGCGGACATGTGCGGTGAGGAGAACCTCGACTTCAACGAGGTCTTCTTCACCGACGCGCGGGTGCCCGCCGAAAACCTCGTCGGACCGCTGAACGGCGGCTGGGCGGTGGCCAACGGCTCACTCGGCCACGAACGCACCATGATGTGGCTCGGCTTCGCCGACCGCATCGACAACATGATCGCCGATTTCCGGCCGCGCACCGAGCTCGAGCGCGACCAGTACGCGACGACGATCATGGATTATCAGGCGCTTCGGGCCATGGGTTCGGCTGCGCTGGCCCGCGCCGCACGCGGGGAGATGGACACCGCGTCGGTATCGGTCCTGAAGCTGCTCGGCTCTGAGGCCGAGCGTCAGGCGTTCGAGAACGCGCTGACCGCGGCGGGAGCCGATGGGCTCACCCACCCGTCGACGACGGGTCCCTACGAACACATGAACCTCGACCACTACTTCGTCAGCTGGTTCGAGCGGTATGCGCGCAGCTTCGGCGGCACCATCGCAGGCGGCACGTCGGAGATCCAGCGCAACATCATCGCGCAGCAGGTACTCGGTCTGCCGCGGCGCTGAGACCAGTGACCGACACGCTGATCGTCGACCGGCCGCATACCGGTGTCGTTCTGCTGCAACTGAACCGGCCCAAACAGCTCAACGCGATCAACGAGACGATGCGCGACGAGCTGATCGAGACTCTCGCCGCGCTCGGCTCCGACGCGTCGGTTCATGCGGTCGTGCTGACCGGGGAGGGCCGCGGATTCTGTTCAGGTATCGACGTGCGCAACTTCTCGCCGCGGGCACTGGAGGCCGCTGATCCCGCCATCGACCGGTTGCGGTTCCAGGAAGCGATGGCCGCACTGCCGCAAGCGATCCGGACTCTGCCGCAACCCGTCATCGCGGCGGTGAACGGTCCGTGCGTGGGTGCCGGCTTCGCGCTGTGCCTGGCATCTGACATCCGAATCTGCTCGACGTCCGCGATGTTCGGCAACGGCGCGATCCTGCTCGGGCTGTCCGGCGCCGAGATGGGCATGAGCTACCACCTGCCCCGGATCGTGGGGACGAGCGTCGCCGCCGACTGGATGATGACGGGACGGACGGTACCGGCGGAGGAAGCCGACCGACGCGGCCTGGTCAGCCAGGTGGTCGAGCCGGAACAGCTGATGCCGCGGGCACTCGAACTCGCCCGGGCCATCGCAGATCTGCCGCCGTTCGGTACGCAGCTGACGAAGCGCGCGCTGCAGGTCAATACCGACGCGTCGGGTCTCGGTGCGGCACTGGAACTCGAGAATCGCAACCAGGTGCTCAGCCACGCCACGGACGAAGCCGAGGCGCGGCGGCGGAAGTGATCGCGTTACGGAAGGGCGGTAATCGATAGTGGCGTGGGACTTCTCGGCCGATCCCGATTGGGCGGAGCAACTGAATTGGGTCGAGGAGTTCGTCCGCGAGGAATGCGAACCCATCGACTACATCGTCAAGGAGTCGCACGACCTCAACGACCCGGTGCGGCAGGCGCTGATCCCGCCGCTACAGGAGATCGTCAAGGAACGCGGACTGTGGGCGACCCACCTCGGACCGCATCTCGGCGGACCCGGCTACGGCCAGGTGAAACTGGCGCTGCTCAACGAGATTCTCGGCCGGTCGGAATGCGCGCCGATCGTGTTCGGATCCCAGGCGCCCGACTCCGGTAACAGTGAGATCCTCGCGCACTACGGCACACCGGAACTGAAGGAGCGCTATCTCGAGCCGCTGTTGGACAACAGGATCATCTCCTGCTTCTCGATGACCGAACCGCAGGGCGGCGCCGACCCGAAGGTGTTCACCACCACCGCGGTGCAGGACGGCGAGCACTGGGTGATCAACGGTGAGAAGTGGTACTCGTCGTTCGCGTCGATGGCGTCATTCATCATCGTGATGGGGATGACCGATCCCGATGCGGCACCCTACCAGCGCTATTCGATGTTCGTCGTGCCCGGAGACACGCCCGGTATCAACGTGCTGCGCGACGTCGGACTCGGCTATCAACCGCCCGGCGGGGGACGCGAGGGCTACGTGCGATACGAGAATGTCCGGGTCCCCGCCGACCACATGCTCGGTCCTCGCGGCGGCGCGTTCGTGGTGGCGCAGACCCGACTGGGTGGCGGCCGCATCCATCACGCCATGCGCACGGTCGGTCTCGTCCGGCGCATCTTCGACATGCTGACCGAGCGTGCTGTCTCGCGCTATACGCAGGGGGAGCTGCTCGCCAACAAGCAGATGGTGCAGGAGATGATCGCCGATTCGTGGATGGAGATCGAGGCCTACCGGCTGCTGACCCTCCAGACCGCTTGGAAAATCGACAAATACAACGACTACAAGGCGGTGCGGGGCGACATCTCGGCGGTGAAGGCGATGATGCAGAAGGTGCTGCACGACGTCTCGGCGCGCGCGCTGCAATTGCACGGCTCGCTGGGCACCTCACACGAGATGCCGTTCGTGCAGTACATGACGGAGTCGTTCGTGCTCGGGCTCGCCGACGGACCGACGGAGGTGCATAAGGTGACGTTGGCGCGGCTGCTGCTCAAGGACGTCAAACCTGCGCCGGACACGTTCCCGTCCGAGCATCTGCTGCGGCTGCGGGCAGCCGCAGAGGCCAAGTTCGCCGACAAGCTGGCAGGCATTCCGCGCTCCTAGGAGGTCCACAATGACGTGTGACGGCAAGGTCGCCCTGGTGACCGGGACCAGTCGCGGATTGGGCAAGGCCATAGCTAAGCGGCTGGCCGCCGAGGGCGCGACGGTCGCCCTCACCGCGCGCACCGCCGAACCCGATCCGAAATATCAAGGGTCCCTGAGTCAAACGCTGGCGGAGATCGAGCAAGCCGGCGGTGCGGCGGTCGCCGTCGCGGCCGATCTCTCCAAATCCGAGGACCGCGAACGACTCTTCGCCGAGGTGGTCGAGAAGATCGGCGCCCCGGACATTCTCGTCAACAACGCCGCCGTCACATTCCTACGTCCACTCGACGAGTTCCCCGACAAGCGCGTGCGCCTGATGGTGGAGATGCACGTGATGGCACCGCTGCACCTCACCCAGTTGGCCATTCCCGCCATGCGTGAGCGGCGGCAGGGCTGGGTGCTGAACGTGACATCGGTCGGCGGAGATCTGCCCGACGGCCCGCCCTTCGCCGAGTTCGATCGCGAGGCGGGCTTCGGGATCTATGGCACCGTGAAGGCCGCGCTGAACCGCTTGACGAAAAGCCTTGCGGCCGAACTGTACGACGATGGCATCGCCGTCAACGCCGCGGCACCGTCTAACCCCGTCGCCACCGAGGGTGCGGGTGCGCTCGACCTCGCCAAGACCGATACCGAGGACATCGAGCTGATCACCCAGACGGCGTTCGTACTGTGTACGGGTGATCCGAAGACGCTGACCGGCCGCATCGCCCACACGCAGCCGTTCCTGCGTGAGATCGGCTGGCTGTGAGGGTTCAGCCCGCCGCCTACCTACGGACCACGCTACCGCTGGATCTGTCGGTGCTGGAACAGCTCGACAGCGGCCGTTATCACTCGATCTGGCTGCCGGATCACATGGTCAGCTTCTGGCCCGATTCGATCTGGACACCCGAATTCACCGATCTGGCAACAGTTTCCCCGTCGCCGCACCGCCACCTGGACGCGATGGCGGTCGCCGCGGCGGCGGCCGTGCTGACCGAGAACGTGCCACTTGTCACCAGCGTGATCGACACCGTGCGACGTCATCCGGCGCTGCTCGCGCAGAGCGCGCTGACCATCGACCATCTCGCCAAGGGCCGCTTCGTTCTCGGTCTTGGCAGCGGCGAGACCGAGAACACCGTGCCCTACGGGTTCGACTTCACAAAACCGGTGAGCCGCTTCGAGGAAGCGCTGCAGGTCATCCGGTTGCTCTGGGACAGCGACGGCCCGGTCGATTTCGACGGGCAGTTCTATCACCTGCACCATGCCCGGCTGGACACCGAGCCGTATCAGGGTGTCAACCCGCGGATCTGGATCGGGGCGAGCGGGCCCAGGACGCTGGAGATCGTGGGGCGCTACGCAGACGGGTGGTGGCCGACCGGCGCGTGGAATCCAGAGGACTACGCCCAAAAGTTGTCCACCGTAAGGGCTTCCGCCGAACGGGCCGGCCGCGATCCGATGGCCATCACGCCGTGCTACATCCAGGTGTGCCTGATCGGCCGCGATGACGCGGCGCTCGCCGAGATCCTGGAAGCACCTTTGGTCAAGGCATTCCTGCTACAGGTGTCGGCCGATTTGCTGCGCAGCCTCGGCTACGAACATCCAATGGGGGAGAACTGGCGAGGCTATCAGGACATCGATCCCGCGACACTGACGCGCGAGCGGGTCGTCGAGTTTCTCGACCGCGTCGACCCCGAGTCGATTCTCGCGGTCGTCCCGCACGGCACGCCGAAGCAGGTCGCGCAGGTGATCAAGAACTATGTCGACGCGGGCCTCCGGGTGCCCAAGATCCTGGATTATGGCGGTATGGCCGGACTCTCGTACTCCGCCGCGTCCGCCGAGAATGTTCGTGACGTCGAGGACGAGCTGATGCGCCTGTGCGGAGATGTCCGATGAGCGGCACGCTGAACGCGCAAGACATGCTCAACCGCGCGCAGGACAGCACCGGCCTGTCGGTTTACGGTGACGCCACGCTGCCGCAGCGATTCGCCACAGCGGTCGACCTTTTGAACGACATCGGAATGGACGCCGACGGGAGGCGGCAGGCCGAGGACGTATGTCATTGGCTGCTCACGTCACGACTGGAGTTCGTCGAGGATCGCAACCGGTACCCGGTCGCCGACGAGGTCATCGAGCGACCCATGTTCGTGACCGGTGAGCCGCGCTCGGGTACCACCCTCATGCACGCCCTCATGTCGGTCGATCCCGATGCGCGGGCGCTTCGGTTCTGGGAGGTGATGTATCCGTCACCGCCGCCGGGCACCAGTGACGACGACCCTCGCCGCGCCCGCGCCGACGCCGACTGGCGCGAGATCAACGCGAAGATGCCGAAATGGCTGCACAGCCACCCCTACAACGACATGCTCGGCGACGGACTGCCGGAGGACGAACGGACCTGGGCCTTCGACTTCCGCGTGATGACGCCTACGGCATGGTGGCGGGTCCCGATGCAGACGGTGGTCGGTGGTCTGCCCACTGATGATGCCGCGCAGTACCGAATCCACAAGGCGATGCTGCAGCAGTTCCAATTCGGGCGCCCGCCGAAGCATTGGGTCCTGAAGGGATTTCACGGCTTTCGCTTGCGAGCGTTTTTCGACTGCTATCCAGACGCGACCCTGCTGTGGCTGCACCGCGACCCCGTCCAGGTCGCGGCATCGCGCACGATGATGATGGCCGACATCCTCGAGGGCATCGTCGGCCCGGTCGACCTGCAGGCCGCGGCGAAAATGCATCTCGAGCTGACGCGTACTTCCATCGCCAACACCATGACCAACCCGCTCGTCGACGATCCCCGCATCCTGCACGTGCGCTACACGGACTTTCTCGCCGATCCCGTTGGCACACTGCGTCGCTACTACGACTTCTGCGGCCGGACACTGAGCGCTGAGGCTCAAACGCAGATGCGCGCCTATCTGGAGAACAATCCCGGAGACCGGCACGGAAAGTTCCGGTACTCGACCACGCTCCTCACCGACATCGGTGAAGATCTGGACGCGCTGCACGAGGAATTCCGGCCGTTCCGTGAGCGTTTCGGCGTTGCGGTCGAGAAGAGGGACTGAACGTCATGCACAGCCGGCTGTCGGTCCACAGTGTGACGTTTCTCGGCATGCCGTTGGCCGAGCAGCATTCCGCGTGGCGCGAACTCGGGCTCACGCGGCTCAGCCTGATTGATTCCCAGCTCGTCGAACCAGGACTGGCGCAACTCATCGGGCGCGATGGGTACACGGTGGACACCGTGTACCACCTCTTTGAATCGGATGCCGCGTTGTCGCGCGTCATCGAGTCCGCTGCCGCCGTCGGCGCGCGTGTCGTCTACATGCTCACCGGGGGCCGCGGCGAACTCGGCTGGGAGCAGGCAGCCGAACGCTTCAGCGCCGCGATCGGTCCGTGTGTTCGTGAAGCGCAAGAGGCCGGAGTGGCACTGGCGATCGAGAACGCGTCGGCACTTTACGCCGACATCCATTTCGCCCACAGCCTGCGCGACACGCTGACATTGGCAGAGATGGCGGGAGTCGGGGTCTGTATCGACCTGTTCCACTGCTGGGCAGAGGCTGACCTCGGTGGCCTCGTCGAACGTGCGTTACCGCGGACCGTCCAAATTCAGCTGAGCGATTACGTGCTCGGCGATCGGGCACTGCCCGGCCGTGCGGTCCCCGGGGACGGAACGATCCCTATCGAGTCGTTCGTCCGGCAGGTCCTCTCGGGAGGGTACGAGCACGGCTTCGATCTGGAGTTGATCGGTCCGCGAATCGAGGCGGAGGGCAGATTCGAAGCGACGCGCCGGAGCTGCGAAACGCTATCGGCGATGCTGGAAAGACTCGGCGCATAGGGGATACCGATGGCTCTTGGAGACGGCAGTGACGATGTCGCGCTGAATGCGGCGTGGGCGCAGTTCTGCGATCAGTTGAAGGCGGCAGGCGAAAGGGTTTTCAAGGACTACAACGCCTCCTCGAATCTGCAGCGGGCCGACGGCTTCAGGTTCCTGACCCAGAATCTCGGGCAGGCATTCGATCTGGGGTTGGAAACCAAGGACACTCGTTATCCGGTGATTCACACCTTCTGCAATCCGACACGCAAACTCGGCGGCGACTGCGCCGACTTCCTCTATGAACAGGCGTGGATCGACGGTGAGTCGACGTATCGCATCGTCGGCCGAGGGGGAACGGCGCGATTTCTCAACATCACCGTCCAGGGCCCGCGCTCCGACGGCCCGGGTGTCCTGCACGAACCGTTCGGTGATGTGCCGGAGGCGAACCTTTTCGGACACCAGCTCGCCTACGAGCCAGACGGCAGCTTCGAGATCTACGTCGGGGGAGACCGGCGTGGTCCCAACTGGCTGCCCACCACATGCGGCTCGCGAAAGTTGTTCATCCGCCAGGGTTTCGACTCGTGGGACGAACGGCCAGCACGGATGCGGATAGAGCGGGTCGGTATGGACACCCCCAAACCGCCGCCCACCGCCGCCACGATGATCGCTGCGATGGACTGGGCCGGCGGATTCGTCACGGGTCTGATGGACGACTGGCCGGAGTTTCCCTTCCAATACGGCGGAGTCGACGGCGAGAACCCCAACCGGTTCCCACCTCCCGCTGAGACCGACTCAGACGCGAAACGAGGTCGCGCGGCAACGAATATGCACTGGGTGCTGTCCGCGGATGAGGCCCTCGTCATCGAGTTCGATATGCACGATGGACTGTGGATGTTCACGAACATGGGCGTCTTCTTCAACAGCATGGACTACCTCTACCGCCCCGTGAGCTACACGCCGAGCCGGTCCAGGGTCGACAGTGATGGCAAGGTGCGTCTGGTCCTGGCTCACGATGACCCAGGAGTTCACAATTGGATGGACACCCAGGGATTCGAGCGGGGCAACGTCACCTATCGGCACATGCTTGACGGTCAGCCGGTAGAGCTGCGTACCCGCGTCGTCAAGCGCGACGAAATCGCGGGCGCGCTGCCTCTGGATACCGTTACCGTCGGCCCCGCCGAGCGCGTCGCGCAGATGTGGGCTCGCTTCAATGGAATTCGGCAGCGCTACGACTAGAGGCGTTGCAGCGCGAACGTCCAGAACTGGTTTCCGGGCGGGCCGTTGAAGCAGCCCACGTCGTAGGCCGAGTTGATGGTTCCCACCAGAGTGTTGTCGTCCCACACATAGGTCTCATGGGTCGGCAGGTTGTACCCGGGGCAGCGCAGACCGTCGGGGACCTCGGTCTTGAGGGTCCACTGGCCGTTGACCAGGTAAGCGTTTCCTGTGTAGTAGGCGTAGAACTTCAATCGGGGCACGGCGCTGATGTACCTGCAGTCGGTTGCCGGCACGGGGTTGCAACGGGCGACGAACCAGTACCACGATGCCCGGTCGTACCTGTTGGTCAGCAGGTCGTAATTGCCGAGTTGCCAGAATGCCTTCGCCGGAGGGGCGGCCACCGTCGCCAGCGCCATGAGGACAGCGGCGGCCATCGCGGTCAGGACCTTGATGGATTTCAACGTGTCCTCCCAAATCGTTTGCCGGTGCTCATCAAACCACCTCGCCGGGAATCCCGGTCGCAGATCAGTCGATGACGACGGCTTCCTTGTGTTCGGTAATGGGCCGAGCGGGTTGCTGTTCGTCGCATATCCGCTGAAGTTTCTCCAGCGTCTCATCGAGTCCCGGACCGAGTGGCTTGCTCGGCGTGAAGGTCGCGGGCAGGTGCTTCATCCCCTGGATGACGCCGATGGTCTCGTAATGTTCGGTGCCCTCGGGGTCGCAGACGTAGTCGGGCATCCGGTCGAGCACCGCGGTCAGCATCGACTTGAAGACCGTGCGGGCGACATTGGAGCCCACGCAACGGTGCACGCCAATACCGAAGCTGAAGTGGCGGTTGCCCTTTCGGTCCATGATGAGCTCGTTGGGCTTCTCGAAGACCGATGGGTCGCGGTTGGCCATGGCCCACGAGATCCAGAGCCGCTCGCCTTCTCTGAATTTCGTACCTTCGACCTCGACATCATCGGCGAAGGTACGACCGTCTCCGGGGGCGGGTGTATAGAACCGCAGGAACTCCTCGGTGGCCGGGTTCAGCAGCGTGTCGCGCTCACGACTGAGCAGCTCCCGCTGATCGGGATTTTCCGACAGCCACTCCAATGAGTGCGCGGTGAGCGCGGTGGTTGTGTCGAATCCGCCGCCGATGATCAACCCGAGATTGCCAAGTATCTCGAGGTCTGGGGCGGGCTCGCCGTCAATCCGCAACTGCAGCAGCGCATTAATCAGGCCGGGCCGCGGGTTCTCTTTGACCTCCATCATCGTGGTGATCATGTCGATGCCCATCTGCCGGTTCATCTCGGCGACGCGTGCCGCGTCAGGTGAGTGCTCCGGGGTGGACACCGACAGGTGCGCGGGTTCGCTGTAGACCGGCCACTTCTTCAGCTCGATGCCCATCATTGCCAGCGTGAGCACGGCCGGAACGATGTTGGCCAGGTCGTCGACGAAGTCGATGCGCCCGGACTCGATCTTTTCGTCGAGTGCCGCCCTGGTGATCTCGTCGACAAAGGGCTGCCACCGCTTGATCGCAGCGGGGGAGAGGTAGGGATTCAACGCGCCGCGGTACGTGCTGTGCTCGGGTTCGTCCATCTCCAGGATGCCGCCGCGCACCACGGTCGCCCGCTGCGCTTTCGGGATCGTTATTCCCTGGTAGCCGTTGCGCTCTCCGTTGATGTCGTGATCGTTGGACACCACTGGACACCGCGCCAACTCGAATACGTGCTTGCTGTCGGCAGCGACCCAATGTCCGTCATAGACGTCGGTCCAGGCCATCGGGCACTTGGACTGCATCTCCTCGGTGATCTTCTCGAACTGCACCCGATACTCCGGGGTGTGCCGGTCGAAGTGGTACCGATTCTTCTTCCGCTCGTTGTCGGCGGCGCGTATGTCGTCGACACTCAAGGCTTGTCTCCCTGCGCTTTTGGGTGTGTCACTCTTCGATCGAAATGGCTTGCTCGGGGCAGGACTGCACGGCTTCGCGCACCACGTCCTCCTGATCGGGCGGCACCACTTCGTTCACCGGCGATGCGGTGCCGTCGATATCGCTGAGCTCAAAGGAATCCGGGGCGATCATCGAGCACAGTGTGTGGCCCTGGCAGCGTCCCGAGTCGACGAAAACCTTCACGTTGTCCTCTTCTCAGATGGTGGCCGCACTTAAATGTGGTAGTCGTACCACTTCAGGAAGCCGCCGGCATCGACGCGCTGCTGCGTGCCAGTGATGTAGCGTGCCTCGTCCGACGCCAGGAACAACACCATGTTGCTGATGTCCTCGGGTTCGATCCAGGGCACCTTCATCGCCTGTTGGACGTAGAACACGGGTTCAGCGTCTGCCTTCGTCGGGTGCTCGAGGTCGGGACGGAACGACCTGTACATCGGCTCGCTCTGCAGCATCGCCGTGTTGCAGTTCGTCGGATGAATGACGTTCGCTCGGATTCCTCGGGGCGCGAGCTCGGTGGCGAGGTTGTGGACATACTGCGACAGCAGGCGCTTTGAGTGAAGGTAGGCGGCACCACCAGGGTCGTTGCCTGGGTTGTCGTTCTTGCTGACGTCCATCAGGGCCGCGGTCGACCCGGTCGCGATGATCGAAGCACCTTCCCTGAGGTGTGGAAGCGCCAAATGGATGGCGTTCATCGTGCCGATCAGGTTGGTGTTCATGACGTCCACCCAGGCCGCCATGTCTCCCGAGCCCTTCATGCCGGCGATTCCGGCCGACGTGACGACGATGTCGAGTCCGCCCAGCTCCGAAATGCCGGCTTCCAGCGCGTGCTTCAGCTGCGCCGCGTCACTCACATCGACCTGTGCGGTGACGACGCGCTGCCCCGTCTTCTCGACGAACTGCGCTGTCTCTTCCAAATCCTCGGGTGCGGCCATGGGGTAACCGACCGTCGCGAAGTCCTGACAGCGGTCAACGGCGATGATGTCGGCGCCTTCTTCGGCGAGCCGAACCGCGTGACTGCGGCCCTGTCCGCGCGCGGCACCGGTGACGAATGCGACCTTGCCCTGTACTCGTCCCACTGAGGTGTCCTTTCGATCTGACTGATTCGGTCTTTCGACTGTGCTGCGTTACGTGTTCCGGCCGCCGTTGACGCCCAGGATCTGTCCGGTGATGTAGCCGGCCTCCTCGGAGGCCAGGAACGCGCAGGCGGCGGCGATGTCCTCGGGCCTGCCGATGCGTCGCACCGGCGTCGAGTCGATGCTCTGTTGGACGGTGAGGTAGCCGCGCTCCTCGGACTTCCGCAGCATCGGGGTGTCGATGAATCCGGGTGGCACGGCGTTCACGGTGATCCCGCTGGGGCCGTACTCCAGCGCGAGCGACTTGGTCAGGCCGTTGACCGCGGACTTGGCCGCCACATAGGGGGACATGAACGGCTGGCCGGAATGCGTGCTGGACGAGGAGATGTTGACGATGCGTCCCCAGCCGGCCTCGATCATGTCGGGCAGCACCGCTTGAATGCAGTGGAAGACGCCGTTGAGGTTGACGTCGACGACCCGCTGCCACTCGTCGAACGAGACGTCGGTGAACCGCTTGAACTTCTCCAGTCCCGCGGCGTTGACCAGAACGGTCACCGGACCGAGCTTGGCGCGCACAGCGTCGAGCGCGGCGTCGACCTGAGCGCGGTCGGTGACGTCGGCGACATACGAGTGGTCAACGTCCGATGGATTGAGGTCCAGAATCGCGACATTCATGCCGTCGGCGCGCAACCGGTGCGCCACAGCCTGGCCGATGCCGGAGCCGCCTCCGGTCACGACAGCGTTCTTCAACTCCACACCTGCCGCTCATCCATCAAGAATCGTCCTTCCGATTATGAGAACCGTACTCTCGTACGCTGCAATCCCGCAAGACACGGTAGAGGTCAGATTCGCACTGGTGAGACGTTTCAATGTCAATTGTCGCACCGTTAAGTGCAGGCAGTGACAGTTCCGGTCTTTTCCTTGAGTTCTCTTGTCACGAATGTATGATTCGCCGGTGATGAGAATGAAGTTTCCATCACACCGGGCTGCGCGCTGAGGAGGAAGATGCAGGAAACGACCATCTCGAGTGGTTCCGGGGGGCAGGAGCGCAGCGACCGGGGGAGCGGCGGGCCGACCACCGACACGGCCACGCGCGGTGCCGACCGGCGGCTGCTGATAGACGGCCAGCTACTCGACACGTCGCGGACGTTTCCCACCCTCAACCCAGCCACCGGCGAGGTGCTCGGGCACGCGCCGGATGCCACCGTCGGCGATGCCCAAGCGGCCGTCGCTGCCGCGCGGCGTGCCTTTGACGAGACCGACTGGTCGACGAACACCGAGTTGCGTATCCGTTGCCTCGAGCAGTTCCACCAGGCGCTGATCGATCACCGCGACGAGCTCGCCGCGCTGACCATCGCCGAGGTTGGGGCGACCGAGGCGCTGTGCCAGGGCGCTCAACTGGATCAGCCGATCGCCATCGTCCGCTACTACGCGGACCTGCTGAAGACTTACCCGATGACCGAGGACCTTGGGAACATCGAGAGCCGCGGTATGCAGCACCACCGCTGGGTGGAGAAGGAGGCGGGCGGCGTCGTCGCCGCGATCATCGCCTACAACTATCCCAACCAGCTGGCGCTCGCCAAGCTCGCGCCGGCACTTGCCGCCGGCTGCACGGTGGTTCTGAAGTCTGCGCCCGATACCCCGCTGATCACGCTGGCGCTGGGGGAGTTGATCGCCAATCACACCGACATTCCGGCCGGTGTCGTGAATGTGCTCAGCGGCGCCGACCCCGAGGTCGGTGCCGCACTGACCACGAGCCCCGACGTCGACATGGTCACTTTCACCGGATCGACACCGACCGGCCGCCGGATCATGTCAGCGGCGAGCGACACCCTGAAGAAGGTGTTTCTCGAACTCGGCGGCAAGTCGGCCGCGATCGTCCTAGACGACGCCGACTTCAGCACCGCTGCACTGTTTTCGGCGTTCAGCATGGTCACGCACGCCGGACAGGGCTGCGCGCTGACATCGCGGCTCCTGGTGCCGAGGAGCCACCACGACGAGATCGTTGAGATGATCAAGAACAACTTCGGGCTGGTGCGGTACGGCGACCCGGCCGACGCGGGCACCTACATGGGGCCGCTGATCAGCGACAAGCAACGCGACAAGGTCGACGGCATGGTGAAACGCGCCGTCGAGGCGGGCGCCACGCTGGTCACCGGAGGCGAAAAGGTCGATCCGGGCTACTTCTATACCCCGACGCTGCTGACCAACGTGGATCCCGACAGCGAGATCGCTCAGGAAGAGGTCTTCGGGCCCGTCCTCGCGGTCATCGCCTACGACGATGATGACGACGCGGTGCGGATCGCCAACAACTCGATCTACGGGCTTTCGGGTGCCGTGTTCGGCAGCCAGGACCGTGCGCTCGCGGTGGCCCGTCGCATCCGGACGGGCACCTTCTCCATCAACGGGGGCAACTATTTCAGCCCTGATAGTCCGTTCGGCGGCTACAAGCAGTCGGGCATCGGACGCGAGATGGGCACTGCGGGGCTCGAAGAGTTCTTGGAGTCGAAGACGTTCGCAACGGTGGTGAGTGGCTGATGAGCGCTTGCGCGAAGAAAAGAGTGCCATGAGTGGTCCACTTGATGGAATCCGAGTCCTCGAGGTCGCGATGTACGGCTTCGTGCCGTCGGCTGGTGCCGTGCTGCGCGAGTGGGGCGCTGACGTCATCAAGGTTGAGCACGCGGTGACGGGTGATCCGCAGCGCGGCCTGCGCCAGACCGGCCTGCTGCGGGTGGAGGGCGATCCCAACCCCAACATCGAGCACGCCAACCGCGGCAAGCGCAGCATCGGCTTGGACATGTCGGTGCCCGAAGGCAAAGAGGTGCTGCTGGAGCTGGCCAAGCGCGCCGACGTGTTCTTGACGAGCTTCCTGCCCGGGCATCGACAGAAGTTCGGTATCGACGTCGACGACATCCGCGCCGTCAACCCGAAGATCATCTACGCCAGAGGTAGTGCGCTGGGACCGCGCGGTGAGGAGTCGGTCAAGGGCGGCTACGACATGACCGCGTTCTGGTGCCGGGCGGGTACCGCGGCCACCATCACGCCACCGGGGACACCGGGCATGGTCGGACCGCCAGGGCCCGCCTACGGCGACACCATCTCTGGCACCAACCTCGCGGGCGGTATCGCCGCGGCGCTGCTCAAGCGCGAGCGCACCGGCGAGCCGTCGGTGGTGGACGTCTCGCTGCTGGGCAGCGGTCTGTGGTCGCTCGGCCACACCGTTGCACTGACTAAGCACCTAGGCCAGCGCATGGAGGCGTTCCCGCCCGGGACACAGGGTTCGCCCTTCAACCCGCTGGTCGGGCTGTATCCGACTGCCGATGATCGCTACATCTCCTTCGTGATGATGCAGCCCACGAAATTCTGGGCCGATGTCTGCAAGCACATGGATCTCGACGAACTCGCCGACGATCCGCGCTTTGCAACCGCTGAGTCCATCGCGGAGAACACCGCGGCGGCCAACGAGATCCTCAGCGAGGCGATGCAGAAGCGGACTCTTCCCGAGTGGAGCGAAAGGTTTGCAACGCTGCTCGGACCGTGGGCCCCGGTGCAGGACACCCTGCAGGCGGTCGAGGACGCGCAGATCCGCGCCAACGAGTACCTGGTGACCGCGGGTGAACTCGAACTGGTCGCGAACCCGGTGCAATTTGACGTCAGTGCACCCCAATCCGGTCCGGCGCCCGGATTCGCGGAGCAAACTGACGAGGTCTTGCTGGAACTCGGATTGGAATGGGACCGAATCATCGAACTGAAGACGGCCGGGGCCGTCACCTAACTACGAGAGAGGCCAGGGACACAGCCCAAATGCCCGACGTCACTTCGATCGGCACCCAGGTGCCGCGCAACGGGGGGTTATCCCCCGAAATTAGCGGTTCCTGCGCGGGCATCGGCGTGATCGGCTATGAAGATGTCGGATTCACCGAGGGGCTGCGGGGGGCTAGAACTCATCGAATCCGACGGGACGACTGTCGCCGGGGGGATCTGCGCGGGACACAGATCAACTTGGTGCACAATGTCTTTCGGTCGGCGGGGGTGTCGGCAGTGACCATCGTGGGAGGAGCCACCTATGGCGCGGGGTAGCGGGCCGGAGCGGTGGTCGCCTGGGCTGCCAAAGTTGAGCAGCTTCGCGGGTCCGATGCAGGCTGTCGGTGGTCTGTTCTCGATGTCGGCCGATGCGGTGCGGTTCGTGTTCCGCCGACCGTTTCAGTGGCGGGAGTTCCTGGACCAGTGCTGGTTCATCGCGCGCGTGGCAATGGCGCCGACGCTGTTGGTGGCCATTCCGTTCACCGTTTTGGTCAGCTTCACCCTCAACATTCTTCTTCGCGAGTTGGGTGCCGCTGACCTGTCAGGCGCAGGAGCGGCGTTCGGCGCGGTGACGCAGATCGGGCCCATCGTGACGGTGTTGATCGTGGCCGGGGCGGGTTCGACGGCGATCTGTGCGGATCTGGGGTCGCGAACCATCCGTGAGGAAATCGACGCGATGGAGGTCCTCGGCATCAACCCGGTCCAGCGGCTGGTGACGCCCCGCATGCTGGCCTCCGGGTTGGTTGCGTTGCTGCTCAACAGCTTTGTGGTGGTCATCGGGATTTTGGGAGGCTACTTCTTCTCTGTATTCATTCAGGACGTGAACCCCGGGGCGTTCGCGGCCGGTATCACGTTGTTGACCGGGGTGCCGGAGGTCGTCATCTCGTGTGTGAAAGCCGCTTTGTTCGGTTTGATCGCCGGGCTCGTGGCCTGTTACCGGGGGCTGAGCATCACCGGCGGGGGCGCCAAGGCCGTGGGTAACGCGGTCAACGAGACGGTGGTCTATGCGTTCATGGCGCTGTTCGTGATCAACGTGGTCGTGACGGCCATCGGTATCCGGATGACGACGGGCTAGCGCGATGGGCACAACGACGATCCTCAAGTCGACGTATCCGCGGTTCTCGCGGGGCCTACGCCGTCCGGTGGAATGGCTGGGTGGCATCGGCGACCACATGCTGTTCTACCTGCGGGCGCTGGCCGGCATACCGCATGCATTCGTCCACTTCCGCAAGGAAGTCATCCGGTTGATCGCCGAGATCTCCATGGGTGCGGGAACATTGGCGATGATCGGCGGCACCGTGGCGATCGTCGGGTTCTTGACGCTGGCCGCCGGCGGCACCTTGGCGGTGCAGGGGTACTCCTCGCTGGGCAACATCGGGATCGAGGCACTCACTGGATTCCTCGCAGCGTTCATCAACGTGCGTATCGCCGCACCCGTGGTGGCAGGTATTGGCCTGGCGGCCACCTTCGGTGCGGGTGTGACCGCTCAATTGGGGGCGATGCGCATCAACGAGGAAATCGACGCGCTGGAGTCGATGGCGATTCGGCCGGTCGAGTACCTCGTGAGTACGCGCATCATCGCGGGAATGATCGCGATCACCCCGCTGTACTCGATCGCGGTTATCTTGAGTTTCGTTGCCTCGCAGTTCACCACGGTGGTCTTGTTCGGTCAGTCCGGCGGTCTGTACGACCACTACTTCGACACGTTCCTCAACCCGATCGACTTGTTGTGGTCCTTCCTGCAAGCGGTGCTGATGGCGATCACGATCCTGTTGATCCACACCTACTTCGGCTACTTCGCCAGCGGTGGACCCTCGGGCGTCGGCGTCGCGGTCGGCAATGCGGTACGTACCAGCCTGATCGTCGTCGTCTCCGTCACACTGCTGGTGTCCCTGGCCGTTTACGGCTCCAACGGCAACTTCAACCTCTCCGGATAAGCGACAGACAGCCATGAATTCAATCACCACGCGCGCACTGGCCGGCTTGACCGGCGTCGTCGCGATCGTTGCTGTCGTCGCCCTCGCCATCGCACTCTTCCGCGGCGACTTCACCAAAACCGTTCCCGTCACGGTGATCTCGGACCGTGCCGGCCTGGTGATGAATCCCGACGCGAAAGTGAAGATGCGGGGCGTCGAAGTCGGCAGGGTTGCCTCGATCGCGACGAAGCCCGACGGCGGCGCGGTCCTGAAGTTGGACATGAATCCGTCCGAGCTGCACCTGATTCCGTCGAACGTCGCGGTGAACATCACCTCATCGACAGTGTTCGGCGCCAAGTACGTCGAGCTCGTCCCGCCGACGGATCCCTCTTCGCAGATACTGCGCGGGGGGCAGGTGATCGAAGGCCAACACGTCACGACCGAGGTCAACACCGTGTTCGAACGGCTGGTCACCGTGCTGGACAAGATCGACCCGGCGAAGCTCTCTGAGACCCTCGGCGCGGTGGCCACGGCCTTCAACGGTCGCGGTGAGAAGATCGGCCGGTCGCTTTCGGATTTCAACGCGTTCCTGGCCAAGATCAACCCCAGCCTGCCGAACCTGTCCCACGACATCGAAGCGTCCGTGGGCACGTTCTCCGCCTACGCCGATGCCTCACCCGACCTCGTTGCCACCTTGAACAATTCCATCCAGCTCAGCAACTCGATCGTCGAGGAACAACAGCATCTCGACGAATTCCTGATCAGTTCAATCGGTTTAGCCGATATCGGCAACGAGGTGATAGGCGGCAACCGCCAGGCACTGTCCGACACTTTGCGCGTGCTCGTTCCGACCACGGAACTGCTCGGGAAGTACCACGAAACGGTGGGCTGCGGCATCGGCGGGCTCGTCCCGTTCACGAAGGGCATCAATCAGTATTCGCACATCCTGTTCAACGCGAGCATCACGCTCGGCGTCGAGCGCTACCGGTGGCCCGAGGATCTACCCAAGGTTGCGGCCACGACCGGGGGTCGGTCCTTCTGTGCGGAGTTGGGACTGCCCGATGTGCCGGCGGAGTTCCGGCCACCGTTCCTCGTGGCGGACACCGGTTCCAATCCGTTCAAGTACGGGAATCAGGGGATGTTGCTCAACTCGGACGGGCTTAAGCAATGGCTGTTCGGGCCGATACCGGGACCGCCCCGGAACAGCGCGATGACCGGAATGCCGGGGTGACGCGGATGCGTGGAACATTTATCAAGTTCGGCATTTTCGCGGTCGTCATGGCCCTGTTGACGGGCTTCCTTTTCGCGACGTTCGCTCAAGTGAGAACGGGTTCGGTCAACGATTACTCCGCGGTCTTCAAAGATGCTTCGCGGCTGAAGACGGGAGACACGGTACGCGTCGCGGGCATCCGGGTAGGCACCGTGCAGGACGTCACCCTGACTGCGGATCGCAACGTTCTGGTGAAGTTCGACGCCGGAAAAGAAATCAAACTCACCGACGGCACCAAAGCTCAGGTCAAGTATCTGAACCTGGTCGGCGACCGCTACCTCGAACTCGTCGACGCACCGGGATCGACGAAAATCCTTCCGGCGGATGGCCAGATCCCCATCGACCGCACGGCGTCGGCACTGGACCTCGACCTGTTGCTCGGCGGGCTGAAGCCCGTGATCCGGGGGCTCAACCCACAGGACGTCAACGCGCTCTCGGCATCGCTGTTGCAGATACTGCAGGGTCAGGGCGGCACCATCGAATCGCTGTTCTCCAGGACGTCCTCGTTCTCGACCGAATTGGCGGACAACAACCAAGTGATCGAGCAACTGATCGACGACCTCAGGACGACGTTGAAGACGTTGTCCGAGGACGGAGAGCAGTTCAGCCAGGCGATCGACAAATTCGAGGAACTGGTGCAGGGCCTGTCGGAGGACCGCGATCCGATCGGTGAGGCCATCACCGCGCTGGACAACGGCACCGCCTCGCTGTCCGACCTGCTCGATAGGGCGCGGCCACCGCTGGACGGCACGATCGATCAGGTCAATCGACTCGCGGACATCCTGTACGGCGACAAGGACTCGTTCGACGCCACGCTCCAGCGCCTGCCCGACATCTACCGCAAGTTGGCGCGCGTGGGGTCCTACGGCGCGTTCTTCCCCTACTACATCTGCGGAATCGCGTTCCGTGCCAGCGATCTCGAGGGTCGCACCGTCCAGTTCCCCTGGATCAGACAAGAGACGGGGAGGTGCCGGGACGAATGAACAAGTACCGCGGATCCAGCCTCATCCGGGCGGGCGTAATCGGTGTGGTCCTCATCATCCTCGTGATCGCAGTCGGACTGCAGCCCGAGCGCCTGTATTCCTGGGCCACGTCGCTGCGCTACGAAGCGTTGTTCACCGAAGCGGGTGGCCTGACCGTCGGCAACGACGTGACGGTCTCCGGCATCAAGGTGGGGTCTGTGTCGTCGATCGCACTCGAGAACGGCGATGCGCTCGTCGGTTTCACGATCGACGGCAAGTACGCGTTGGGCTCCGACACGACGGCGCACATCCGCACCGGCACCCTGCTCGGTGAGCGTGTGCTGGCGCTGGAGTCAGAGGGCAGCGGCACGTTGTCACCGAACCAGGTCATTCCGGCCACCAGGACGTACTCGCCGTACTCGCTGACCGATGCGGTGAGCGAACTGACCGCCAACACGGCGGGCACCGAAACCGACACTCTCAGCCAGTCGTTGGACACGTTGGCCCAGACACTCGACCAGGTCGCCCCGGAGCTAGGACCGACGTTCGACGGGCTATCGCGGGTGTCGAAGGCTCTCAACGGCCGTAACGAGAGCCTTGCCGAATTGCTGAAGGCCGCGGGTGATGTCACCGGGATTCTGTCCGAACGCAGCCAGCAGCTGAACACGCTGATATTCAGCGCGAATGACCTGATCAGCACGCTGGATGACCGGCGCAATGCGATCGTCGAGCTGCTGGCGAACACGTCGGCGCTGTCCAGAAATCTGACGGGACTCGTCGCCGAGAACGAGAAGGAACTTGCTCCGGCGCTGGAAAAATTGAATGCGGTCAATCAGATGCTGGAAAGGAACCGCGACAACATCGGCAAGGCCTTGGTCGGCCTGCGCAAATACGAGCTGACGCAGGGCGAGATCGTCGCCAACGGCGCCTACTACAACGCGCTCGTCCCCAACATCCAACCGGCGCAGCTGCTGCAGCCGTTCCTGGATTATGCGTTCGGATTCCGGAACGGTGAGAACATCGGCCAACCGCCGGACACGGCCGGACCGCGTGCCCAACTGCCCTTCCCTGTCAACGGGATTCCACAACCAGGAGATCTCCCCGATGATGGCAACCCGTAAGCGTCTGGCGACGTGGGTCGCGATGCTACTGGCCGTCGTACTGGTGGCCGGGGCAGCATTCTTGGTGCGTCAGGTCTTCTTCGGGCCCAACACGATCACCGCCTATTTCCCTACGGCCACGGCCATTTACCCCGGCGATGAGGTGCGGGTGTCCGGCGTCAAGGTCGGCACCATCGACAGCATCGAACCCGAGGGCACGCAGACGAAACTGGTCCTCAAAGTCGACCGCGACGTCCCGGTGCCGGCGGGCGCCAAGGCGGTGATCGTTGCGCAGAATCTGATCTCGGCGCGCTACGTGCAGCTCACGCCGGCCTACCGGCAGGGCGACGGCCCGAAACTGGCCGACGGTGCGTCGATTCCCAGCGACCGTACCGCTGTCCCCGTGGAGTGGGATGAGGTCAAGACTCAGTTGATGCGTCTGGCAACCGAATTGGGACCCGAGCCTGGTTCGCAGGGCGCGGTCACGGATACGTCGGTTGGCAGGTTCATCAACAGCGCGGCGAACGCGATGGACGGCAACGGCGAAAAGCTCCGGTCGACCTTGGCCGAGTTGTCTGGTGTCGCAAGAATTTTCGCCGAGGGCAGTGGCAACATCGTCGATATCATCAAGAACCTACAGGTCTTCGTCAGCGCGCTGCGCGACAGCAAGCAGCAGATCGTTCTCTTCCAGAACCGGTTCGCCAGTCTCACCAGTCTGGTGAACAACAGCAGATCGGATCTCGACGCGGCCCTGACAGATCTGTCGACGACGATCGGCGAGGTGCAGCGCTTCGTCGCAGGCAGCCGTAGCCAAGTCTCCGAACAGATCAGAAGCCTTGCGGCCGTCACGCAGAACCTGGTGGACAACAAGATGCCGCTCGAGAACGTCCTGCACGTCGCGCCGAACGCGATCGCCAACTACCAGAATATCTACTACCCGCCGTCCGGCGGTGTGACCGGAGCGTTCTCGGTTGCCAACTTCGCCAACCCGGTCTGGTTCGTCTGCGGCATGATCGGCGGCGTCGCCAACACCACCGCGCCCGAGACGGCGAAACTCTGTGAGCAGTACCTCGGGCCCGCGCTGAAGACGATCAGTCTCAACAACCTGCCGCTGCCGATAAACCCCTACCTGCGGCCCACTCCCAAGCCGGAGAGTCTCATCTACACCGACCCGAAGCTCGCACCGGGAGGCGCGGGTCCGGGGGATGCTCCCGAACCGCCGCCCGCGGTGTCGGCATACATCGGTGCAGGCGATGTCGCGCCGCCGCCTGGTTATGGGGGAGTCGGACTGCCCGCGATGCCGAGGGGCCTGTACGGACACGATGAAGTGCCGGCCATCCCGTCGCCTGCGCTCTTCCCCGGCGCACCGATCCCGGGACCACCGAACATCCAACCGGGTCCGGGGCCGTCCGTGCAGAACATGCTGCTTCCGCCGGCCCCCGCGCCCGCGCCGCCGCCAGGACCGCTGTTGCCCGCGGAAGGGATGCCGCCGTCATGATCCGCCGGAATCCATTGAAGGCATTACTTGTTTCGGGCTGCTGCCTGGCCCTGACGATGACAGGCTGCGCCTACCAAGGTGTGAACTCATTGCCGCTACCCGGTGCGGTCGGTCGCGGATCCGACGCGGTCAAGTACACCGTTCAGGTCCCGAATGTCGCCACACTGGAGTCGAATTCGCCGGTCATGATCAACGACGTCATCGTCGGCAGCGTCGGCAAAATGACCGTTGACGCCTGGCACGCGAACGTCGAGATCTCGGTCAAGCCTGACGTCGTCGTACCGACGAACGCCATTGCTTCCGTGGCGCAGACCAGTCTGCTGGGGTCGATGCATCTGGCGCTGAATCCGCCGCTGGGCGAACAGCCGACCGGTCGCCTGCAACCGGGGAGCACGCTTCCGCTGAATAGGTCGTCAACCTATCCCACCACCGAGCAGACGCTGTCGTCGCTGTCGACGGTCGTCAACGCGGGCGGTCTGGGACAGATCGGCGATGTCATCCACAACTTCAGCGCGGCGATTTCAGGACGCGAACCCGAAATTCGTGAGCTACTCACGCGGCTGGACGAATTCGTCGGAACGCTCGATGCGCAGCGGGACAACATCGTCGAGACGATGAAAGAGCTGAATCGTGTTGCAGGCACGTTCGCGAACCAGCGTGAGGTGATCCAGCGGGCTCTGCGGGAGGTCCCGCCAGCGATCGATGTACTCATCAAAGAACGCCCGAATCTGACGGCCGCGTTGGAGAAGCTCGGCACCTTCAGCGACACCACAAGTCGGCTGGTCAACGACAGCGGTGACGATCTGGTGAGGAACTTGAAGGGGCTGTTCCCTGCGCTCAACGCGCTGGCCAACATCGGACCACAGCTGGGCCAGGCGCTGGTCTTCGCGACGGCGTTCCCTTATGGACCGGCCTTCGCCGACAAAATCGCCAAGGGCGATTACATCAATCTGCTCGCCACCTTCGACATCACCTATCCCCGGTTGAAGCGCACAATGCTCCTCGGAACCCGATGGGGCGACGAAAACGCCAAGCTCATCCCGGCACCGGGCGACCCCTACTTCATGAACTACGCCTACGACCCGATCATGGTCGGCGTTGCGCCGCCGCCGACCGAGGCTGCTGTGATCACACCGTCCTCGCCGGGCGCACCGCAGCCGCTGTTCGGGCCGGTGTTGCCGGTGCTTCCGCCGCCTCCGGCCAGACCGCATTTCGGTCCCGCACCGGTGCTGCAGCAATCGCAGATCTTCGCCGGTCCGTATGGTGCCGAGGTGCCCCCGGCGGGAGCTGAATTGCCGGCACCGCCGGTGGGAGGTGGTGGCTGATGCTGACCCGCTTCGTCCGCAACCAGCTGATCATCTTCACCGTCGCCTCGATCATCGGTGTGGCAGTGATGCTGTTTGCCTACATGCAGGTGCCCACGCTGCTCAATGTCGGTCGCCTCACCGTCACGCTGGAGTTGCCGGCGTCCGGTGGTCTCTATCGTTTCTCCAACGTGACTTACCGCGGTGTGCAGATCGGCGAGGTGAAGTCGGTATCGCTCACCGAGAACGGTGCCGAAGCGGTGATGTCACTCGACACGTCGCCCAAAATCCCTGCCGATCTCGAAGCCAACGTGCTCAGTGTGTCGGCGATCGGCGAGCAATACGTCGATCTGCGGCCGCGCACCGACTCCGGACCATATCTGGAGGATGGTTCGCGAATCACCGCGTCCAACACCACGATTCCGCAGCAGGTCGGCCCCATGCTGGACCAGATCAGCAATTTAGTGAATAGCGTTCCAGGCGACCGGATTTCGGATCTGCTCGACGAAACGTTCAAAGCGTTCAACGGCGCCGGGCCCGACTTCAGCTCGCTGATCGACTCAGGTGCGAAGCTCTCTGAGCAACTCAACACTGTCTCCGACGAGACGCGCGGGCTGATCGATGACAGTGGCCCACTGCTGGATTCGCAGGCCGAGACCGCCGACGCCATCCGGACGTGGGCGCGCAGTCTCGAGGGGATCAGTGCCCAGCTCGTGCAGAACGACCCCCAGATACGTACGCTCCTGGAGAACGGGCCGGGTTTCGCGCAAGAAGTGTCGGGCCTGCTGAATGACATCAAACCGACGTTGCCGGTGCTGCTCGCCAACCTCACCACTATTGGTCAGATATTGGTCACCTACAACCCGTCGCTCGAACAGCTTCTGGTGACTTTCCCGAACACACTCTCCGCCCAGCAGGCCTTCGGTCTTGGTAAGAACAACCCGACCGGCCTGGCGATCAGCGACTTCGCGCTGACCATCTCCGATCCGATCCCGTGCACGGTGGGCTTCCTGCCGCCGTCGCAGTGGCGCTCACCCGCCGACACCACCGTGATCGACACGCCGGACGACCTCTACTGCAAGCTGCCACAGGACTCCCCAATCGGGGTGCGCGGCGCCCGCAATTACCCGTGTATGGCTCATCCTGGCAAGCGCGCGCCGACCGTTGAGCTGTGCAACGATCCCGAGGGCTACAAGCCGACGGCCTTAAAAGAGCACACGTTTGGGCCGGCGCCATTCGATCCGAATGTCGTCTCGCAGGGATTCGACGTCGATGACCGCGTCGACTTCCGAGAACGGATTTTCGCTCAGCTACAGGGCACGCCGCTGCCGCCGGGTGCCGTGCCGTCGGGGACGCCACCCGGTATCCCCAACCCGCTCTACGAACCGATCGCGCCGACGCCGGCGGCGGCGGCGCCGCTGCCACCGCCACCTCCGTCACCGCTGCCCCTACCACCGCCGCCCCCGGGCAATTCGGTGAACGGTGTGCCGATCCCGGCCGCCCCGGCGGGTGCAGTCGCACCGGCACCCGGTGCCCCTCCCGCCACCGAGGTGCCGCATGGCGGTGGCGTGCCAGCGGCGCCAAGTGCGTTCAGCGGCAACGAAACCGACGGACCGTCGGTTGCGGCGGTGCCGTATGA
Source organism: Mycobacterium sp. NPDC051804 (assembly GCF_044452905.1). Lineage (NCBI taxonomy): Bacteria > Bacillati > Actinomycetota > Actinomycetes > Mycobacteriales > Mycobacteriaceae > Mycobacterium > Mycobacterium sp. NPDC051804. The sequence continues at coordinate 416,384 of NZ_JBITCD010000007.1, read as the reverse complement.
CCCGAACACCGGGCAGTACGTGACGCCCGACGGGCAGGTGCAGACGCTGACGAGCGTCGCCTCCGGACATGCACCCAAGTCGTGGAAAGACCTGTTGCCGATCTGACTCGGCGCTAGGGCACCTGCTCCAGCTTCATCGGTGTCTCGATGACGAGGGGCTTGTTGGTGCCGCACGAGCCGCTTGGGCTGACCGTTCGCTGGCGGCCGACTAGGAAATTGGTGATCTTCATATTTCGCTCGGTGGCGACCGGATCGAATCCCCAGAACTGAAACCTCTGCTCCCCGGGGGCGACGCCGCCGCCGGGGCAGAACTGCCATTCCGCGATGGTGCGGTCGACGACCCAGTACGTGTTCGGGTAGCCGTACCACAGCCGGGCGGTCCAACCCGCCGAACTCACTGCGGTTCCTTCGCATTCGACCGGACTGACACAGTCTGAAGACAGCGTCCACGTCTCGTCGATCGTCGGCATGTCCTTCCGGACGTCGTTGACCAAGGCGAAATTGCCGTTCGCGCGGTAGTGCCAGGTGCCGTTCAATTCGACGCCGAAGTTCGATGCCTGCGCGGCCGGCGGGTTCGCGGCGAGACTCGCGGCGACGGTCATGGCCACTACCGCACCGGCGGCGATCGTAAATCCACGCATAGCTCGAAAGCCTATCGTGGCCGGTAGCGATCCTCTTCGAAAGCGAGAATTTGATTCCCGCACATGTGAGAATGATTCGGTGCGATCCACTGTCGCAGTGCTTGCTGCAGCCCTAACCGCTGGCTCGATCATCGCGTCGCCTCCGGCCTCGGCCGGACCGACCCTCTGCAACGAGCCTAACTGTGTACCGGGCATCCAGCCGGGCGTCGTGCTGGGCTCATATTGCACCAACACCAAGTACTACGCGTTCGGCGTGACGTCATGGGGTCGGGTCGTGTTCTGCGGTACGCCAAGGCGCTACGAACCGCGCTGGTTCCGGTCACCGGAATTGCGCGGAATCAAGGACTACATGAGCGACTGCGCCGGTTATGACGGTGAGGTCGCCCAAGCGCCCGACGGCTTGTTCCTGACCTGCGTAACGCGCGAGGACGGCTTCCCGAGGTGGGAAAGCGGCGAACAGCTGCGCCCCGCCCCCTGAGTTCCTAACTGGCGGGTGTGAACTCGATGTTGATCTCGGTCAGCCCGCGCAGGATGAACGTCGGCTCGTACTCGTAACGGCGGGCGTCCAGCGGCCCGTGCTTCTCCTCGCTGACGGTGATGTCGACCAACCGGTCCAGGAGCCGCTCGATCGAGACCCTGCCCTCGACCCGAGCCAGAGGAGCGCCGGGGCACGAGTGAATGCCGCGGCTGAACGCGATGTGCTCGCGCACGTTCTTGCGATCGAGGGAGAACTCGTGCGGGTTCTCGAAGCGTTGCGGATCGCGGTTGGCGGCGCCGGGGCTCACCATCACTGTGGTTCCGGCGGGCACCGGGGTCTCGCCGAGTGTCGTTGACTTGCGGGCCATCCGGAACACGCTCTTGACCGGGCTGTCCATCCGTAGGCACTCCTCGACGAACACCGGGATGAGGCTGCGGTCGTCGCGCAGCTGCTGCTGGATGTCGGGCCGGTCGCTGAGCACACGCATTGCCGCACCGAGCAACTTCGCGGTCGTCTCCTGTCCGGCGGCGAACAGGAACGTCGCGGTGCGCACCACGTCGACCACCTCTGGGGTGGAGCCGTCGGGGTACTTCGCGGTCGCGATTGACGTCAGCACATCGTCGCGCGGGTTCTCGCGGCGTTCCTCGATGTACTGCGAGAACTTCTCGTCGGCCCACGCGAGTGGGTTCACAGCGATGACCTCGTGGTCGAGGCTTCCGATGTTGGTTCCCTCGCCCTGGGCGCCGAACGCCTGGCGGAAGTCTTCGTGGTCTTCCTCGGGCACGCCGAGGAGGTCGGCGACCACAAGAAGCGAGAAGGGCTTGGCGTACGCGTTGAGGAACTCGCAGTGGCCCGCGGAGATGAACTCGTCGATGTGGCGATCAGCCAGCCGCCACATGAAATCCTCGTTCTCCTTGAGCCGCTTGGGGGTCAGCAGCCGCGAGAGGACGGACCGAGCGTCGGTGTGATGTGGCGGATCCATCGTGACCATGTGCTCGTGCATGATGATTTCGGTGCGGTGCTCTTCGAGCTGCGCACAGATGTCGTCGCCCTCCGGTGTGAACGGCATCGGCGTGAAGGGGCCCATCACCGCGACACACGACGAGTAGTTCTCGGTGTCCTTGTAAACGGAGTTCGCCGCCTCCCAGCCGGTGACGGCCAACACGCCGTTGTTGATCGGACAGCACACCGGATCCTTGGACCGCACGTGGTCGTAATACGGATGCGGGTCGGGCACCAGCGACGGATCGGTGAAGTAGTCGATCGAGTCGAAATCCGTGGTCATCGTCTTGTGAGCCCTCCAGGTTCGGCGCATGTCTGCGTCGTGGCTGTGACTGAATCGGCCGCATGGGCGGGCCGGCTATCCGAATATGCTGAGCACCTGCTTAGCATGGCGCTAAGGTCAGGGTCAAGGACACGCGGCCGGTCGCCACTACGATCGGCGTGTCGTACCACGCGACGCCGAGAAAGAGGACTGATGCCATGGCTGAGGCTCCTGGGGGCCTGCGAAGGATCGGGGCGCCGGAGGCGAAGAATCGCGGCGTGCTGCTCGATGCCGCCGAGCAGCTGCTTCTCGAGGAGGGCTACGCCGCGGTCACGTCGCGCCGAGTTGCAGACAAGGCCGGACTCAAGCCCCAGCTTGTCCACTATTACTTCCGCACCATGGAGGATCTCTTCCTCGCGGTGTTCCGCCGGATGGCCGAGGCGGGGCTCAGCGTGCTCCAGACGGCACTCACATCGCCGCAGCCGCTGTGGTCGCTGTGGAGGTTCAGCACGCAGCCTGAGGCCACCAGACTGACAATGGAATTCATGGGTCTGGCCAATCACCGCAAGGCACTGCGTGCCGAGATCATCTATTACGCCGAACGATTCCGCGCAGAACAGAACGCGGCGATCGAGGCCGCGCTCGACCGCTACGGTGTGGTGTCCAAAGACGTCCCGCCTGTGGTGTGGACGGTGTTCGCTACGAGTGTGTCGCAGGGCCTGGTGATGGAACGCGCGCTGGGCATGACCACCGGTCACGCCGAAACGTTCGCGTATTGCGAGCAATGGATCCGGCGACTGGAGGGCGATCCGCTTCCCGTCGCTGATCCGTTGTGAATCAGCGGCTACCAGTTGCGAATTGAGCAGAGCGCACCCTTGGGTCCTTGATGCGTCTTGACGACGACGCCATCCACCGCCAGGACGCAGTGGACGTTCGGCGTCAGGCCCGTTTCGCCCCTCGCTACGACCATCGCCCAGTCGTCGGGATTGGCGAGCTGGACGTCGAGGTTCCACTGCTGATCGGGTCCGACGTCGGCCTCGACCTTCGGGGTGTAGACGTACGGGTTATGGCTGTAATCGGCCCAGTTGGGCGGGTCGATGTCGCGGTAGTAGATCTCGAGGTATGCCGGCCCCTCGGCGAAAACGGTGTACTTGACGTTGTGCAGCGGCGCCTGAGCGTTCGCAGGCACGGTCGCCACGGCGGCGGCCGAAGCGGCCAGGACGGTTGCCGAAGCGAGCCGGAGCAACGCTTCCGACCTCGAAACACGGGGTGTCGCTGGAAACTTCATTCCCCGAATTTTAGAACCATGTTTTCGCACGGTGTGCCGAATGCGCGATCTGACTCAGACCGACAGGATGGTCGCCGACGCGGTGCCTGGCGCGCCGTACACCTGCGCCAAACCGACCTTCGGCTCCCCGGGCACCTGCCGGTCGCCCGCCTCGCCACGAAGCTGGCGCACCAGCTCGTGGACCTGCCGCAGACCCGATGCGCCGATCGGTTCGCCGTTGGCGATCAGCCCGCCGTCGGTGTTGATCGGAATGGACCCGTGGATCTCGGTGGCTCCGTCGGCCAGCAGCTTCTCCTGTTCGCCGTCGGCGCACAGTCCGGTCTCGGCCATGTGGATCACCTCGGCGCCCGCGTCGGTGTCCTGGAGCTGGGCGATGTCGACATCGTCGGGACCGATTCCCGCCGCCTCGTAGGCCGCCTTGGCGGCGTACACCGTCGGAGACGGATCCTCGTCGAGCGGTGCGCACGTCGCGTGCACTTCGTACGCGCCGAAGGTGCGTGTACGAATCTCGCTGGCGCGCACGAACACCGGCTTGTCGGTGAACTTGTGCGCGATGTCTCCGCGGCACATGATCACCGCCGCCGCGCCCTCGTCGGGGGCGCAGAACATGTACTGGGTGAGTGGGTAGTTCAGCACGGCGGAGTTGAGGATCTCGTCGACGGAGATCTCCTTGCGGCGAAACGCGTTCGGGTTGAGCGCACCGTTGCGGAAGTTCTTGTTGGCCACCCGTGCCAGCGTCTCCTGCGAGATGCCGTGTTTGTGGATGTAGTGGTTGGCCTTGATGCCGAAGAACTTGGTGGTGACGAACTGACCGTTCTCGGCGTACCACTGCGGAAGGGCCAGCTTGGCGGGATCGTCGGTGAATGCGCCGCGGGGATGCTTGTCCAGACCGATGGCGATACCGATGTCGTACTTGCCGAGCCGGATCGTGTCGGCCGTCTGCTGGATCGCCGACGCCGCGGTCGCGCAGGCGTTGAACACGTTGGTGAAGGTGATACCGGTGAGGCCGACGAGACGTGTGACCGCGTCGGGGTTGGACACCTCGTAGCTACCGCCGAAGCCGAACTGAATGTCCTTCCACTCGACGCCGGCATCCGTCAGTGCCAGCTGGATCGCTTCGGCGCCCATCTCCATGGCCGTCTTGTCGAAGCGGCCGAATGGATGGAGCCCCACTCCGATGATGGCGACGTCGTTCGTCATTGGCTCTAAGTCCTCTCTACACCGGCTGGAACGCGAAGGTGATGATCTCGTTGCCCTCGTCGTCGGTCGTGAACGGCACCATGGTCAGCTCGACCTCCATGCCGAATTGCAGCTTCTCGGGGTCGTTTTCGGTGAGCCGGCCCTCGACGCGAATGACGTCATCGAGTTGGACCAGACCCACACCGAACGGCACGAAGTCCTTACCGGCAGGTCCTTTGTAGGGGGCGCCGGGCGGGAAGCCCTGGGTCGTCCAGGCGACCAGGGTGCCGGTGCGGGGGAGCCGCACGTCGGACATCTCGCCTGCGCTGCACTTGGGGCAGCGCTGCTGAATGGGGAAGGTGGTCGCCCCGCACACACCGCAGCGACTGCCGATCAGCTGCGGGTTCTCGTCGGGCCACGTGGAGATCTCGGGTGCGAGCGCTTTCTGGGTGGACACGGGTTTACCATAATTGGAAATGACGTTCTCGTCTAGAGAGAACTATGTCCGCATCAGCGGTTCGGCTCGCCTGCGATGACCCGCGGGATGTCCGCCTCGATTGCCGCGATGCGGGCGAGGTCCAGGCCCCATGGCCGGTCCACTCCGACTCGGCGATCGAGGTCCCACAACACGCACTGCTCACCCGGCTGCGCGACGAATGACCACGCGATCACCGTCCGGCGAAGCTGTTCGTCCATCGAATCCGCGACGGCATCGGCGGGTTGGCCACCATCGGGATGGTGATGCAGAAACCGGCCGTACGCCTTTTCGCAGAACGCGGCATAGCGCGCGGTGCACAGGATCAGGCCGTGCCACGCCTCGTCCACCGCGTGCGACGGCATCCCGATCACCTGATCGTCGCGCATCGCCGCCGCACAACACCTCAGCCACTGCCGCAGCCCGGCCTCGATGAGCTCACGTGGTTGCCACGGGCACGTCTTGAACACCGCGGGCGGAAGTTCGAGTTCCGTCACCGCAACAAGTACGCGATCTACCGGGTCGTCGCGCCGTCGCCACACGGCTTCACCCTAGGTCGGACGTGAAACTCGGCGTAGCCTTTGCCCATGAATACGGGGGTGCTCATAGGTATCGGGGTTGCGGCCACGGCGCTGATCGCGATCGCGATGGTCGTCGCCCGCAAGCGATCGAAATCGTCGCGTCGTTTTCGAGGTTCTCAGTCGCGCCTGGGTGGGATGAGCAGTGGGACCGACAAGGTCCACCTGCCCACTGAAGACCCGCTCTGGCAAGCGCATTCCAAACGCATGTCGGCGCGCAAACCGAAGAAACGCAAGGCCTGGGCGGCGGGGGCCGCCGGCGGAATGGGTGCCGGATATGGCGGCTGCGGTGGCGGCGGAGGTTGCGGCGGTGGCGGCTGCGGTGGCGGCGGCAGCTGACAAAGACTCCGGGTGTTGTAACCCGCGGCGTGCGTTAGCCTGCCCGTGTGGATGCCGATAAAGCGCAGATCGAGGACGTTCTGATTCGCTACGCCACCGGAATCGACTTCAAGGACTGGGCGCTGTTGCGCACCTGCTGGACCGAAGATGTCGACTGCGATTACGGCGAGGTCGGGCGGTACTCGGGCGTCGATGCCATCACCCAGCTGATGACGCAGATGCACGACGCCATGGGGCCGACGTATCACCGGCTGACGAACTTCACGATCACCGTCGACGGGGATCGGGCCACGGCCAGGTCCTATGTCTTCGCCCATCTGCAAGCGGTCCCCGACGATCCGGCCACTTGGGTTGAGGCGCTTGGGCATTACGATGACGAACTCGTCCGTACGCCGGATGGGTGGCGCATCGCCAAGCGCACCACGAATATCGCGAGGGTGCAGTCCGGTGTAACCGTGGTGCCGCAGTCATGAGCATTCTGCCGGGACCGATCCGTCAGATCGGTTACATCGTCGACGATCTGGATGCGGCGCTCGCGCCCTGGATCGAGTTGGGCGTCGGCCCGTTCTACGTTATGCGCGGAATCCCGATCAGCGCGTCCTACCGCGGCCAGCCATGTGAGGTGACGATCTCGATGGCGTTGGCCAACAGCGGGGAAATGCAGATCGAACTGATCCAACAAGAGGACAGCACCCCGAGCATCTATACCGAGTTCCTGCAAGCACGCGGCCCGGGTTATCACCAACTCGCTTACTGGACCGAGGATTTCGACGCCACGATGGCCTCGGTACGCGAGGCCGGCTGGTCGGTGGTGTGGCTCGGTGACGAGAATGTGGGCACGCGGTTCGCCTACCTCGAGCCACCGAACAGCCCGGCCACTGTCATCGAGCTCATGGAGGACAACGAAATCACCTCCGGCATGGGCAAGTTCATCCGCGATGCCGCAGTCGGCTGGGACGGCAGCGACCCGATTCGGGTGCTCGGCGGGTAAGGGTTCGCGCTCGTCAGCGCGCTACTTGTCGCGCTTCATCACCTTGTCGGCGGCGGCCCAGTGTTCGTCGCTAACCCATAGGCGTGCAAAGGCCGCGACGGCGTCGGTGGTCGTCGCACCCTTCATGACGCGCTTGATCTCACCCGCCGGACGGCGGGCCAGTGCGCGGGCGAGATCGCGCCAGCCGCTGTCGAACGACGCCCGTGGAATGACGCGGTCCACCAGCCCCAACCGTTCGGCGTCCGCGGCGCCGATGATGGATCCGGTGCCCGCCAGCAGCAGCGCCTTGCTATAGCCCACCAGTGCGACGAGACGTTCGGCCCCGCCCCACGCCGGCATTATCTCCAACGCCACCTGGTTGAAGCCGATCTTGATGTCGTCGGCGGCGATCCGGATGTCGGCCGAGACCGCGAACTCGGCGCCCCCGCCCAGCGCGTGCCCGTTCAACGCCGCGATCGTCGGACCGGGAAAGCCGGCGATTCGGTCGCAGATGGTCCGCATACGGAAAGCCATTGCCGAGGCGTCGAGTTCGGTGCGCAGCGCGCTCAGTTCCTTGAGGTCACCGCCGGAGACGAAGGCCCGGTCTCCCGCACCGGTGATGACGAGTGCCCGCGCACCCTCGGCGCCGTCGAGCGCCTTCTCCAGTTGGTCCATCGTCACCAGGGAGATGGCGTTGCGCGCGTGCGGTCGGTCGATGGTGATGACCGCCAGCCCGTCGTCCACATCGAGGTCGACCATCGAGCGTTCTCCGTCTTCGGTATTGGCATTCTCTCTAGCGGAGAATAGCATCGTTGCCCGACGCGGAGGTGCAGCCGAATTCATGCGAAACATCCCTGATGACTTGACCAAACGGTATGTCGCCGAAGGCTGGTGGACGGAGGAAACACTCGGGGATCTGGTGGCCGGCGGGCTGGCGGCCAACCCCACGGCCGCCTTCCACGTGCATTCCGCGGTCCGGCCATTCTCCGGAACTTTCGGTGACGTCGAGATCCAGGCTCGCAGGTTGGCCGCGGGACTTCGGTCGCGTGGCGTCGGGCCGGGTGACGTCGTCGCCATCCAGCTGCCGAACTGGATGGAGGCCGCCGCCGCGTTCTGGGCGTCCACGTTCCTGGGTGCGGTCGTCGTGCCGATCGTGCATTTCTACGGGCGCAAAGAACTCAGCCACATCATGTCGACGGCGCGGCCGAAGGTCTTCATCACCACCGCCGAGTTCGGCCGGATGACGTTCCACGCCGACCTCTGCGCGGACGTGCCGATCGTCGGGCTGGTGGGTGACACGTTCGACGACCTTCTCGCGGACGACCCGATGCCCGGCACCATCGGCGCGGACCCCGCGAGCCCGGCGCTGATCGCTTTCACCTCGGGTACGACAAGCAACCCCAAGGGCGTCATCCACAGCCACCAGACCCTCGGTTTCGAGACGCGTCAGCTCCTCGAGAACTACCCCCCCGACCGCGGCAGACAGCTGACCGCAACGCCGGTAGGGCACTTCATCGGGATGCTCGGTGCGTTCCTCATCCCGGTGCTCGAAGGTGCGCCCATCGATCTGTGCGACGTATGGGACCCGGGCCGCGTACTCGAGCTCATCGAACGTGACGGGTTGTCGATCGGGGGCGGTCCGCCGTACTTCGTCACGAGCGTGCTCGACCATCCGGACTGCACACCGAACCACATTCGCCACTTCACCACGGTCGGGTTGGGCGGCTCGACCGTTCCGGCAGCGGTGACCCGGCGGCTGGCCGATCTCGGAATGTTCGTGTTCCGCTCCTATGGCAGCACCGAGCACCCTTCAATCACCGGGTCCCGCCGCAGTGCGCCGGAGGACAAGCGGCTGTTCACCGATGGCGATGTCCGGCCCGGCGTGGAGATCCGACTCGGGCCTGACGGCGAGATCTTCAGCCGGGGGCCCGATCTGTGCCTCGGCTACACCGACGACGCGCTGACCGAGCGCGCGTTCGACGCCGACGGTTGGTACCGCACCGGCGACGTCGGCGTCCTCGACGACGACGGCTACCTCACGATCACCGACCGCAAGGCCGACGTGATCATCCGGGGCGGGGAGAACATCAGCGCGCTCGAGGTCGAAGAAGTTCTGCTCGGTATGCCCGCTGTCGTGGAGGCCGTGGTGGTCGCAGTGCCCGACGACCGGCTTGGCGAACGCGCGGCCGCGGTGCTGCGGGTGCGCGACGGTCAGGACATGCCCTCGCTGGACGAGGTACGCGAGCACTTCAAGGGGGAGGGCGTCGCGGTCCAGAAGTGGCCCGAGGAACTGCACCGGGTAGACGACTATCCGCGCACCGCGAGCGGCAAGGTGCAGAAGTTTCGCGTCCGGCAGTCACTGCAAGAGTGAGCGGCCGGCAGCCTGGCGGTAACGCCATTACCACTGCGGCCAAAACCTTGTTACCATGCCAACAGGAGAATAGGATTCTCGTAAGAGGATAAGGAGTCTTTCATGGGCCAACTGTCGCACCGGGTCGACATTCCGTTTCCGCTGTTCGACGCCGACAACCATCTCTACGAGCCGCCGGAGGCGATGACCAAGTACCTCCCCAAGGAGTACAAGGACATCGTCCAGTACATCGAGATCAACGGCCGCACCAAGATCGCGCTCAACGGTGTGATCAGCAACTACATCCCGAACCCCACGTTCTCGGTGGTCGCCAAGCCAGGCGCGTGGGAGGAGTACTTCAAATTCGGAAACCCCGACGGTAAGAGCAAGCGCGAGCTGTTCGGTGAGCCGATGCGCGCCATTCCGGCGTTCTTCGAGCCCGAGCCGCGGCTGGAGAAGATGAACGAGCTGGGCATCGACCGCTCACTGATGTTCCCAACGCTGGCCAGCCTGATCGAGGAGCGTCTGGCCAACGACCCGGTCGCCATCCACGTGATCATCCACGCGCTCAACGAGTGGCTGCACGAGGTGTGGGGCTTCAACTATCAGAACCGCATCTTCACGACGCCAGTGATCACCCTGCCGATCGTCGAAAAGGCGATCGAGGAGCTGGAGTGGTGCGTCAAGCGCGGTGCCCGCGCCATCCTCATCCGGCCCGCGCCGGTGCCTGGTTTCCGCGGCCCGCGGTCGTTCGCGCTGCCCGAGTTCGATCCCTTCTGGGAGCGCGTCGTCGAGTACGACATCTTCGTCGGTATGCACTCGTCTGACAGTGGCTACTCCCGATACACCTCCGAGTGGGACGGAGCGGCACAGGAGATGCTGCCGTTCCAGACCAACGCCATGTCGATCCTCAACGAATGGCGCCCGATTCAGGATGCGGTGGCCTCCTGGGTGATTCACGGCGCGCTGTTCCGCTTCCCGAAGCTGAAGGTGGGCATCGTCGAAGCCGGCTCGAAGTGGATGTTCCCGCTGCTGGATTCGATGGCAGAGGTATGGAAGAAGGCGCCGGAGGCCTTCCTCGGCAACCCGATCGAGGAGATCAAGAACCGCATCTACGTCAGCCCGTTCTACGAGGAGGGCATCGATCAGCTGATCAATCTGATCGGCGTGGATCAGGTGCTGTACGGCTCCGACTGGCCGCACCCGGAGGGCCTGGCAGAGCCGACCCACTACGTGACCGCGCTCGAACACCTCGCGCTCGAGGATCAGGCGAAGATCATGGGCGGCAACCTCGGCCGCCTTGTCACCGTGTGACGGGTACGCAACCTTTTCAGACCATCCCCGAGATGGTCTTGAGCGCGGCGGACCGGTTCGGCGACGCGGAAGCGGTTGTCGACGGTCCGCTGCGCCTCACCTTCACTGAGGTCGTCGATCGGATTTGTTGCGCGGCAGGGGCCTTCGCGGACTTCGGTGTGGAGAAGGGTGACCGGGTCGCCGTCTGGGCACCGAATTCTGCGGAATGGATGATCGCCGCATTCGGAATCATGACCGCAGGCGCGGTGCTGGTCCCGGTGAACACCCGCTTCAAAGCCGACGAGGCCGCTGACATCATCGTCCGCAGCGGAGCCAAGGCCGTCATGGTGCAACAGGGCTTCCTCGACCAGGACTATGCCGCACCCTCCGGGGTGCCGGTCATCGATCTGAAGTCCGGTTTCCTGTCGTCGGGCTCACCTCTGCACCGCCGGGTCAGCGGAGACGACATCTCCGACATCATCTTCACTTCGGGCACGACCGGCAGGCCCAAGGGCGCCAGGATGAACCATCTCCAGACGCTGCGCGCCTACGAGGAGTGGGCGACTCTGGCGGATCTGCGGAACGGCGACCGCTACCTGATGATCAACCCGTACTTCCACACCTTCGGGTTGAAGGCGGGTCTGGTCGCGTCGTTCCTGCGCGGTGCGACGATGGTGCCGCTGGCGGTGTTCGACGTCGATCGTGTGGTGGAACTCGTTGAGGCCGAACGCATCACGATGCTGCCGGGCCCGCCGACGCTGTACCACTCGCTGCTCACCATCGCTGACAAGGCCAGGCTGTCCACGCTGCGGGCGGCGGTCACAGGTGCGGCAGACATACCCGTCGAACTCATTCGGCGAATTCGCGATGATCTGCCCTTCGAGTCGCTGATGACGGGCTACGGACTCACCGAGGCGGGCAACGTCACGCTGTCACGGCCGGGTGACTCACCCGAAGACGTCGCGACCACCGCGGGCCTGCCATGCGAAGACGTCGAGGTGTGTATCGCCGACGACGGCGAGGTATTGGTGCGGGGCTACAACGTCATGCAGGGATACCTCGACGATCCGGTCGCCACCGCAGAGGCGATCGACGACGACGGCTGGCTGCACACCGGCGATCTCGGCACGCTCGACGCCGCAGGAAGGCTGCGGATCGTCGGCCGCAAGAAGGACATGTTCATCGTCGGCGGATTCAACGCCTACCCCGCCGAGATCGAGGGCTTCCTGCTCGAACACCCGGCGATCGCGCAGGTGGCGGTAATCGGGGTGCCTGACGAGCGCATGGGGCAGGTGGGCAAGGCGTTCATCGTGATGAACGACAACGGACCTGCGGTCAGCAGCGACGACCTCATCGAGTGGAGCCGCGAACGAATGGCGGGTTTCAAGGTGCCCCGGTATGTAGAGTTCCTCGACAAGCTGCCGTTGAACGCCACCGGCAAGGTGGTGAAGGACGACTTGAAGAAGCTGCACAGCTGAGCGTGCGCACAGCGTGTAAATAGCATTTCCGCAGGAAGGGCGGCGTTGGCCGGGCCTCCCAAGGGAAGGTATCGTCGCGGCGATACGCAAAAAAGGAAAATGGCATTCTCGTGAGTAGTGCGAAATACAGGCAAGGAGGTCGCTGTGCCGTCATTCAGGCGCCGTGCGTCGGCGACCGACACTGATCAGCGTGCCGGGGACCCGCCCAACGAGGCGGACGGTACGACGGGTGATGCGCTGACACTGGCCGAGGAGGCTGAAGCCGAAGCGGCCGAAGCCGAGGCCGTCGCCGCCGCTGCGCGCGCGAAGGCGAAGGCGATCCGGTTGCGTCGCGAGGCAGAGGAGGCCGAAGCCAGGTCCAAGGCGGAGGCCGAGGCCGAGCTGACCGAGGAGGCACCGGCCGACGCTGTTGCCGAGCAGCCCGACACCGCCGCTGACTACGACGGCGAAGCCGAGCCCACCGGACGCCGATGGGGTCTCATCGTCAAGGTCGTCGCCATGACACTCGCGATCCTCTGCACCGCCGCGTTGATCACGGCCAGCGTCCTCATGGTCCAAGAGCACCGGAAAGCCGTCGACAATCGACAGCTCGACGCGGAATATCAAGCTGCCGGTCGGCAGAGTGTCGTGACATTGATGTCGTTGGACTTCAACAACGCGCAGGCCGACGTGCAGCGCATCATCGAGAACACGACCGGTCAGTTCAAGAAAGACTTCGAAGACCAGGCGGCCGATTTCATCAAGGTTGCCCAGGACGCCAAGGTGATCACCGATGTCAATGTCACCGCCACCGCGGTCGAGTCGATGACTCCGACCTCCGCGGTGGTGATCGTGGCCGCGACCTCCCGCGTCACCAATACCTCAGGCGCAAAACAAGAGCCGCGCGCATGGCGGCTCTCGGTCAACCTCGAACGGGTGGACGGTGGCCAGATCAAGATGTCGAAAGTCGAGTTCGTACCGTGAGCAAGAAAGACAATTCCGAACCGTCGGCGGAAGAGCCCACCGCTGAGGAGAGCACCGAGGCTGTTGAGATCACCGAGTCCGGTGAAGCCGACGAGGAAACCAGCGTTGACCACGTGGACTCGGGTGAAGAGGACGCCGAACCCGCGCGTCGCAACCGCGGACCCATCCGCCGCAACATCGGAGTCATTCTTGTCGCAGCCGCACTGGTCATTTCAGCGGGAGTGGCCGGCTGGCTGTACTTCTATCAGTACCGGGTAGACCAGCAGACCAACGTCGACTCGACGAATGTCGCGCTGGAGGCAGCGAAGACCGGCACCATCGCGTTGTTGTCGTATTCGCCGGACAGTCTCGACAAGGACTTCGCGACAGCCAAATCGAATCTGACCGGTGACTTCCTCTCGTACTACACAGATTTCACCGAGAAGATCGTCACGCCGGCTGCCAAGGAGAAGCAGGTCAAGACCGCTGCGTCGGTGGTGCGGGCCGCGGTGTCCGAGATGCATCCCGACTCCGCGACCGTGCTGTTGTTCATCAATCAGACGACGACCAGCAAGGAAAACCCCGACGGCGCGTTCGCGGCCAGCAGTGTCAAGGTCGGATTGAAAAAGATCGACGGCCGCTGGTTGATCAACACCTTCGACCCGGTCTAGCGTCTGAGCCTGTGGAGCTTTCGGCCGTTGTCCCGCTTCCGATTTCGGTTGTGGCGAACCCGGAGGCAGCATTCCTGGCGCTGGGAGCTCAACCGCCCTTGACGCGGATCGTGCGAGCGGCGCTCGACGCGGTGTCAGACTCTGAACGGGTCGTCGTTGCTGTGGCCGAGCGTCTCGTCGGCGACGCGCGGGCGGCCCTCGTATCCGAAGACCTGGCATCCGTCAGCGTCGCGCCGTTAGCCGGAGAAGCGCACCGGGCCGACTGCATCGGTGCGGCACTGGAATACCTTCGGCGAGCGTCGTTCTCGACGAGCCACGTCCTCGTTCACGACATCTCCAGTCCGTTGGCGTCGGCTGATCTTGTGAACCGTGTGGCCGAAGGAATGCGCGGCGGTGGCACAGTCGTGCTGCCGGCATTGGCGGTGACCGACAGCGTGAAATCCGTCGATATGCGCGGTTCGATCACCGCCACGGTCGATCGGTCAGTGCTGCGTGCGGTCCAGTACCCCCGCGGCTTCACTGTCGACGCGTTGGGCGAGTTGCTCGCGCGGGGCACGACCGACGAGTTCGACGAGATTGCTTTGGCCGTGAACTCTGCCGTACCCGTCACCTTCGTCGAGGGCGATCCCGATGCGTTCCGTGCCGAACTGCCGGGGGACGCAGAGTTCATCGAGGCGGTCCTCGCTACCAGGCGAGCGGAGCCTACCGGCGGGTGAGGAGACGTTCGGCGACTTCGATGTCCCGAGCGTAGGTCACTTTGAGGTTGCGCTGCTCGCCGCGAAAGGTGCGTACCTCGGCATCGGTGAATTCTTCGACGCACGAGGACGTGTCAGTGCCCTCGAACCCTTCGCGCTCGGCCGCGCGGTACGCGCGCAGGAGCGCCGGGGCGCGAAAAGCTTGTGGTGTCTGGACGCGCACCAATGTGGCAGAGCCGGTCAATGATTCGATGTCATCACCGTTTCTGGTGCGGACCACATCCGCAGCTGGAATCGCGGGGATCGCGCCGCCGAACTCGCGGGCGACCGACAGCGCGGTGACGAACATGTCGGGGCCGGCCACCGGCCGGGCGGCGTCGTGGATGACGACGACGTCGATGGCGCCGGAGTCGATGTCGGTGGCCAAATGCCGCAACACGTTGGTCTCGGACGCGTGTCTGGTGTCGCCGCCTTCGACGAACTCCACTGTCGCCGTTGGCACTTCCCGCCGCAGCGTATCCCTGGCCAGCTCGAACTCGCCGCGCCGGAACACCAACACGGTGCGCGCGATCTCAGGCACCCGTGCGAGCGTGTCGATCGACCAGGCCACCATGGAACGACCGGCGATGCGCAGATAGGCCTTGTTACCGTCGGCGCCGACCCGCGCTCCCAGCCCGGCTGCCAACACGACGGCGACGGCATGGGGCCTCGGCGTCGCGCTCATGCTCATATCTTGTCATTGCCCGGCCGCCGTCGGTTGTCAGTCTTCTGCGTGCCGGTCGTGGTCCCACCGCTCCAGGCGCGACTGCAGGGTGTAAAGGCCGATCGCGGCCAGTGGGACGCACACCGAGATGCCCAGCACCACGGCCGCGTTCATGGGGTGCTCGGTTCTGCGGAGCAACGATCGGCGATCACCTGCAGCGCGGTCTTGCGCTTGACGTGATACTGGTTGCGATCATTGGTGACCCAGCGCTCGAGCCACCTGTCGAGAAGGTCGCCGGCCCGAAGGAGCGGCAGCAGGTCGGATACCAACTGAGCGTCGGCATCGCCGTTGAGCAGCTGCTCGATGAGATCGTCGGAGTGGTGCCAGTCGACGTAGACGTCGGGGGACATCTGAAGGTATTGCGGATCCACCGTCAGCAAGGGAGCGGCGCCGGCAGGCCGTAGCCGCCACAGTGCCGATCGCAGGCTCGCGACAGCGCGGGGGAGATGGGCGTTCGGCCAAAGCTTGTCGCACACCCACAGGCGGTGCGCGGGATTGCGCTTCATCGCGACGATCGCGACGAGCCGTTGAGAAGCGGGTGGCAGTGTGACGCGCCGATCACCGTGGTAAACCGCGAAGTCACCGAGCAAACTCACTGAGAACTGGTCCACGCTTCGATCGTGCTTCCGATCGCCGGGCTGGGGCGTGAGTAGTGCACTACCCCATATCTCACCGATGTCGTGCGGATCTCGCACCGAGGATGCGGTGAAATATAGGGCGGAAAGGACGGACCATATGAGTGAAGCGCCGCAGCGACCGACGATCAACCAGCACCGGGTTCGCCGGATGACGGGACGTGATCCCGACGAACAGCACCGCGTCGCCACGCCCCTGGAGCTGCTGTTCGACCTGACCTTCGTCATCGCGTTCGGCATTGCCGCCAACGAGTTCGCCCATTTGCTGGCCGAAAACCACGTCGGCGCCGGTCTGCTCGGTTTCTCCCTCGCCACGTTCTCGGTGTGCTGGGCATGGATCAACTTCAGCTGGTTCGCCTCTGCCTTCGACACCGACGACTGGGTCTACCGGCTGACGACGATGCTGCAGATGGTCGGCGTCATCGTCATGGCGCTCGGCTTCCCACCGATGTTCGCGTCGATCGAACACGGCCAGCACGTCGACAACCGCGTAATGGTGGCCGGCTACATCGTCATGCGAATTGCCCTGGTTGGGCAGTGGTTACGCGCGGCCAGCCAGGATCCCGAACATCGGCCTGCCTGCCTGACCTATGCGCTGTGGGTGACCATCGCGCAGGTCGGCTGGTTGGCCGCCTTGCTGCTGCACACCTCGATTCCGGTGACCTTCGTCGTGGTCGCGCTGTTGATCGGGGTGGAGACGTTGGGTCCACTGCTTGCCGAGACGCGCAGGGGTGGCACTCCGTGGCACGCGCATCACATCGCCGAACGCTATGGCCTGCTGGCAATCATCGCGCTCGGCGAAGGTGTCGTCGGCACAGTGGCCTCGTTGTCGGCTGTGGTCAGTGCGCAGGGCTGGTCGTATGACGCCGCCTTTGTGGTGGTTGCCGGTATTGGGCTGACGTTCGGAATGTGGTGGTCGTATTTCGTGGTGCCACAGGCCGAACTCCTGCACGCCCACCGCGAGCGGTCGTTCTGGTTCGGCTACCTACCGATCGTGATGTACGGGGCGATCGTGGCGACGGGTGCCGGCTTGCATGTCGCCGCGTATTACATCGAGCACCACTCCAAGTTGAGCTCCGTGGAGACTGTGTTGGCCGTGGCACTGCCGGTCGGCCTGTACGTCCTTTCGATTTATGCGCTCTATTTCGTGATCGTGCGCAAGGTCTCGCTGTTCCACCTCGTGCTCTTGGTACTCACCGCGGCAGTGCTTGGCATAGCCGTGTGGTTGGCCGCGGCGGGCTTTTCGATGGCGAACTGCCTTTTGGTCGTCACGCTCGCACCGTTGGTGACCGTGATCGGCTACGAGGTCGCGGGCCATCGACACGCCGCGGCGGACATCGCCAAGGCCCTGGAACACGGCCGCTAGCGTTACCGCGGCGCGGGGTGCGGCTCGAAACCCTCGATCAGCATGCGTTCATTCTCCGCCCGCATCACGGCGCGCGCCTTGCGGCGGGTGATGAGGATGCCCACCACCGCAAGCACCCAGATGGCGTACTGAACCGTCCACGCCAGCCGGAACGACTCGAACGAGATGTCGCCCACCGCGTCGAGGATGATGCCCATGAACTGCATGACCAGCAATGACGCGATGAAGCCGCCCATGTTGACCATGCCGGAAGCGGTGCCGAGCGTCGCCCGCGGATTGAAGGTTCGGGCGAAGTCGAAACCGACCATCGATCCGGGACCTCCCACCGAGATGACCACCACCAGCACCACCAGCAGCCACAGCGGCGCCCGGCCGGGCAGCGCGAGCACCACGGACCAGATGACGGCGTTGCTGGCGATGATGCAGAGCACCAACCGCGATCTACGGTTCGGATGACGTCCGGTGAAGATGCCGATCAGGATGCCCGCGGAGATGGCGGCGAGGACCGAGAGCGTCAACAGGGTGCCCGCGATGGTTGCCGAAAGACCCTGGGCGACAGTGAGGTACGGGACACCCCACATCAGCGCGAATACCGTGACCGAGAACTGCGTACCCATATGTGTGAAGAAGCCCAGCCGTGTCCCCGGTCGCAGCCACACCGTCTTGACGCTGACCAGGATTTCGCGCAGCGATGTGGCTTCGGTTTCGACGATGCGGCCTTCGGGGGTGTCGTGGACCAGGAGCAGCGTGAGGACGATGGACAGCATGCCCAGCGCGGCCACCGAGACGTAGGCGGTGGTCCAGCCCAAGCCGGTGAGCAGGGCGAAGAAGGGGATGGCGGACAGCACCTGGCCGAGCTGACCGCAGATCCCGGTCAGCTGGGTGACCAACGGCACCTGCCGGGGGCTGAACCAGTGGGGGACCAGGCGCAGCACCGAGATGAAGGTGAACGCGTCACCCAGGCCGACGACCGCACGCGCGCCGATGGCGACCGGAAGAGATTCGGTGAACGCTAAGGCCAGCTGGCCCGAGGCCATCAGTGCGGCACCCGCGACGATCAGGCTTTTGGATCCGAATCGGTCGAGCAACAGGCCTGCCGGAACCTGCGCGCCCGCATAGACGATGACCTGGAGCACCACGAACGCCGACAACACGGTGGGGCCTGCCGAGAAACGGTCGGCCGCATCGAGGCCAGAAACCCCGAGCGTGGTGCGGTCGAGGACGGCGACGATATAGGCGAAGAGTCCGGTGGTCCACACGATCCAGGGACGCACGCCGAAACCTCGCTATTGCCGAATTTGTCTTAATGTCTGCCTCGTCATCCTCCCGCAACCGTGGGCTGGGAAGCCAATCGTTTAACGGTGAGGTCACTCACCCGATGCGACAATCCGTCGCAGGCAAAGTTGGCTACAAGATGCATTCAAACGCGATAGATATTTACCATGCAGTAAAATTTGCTGATAGCGCGCGACGACGGACTTAGCTGAAAGCCCTGTTTTTGTTGGGTGACCCTTCGCTAAATCTGCACGCTGCGCGTTACAGTGAAGCCATGAACCGTCGCGGTCCATGGCCACTCCGCGCCCCGATGCCGACCGGGGTGCTTTTCGTTGGCTGAGTACCGTCTGGATGAGCTGTCCCGCATCTCCGGTGTAAGCACCCGCAATATTCGCGCGTACCGCGAACGTGGGCTGCTGGACGCGCCGCGTCGAGTAGGCCGTTCCGCTTACTACGACGACTACCACCTGTCGCAACTGCGCACGATCAATCAGCTACTCCGTCGGGGATTCAACTCAGCCCACATCGCGGAGTTCTTCGCGAGCATGCGTCAGGGTGCCGATCTGGCTGACATCCTCGGTATCCAGCGCGCGTTGCTCGGGCCGCGAGAAGACGAGTCCGCAGCCACCGACGAGACTCCGGCAGACGACCAGCCGGCAGCCAAACCGCGCACCCTCGATATCGATCCGCACGGTGATACAGCGAACACGCTCGTTGATTACGGCTTGGCCGAACGGCGCCACGGTCGCGTCGTCGTTGCCGATCCGATGATTGCCGAAATCATCGGGCGAGCCTCGGACCAGTCGGAGTACATCCGTGCATTGATTCGGTTCTACGAGTCGTGCGGGGACGCCGCCGACCGCATGGCGATCTGTTTCGTCCGCTCGCTCGAAGAGGTCATGGCGGCCAGGCTCGGGCGAAGTCGCGAGCCGGGACCGGATGACGTCGAAGCATTGGATCAGATCACGCAGGACTTTCGCGAACTGTGGGGGCACGTCCTGTCGGACCGCCTCGAAGAGTCGATGGAGCGGCAGGTCTCGGCCGGGGCGGCAGCGGGATACTCCGGCGGCGCTCTGCTGAGCGACCTCTTGCGGCTGTAGCTGTCACACCCTACTGACGGCGGGATCACCGCCGAAGCGCTGCGCCAGCCACACCGGGATGATCGCGACGATCGTGAGCGCGGCGGCGACCACATTGATCACGGGTGCCTGGTTGGGGCGAAACAAGTTTCCGAAAATCCAGATCGGCAGTGTCTGCACTGTCGGACCGGCGGTGAACGTCGTGACGACGATCTCGTCGAAGGACAGTGCGAACGCCAGCACCGCGCCCGCCACCACCGAGCCCCGCATCATCGGGAAGGTCACGTAGCGGAACGTCTGCCACGGTGACGCACCGAGGTCCGCCGAGGCGTCTTCCAGGTTGCTCCCCATCCGGCGCAGCCGCGCCTGGGTGTTGTTGAAAACAATGACGATGCAGAACGTCGCGTGGCCGATGATGACGGTGGCCAGGCCCAGAGACATGCCCAGCGCCGACGTGAACGTCGCATTCAATGCGATGCCGGTGACGATTCCCGGCAGCGTGATCGGCAGTACCACAAGCAGACTCACAACATGCTTACCGAAAAAGTCGTACCGCTGTACGGCGACGGCAGCCATGGTCCCAAGAACCAGCGCGATGGCGGTGGCGCCGAGACCGACGACGGCCGAGTTCGCGAGCGACTGCCACATGCCGTGGCTGTTCCACGCGTCCGACCACCACCGCAGCGTGAAACCCGTCGGGGGAAAGGCGAAAGTGCGCGAGCTGTTGAACGCGTTTACGACAACGAGAAGCATCGGAGCGTAGAGGAACAGCAATACGAGCAGCGTCCAGCCTCGAGCGAGGCGACGGGCGGTGTTGGACAACATCAGATGTTCTCCAGCGCGCCCGTGCGTCGCATCGCGAGCAGATAGGCCACGATCGCCAGCAGCGGGATGACCGACAACGCGGCCGCTAGCGGCTGGTTGTTTGCGGTGACGAGTTGGCCGTAGATGATGTTGCCGAGTAACTGGGTCTTGCCGCCGACGATCGTCACCGCGATGTAGTCGCCGAGCGACAGCGAAAACGTGAAAATGGACCCTGCGGCGATGCCAGGGAACACCAACGGCGCCAACACCATTCGCAGCGTCGACCAATCAGAGGCGCCGAGGTCGGCGCTCGCGTCGAGCAGCGAGTCCGGTACGCGGGAGAACGCCACGAACACCGGCAGGACCATGTAGGGCAACCACAAATACGTCAGCGTCACGATGGTGGCGGTCAGACCGTATCCGGGGGTGTAGTCGGTCGCCCAGACCAGCGGGCCCTCGGGAGACATGAGCATGCGCCACGCGTATGCCTTGACCAGATAGCTGGCCCACAACGGGGTTGTCACCGCGACCACGAGCGCCAGCCGCACCCGCGGCGATGCGACCTTGGCCATGTAGAACGCCAGCGGCACCGCGAGCGCCACGCAGATGATGGTGACGGCCAGCGCGACCGATACGGTGCGCACCGCCGCGGAGCGGAAGAGGTCATCAGTCGCTACCCGCACGACGTTGTCGAGTGTGAACGTGTGCACCACCGCGCCGGTGAAGGCATCCGTACTCCAGAAGGCCGAAACCAGAAGCACGGCAAGGGATCCAAGATATGCGATCACCAGCCAAGCCATGGGTGGCGCGAGCAGTAAGCCGAGGCCGACGCGCCGTCGTACCGAAACCGACGGGCCGGCGGCGCGCCGCATCACCCCTTGATCTGCTGCCATTTGTCGACCCACTCGTTGTAGGCCGTGCAGTTGTCCCCGCTGCCGTCGACGCAGTTCTTCTGCGGCGTGGTCCAGTAGTGGATCTTGGCGGCGAAGTCTTCGTCGGTTGCGTGGTAGATATCGCAGAAATCGGGTTCGGTGGTGTGCTCACACGCTTCGGGGTTGGCCGGCGCCTCACCGAAGTATTCGGCGACCTCGGCGTTGACCTCCGGTGAGGAGATCCAATTCATCCACTTGTACATGCAATTGGGATGCGCGGCCTTTGACGAGATCATCCAGGTGTCCGACCATCCGGTCGAACCTTCCTTGGGCAGGACGGTGTTGACCTGCACTCTGTTGTCCGCCCCGATCATGTTCGCGATGACCTGCCACGTCGTGCCGATAACCGAGGTGCCCGATTCGAACGCCTGCACTTCTTTGGTGTAATCCGACCAGTACTCGCCAATGCTCTCCCGCTGCTTCTTGAGCAACTCGGTTGCCGCGTCGAGTTGTTCGGGGGTCAACGAGTACGGATCCTTGATGCCGAGTTCCGGGTTCGACTTCGACAGGTACAGCGCCGCGTCGGCGATATAGATGGGGGAGTCGTACGCGGTGACCTTGCCCTCGTACTTGCCCGCATCGTCAAAGACCGCCGACCACGAGTTCGGCGCATCACGCACGACCTCGATGTTGTACATCAACAGGTTGGCGCCCCAGCCGTGCGGGATCCCATACATCTTGCCGTCCACCGAATTCCACGGCTTGTCCTTCAGGAACGAGGAAATGGACGCGTAGTTCGGCACGAGATCGGTATTCACCGGCGCGACGTCACCGGCGTAGATCAGCCGCAGCGTCGCGTCACCGGACGCGGACACCCCGTCGTACTGACCGCTGCGCATCAGCTGCACCATCTCGTCGGAGGTGTTGCCGATCTTCACGTTGACCTGGCATCCGGTCTGTTGTTCGAACGGCGTCACCCAGTCGGCAGTGTTGTCATTCGAACCGTCTTCGGCGTAGCCCGCCCACGCGATCAGGTTGAGCTCGCCCTCGCCGTCCCCGACGGCGGACAGCGGCTCCAACTTGGGCGGCGGCTCGCCTCCGCCGGTTTGGTTGGAGCAACCGCCTGTGCCGGCCAGCACGAGTGCGGCGCAGGCGGCGAGCACAAGTCTGACTCGTGACTTTGACGGCATCCCTACTCCTCGTTCGTCAGTGTGTGGACCGCTTTCTCGGGCCATGCCAACGTGATCTGGCTGCCGTGGTGCAGGTCGGGCGGCAGCCACGTGCTGGCGGTGAGGACCGTGGCGGTCAGGTCGACCCCGATCTGCGTGTGTGCCGTGATCCGGGTGGTGGGCCCGGCATAGATGAGCTCGGTCACCGTCGCTTCGACCGTGCGCACGCCCGGCACCGAGTCGGTACCGGCAGCGAAGACGCCGATCCGCTCAGGCCGAACCACGAACATTCCGGCCCGGCCGATGAGCACTTCGGCCGCGGCACCGTCGAGCACATTCGAGGTGCCGACGAAATCCGCGACGAATCTGTTGACCGGGCTTTCGTAAACCTCGCGGGCCGCGCCGACCTGCTCGATGCGCCCGTGATTGAAGACCGCGAGCCGGTCGCAGACGCTGAGCGCCTCGTCCTGGTCATGGGTGACGATGACGAACGTGATGCCGACTTCACGCTGGATCGACTTGAGCTCGATCTGCATCTGCTCGCGCAGCTTGCGGTCCAGCGCACCGAGTGGCTCGTCGAGCAGCAACACCCGCGGCTGCCCGACGAGTGCGCGCGCGAGCGCGACGCGTTGACGCTGCCCGCCGGACAGCTGTTCGGGGCGTCGTGGCGCGTGCTCGGTGAGCCGGACCATGTCGAGCGCGTCGGCGGTCCGACGCCTGCGTTCGGCCTTGGGCACCCCGCGCACCTTCAAGCCGTACTCGACGTTCTGCGCGACGGTCATATGAGGGAACAGCGCGTACTCCTGGAACACGGTGTTGACATCGCGGCGCTGTGCGGGAAGGCCGGTGACGTCGAGGCCCCCGAGCCGGATCTCACCGGCGGTGGGCTGCTCGAATCCTGCGATCATGCGGAGGACGGTGGTCTTTCCGGAACCGGACGGGCCGAGGATCGCGAACAGTTCGCCGTCGGTGACGGCGAGGTCGGCGTTCTCGACGGCGACGACGCCGCCGAATTCTTTTCGCACGCCGATCAACTCGACCTGAGGATCTCGAGCGTCACCAGGGACATTCACAGCGGATCCCGCGCTGATCGTGTCCGACGGCATGGCCAAATCGTATGAACTGGGAGGTCGCGCCGCAGTTCATCGCGGATTTCATACCGGCGCTTGTTCCGTCATATCTCCGACTCTCGCGGACACGTACTTCATACGGTCCGTGACGAATCTTGATGCAGCTGTGACCAGTGGCGTTGTCGTGAAATCTGATACAGCTGTCGTACTCTGTGGCACGTGTCAGTTTCCCGGCGTGACGTGCTGAAAGGCGCTGCGGCCCTGCCCGCTGCGCTCGCCGCCGGCGCCGGCCTGCAGGCGTTGGCCTCCACGGCTGCGCCCGCGACGGCGTCGGCTGCACCGATGGGCGTCCTGCTCGACTACGCCGCCGGTGTCATCAGCGCTAGCGACATCAAGGCCTCGGGAGCGTTGGGCGCCATCAGGTACGTCTCGGATCGCAGGCCCGGCGGCGCGTGGATGCTTGGGAAGCCGATCCAGCTGGCTGAGGCACGTGACCTCTATCAGAACGGTCTCAAGATCGTGTCCTGCTACCAATTCGGCAAGCAGGACACCGCGGACTGGCTCGGCGGGCAGAACGCCGGTGTCGCGCACGCCAAGCGGGGCTGGGAACTCCACGTCGCCGCGGGTGGCTCCTATGGGGCGCCGATCTACACCTCAATCGACGACGATCCGACCTACGAGCAGTACAAACAGCAGGTCGCGCCGTACTTGCGTGGGTGGGAGGCGGTACTGGGGCATCAGCGCACCGGTGTCTACGCCAACTCCAAGACCATCGAATGGGCGATCCAGGATGGGTTGGGGGCGTGGTTCTGGCAGCACAACTGGGGATCGCCGGGGAAGATCGCTCACCGCGCCGCCCATTTGCACCAGGTCGAGATCGACAAGCGTTCGGTCGGGGGCGTCGGCGTGGACATCAATCACATCCTGCAGCCCCGTTTCGGGCAGTGGGACTAAAAACCTTACCGGCCGGTAAGTAGAGCCAGCAAACTTTCTGTCGTGGCCGGCGCCTCAGACAAGACAAATCGTGTCCAGTTGTCGACTTGGCGCTCTGCGACGCCGCAGTTCAAAAGTGCGAAAATTTTCACATAACGATTCGATAACAATACTGCCTTGATCAGCGCTGTTACACCTACTCGACCGTAACCACCCGCATGCAGGACGTTTGTACCGGATAGGTTCGGCCCGTTTCGAGCCACGCGTTATCGAACGGCCTGTTACCCGTGCGTAGAACTCGCTAGTAACCATTTCGGGGGCGAAAATGGTCGTGGTTCTTATGCCAGTCTTAGTACGGCTGGAGTGTCCGCTGGACCGGATGAACGAGTCGGAATTCGACATCGAGATTCAACGCTGAATCGCTTGGCCTCCGCGGGGGAGCGCAGGCCGCCAGCTTCCAGAGACGACACAGCCCACAGACGACGAGCGATACGCGCTAGACGGTACCGAGGAGAAAACAAGACGTGACAATCAACGAGCAGCGCCGGGTGACCACCGCCTCAACCACCGAACGCCCGGGAGCCCGTCAGCCGGCGCAGGCGCTCGTTGATCGGCTGAATGCCGGTGAACCGTACGCCGTCGCGTTCGGCGGCCAGGGTGCTGCCTGGCTGGAGAACCTCGAAGAACTCGTCAGCTCGGCCGGCATCGAGTCCGAACTGAGTCAGATTGTCGCCGAGGCCGAACTGCTGCTCGAGCCGGTGGCTCGCGAACTGGTCGTGGTGCGCCCGATCGGCTTCGAACCCATGCAATGGGTCCGCGCGCTGGCCGCCGAGGAGCCGCTGCCCCCGGCCCGTCAGCTGACCTCCGTGGCGATTTCGGCCCCCGGCATTTTGCTCAACCAGATCGCCGCTATCCGCGCGCTTGTCCAACAGGGCCTCGATCTGTACGGCGCCCCGCCGGTGGCGATGGCCGGCCACTCCCAGGGCAAGTTCGCGTGCACCGCGCTGGCTGCCAAGGGCGCCCGTGACGCCGAGATCTTGGCGATGCTGCAACTCGGCGGGGCCGCCGGTTCGCTGATCTCGCGCCGCCGGGGCATGGTGGGCCGTGGAAGTAAGACGCCGATGGTGTCGGTGACCAACGCTGACCCCGATCGGATCGGCGAGTTGCTCGAGGAGTTCAGCAAAGACGTCCGCACCGTACTTCCGCCCGTGCTGTCGATTCGCAACGGCAGGCGTTCCGTCGTAATCACCGGGACGCCGGAGCAGCTCGGTCGATTTGAGCTCTACTGCAGCAAAATCACCGAGCGCGAAGAGGCCGAGCGGAAGAACAAGATCCGCGGCGGCGCCGTCTTCGCTCCGGAGTTCCACGGCATCCAGGTCGAGGTCGGTTTCCACACGCCTCGCTTGACCCCCGCAGTCGACCTCATCTCCGAATGGGCCGCGCGCACACAGCTCGATCCCGAGCTCACCCTCGACTTCGCCGAATCGGTCTTCGTCAAGCCCGTCGATTGGGTTGCCGAGATCGAGCGACTGCACGCCTCCGGGGCCAAGTGGATCGTCGACCTCGGCCCCAGCGACACTGCTACCAGGCTGACCGCACCAATCGTGCGCGGTCTGGGTGTCGGCCTGATCCCCGCTGCGACCCGCGTAGGTCAGCGCAACCTGTTCACCGTCGGTGCCGAGCCCGAGGTGCTGCCCCCGTGGTCGAGCTTCAAGCCGACCACCGTGCAGCTGCCCGACGGCTCGGTGAAGTTGTCTACCAAGTTCACCCGGCTGACCGGGCGTTCGCCGATCCTGCTCGCCGGCATGACCCCCACGACCGTCGACGCCAAGATCGTTGCCGCGGCGGCCAACGCGGGCCACTGGGCTGAGCTGGCCGGCGGCGGTCAGGTCACTGAGGAGATCTTCTCCGACCGCATCGCCGAACTCACCACCCTGCTCGAGCCGGGCCGCGCCGTGCAGTTCAACACCCTGTTCCTGGATCCCTACCTATGGAAGCTTCAGGTGGGCGGAAAACGGTTGGTGCAGAAGGCCCGTCAGTCTGGTGCTCCCATCGACGGCGTCGTGGTGAGTGCCGGCATCCCCGATCTAGAGGAAGCCGTCGAGCTGATCGACGAGCTGAACACCGTGGGCCTCAGCCACGTGGTGTTCAAACCCGGCACGGTCGGGCAGATCAAGTCGGTAATCAATATCGCCACCGAGGTGCCCGGCAAGGATGTCATCGTGCACATCGAGGGTGGTCGCGCGGGCGGCCACCACTCGTGGGAGGATCTCGACGATCTGCTGATCGCGACATACGCCGATCTACGGAAGCTGTCGAACATCACCATCTGCGTCGGCGGCGGCATCGGCACACCCGAACGAGCGGCGGAGTACTTGTCGGGTGAGTGGTCCAAGGCATACGGATTTCCCGAGATGCCGGTCGACGGGATTCTCGTCGGGACCGCGGCCATGGCCACCCTGGAGGCCACCACCTCGCCGGCCGTCAAGCAGATGCTGGTCGAGACCACCGGCACCGATCACTGGATCAGTGCCGGAAAAGCCAACGGCGGCATGGCTTCCAGCCGCAGCCAGCTGGGCGCGGACATCCACGAGATCGACAACACCGCATCCCGTTGCGGCCGACTGCTCGACGAGGTCGCCGGTGACGCGCACGCCGTCGCGGTGCGCCGTGACGAGCTGATCGCCGCGATGGCCAACACGGCCAAGCCCTACTTCGGCGACATCAGCGATATGACCTATCTGCAGTGGCTGAACCGGTACGTCGAGCTGACGATCGGTGACGGCGACAGCACCGCCGACACCGCGACCCCGCGCAGCCCTTGGATCGCCGACACGTGGCGCGACCGATTCACCGACATGCTCAAGCGCGCCGAGGCGCGACTGCATCCGCAGGACTCCGGCCCGATCGAGACGCTCTTCGCGGACACGGCCGAAGGTCAAGCGCTGCTGGAGGATCCGCAGACCGCGATCGATCGGCTGCTGCAGCGGTACTCGGATGCCGCGACGCTGAAGCTGCACCCGGCCGACGTGCCGTTCTTTATCACGTTGTGCAAGACGATGGGCAAGCCTGTCAACTTCGTGCCCGTCATCGACAAGGACGTGCGGCGCTGGTGGCGCAGCGATTCGTTATGGCAAGCCCATGACGCGCGCTACACCGCCGACCAGGTGTGCATCATCCCCGGCACGCAAGCGGTTGCCGGGATCACGCGCGTTGATGAGCCTGTCGGCGAACTGCTGGACCGCTTCGAGCAGGCGGCCATCGACGAGTTGCTCGCCGCAGGTGCCGAGCCGGCGCCGGTGGTGTCCCGCCGCCAGGCGCGCGAGGATGTCACCGGTGCGCTCGCGGTCGTGCTTGATTCGCCCGACGTGCTGTGGGCGGGCCGCACCGCCATCAACCCGGTGCACCGCATCGGTGCCCCAGACGAGTGGCAAGCCAACGAAAACCGCAGCGCCACACACCCGTCCACTGGTGCGCGGCTCGAATTGAATGGCGAAACCGTTACGCTGAGTGTCCCGCTGAGCACCATCTGGATCGACATCCGCTTCACGCTGCCATCGTGCACCGTCAACGGCGGCATGCCGGTCGTGACCGTCGAGGACGCATCGAACGCGATGCGCTCTGTCCTCGCGATAGCCGCAGGTGTCGACGGTCCCGACGCGTTGCCGCCTGTGCATGACAACACTGCGACGGTCAACGTCGAATGGGATCCCGAGGAGGTAGCCGATCACACCGGTGTCACCGCCACGTTCGGGGCGCCGCTGGCGCCGGGTCTCACGCTGGTCCCCGACGCGCTCGTCGGCAATTGCTGGCCCGCGGTTTTCGCAGCCATCGGTGCCGCGGTCACCGACGACGGAAGCCCTGTCGTCGAAGGTCTACTGAGTCTGGTGCACCTGGACCACGCCGCCCATCTGCTTTCGCCGCTGCCGAAGTCGGCCGCCCAATTGACGATCACCGCAACGAGTTCGGCCGCCTTCGACACCGAGTACGGACGTGTCGTGCCGGTCACCGTCGACGTCGCCGACGCCGACGGCAACGTGCTGGCGAAGCTGGAGGAACGGTTCGCCATCCGGGGCCGTACCGGTTGGGCAGAACTGAGCGACCCGCCGCGCGCCGGTGGTGCGATCACCGACAACGCGACCGAGACGCCTCGTCGTCGCCGGCGTGACGTCACCGTCGCGGCACCGACCGACATGCGTGCCTTCGCGGTCGTGTCCGGGGACCACAACCCGATCCATACTGACCGCGCCGCCGCGCTGCTGGCGGGGCTGAAATCGCCCATCGTGCATGGCATGTGGCTTTCAGCGGCGGCCCAGCACGTCGTCGCCGCGACCGACGGCAAGGCCGCACCGCCGGCCCATGTGGTCGGCTGGACGTCGCGATTCCTGGGCATGGTCCTCCCCGGCGATGACATCGACTTCAGAGTCGACCGAGTCGGCATCGACCGCGGCGCAGAGATCGTCGAGGTCGCGGCTCGCGTCAACAATGAGCTAGTGATGTCGGCGACGGCACAGCTGGCAGCCCCAAAGACCGTCTACGCGTTCCCCGGCCAGGGCATCCAGCACAAGGGCATGGGCATGGAGGTCCGCTCCCGGTCCAAGGCCGCGCGAAAGGTGTGGGATGCCGCCGACAAGTTCACCCGTGACACGCTGGGCTTCTCGGTGCTGCACGTGGTGCGGGACAACCCGACCAGCCTGATCGCCAGCGGTGTCCACTATCACCACCCCGACGGCGTGCTGTTCTTGACGCAGTTCACCCAGGTCGCGATGGCGACGGTGGCGGCCGCCCAAGTGGCCGAGATGCGGGAGCAGGGCGCGTTCGTCGAAGGTGCGCTGGCGTGCGGCCACTCCGTCGGTGAGTACACGGCATTGGCTTGTGTCAGCGGTGTCTACGAGCTGGACGCGCTGCTCGAGGTGGTGTTCCACCGCGGCAGCAAGATGCACGACATCGTCCCGCGCGACCACCTGGGTCGGTCCAACTACCGGCTGGCAGCGATCCGGCCGTCGCAGATCGACCTCGACGACGACGACGTGCCCGGATTCATCGACGAGATCTCTGAGCGCACAGGCGAATTCCTGCAGATCGTCAACTTCAACCTGCGGGGCTCGCAGTACGCCATCGCGGGTACGGTGCGCGGTCTCGAGGTGCTCGAGGAAGAGGTCGAGCAGCGTCGTGAGATCACCGGCGGTAAGCGCTCGTTCATCCTGGTGCCCGGCATCGATGTCCCGTTCCACTCGTCCGTGCTGCGCGTCGGTGTCGCCGACTTCCGGCGCTCACTCGAGCGCGTCATGCCGCGCGACGCGGATCCCGACCTGATCGTCGGCAAGTACATCCCCAACCTGGTTCCGCGGCCGTTCACGTTGGATAAGGACTTCATTCAGGAAATCCGCGATCTGGTGCCGGCCGAACCGCTCGACGAGGTCCTCGCCGACTACGACACCTGGCGGAATGAGAAGCCCAGCGAGTTGATGCGCAAGATCGTGATCGAGCTGCTGGCATGGCAATTTGCCAGCCCGGTGCGCTGGATCGAGACGCAGGACCTGCTCTTCATCGAGGAGGCGGCAGGCGGCCTCGGCATCGAGCGGTTCGTCGAGATCGGCGTGAAGTCCGCGCCGACCGTGGCCGGCTTGGCCACCAACACGCTGAAGCTGCCCGAGTATTCGCACAGCACCACCGAGGTGTTGAACTCCGAGCGTGACGCCGCGGTGCTGTTCGCCACCGATACTGATCCCGAGCCGGACCTCGACGCCGACGACAGTGGCGACGAGGCACCCGCGGCCACCGAAACCGCGGCGCCGGTCGAGGCCGCACCCGCGCCCGCCGCCGCACCTGCGGCACCCTCGGGTGGTCCGCGTCCAGACGACCTGGTCTACGACGCCGCCGACGCCACCACGGCGTTGATCGCGCTGTCGGCGAAGATGCGCATCGATCAGATCGAAGCGCTGGACTCCATCGAGTCCATCACCGACGGTGCGTCGTCACGACGCAACCAGCTGCTCGTCGACCTCGGCTCTGAGCTCAACCTCGGTGCCATCGACGGGGCCGCGGAGGCCGATCTGGCTGGACTGAAGGGACAGGTTACCAAGCTGGCGCGTACCTACAAGCCTTACGGCCCAGTGCTTTCCGACGCCGTCAACGACCAGCTCCGAACGGTCCTCGGCCCGTCGGGCAAGCGGCCGGCGTACATCGCCGAACGGGTCAAGAAGACCTGGGAGCTCGGCGACGGGTGGGTCAAGCACGTCACCGTCGAGGTGGCGCTCGGCACCCGCGAGGGCTCCAGCGTCCGCGGTGGCGACCTGGGTGGCCTGCACAGCGGTGCGCTAGCCGACGCCGCCAGTGTCGACAAGGTCATCGACGCCGCAGTGGCATCGGTGGGCGCACGCAAGGGCGTGGCGGTCACACTGCCCGCCGCCGCCGGCGGTGGGGGCGGCGTCGTGGATTCCGCGGCGCTCGGCGAGTTCGCCGATCAGGTGACCGGACCCAACGGTGTGCTGGCCTCGGCGGCGCGGTTGATCCTGGGCCAGCTCGGCCTTGAGAAGCCGGTCAGTGCGCCCGAGGCGACGGACGCCGAGCTCATCGATCTGGTCACTGCCGAATTGGGTTCGGACTGGCCGCGTTTGGTGGCGCCGACGTTCGACGGCCGCAAGGCGGTGCTGTTCGACGACCGCTGGGCGAGCGCACGTGAGGATCTGGCCAGGCTCTGGTTGCTCGAGGACGGCGAGATCGACGTTGACTGGCAACGTCTTTCCGAGCGGTTCGAAGGTGCCGGCCACGTCGTCGGTACCCAGGCCACCTGGTGGCAGGGCAAGGCATTGGCGGCGGGCCGCAACATCCACGCATCGATCTACGGCCGCGCCGCGGCCGGAGCCGAGAATCCGGGCAAGGGCCGTTACAGCGACGAGGTCGCGGTGGTGACCGGTGCGTCTAAGGGGTCCATCGCCGCGTCGGTGGTGGCCCAGCTGCTCGACGGTGGAGCGACGGTCATCGCGACGACGTCGAACCTGAACGACGACCGGCTAGCGTTCTACCGCGACCTCTACCGGAACAACGCCCGCTTCGAAGGCAAGTTGTGGGTCGTGCCCGCCAACATGGCGTCCTACAGCGACATCGACGACCTCGTGTCGTGGGTCGGTACGGAGCAGACGGAAAGCCTTGGGCCGAAATCCATTCACCTCAAGGACGCGCTGACGCCGACCCTGCTGTTTCCGTTCGCGGCACCGCGCGTGGCAGGCGACCTGTCGGACGCGGGATCGCGCGCCGAGATGGAGATGAAGGTTCTGCTGTGGGCCGTGCAGCGGCTCATCGGTGGGCTGTCGCACGTCGGCGCGGAACGCGATATCGCCGCGCGCCTGCACGTCGTGCTGCCGGGTTCCCCGAACCGCGGCATGTTCGGCGGTGACGGCGCCTATGGCGAGTCCAAGTCGGCGCTCGACGCGCTTGTGACCCGCTGGAAGGCCGAATCGTCGTGGGCGCAGCGGGTTTCGCTGGCACATGCGCTGATCGGCTGGACCAAGGGCACGGGGCTGATGGGCCACAACGACGCAATCGTCGGTGCGGTCGAGGAAGCCGGTGTGGTCACGTACACGACCGAGGAGATGGCGAGGATGTTGCTCGCCCTCTGTGACATCGAGTCCAAGGTCGCGGCGGCGCGTGAGCCGCTGCAGGCGGACCTGACCGGTGGCCTGGCCGAGGTCGAGCTCGACCTCGCCGAGCTGGCCGCCAAGGCCCGTGACGAGCAGGCCATGGGCAGCGCCGAGAGTGCTGACGAGGAGGACGACGAGCAGGGCACGATCCGCGCGCTGCCGTCCCCGCCGCGCGGCTTCCGGTCGGCACCGCCGCCGGAGTGGGCCGATCTCGACATCGATCCCGCCGACATGGTGGTGATCGTCGGCGGCGCCGAGCTGGGACCGTACGGTTCGTCGCGCACGCGCTTCGAGATGGAGCTCGACAACGAGCTGTCGGCCGCCGGCGTGCTGGAGCTGGCGTGGACGACCGGCCTGGTCAAGTGGGAGGACGATCCCACGCCGGGTTGGTACGACACGGAGACAGGCGATCTCGTCGACGAGGGCGAACTTGTCGAGCGCTATCACGACGCCGTCGCCGAACGTGTGGGCATCCGCGAGTTCGTCGATGACGGTGCGATCGACCCCGATCACGCGTCGCCGCTGCTGGTTTCGGTGTTCCTCGACAAGGACTTCACCTTCGTGGTGTCGTCCGAGGAGGAAGCGCGGGCCTTCGTCCGGTTCGACCCGGACCAGACCGTCATCACCCCGGTGCCCGACAGCACCGACTGGCAGGTGACGCGCAAGGCCGGCACCGAGATCCGCGTGCCGCGCAAGGTGAAGCTGACGCGCACCGTCGGCGCGCAGGTGCCGACCGGGTTCAACCCCGAGGTGTACGGCGTGACGCCGGACATGACGAATTCCATTGACCGGCTTGCGTTGTGGAACCTCGTCACGACGGTCGACGCGTTCCTGTCGGCGGGCTTCACCCCGGCCGAGCTGATGCGTTGGGTGCACCCCAGCCTGGTGGCCAGCACTCAGGGCACCGGCATGGGCGGCATGACGTCGATGCAGACGATGTACCACGGCAACCTGCTGGGCAGGAACAAGCCGAATGACATTCTGCAGGAGTGCCTGCCCAATGTGATCGCAGGTCACGTCGTTCAGTCCTACATCGGCAGCTACGGCGCGATGATCCACCCGGTCGGCGCGTGCGCCACCGCGGCGGTGTCGGTCGAGGAGGGTGTCGACAAGATCCGCCTCGGGAAGGCGGAATTCGTCGTCGCCGGCGGCTACGACGACACCACGCTGGAAGCCGTCATCGGCTTCGGTGACATGGCGGCCACCGCGGACACCGAGATGATGCGCGCCAAGGGCATCAGCGACTCGATGTTCTCGCGCCCCAACGACCGTCGCCGACTCGGGTTCGTCGAGGGACAGGGTGGCGGAACCATCCTGCTCGCCCGTGGGGATCTGGCCTTGAACATGGGTCTGCCCGTGCTCGCGGTCGTTGGCTACGTGTCCTCCTTCGCCGACGGTGTGCACACCTCGATCCCGGCTCCGGGTATCGGTGCGCTGGGTGCCGGTCGCGGAGGCCGTCGCTCGGAGCTGGCCCGCTCGCTCGCGAAGCTGGGGGTCGGCGCCGACGACATCGCGGTGGTGTCCAAGCACGACACCTCCACGCTGGCCAACGATCCGAACGAGACTGAATTGCACGAGCGGCTCGCCGATTCGCTGGGCCGCTCGCCGGGTGCGCCGCTGTTCGTGGTGTCGCAGAAGAGCCTGACGGGTCACTCGAAGGGTGGCGCGGCGGTATTCCAGATGATGGGCATGATCCAGATGTTGCGCGACGGCGTGCTACCGCCGAACCGGAGCCTGGACTGCGTCGACGACGAGCTCGCCGGTGCCGCACACCTCGTGTGGCTGCGCGACAGCCTCAAGTTCGGTGACAAGTTCCCGCTGAAGGCCGGTCTGATCACCAGCCTCGGGTTTGGCCACGTGTCCGGTGTGATCGCGCTGGTGCATCCGCAGGCATTCGCGGCGGCGCTGAGCCCCAAGCAGCGTGAGGACTACAAGCGCAGGGCCGATTCGCGCATCCTCGCGGGTCAGCTGCGGCTGGCCTCGGCGATCGCGGGCGGACAGCCGCTATACGAGAAGCCGGACGGCCGTCGCTTCAACGGCGATTCGCCGGAGAAGCGGCAGGAAGCCGCGATGCTTCTCGACGAGACGTCACGGCTGGGCGACGACGACGTGTACATGCGTTCAGGGCAGTGAGATAGGTTCTTGCGCATGGCGGTAGTAGGTGTGGGGATAGATCTCGTCTCCATACCCGACTTCGCAGAACAGGTCGACCAGCCGGGGACGGTGTTCGCAGAGACGTTCACGCCCGGTGAGCGCCGCGACGCCGCCGACAAGAGTTCGTCGGCGGCGCGGCACCTGGCGGCACGTTGGGCGGCCAAGGAGGCCGTCATCAAGGCGTGGTCGGGGTCGCGGTTCGCCAAGCGGCCGATGCTGCCGGAGGGCATTCACCGTGACATCGAGGTCGTCACCGATATGTGGGGGCGGCCGAAGGTGCGTCTCACCGGTGCCATCGGAGAGCATCTGAAGGGTGTGACCATTCACGTATCGATGACCCACGAGGGCGATACGGCCGCGGCAGTGGTGATCCTGGAGTCACACGACTAGCCGCTAGCCTCGAATCATGAGCGATCTCGTGCAACGGGTTCGCGACGTGCTGCCGTCGGTGCGCCGCGACCTGGAAGACCTCGTACGTATCCAGTCGGTGTGGGCCGATCCGGCCCGCCGCGGTGAAGTGCAACGCAGTGCCGACGCTGTGGTAAAGCTGTTGTCGGAGGCAGGTTTTGACGATGTGCAGATCGTCAGCGAAGGCGGCGCGCCTGCCGTCATCGCGAGGCACCCTGCCCCGCCCGGTGCGCCCACGGTTTTGCTCTACGCCCACCATGACGTTCAGCCCGAGGGCGACCACTCGCAGTGGAACTCACCGCCCTTCGAACCCACCGAACGCGACGGGCGCCTCTATGGCCGCGGCACCGCCGACGACAAGGCGGGCATCGCAACGCATTTGGCGGCGTTCCGGGCGCACGACGGTAACCCGCCGGTCGGGGTGACAGTGTTCGTCGAGGGGGAGGAGGAGTCGGGTTCGCCGTCGCTGTCCGCTCTGCTGGCGGCACACCGCGAGACGCTGGCGTCCGACGTGATCGTCATCGCCGATTCCGACAACTGGAGCACCGACAACCCCTCGTTGACCGTGACTCTGCGCGGCCTGGCCGACTGTGTCGTGGAGGTGGCGACGTTGGATCACGGTCTGCACTCGGGTTTGTGGGGTGGTGCCGTACCCGATGCACTGACGGTCCTGGTGCGCCTGCTGGCCAGCCTGCACGACGATGAGGGCAACGTGGCCATCGAGGGACTGCACGAAGCCACAGCGGCGGATGTCGACTACTCGCCGGAGCGCGTCCGTGCGGAGACGGGCATGTTGGACGGTGTCCGCGAAATCGGTTCCGGTTCAGTACCACAACGACTTTGGGCCAAACCGGCGATCACGGTGATCGGCATCGACACGACGCCGATCGACAAGGCGTCCAACACGCTGATTCCGCGGGCGCGCGCGAAGGTCAGCATGCGCGTAGCACCGGGCGGTGACGCGGGAGAGCACCTGGCGGCGCTTACCCGTCACCTCGAGACCAATGCGCCGTGGGGTGCCCACGTGACCGTCACCCCCGGCGACCTCGGGCAGCCGTACGCCATCGACGCCACTGGAGCCGTCTACGACGCCGCCCGCTCGGCATTTCGGGAGGCGTGGGGTGCCGAGCCCGTCGACACCGGAATCGGTGGCTCCATTCCGTTCATCGCGGAGTTCGCCGCGGCGTTCCCGTCGGCCAAGATCCTGGTGACCGGTGTGGAAGACCCTGCGACACAAGCGCACAGCGTCAACGAAAGCCTGCATCTCGGGGTGCTGGAGCGTGCCGCGACCGCTGAGGCGCTGCTGCTGGCGAACCTCGGTTCAGACGGACAGATCGCGACGTAGCTTGGCGACGTGGCCGGTGGCCCGGACGTTGTACTGCGCCTCGGCGATCTTCCCTTTCTCGTCGACCACGAACGTCGAACGGATGACACCCTGAACGGTCTTGCCGTACATCATCTTTTCGCCGTAGGCGCCCCACGCGGTGAGAACCTCGCGGTCGGGGTCTGACAGCAGAGGGAACGTCAGCTTTTCTTTGTCCCGGAACTTCGCCAGCTTCTCTGGCTTGTCGGGTGAGATACCGATCACGTCGAGTCCGGCTCCATTGAGCTCGCTGAGGCTGTCACGAAAATCGCACGCCTGCTTCGTGCAGCCCGGTGTGGACGCGGCGGGGTAGAAGTACACGATGACCTTGCGGCCCTTGTAGTCGGAGAGTTTGACGGTCTTGCCGTCAGCGTCGGGCAGGCTGAACGTGGGGGCTTTGGCGCCCACCTCGAGTCGCGGAGTCTGTGGCACGCGTGCGGATCCCCTCTCATGGACCGGTGCACTTCGATTAGTGCGAGCTGATCTAGGGTAGTTCCGCAAGGCACCAGACTTGGAGCAGGGCTTGACGCGTATGGGAGATGGATGTGGCGGACCGCGACCCCGACACCATCAAGCAGGAGATCGACCTGGCTCGAGACCAGCTGGCGCTGACGGTCGATTCTCTGGCTGAGCGCGCCAACCCACGTCGGCTGGCCGACGACCTCAAGGCCGGTTTGGTGGCGTTCGTCAAGAAACCGCCTGTCGCCATTTCGCTCGCAGGCGTCGGAACGGTCGTGATCTTTGTCGTCGTGCGCCGTATCAGGCAGCGCTGAGGCGTCTTAGCTCAACGCCGGCGGGCGGAGCGGAACAGCTCGGTGAACCAGGAACCGGGGGGATTGGCGACGCGACCAATGCGGCTGCAGTTGTACACCGCGACTGGACCCTGCCCAGTTACGTCGGTGTCGCCGGGTGCGCTGGGCGTACCAGCTGCAAACCCTGCGCCAATCTGCCCCATCAGCTAATTTCCCATCTCGTAGGTTCGGTTATGCTCGTCGGGCCTCGCCTCTCGACTTCAGCTAATGCGGACTTTAACATGGTTTGCCCTCTTTTGGCAGCTTGAACCGGGAGAATTTGTGGAAAGAGTTCCTTCCGCAACGATCATCTGCCCTGCGTAATCCGTAGCATAACTTCAGTTATGTAACGTCCAGCACACACAGCTGGA
Source organism: Mycobacterium sp. NPDC051804 (assembly GCF_044452905.1). Taxonomy (NCBI): domain Bacteria; kingdom Bacillati; phylum Actinomycetota; class Actinomycetes; order Mycobacteriales; family Mycobacteriaceae; genus Mycobacterium; species Mycobacterium sp. NPDC051804. The sequence continues at coordinate 379,047 of NZ_JBITCD010000007.1, read as the reverse complement.
TCGAACTGCGGGGCCGAGCTGGGTATTTACGCAAACGTAAACCGCAACCATCCTGATGTGCTATGCGAAGGGTGCGGCCGATGAACGGCCTCCGCGATGCGTAAGAAAATGAGTGCGCCGTCAGGGTTTCGAACCCCGGACCCGCTGATTAAGAGTCAGCTGCTCTACCAACTGAGCTAACGGCGCTGCGTGTGAGACGATAACAGGCCGCGCGGCACGGGCGAAATCGTTACTCGCCTGCCGCTCGCGAGCGACGCTGTCGTCGCGCCCTAGGTGGCACGTGCCCTTAGAATATTCCCAGAGATTCTTCTATTCGTGAGGTGGAGCAAACAATGTGGCAGGTCAGATCCGTGGCCGGTCCGCGTCGCAATCGTCGATGGCTGACCGTCATCGCGCTGATTCCCGCGATCGTGCTGGGGCTGTCCGCGTGTAGCAGCAACTCCGCGCCGCCGCAGGCTCAGGTCATCACCGATAAGGGCACGCCGTTCGGCGATTTGCTCCTTCCCAAGCTCGCAGCGTCGGTGAAGGACGGAGACGTCGGCGTGAGCGCCGCGTCACCGGTGACCGTCGGCGCGGAGGACGGCGTCCTGGGCGCAGTCTCCATGGTGAACGAAGACGGCGAGCCTGTGGAAGGCAAGCTGAGCAAGGACGGGCTGCAGTGGGCTACCGCTGAACCGCTCGGTTACAACAAGCGCTATACCCTGACCGCCGAAGCGCTCGGCCTCGGCGGTGCCACTTCCAGGCAGATGACGTTCGAGACGCACTCGCCGGAAAACCTCACGATGGCCTACGTGGTGCCCAGCGAGGGTGAGGTCGTCGGCGTCGGGCAGCCGGTCTCCGTCCAGTTCGACGAGAACATCCCGAACCGGATCGCGGCCCAGCAGGCCATCAAGATCACGACCACACCTCCCGTCGAGGGCGCCTTCTACTGGCTGAACAATCGCGAAGTGCGTTGGCGCCCAGCGGCTTACTGGAAGCCGGGTACCAAGGTCGAGGTGGCCGTCAATACCTACGGCGTCGACCTCGGCGACGGGTTGTTCGGCCAGGAGAACATCACTACGCACTTCTCCATCGGCGACGAGGTGATCACCCGCATCGACGACAACACCAAGACGTTGACGGTCACGCGCAACGGCGAGGTCATCAAGACCATGCCGGTGTCGATGGGTAAGAACAGCACGCCGACCAACAACGGCACCTACATCGTCGGTGACCGTCGGTCGCACATGGTGATGGATTCGTCGACCTACGGTGTGCCGACGAACTCCCCGAACGGTTACCGCACCGAGGTGGACTGGGCCACGCAGATCTCCTACAGCGGGATCTACGTGCACGCCGCACCGTGGTCCGTGGGCAGCCAGGGCTACAGCAATGTCAGCCACGGGTGCATCAATGTGAGCTCGAGCAACGGGCAGTGGTTCTACGACAACTCGAAGCGCGGCGACATCGTGGAAATTTCGAACACCGTCGGCTCGATCCTGCCGGGTACCGAGGGGTTGGGCGACTGGAACGTCCCTTGGTCGCAATGGAAGACGGGCAACGCGAACGTCTGAGCGCAACAAAAAAGTCAGGGAGCGAATTCGCTCCCTGACTTATTTGGGTGGCTGACGGGACTCGAACCCGCGACAGCCAGGATCACAACCTGGTGCTCTACCAACTGAACTACAGCCACCATCGCCACAGCATCTGCGGCGTCGTCGATACTAGCCGCTCGGACGCTCTGCAGCCGAATCGATATCGGTCGAGTCGTTGTTCGGCGGGCCGAGCTGGTCGGCAATCGCGGCGATTTCACTGGTGGATGGCCCAGGCGGGGCGACGAACGCGGTCTGGCGGTAATACTTGAGTTCGCGGATCGACTCGTGGATGTCGGCCAGCGCACGGTGGGCGAGGCCCTTCTCGGGCTGGCCGAAGTAGATCCGCGGATACCAGCGGCGGCACAGCTCCTTGATAGAGCTGACATCGATCATCCGGTAGTGCAGGAAGTCGTCGAGCTTGGGCATGTCGCGGGCGATGAACCCACGGTCGGTCGCGATCGAGTTGCCGGCCAGGGGAGCGGTCTTGGCTTGTTTGACGTGCGTGCGGATGTAGTCGAGGACGAGTTCTTCGGCAGTGGCCATGTCTACTGTCGACGCCCGCACCTCCTCGGTCAGGCCCGAACGAGCGTGCATGTCCCTGACGACGGACACCATCGACGAGAGCGCGGCTTCGTCGGCGTGAATCACCACGTCAATGCCATCGCCAAGGATGTTGAGGTCGGCGTCAGTGACCAGCGCCGCGATCTCGATGAGCCGGTCCGTACCCAAGTCCAGGCCGGTCATCTCACAGTCGATCCACACGAGTTCGTCACGCACAGCGCTCAACAGTACTGTTTGCGACCATGACCAACGCGCCAAGCGCCACTGGAGCCCAGCAAATTGCCGCCGGCTACGCGTTCGAGGGTCCCGCCCTGCAACTAGGCACGGTCGTCGTCGACGGTGTCTGCGACCCGACTGCACAGGTCCGCATCCCGTTGGCCACCGTCAACCGGCATGGCCTCGTTGCCGGCGCCACGGGTACGGGTAAGACCAAGTCGCTGCAGGTGATCGCCGAGCAGCTGTCGGCCGCTGGCGTGCCGTGCCTGATGGCCGACGTCAAGGGCGACCTGTCGGGGCTGTCGCGGGCCGGTGGATCGAACGACAAGACCGAGCAGCGCGCCAAGGACACCGGCGATGACTGGACGCCCACCGGCTATCCGGTCGAGTTCTTGTCGCTCGGCACCACCGGCATCGGTGTTCCGGTGCGGGCCACGATCTCCAGCTTCGGCCCGATCCTGTTGTCAAAGGTGCTGGGGCTCAACCAAACCCAGGAATCCACGCTGGGCCTGATCTTCCACTGGGCCGATCAGAAGGGTCTGCCGCTGCTGGACCTCAAGGATCTGCGCGCGGTGATCCAGTACCTCACCAGCGACGAGGGCAAGCCGGAACTCAAGGCACTGGGCGCGGTGTCCAAGGCCACTGCGGGCGTCATCCTGCGGGCCTTGGTCAACCTCGAAGCCGACGGTGGCGACACCTTCTTCGGTGAGCCCGAGCTGGAGCCCAAGGACCTGATGCGCCTCGACGACCAGGGCCGCGGCATCATCACGCTGCTCGAGGTCGGTGAGCAGGCCGCGCGGCCGGTGATGTTCTCGACCTTCCTGATGTGGGTGCTCGCCGACCTCTTCACGACGCTGCCCGAGGTGGGCGATATCGACAAGCCGAAGCTGGTGTTCTTCTTCGACGAGGCCCACCTGCTGTTCAGCGATGCGTCGAAGGCCTTCCTCGAACAGGTCGAGCAGACCGTCAAGCTGATCCGCTCCAAGGGCGTCGGTGTGTTCTTCTGCACTCAGCTGCCGACTGACGTGCCCAATGCGGTGCTTTCACAGTTGGGTGCGCGGGTGCAGCACGCGTTGCGCGCCTTCACCCCTGATGACCAGAAGGCGTTGTCGAAGACGGTGCGTACCTACCCGAAGACTAAGGTCTACGACCTGGAGACGGCCTTGACGTCGTTGGGTATCGGCGAAGCGATCGTCACGGTGCTGTCCGAGAAGGGCGCGCCGACGCCCGTGGCGTGGACCAGGATGCGTGCCCCCCGCTCGCTGATGGACACCATCGGTCCGGAGGCGATCGCGGCGGCCGCCAAGGCCAGCCCGCTGCAAGCGGAGTACGGCCAGACGATCGACCGCGATTCTGCCTACGAGCGGTTGTCCGCCAGGATGGCGCCGCCTGAACCGCCCGCGCCGCCGGCCGCTGACCCTTCGCTGCCGCCGCCGCTTCCGGTCGACGTCGGGGGTGCGACAGCGTCGGGTGAGGTCAAGAGCCGGGGGACCGCTGAGCCGGGGATGCTCGAGAAGGTGATGGACAGCCCGGCGTTCAAGAGCGCGATGCGGTCGGCTGGCACGGTGATCGGCCGCGAGATCACGCGAAGCATCTTCGGCACGGGCCGCCGCCGCCGGCGCTAGCCGCCGCCGAGCTTGTTGTACACGGCGCCGACGATCGGCGTCACGATCGCGCGTGGCGTGTAGCCCGCGCCTACCGACATCGCCTTGCTGGTGATACCGGGGACGATCCGCATCTTGTTGCGCTCCAAGCCATCCAGCGACAGCTTGGCGGTGTACTCGGTGGAGATCCAGAGGAAGTCGGGGATCAGCTTCTCGACGAGCGACTGTTCGGCTTCCGACGGCAGCGTCTCGCGCACCGGTCCAGGCGCGAGCAGGGTGACGTGCACCCCGTGGCGCTTGAGCTCACCGCGCAACGACTCGCTGAAAGTGTTGACGAACGCCTTGCTCGCCGCATATGTCGCGTTGTTCGGTATCGGCGAATTGCCCGCGGCGGATCCGGAAATCAGGATGCCGCCGGCCTTGCGCGCCACCATTCCGGGCACCACCGCGAGCACAAGGTCATGAACGCCAAGGACATTGAGCTGAACCTGGGCCAGCTCGCCGTCGGCGGGGAGGGACGCGATCGGTCCGAACGTTGCGGTGCCTGCGTTCGCGCACAGGATCGAGATGGTGCGAACGGCCAACTCCTCGCAGAATTTCCCGCGATCGCTCGGATCCGCGAGGTCGACAGGACGCACCTCGACCGTCACGCCGTACTGGCCGGTGATCCGGTCCGCCAGCGCCCGCAGGACCTCTTCCCGGCGTGCGGTGATGATCAGGTGGTGTCCGCGCGACGCGAGCTCGAGGGCCAGCGCTTCGCCGATGTTCTGTGACGCACCGGTGACGACAGCACGGGCTTCTTCGCTGGGAGCGGGTACTGGCATGCGCCGGACTATATCGTGGGCCCTCATGAGCGAACTGACGTCGTCCGCACCGACGGTGCGACGGTCGCAGATCGTCTCCTGGGCAGTGTGGGACTTCGGCTCGACGGGGCTGAACGCGGTGGTCGCGACCTTCGTGTTCTCGATCTACCTCACCAACGCCGTTGGTGACGGACTGCCCGGCAGCATCAGCGCGACGAGCTGGCTCGGGTGGGCGCTGGGCGCTGCCGGTCTGGTGGTCGCGCTGCTCGCTCCAGTCACCGGGGTGTGGGTGGAAACACCGTGGCGGCGGCGACGCGCGTTGGCCATCCTCAGTGTGCTGTCGGTCGGGTTCACGCTGACGATGAGCATGGTCCGTGAGGACTGGCGCTACCTCGCGCTCGGTCTTGTCCTCGTGGCCGCCACCTCGGCGTGCAATGACCTCGCCACCGTGCCGTACAACGCCATGCTGCGGCAGCTGTCCACTCCCCAGACCTCGGGTCAGATTTCCGGATACGGCCTCGGCCTCGGGTATTTCGGCAGTGTCGTGTTGCTCCTGGTGGTCTACTTCGGATTTGTCTCCGGCGACGGTGACCACACCGGTCTGTTGAATCTGCCCGCAGCCGACGGCCAGAACGTCCGCGCTGCGATGGTCTTCACCGCGATCTGGTTCGCGCTGTTCGCGCTACCGATTCTCATCCTCGTGCCGAGCCCGAAGCCCGACATCGAGGCGCCGGCCGCGGCAAGCGGTTTCTTCGGTGGCTATCGCAAGCTGTGGACCGAGATCCGCAGCGAATGGCGCCGAGATCCCAACGTCGTCTACTACTTGATCGCCAGCGCGGTGTTCCGTGACGGGCTCACCGGTGTGTTCGCCTTCGGCGCGGTGCTCGGAGTCAAGGTCTACGGCGTCTCGTCAGCCGACGTGCTTCTGTTCGGGGTGAGTGCCAGCGTCATCGCCGCGATCGGCGCGATCATCGGCGGCTTCCTCGATGACCGGCTCGGCGCCAAGCCGGTGATCGTCGGCTCACTGACGGCGATGATCGTCGTCGGTCTCATCCTGATGATGCTGTCGGGTGTGCTGGCCTTCTGGATCTGCGGGCTGCTGCTGTGTTTCTTCATCGGTCCGACGTTGTCGGCAGCACGCACGCTGATGCTGCGAATGTCGGCCGACGGTAAAGAGGGGGTCGCCTTCGGCCTGTACACCACCACGGGCCGGGCGGTGTCCTATCTGGCTCCGGTGCTGTTCTCGACGTTCATCGCCATTTTCGGTAGCGACCGCGCGGGCATCGGCGGAATCATCGTGGTGCTCTTGGCGGGGATGCTCGCGATGTTGGCGGTGAAGACGCCGGGCCGGGTGGCGACGAACTAACCCGGCGAACTAGCTCGGCCAACTAACCCGTCGTGGCACAGATCGTCAGGCCGGCACCCGTGCGCTGCTCGAGCAGGACACCATTGACCGAGATCGAGCAGTTCACTTCACGGCCGACGTTGATGATGCTGATGCTCGCGGAAGCGTCTGCAGGCACCGGCAATTGAACTTCTTTGCTCCATGGCAGCACGACGTTGAACTCCGTCTGCAGCACTCCGCCGTTGTCGACGTAGGTGATGTTGATGGCCCGGCCCTCTCCGACGACGTCGTAGACCACGGTCTCGGTGGGCCCCGCCGGGGTGGTGTCGGTGGTCGGTGGCGTCGTCGACGGAGTCGGCAGCGGGATCACCGGAACCGAGGGTGTGCGCGACGTCGTCGTGGTCGGGGTTCGGGTCGGCGAGCTGGGCTCTGTCAGCGACGGCGGAGGCGCGACCACGGTCTCCTGACGGGAGCTGCTGTCGTAAACGACGACCAATGCGATCACCAGGGCGATGACGGCAAGCACCGCTGCTGTGGCCAGCACCCACAGCCAGCGGGGTGCCTTCGGCTCGTCTGGTGGTTCTCCGGCCCCGTCGGGGGGATACTGCCCGCCGTACTGGCCGGTCGAATAAGGGTCGTAGCCGTAGGGCAACTGCTCGGTCGGCGGCGGCGTCGCGGGGGTCTGATAGGTGGGGCCGTACGGGGCCTGACTCGCGTACGCCGGATCGGGATAGCCCTGGTAGCCGCTGCCCAGCGGCTGTGTCGGGTCGGGTCCGTTGCGGGAGCCTGATTGCTCATCGCGTCCGCGATGTGGTGAATCGGTCATGCCCGCCTCATGGCTGCGAGGGTACCTGTGCAGGCGCTCAGGCGGCCGCCATGGCAAAGGTTCGGACAGTCCGCACTGTCGCGATGGCGACGTTTACCGGCCGCGACCTCGGTTTACTCTGGTCACGATGGCTGAGCAGGTTCGTCGCGTCTACGGGGCATCAATGTCGCCGGACGCCACCGCGTTCGCGCACATAGTCGACGATGGCGGATATCCGCGCGCAGTGCAGCGATTCCTGCGCGGGTGGCGCGCGAGTTCCTCGCGTGATGTCGAACTGCCTGTCGAAGGCCCGGTGCATCGGGTCATGCATTCCGCGGACGGGTACTGGCTCGCCTGTGAGGTGGCGCCCGAGGGTGGATCTCGCAGCCAGATCTGGGTGGTGACAACCGATCCCGACGACCGTGACGCCCGCCGCATCGACACGTGGCCCGAGGGAGCCGCCGAAGGCAACGCCGAGCTGATCGGTTGGGATGGCACCCGGGTGGCGGCGATCCTGACGGGTGATGACGGAGTTGGCAGCTCGTGCCTGATCGACCCGGCCGACGGGGTAACGGTGGTGCTCGACCGGCGGTCGGGCGGCAGACTGGTCGACGCCTGGGCGGGAGCCGCACTTGTACGGGTCGGACCTCGCGGGTACCGCGACCTCATCATGTTGCGCGGTCTGACCGAAATCGCATTGCTGCCTTATGATCCCGGCTCCACGACCGACAGCGGGATCATCCTCGACGATCATGGTCCGCGGCGCTTGCGCACCGGCGTCGAGGGCGATTCCTACGAGCTCTATCAGCCGTCGACGGCCTCAGAACTCAGCAGCACCGAAGGCTATGTGCGCGCGCTGATCCGCAGCGAGAACGGCGCCGAACACGCCCGCCTGCTCGAGGTCATCACCACCGAAGACGGGGTGTCCTATCAGGTGATCGCGGAGCGACCCGGATATGAGTTCGACGAGTTCACCGTCAGCGATGATCTGTCCACCGTAGCGATACTGTGGAACATCAACGGCGCCAGCGAATTACAGATTCTCGAACTCGCCGACTACACCGCGTACCCGCCGATTCCGCTACCCGGGATGGTGGCCAGCGAGCTGAGCATCAGCGCCGGCGGCTCGATGCTGGCGATGACGGTGGAAAGCCCCTCGATGCCGGCGACTGTCGAGTTGGTCGATCCTCGGACGCGCGAATGGGAGCCCATCGACCGTGAGCCGAGTCTAGGTCCGGTATCGGCTGATCCGACGCTGGAGACGATCACGGCGCGTGACGGTCTGACGTTCACCGGTTGGCTCTTCCGGCCGCCCGACGGGATCGAGCCGATCGGCGCGATGTTGTTCCTTCACGGCGGCCCCGAAGGCCAGGGCAGACCCGGCTACAACGAGTTCTTCCCGCCCCTGCTCGAAGCGGGCATTTCGGTGTTCCTGCCGAACGTGCGGGGCTCTGGCGGGTTCGGCCGCTCCTTCATGCATGCCGACGACCGAGAGAAGCGATTCGCGGCCATCGACGACGTCGCCGATGCTGTGAACTTCCTGGCCGACAATGGTCATGCGCATCGCGATCGCATCGCATGTTGCGGTTGGTCGTACGGGGGCTACCTAACCCAGGCTGCGCTTACCTTTCACCCCGAGCTATTTGCCGCGGGGATCAGCATCTGCGGTATGAGTGATCTGAATACGTGGTATCGCAACACCGAACCGTGGATCGCCGCTGCCGCGTATCCGAAGTACGGCCATCCGGTCAGCGACCGCGACCTGCTGGAGCAGTTGTCACCGCTGCAGCGGGTGGACGCGTTGACCGCGCCACTGCTTCTCGTCCACGGCGCCAACGACACCAACGTGCCCCCGGATGAATCTCTGCAGATGTACACCGCGCTAAAGGCGCTCGGCCGCACCGTCGAACAGCTGGTATTCGACGACGACGGCCACGAGATCGACAAGCGAGAGAATCGCGCTGTGCTGGTCAAGGCGATGTGCGACTGGCTTCTCAGCGCTTTTGCGCCTCGTCGGACGCCGTAGCCCAATCGTTGCCGTAGACAGGTTTGAGAAATTGTCTGCCGGGTAAACACGCTGCGTGCGCACCGATTTGGGGCGCCAATAGAAATGGAGGCGCAGCATGCGAGGCGGTGGGCTACTCGGCGTTTTAGTGCTCATCTGGTTGCTGATCGGCGTTTTTGCGGCCTATCAGCGCGGTTACTTTGAAACTGGCGCAACCAACTGCGCGACAACGGGAAGTATCGCTCTCACCGTCGTCGCCGGCCCGCTGAACTACGCGGGCGTCAACCCGAAGGTAACGGACTGCAACGTTCCGCAGCCCAGTCAATAGCCCACTGGCAGTTGGCAATTCAAGAGAATGGAGTCGCAATGATTATTCTTGGAGTCATCCTCGCCGTGCTCGGCTGGATCCTCGGCATCAGCGTCCTGACGACAATCGGTGTCGTCCTGGTCGTGATCGGGGCCGTCTTCTGGATTCTCGGGTCCGTCGGACGTCCCGTGGGTGGCCGTAGAGCCTGGTACTAACCGCTCGCGGTCCCCGTGGCCGAGGTCAACGCAGCAACCGTCATCGCCCGTAGGACGGCACGCTCGTTGGCCTCGGCCTTTTTCGTGGCAGTGGGCTTCACCGAATGTGGTGTCGAATTCAGCAGTCCGAACGTTGCGTGCGCCATCAGCCGAGCATCGTCTTCGCCCAGGGAATTGTTCAACCGCCGCAACACATCTACCCAGATCTCGACATACTGCCGTTGGGCTTTTCGGACCTGACGCTTGGCGCTCGGCGGCAGGTTGGGAAGGTCGCGGTCCTGAATGCGGATCAGGTCTGATTCGCCGAGGGCGAAGTCGAGGTGAAAGTCGACCAACCCGTCGAAGGCGGATTGCGCATCGTCGGCGCGGGCGACGACGTCCGTCGCCCCGGCCAGCAGACGGGTGCTGATTCCCACCAGCAATTCGACGAGCAGCGCTTCCTTATTGGGGAAGTGTCGGTAGATCGCCGGTCCGCTGACGCCGGCGGCGGCGCCGATGTCCTCCAGTCGCACTGCGAGATAGCCGCGCTCGGCCACCAGACGCTCGGCGGCCGCGATCAGTTGCGATCGGCGGTCCGATTTGGCCTTGCTGCGGCGCGTTGTGGCCAGATCGGACACCGAAGTGGAGGCCATAAGCACACTCCAAACGCACTGGTGGACATTTCGGTTAATCGTGACTAACATACCATGAGTTAGTCGTCATTAACTCAACCGAACGGGTTTTCTGCGATGACAACGCGGACTTCGCATCGCGAGGAGCACCTCGAGCTGGTGGGTCAGTTGCGCGCCAAGCTCGCCGCTGCGGCGCTCGGCGGCCCAGAACGGGCCCGCGAACGCCACGTCAGTCGGGGCAAACTGCTACCGCGTGACCGCGTCGACGGGCTCCTCGACCCGGGCAGCCCGTTTCTCGAACTGACGCCGCTTGCCGCCGACGGCATGTACGACGACGAATGCCCCGGTGCGGGCATGATCGCCGGCATCGGGCGCGTCTCGGGGCGCGAGTGCGTGATCATCGCCAACGACGCGACCGTCAAGGGCGGTACCTACTACCCGATCACCGTCAAGAAGCATCTGCGCGCCCAAGAGGTCGCCGGGCAGAACCGGCTCCCGTGCATCTATCTCGTCGACTCCGGCGGGGCATTCCTGCCGCGCCAGGACGAGGTGTTCCCCGACCGTGAGCACTTCGGCCGCATCTTCTACAACCAGGCGAACCTGTCGGCTGAGGGCATCCCTCAGATCGCGGCGGTGCTCGGCTCGTGTACCGCCGGTGGCGCCTACGTGCCTGCGATGAGTGACGAGGCCGTGATCGTCCGCAACCAGGGCACGATCTTTCTCGGCGGTCCGCCGCTCGTGAAGGCGGCGACCGGCGAGATCGTCACCGCGGAGGAACTCGGCGGCGGCGATCTGCACTCCAAAACCTCCGGTGTGACAGACCATTTGGCGCACGACGATCGCGATGCATTGCGGATCGTCCGCCGCATCGTGAGCACTCTGGGCCCGCGTGAGCCGTTGCCCTGGGATGTGCGGCCGACGGCTGACGCGAAGGCCGACCAGACCGAACTGTACGACGTGGTGCCCGTCGACTCCCGCGTGCCGTACGACGTGCACGAGGTGATCACCCGCATCATCGACGGTGGCGACTTCGCCGAGTTCAAAGCCGAGTACGGCAGCACGCTCGTGACCGGTTTCGCGCACATCCACGGGCATCCGGTCGGCATCATCGCCAACAACGGGGTGCTGTTCAGTGAGTCCGCCCTCAAGGGAGCGCATTTCATCGAACTCTGCGACAAACGCCGTACGCCACTGTTGTTTCTGCAGAACATCTCCGGCTTCATGGTGGGCCGCGACTACGAGGCAGGGGGGATCGCCAAGCACGGCGCGAAGATGGTCACCGCGGTCGCCTGCGCCAGGGTGCCGAAGCTGACCGTTGTGATTGGCGGTTCCTACGGTGCGGGCAACTATTCGATGTGCGGGCGGGCGTATTCGCCGCGGTTCCTGTGGATGTGGCCGAATGCGAGGATCTCGGTCATGGGTGGCGAACAGGCCGCCTCGGTGCTCGCGACGGTGCGCGGCGAGATGACTCCCGAGGATGAAGAGAATTTCAAGGCGCCCATACGCCAACAGTACGAGGACCAGGGGAACCCGTACTACTCGACGGCGCGGCTGTGGGACGACGGCGTGATCGACCCCGCCGACACCAGAACCGTTCTCGGTCTTGCGCTTTCGGTGGTCGGACAGGCTCCACTGGAGCCGGTTTCCTACGGCGTGTTCCGGATGTGATGACGTGACCACCTTCGATTCTGTCTTGATCGCCAACCGCGGTGAGATCGCCGTGCGCGTGATCCGCTCGCTGCGTGCGATGGGTATCCGTTCGGTCGCGGTGTTCAGCGACGCCGACGCCGGTGCCCGCCATGTCGCCGAGGCCGATGTGGCCGTCAACATCGGGCCCGCTGCCGCCAGGGAGAGCTATCTCAATATCGACGCCGTGGTCGCGGCGGCCCAGCGCACCGGGGCGCAAGCGATACATCCGGGCTACGGGTTCCTCTCGGAGAACGCGCAATTCGCCGCTGCCCTGCAGGCCGCGGGCATCGTGTTCGTCGGGCCACCGGTCGGAGCGATTCAGACGATGGGCGACAAGATCGCAGCAAAAACCGCGGTATCGGCATTCGGAGTGCCTGTCGTTCCCGGTGTGTCGCGGCCCGGGCTCACGGACGACGATCTGATCGCCGGCGCGGAAGAGGTCGGCTATCCGGTCCTCGTGAAGCCGTCCGCGGGTGGTGGCGGTAAGGGCATGCGTGTCGTGCACGAGCCGTCGGAGTTGGCTGCCGCACTGGCCAGCGCGCGCCGCGAAGCGGCATCAGCGTTCGGCGACGACACCCTATTCCTCGAGCGTTTCGTGTTGAACCCAAGGCACATCGAGGTGCAGGTGCTCGCCGACGGCTTCGGCAACGTCGTACATCTGGGCGAACGGGAATGCAGCCTGCAGCGCAGGCATCAGAAGGTGATCGAAGAAGCGCCGTCGCCTCTGCTCGATGCGGCAACGCGCGCCCGCATCGGGACCGCGGCCTGCGATACGGCCCGCAGCGTGCAGTACACCGGCGCGGGCACGGTGGAGTTCATCGTGTCCGCTGACCGACCCGACGAGTTCTTCTTCATGGAGATGAACACCCGACTGCAGGTCGAGCATCCGGTCACCGAGATGGTCACCGGCGTCGACCTCGTCGAGCAGCAGGTGCTCATCGCCGCGGGACACAAGCTGCCGATCACGCAGGACGACGTCACCTTGACCGGCCACGCGATCGAGGCGCGCGTCTACGCCGAGGATCCCGGGCATGGCTTCCTACCGACCGGTGGCACCGTGCTGGGCCTTGCCGAGCCTGCAGGACCGGGAGTTCGCGTCGACTCCGGACTGGCCGCCGGCACCGTGGTCGGTAGCGACTATGACCCGATGCTGTCCAAGGTCATCGCGCATGCCGAGGATCGTGCCGGCGCCATCCGCGCCCTCGATACGGCCCTGGCGCACACCGCCGTTCTCGGTGTCACCACGAACATCGAGTTCCTGCGATTCCTGCTCGCCGATCCCGACGTCGTCGCCGGTGACCTCGACACCGGACTGCTCGACCGCCGCATGCCCGACTTCAAGCCCGCGGAACCGGGTGATCGCGAGCTGATCGCCGCGGCGGCCTACAAGTGGTTGCGCGGCTGGCCCGATCCGGTGACCGACCTGTGGACGGTGCCGTCGGGGTGGCGGGTCGGCGTGCCCGCGCCGACGACACTTCGGCTGCATTCCGGTGACCGCACCGAGCACGTCTACCTCACCGGCACCCCCGGATCCGCCAGGGCCGCCGTGGAAGACGGCGAATCTCACTCGCTGTCAGCATCTCTCGACGACAGACGGCTGTCCTTGACGCTGGACGGATTGCGCACCGAATATCTGGTCGCGGCGGCCGATGGGCATATCTGGCTGGCCGGCGACGGGCACACCGCTGTTGTCGACGAGCTGAGGGAAGCGCCCGTGCGACCCGACGACGAACACAGCGGTGACGCCGAGCTAACCAGCCCCATGCCGGGTTCGGTTGTTGCCGTTGGTGTTTCCGACGGCGACGCGGTCGAGGCCGGAGCCGTCGTGGTGACCGTCGAGGCCATGAAGATGGAACACGCCCTGACCGCGCCGGTCGCGGGCGTTGTCGAACTACTCGTCGCCGTGGGCGACCAGGTCAAGGTGGGCCAGCCATTGGCACGGGTCATCGGAGAGAAAGAAGTGTCGAATGAGTGATTTCCTCGCGACGGGCATGCTGCCTGATCACTATGAGCAGCTGGCGAAGACTGTCCGCGACTTCGCGCAGAGCGTGGTGGCGCCGGTAGCCGCCAAGCACGACGAAGAGCACTCCTTCCCGTACGAGGTGGTCGCGGGCATGGCCGATATGGGGTTGTTCGGCCTGCCGTTCCCCGAGGAATACGGCGGTATGGGCGGTGACTACTTCGCGCTGTGCCTGGCGCTGGAGGAACTCGGCAAGGTCGATCAGAGCGTGGCCATCACGCTGGAGGCCGGGGTTTCGCTGGGTGCCATGCCGGTGTACAGGTTCGGCAACGAGGAGCAGAAGCAGGAGTGGCTGCCGCTGCTGGCCAGCGGTAAGGCGCTCGGTGCGTTCGGCCTGACCGAGGCCGGCGGTGGCACCGACGCGGGCGCGACCAGGACGACGGCCAAGCTCGACGACGGGCACTGGATCATCAATGGCTCTAAGCAGTTCATCACCAACTCCGGCACCGACATCACCAAGCTCGTCACCGTCACCGCGGTCACGGGCGAAACCGACGGCAGGAAAGAGATCTCGTCGATCCTGGTGCCGGTTCCGACACCGGGATTCACCGCTGAACCGGCCTACAACAAAGTCGGGTGGAATGCGTCGGACACCCACCCGCTGAGTTTCGATGACGTGCGGGTGCCGCAGGAGAATCTGCTCGGTGAGCGTGGCCGTGGCTACGCCAATTTCCTGCGCATCCTCGACGAGGGACGCATCGCCATCGCGGCGCTGTCCGTCGGCGCCGCGCAGGGCTGTGTCGACGAATGCGTGAAGTACGCGAAGGAGCGCGAGGCGTTCGGTCAGAAGATCGGTGCCTATCAGGCGATCGCGTTCAAGATCGCGCGCATGGAGGCCCGTGCGCACGCCGCCCGCACTGCCTACTACGACGCGGCCGCCCTGATGCTGGCCGGCAAGCCGTTCAAGAAGGCCGCGGCGATCGCCAAACTGGTGGCCAGCGAGGCGGCCATGGACAACTCCCGCGACGCGACACAGGTCTTCGGCGGCTACGGCTTCATGAACGAGTATGCAGTCGCACGGCACTACCGCGACAGCAAGATCCTCGAAATCGGTGAGGGGACAACCGAAGTGCAGCTGATGCTGATCGCGCGGGAGGCCGGACTGTGAGCGAAGCGAACGATTCAGCAGGCGCGAGCGAGAAGAAAGTCATCGTCCAGCGCGGCCTGTGGTTCGAGGAGTTCGAGACCGGTGTGCTGTACCAGCACCGGCCGGGGCGCACCATCACCGAGGCGGACAACGTCCTGTTCACCACCCTGACGATGAACACCCAGGCGCTGCACTTGGACGCCGCGTTTTCCGATGCGCTGCCCCCGTTCAACCAGCGACTGGTGAACTCGATGTTCACGTTGTCGACTCTGGTCGGGCTGTCTGTGGCGCAGCTGACGCAGGGGACGATCGTCGGGAACCTCGGCTTCGGCGAAGTCGCCTTCCCGAAGCCGCTTTTCCACGGTGACACGCTCTACGCCGAAACCGAGATCCTCGAGAAGCGGGAATCAAAGAGCAGGCCGGGGGAGGGCATCGTCACGTTCTCGCACGTCGGCCGCAATCAGCACGGAGACATCGTGGCGACCGCATCCCGTAAGACCATGGTGCGCAAGCGGCCCGAGGGGACGGCCTGATGTCGCTGGGGAACAACGGACCCGGCTGGCTGTTCTGCCCGGCCGATCGGCCGGAACGGTTCGAGAAGGCCGCCGCCGCAGCCGATGTCGTCATCCTCGACCTCGAGGACGGAGTGGCCGGCAAGGACCGGGAAGCCGCACGCCAAGCGCTGATCGACACCCCGCTGGATCCGGCCCGCACCGTGGTCCGCATCAATCCGAGCGCGACACCCGACCATCAACTGGACTTGGATGCGCTGGCGCGTACCGACTATGACGTCGTCATGCTGGCAAAAACCGAATCACCGCGCCAGATACGCGATCTCGCACCACGCGACGTGGTTGTGCTGATCGAGACACCTCTGGGGGCCATCGAAGTCAACGAGTTGGCCCGAATGGAGAATGCGTTCGCCGTGATGTGGGGCGCCGAGGACCTCTTCGCTGCCACGGGCGGTACCGCCAACCGCTGGCCCGACGGCAGCTACCGCGATGTGGCCAAGCATGTGCGGTCGCAGAGCTTGCTGGCTGCCAAGGCATTCGGGAAGCTGGCCCTGGATTCGGTGTATCTCAACATCAAGGACCTCGACGGCCTGCGCGCCGAAAGTGACGACGCGGTCGCCGTGGGTTTCGACGCCAAGGTCGCCATCCATCCCTCCCAGGTCGTGGTCATCCGCGATGCCTATGCGCCGACCGATGAAGAGATCGACTGGGCCCGCCGAGTGCTCGAGACTTCGCAATCGCAGCGCGGTGTCTTTCAGTTCGAAGGGCAGATGGTCGACATGCCGGTGCTGCGGCGGGCCGAGCGCATCATGGCCCTCGCTCCGCAGAATCCCGCCTAGGCGCAGGTGCGACACGTCCCGCGCGGCCCGAGCCTTAACGGGTTGATTGGACTCACCTCGTGCTCGCAATCGACCTCTTAAGCGCTAAGGCGTCCTCGACACGGTGCGTAACCACCGGGGTCTCCTCGAAGGCGAAGGCATAATGGTGATTGCCCCAGTATTGCGGCGAGCAGAGCGCATCGTTTCGTTAGCGCCACACCCCGGCAGCTAGCGGTCGAGCCTCCCACCAGGGGTTCTGCTCTGATCGCCGCCGTGCTGAGCACCTCAGTCGCCTGACGGTGAGACCCGCCGCCAGTGACCCTAGGAGGCGGTATGGCAGGGATCGACGCGACCCCTCGGACGTCGGAGTCACAATTTGGCGTCGAGCTGGATCCGATACAGCTGGTGGCTCCCGACGGGACGCCCACCGCCGAAACCCGGTACCGAAGAGACCTCCCGCCCGAGACCTTGGCCTGGCTTTACGAGTCGATGGTCGTCACTCGCGAACTGGACACCGAATTCGTCAACCTGCAGCGCCAGGGTGAGCTGGCGCTGTTCGCTTCGTGCCGCGGCCAAGAGGCCGCGCAGATCGGCACCGCGGCGTGTCTACCCAAAACCGACTGGCTGTTCCCGCAATACCGCGAGATCGGCGCGTTCCTGCTGCGCGGCCTCACGCCGGCGCAGATGGGAGCGGTTTGGCGGGGCAAATGGCACGGGGGCTTGGGCTTCACCGAGAAGTGTGTCGCGCCGATCTCCATCCCGATCGGCACGCAGGGTCTGCACGCGGTCGGCGCGGCGATGGCGGCACAACGCCTGGGTGAAGACTCGGTGACGCTCACCTACATGGGCGACGGCGCGACCAGCGAAGGCGATGCGCACGAAGCGCTGAACTTCGCCGCCGTATTCAACGCTCCCTGCATCTTCGTCGTGCAGAACAACCATTGGGCGATATCGGTCCCGGTCACCAGGCAGCAGGCCGGACCGTCCATCGCCCATCGGGCCATCGGCTACGGGATGCCCGGCATCAGGGTGGACGGTAACGACGTGCTGGCCTGTTACGCGGTGACGGCCAAGGCCGCCGCGCGTGCCCGGGAAGGCGGCGGCCCGACACTGATCGAAGCGATCACCTACCGGATGGGTCCGCACACCACGTCCGACGACCCCACCCGCTACCGGTCCGATGAGGAATTCGCATACTGGGCGGCGCGCGACCCGATTCACCGCTACCGCACCTACCTTCAGACGATAGGCGTGTGGAGCGAACGCCTCGAAGAGCGGGTGGCCGCCAAATCGAAGCGATTGCGCGCCGAACTGCGTGAATCAACCGTCGACGCAGACGATTTCGACATCACCGACGTGTTCGACACCGTTTACCACGACATCACCCCGGACCTGCTGGCACAGCGCGAACAGGTTTTGTCGGAACTCGCGAAGGATGGCATCCCGGGCGAGCGAAGCGACGGGAAGGCGAAAGCATGACTCAGATCATCGAGCGGCCGACGTTCCACGGTGACGACGAACCGCGCCCTCCGCTACTCACCCCCGTCCCGCCGGCACCGACGCTGACCATGGCGCAGGCGATCAACCGCGCCCTGCATGACGCCATGGCCGCCGACGAACGCGTGCTCGTCTTCGGTGAGGACGTGGCCACCCTCGGCGGTGTCTTCAGGGTCACCGAGGGACTCGTCGAAACCTTCGGCGAGCAAAGGTGTTTCGATACCCCACTGGCGGAGTCCGCGATCATCGGCATAGCGATCGGCATGGCGATCCGCGGCCTCGTGCCCGTCCCGGAGATCCAGTTCGACGGATTCGCCGCGCCCGCCTTCGACCAGATCGTCAGTCACCTCGCGAAGTACCGGATGCGAACCCGCGGCGACATCGAGATGCCGGTGACCATCCGGATCCCGTCGTTCGGTGGTATCGGCGCCGTCGAACACCATTCGGAGTCGACAGAGAGCTACTGGCTACACACCGCGGGCCTCAAGGTGGTAGCGCCATCCACTCCGACGGATGCGTATTGGCTGCTGCGACAGTCGATCACGTGCCGGGATCCGATCGTCTTCCTCGAACCCAAGCGTCGGTACTGGTTGCGTGAGCCCGTCGACACCGTCACCCCGGGTCTGCCGGTCGGGCGGGCGGCGATCCGGCGCAACGGCGACGACGTCACGGTGATCACCTACGGCCCGTTGGTCGCCACGGCGATCAGCGCCGCCGAATTGGCTGCGCAGCATCACGGTTGGAGCATCGAGGTCGTCGACCTGCGGTCGCTGAACCCGCTGGACTTCGACACGGTCGCCGAATCGGTGCGACGGACCGGCCGTGCGGTGGTCATGCACGAGGGTCCGCGCACGCTGGGCTTCGGTGCGGAACTCGCGGCACGCATCCAGGAGGAGCTGTTCTACGACCTCGAGGCACCGGTCCTGCGCGCCACCGGATTTGACACCCCGTTCCCGCCGGCACGGCTGGAGAAACTGTGGCTACCGGGGGTCGACCGGCTGTTGGACTGTGTCGAGCGGACGCTGGAGCAGCCATGACCGTCCAGGTGCGGGACTTCCTCGTCCCTGATCTCGGCGAGGGACTCGAGGACGCGACGATCACAAGCTGGAGCGTCGCGGTGGGCGATAGCGTCGAACTCAACCAGACGCTGTGCACGGTGGAGACCAACAAGGCCGAGGTCGAGATCCCAAGCCCGTTCGCCGGGCGCATCGCCGAACTCGGCGGCGGCGAGGGTGAGACGCTGAATGTCGGTGCGGTGCTGGTCCGTATCGAGACGGAGGCGCAGCCGGCCACCGAGACCAGACGCAAGCCGGTCCTCGTCGGCTACGGCGCCGACGACGAGATGGATGACAGCAGGCGAGCGCCTCGGCCCACGTCGACCCGGCCGCGCGCGAAGCCGCCGGTGCGAAAGCTGGCATCGGAGCTGAACGTGGATCTCAACGAACTGGTCGGCTCCGGCGCCGACGGCGTGATCACCCGCGAGGACGTCCTGTCGTCGGCGGGCCGGTCCGCGCCGAGTCCCGACATGGTGGCGGTGCGCGGTGTGCGCGCGGAGATGGCGAATCGAATGTCGCTGTCGCGCAGGGAGATACCCGATGCGCATGCGAGCGTGCAGGTGGATGGGACGAATCTGGTGCGGCTACGCGACCGGATACGCGACCAGGCGGGCAGCGAGGTTCCGATCACGCCGTTCGTTCTCACGTTGCGGCTGTTGACGATTGCGCTGACGCATCACCAGAACCTCAACGCGACGTGGGTGGACACCACCGCGGGTCCGCAGATCCATCTGCACTCCGCGGTGCATCTGGGGTTCGGTGTCGCGGCACCTCGCGGTCTGCTGGTGCCCGTTGTCAAGGACGCTCAGGACAAGACGACCCGCGAGCTCGCCGTCGTGGTTGCCCGGCTGATCGATGATGCCCGGGCTGGCACGCTCATGCCGACCGAACTGCAGGGTTCCACGTTCACGGTGTCCAACTTCGGCGCACTCGGATTGGACGACGGCGTCCCGGTGATCAACTATCCGGAGGCGGCGATCCTCGGGATGGGATCACTGAAGCCGCGGCCGGTTGTCGTCGACGGAGAGGTGGTGGCGCGGCCGACGATGTCGCTCACGTGCGCGTTCGACCACCGCATCATCGACGGCGCCCAGGCCGCGGCATTCCTGACCGAACTTCGCGGCCTCATCGAGGCGCCGGAATTAGCGCTACTCGACCTCTAGCTCAGCGGCGCTTGGCGGCCTCGAGCCGGCGTGCGAACTCCGGTGACTCGATCGAGGTGGCCTGCGGGCCCAATTCAGTGTCGACCGCGATGCGGTGCTGGTCGCTGTCGATGAATCCGGGGTTGGCGGTGGCGCGCATCGAGGCCTTCGTCGCGAGGACGACCTCACGCGGCGCGGCGGCCGGTCCCGCGGCGAGTTCGCGCGCGGCGGCGACCGGATCCTCGGCGACCTTGAGCGCCAGTCCGTGCCGCACCGCGGTCTCGGCGTCGAAGCTCATCCCGAATAGCAGCGACGCCCGGGCCACCTGCGGGCCGACGGCGCGCTGAAGCATCCACGTGGCGCCGCCCCCGGGATGGATGCCCAGCTTCTGGAAGCGCGGATCGAACAGCGCGTGCGGGCCGGCGATGCGCACGTCCGCGGCTAGCGCGAGGTTCAGGCCGGCGCCGACCGCTGCGCCGTTGACGGCGGCGATCGTCGGCAGCGTGCAGTTGGCCACCGCGAGGAATCCGTCGTAGATGACCCGCAAGCCGTCCTCGGTGGCCTCACCCAGCGCGGTCAGATTCGCGCCGGCGCAGAACGCCTTGCCGGCGCCGGTGACGACCAGCGCGTGCACATCCGTGTTGGCTTCGGCGGCGTCGACCGCGGCACGCAGCGCCGCTGAGATCTCAAAGGTGACCGCGTTGCGGCGGTCGGGGTCGTTGATGGTGATGACGGCGACGTGGTGGTCGACGTGGACCAGTACGAGATCAGACACGCGGCTCAGCCTAGTGACCACGCTCTGGTGTGAGTCAGGCGATCGTCAACGTGACGTTGTTCAGCGACACCGCGACGTCGGTGGGCAGGATGTCGACGAACGTGGGGGCGTTGCGATTGGCCGGCCCGGAGGCGATGACGTTGCCCGGGAAGCTGGGGCTGCACGGGAAGTTGTGGCAGCGGTACCAGAAGCCGGGCGCGCTTTGATACGGGAACATGCTCGGCGCCTGATCGACCCGATAGTGGCCCGGCGGGATGAACGCCGTCGCCCATCCGTCGCGCGGATTGGTGGTGACGTTGAAGACGCCGTTGCTGCCGTAGCTCGGCGGGGCGGCATTCGCGGGGACGGCCAGTGACACCGCCATCAGTGCGGCGGCCGCTGTCGATGCGACCTTGCTTCTCACGAGGTGGAGTGTATCGGGGTGCCAGCGCCTCCGAGGCGGATCGCGCGGCTTCCGTCTACGCCGCAGCGTCGGCGTTGCCCTCGGCCGAAGCGTCGCCCTCGCGGCCCTGGTGCGGATCGCTTTCGGCGGCGCTGTTATCGATAGCCTCCTGGCCGGCATCTGCGTCGAGCTCCGAGTTCTGCTCGGGCTCAATCGAATTAGGATCAGTGGTCGTGGTGCCGGTGTCGTTATTGGCTTCGGCGAAGGATTGCCCGGGCAGTGCCTGCAGGCTGTTTCGAAGGACGTTCGTCAACGGCTTGGCGATCTCATTGGCGATGCCGCCGGGGTTTTGGAGGTCCTCGGGGTTGAGCTCCTGTTCGGTCAGTTCCTCGTTGGTGGGCTCCGGCGTCTTCTGACCTGTCCGCTCCTGGATTTCCTCGCCGGTCGAGAGGGGATCCGTCAGCTCCTGTTTCTCCTGGTCTGTCCTGTCCTCTGTCGACAGCATCTGGGTGGTCATCATGTCCGTGTCGGAGGTGGTGGCCGGGCGCGACACGAAGGGTGCGACGATCGCCGCCAGCGTCTCCAGAATTGCGCCGGGGAGCTTTACCAACGTCGTCAGGACGTCGCTGATTGAGGGGAAGATGCGTCCGGGGCGATAGGCGCTGGGATCCGAGGGGATCGGGTTGCCGCCGTAGTAGCCGGAATCGACGGCCACCTTCAGCAGCGGCGCGGTGACGTCGGCGATGTAATCGCCGAAGATGCCGCGGATAAGCGTGGTCAGCGGAAGCTCTCGAGTCGTGTAGGTGACGTACGTCGTGTCGTTGCGCGTCGTCACGTATGCGGTGATCCTGTCGTCCGGTGAGCTGCATCTGGCGTCCGGGCACGGGAGGACATTGCCGGCCTCGGTGAGCGCGCAGGTGTTCGCACCCTCGCACGTGAGGGGTTCACCATTGGGCTTGACTGGTTTGCCTTCGGCATCGACGGGCAGGTCGATCTCCGCCTGATTCAGGCGCGTCGTCAGGTAGGCGGCAAGCGCATTCACGGCGGAGAACGGGTTGAGCGCATAGGCCGGTGCGTTCGAGTTGTAGTCATACTCGTAGCCGGTGTTGACCGCGGTGACGCCGTCAGGAAGGTCGCTCGGGGTGGGGTAGGGATTCACGCCGATGAGCGCGAACAACGGATAGCGGGTGCCGAAGCCTCCGTCGGGTCGGGCGACATCGTTGTCCAGGATGAACACGGTGTTGCCCAGTCGGGCGTCTTCCCGGCGAAACAGCAAACTCGCGTTCGCGGCGCCCCATCCCGATGCGAGGACAGCGTTGCGTTCGTTGGGGTGAGCGTCGAGGGCGGCCTGAATTCCGTCCGGGCCCTCGTTGAAGTTCACGTAGACGGGAGCATTGCCTCCCGTGTACATCGGCTGGTTGAACTTTCCGCCGAAGAAGTCGGCGACACCTGCTCCGGTGGGGTTTGTCGAGCTGCCGACGACGATGAGGGCGGTCAAATCGACGAGCGTTGCGGAAATGGACGCAGGCTGAGTTACTGCAACGGCGGTCACACTGGTGGCAACCCCGACCGCAGCAGCGCCAACAGCGATCTTGACCGCGTGTTTTCTGCCAGACTTCGCCATTCGTCCCGCCCCTCCGAAGGGTCCCTTAGCAAACTGATTGTGTACGGGGCATCGTACGCCAGGCCGCGGAATTGCGGCCAGCGCCTCGGCAGACTAGGCAACCATGCTCTGTCGCAGGAAATCAGCGGCCAATCGGCACCCGGCGTGCACGTCCCGCCACCGGCGGGTGGCCGGATCATTCAGGTCGAGCGCATGGCGGCTGTTCTGGAGGAGGCGATCTGCTACGCCACGAGCTCGGGCGATGGCTTGCTCATACTCCCAGGAGCTGCTCGCCTCGGCGTTCGGGCGGCGCAATGCGTCGATGATCTGAAGCTTGGTGGCGTCGATGTCGCATGCGGCCCGGCCCACTTGCGCAGGGGCCGCAATCGCGAGCTCGTCCCCGCTGTAGGACGTCGCCAGCCGAGCGCGCATCTTTTCGACGTGCCGACGCCAGACGCCGTCCGCCGATCCGATGACGGCAGCGGCCGCGCCGGCCATGGCGATCGCTGCGGCGCACTGGTTGCTCGTGAAGGCGTAGCTGTCGTCGACGGGGTACCCGGCAACAGCGACGTCGCTCAAGCCTGCGGCACCAAGACATGATGGCTCTTTTGTCGGTTCGATGTCGGCGGCGCTGCACGGCACGAGGACTCGACTTGCGGCGTGGTCGGTGGGCAGCACCAGCCAGTCGGCGTATTCGGCGCCGACGACCGACTCCCACGTGCCGGTCAATCGGCCGTCAGGGTCGACGGCACCGGAGCCGTGAAGAGCGATGGTGACCACAGCGTCCGAATCCGTACCCCAGATCGCGTGGACCACATCGTCGGGAAGCGTTGCCACATGAATGGCTGCCGCGTTGAACGTCGCTGCGAGCCACCCGAGCGACCCGTCGAGCGCCGCGAGTTCGCAGATCTGCGAGACGAACTCGTCAGCGTCCTGTTCTGATCCGCCGTAACGCGACGGCCTGAAAGCTTGTCCGGTCAACGAACGCTGCAGCCCGACAAGTGATTCTGCTGTCACCGTGTCGGATGCGGCCATCTTGGCGAGAACCTCACGCACGACCCGCGGCGCGGTACTCCGCTCAGCCATACTCACCTCCACGGGCGGCGACAAAGTGGTATTCAGAATCGTGGCACGAAAAGCGCAGCCGTGAGCCAGAGTACGACGCCGTCGGTGCTCGACTCGGTCCGAGCGTTGATTCCCGACATCGCTGCCGCCGCGGCCGAAGTAGATCGGAACCACGCGGTCGATCCGCAGGTGATCTCGCGCCTCCACGACACCGGCTATTTCGCCTTGCTGCGACCACAGGGATTCGGAGGGCCTGAGAGCGAGCCCGACGACTACGTGACAGCCACGTGTGAACTCTCCTCGGCGTGTATGTCCACCGGCTGGTTGGCCGCGTGGCTGGCGATCAACAGCTGGGGGCTGTCCGTGCGTAACGAACAGGTTCAGCGGGAGATCTGGGGCGACGAACCGCGCACGCTCCTGTGCTCGTCGTACGCCCCGACCGGACGACTGGAGGCGGTCGACGGCGGCTTCTGGCTGTCCGGCCGATGGTCACGGTGCACCGGAGCGCGCCACGCGTCATGGTTGAGCGCCGCGGCGTTGCGCGTCGGGCCCGATGGCGGCGCCCAGGATTTCATGGCGGTTCTGGTGCCGCGGTCCGACTACGTCATCGAGTCGACCTGGAATGGCTTGGGGTTGCGGGGGATAAGCGCAGACGATGCCGTCATCTCCGGTGTGTTCGTGCCGGAGCATCGCGCGTTCAGCTGGCTGAATTTCGATCCGAACGCCGCCACAAACCCGTTGGACCGGTTGCCGCAGCCCTCGTTGTACACGTTGGCCGGCACGATTCCGTTGCTCGGTGCGGCGCAACGGGTTCTGACAGAGCGGGTCTCGGTGTCAGCGACGCCACTGGATCCGCTCTCGATGGCCCGCGCCGACGTCGCACTGTCGATGCGTCAGATCAGGCGCAATCTCGCCGATCTCACGGACTGCGTTCGCGCGGGCGGTTATCCGGATGCGCAGTTGGTGCTCCGCGCACGCCGGGACCAGGTGATGGCCGCTGAGCGCGCGGTCGAAGCGATCAGGACCGTCGTGCACGATCCAGGTCCCAACGCCGATCACATTCTGCTGGAACGTATCTGGCGTGATGTGCAAACCGCCCAACAGCACGTGTCGAGCAATGTGGAACAAGTGCTTTCGGTCGTCGGCCGGTTCGCGATGGGGCTCAACGTAGACGACCTCATCTGGTAGCGGCGATCAAACCCAGTCGTCGGACGAAAGGGTTCGAAGCACCCGCGACATCATGTCGTCGGTGACGGTGTTGGCGTCAGTTTCGATTTGCGTCGACGGTCTGCTGATGTGCTCTGAGATGCCTCTCGCGGCGCGTGTCAGAAACGGCGCCATGCGTTTGAGCCCGTGGGCGGGCATTGCGCCGGTCAGCGAAAGGCCGGCCACCTCACCGTCTGCCATCCGGATGGGCGCAGCAACGCTGGCTAAGCCGGCCGCCAATTCCTGGTCGTCGTAGGCGAGTCCGTGCCGCGATCTGATCTGTGCGAGCTCGCGGTGCAGCGTGGGCAAGTCGGCGATCGTCGCGGGCGTGCGCTTGCGCAGTGGATCGCTGAGGATCACGTCGACGTCCTCGGCCGACAATCGGGCCAGCATCGCCTTGCCGAGCGCGCTGGCGTAAGCGGGTGTGCGTCCCGCGACTCGGGTCGGCACCGCGACGCTGCCGCTGTCCCCGACCTTGTCCAGGTACACGACGTCCGCCCCGAGCAATACGCCCAGATGCACCACGAGCGCAGTATCGGCGGCTAGACGCCTGAGCACGGGCGACGCGACGCCGCGCAGCTCCGAGTAGTCGACGACGCGGGTGGCGGAGAGAGACGACGCTGCAAGGCAATACCCGTCCGGTCCGTGCGTGAGCAGTCCTGTCGAATGAAGCTGGGTGAGTATGCGGTGAGTCGACGACCGCGGTAGCCCGGTCTGGGCAGCGACCTCGTCGAGGCGTAATTGTGTTCCGGCACGGTCGAACGAATTGATGATCAACGCGACCCGGGCCACCATCGACGCGGGCGCGCCAGTCGCACTATCAGTCGCTGGACGGCTCAAGACCCTCCCAAATCGAGTTGAGTCGCCCTCACTGTAGGGGGCCGACTCGGCAAATGAAACGCGCCGAGAAACAGTCAGCCCCGTGCTCAGGGCGGGCACGGGGCTGACTGCTCACTTACGCAGCGTCGCTCTCGCTACCTCCGCTCTCACTATCGCTCGAAGCGGACGTGCTGTCGTTGGCGCCGGAATCAGAGGTGGTGCCGGTGCCGGCGGACCCTGTCGGCGCCGCATCACCCTTCGTGCCAAACCTTTGAGTGATGCTCGTGATGGCGTCCTTGATGCTGTCGACCGAGAGTCGGTCACGGCTTCCGTTGACGACAGGACGCGCGCCGCGCAAGGGCACGGTCTTGTTCCCGTCGCGCATTGAGGTCGCACCTTCGGTCCCGGTGCTCTCATCGGACGTGGTCGCGTCCGATGCCGTGGCGGTGTCGCGCGGCTTTGCACTGTCACCGCCCGAGGGAACTGAGGTGGCGCTGGTGCGAGCCGCAACGTTCGATGTCTGAACGGTGTCGGTGGCGTCGGTCTTCGCAGCGGTCACCGAGGCGACCTGGCTGTGCGGCGCCGGGGTGTTCCCGGTGTCGGCGGGCTGCGCCAGTCCAGATGTGACCTTGCCGATCTCGTTGACGATCTTGGCATTCACAGCGCGGCTGAACTTGGTAACCGAGAGCTGGGCGTCCGCGGCGCTCCGATTGATCGCGGTCAAGATCTTGGTGATGTCCCTGGTGGCAATGGCCTGGACGACCTGATCGGTAGCCGCGGCCAGCTGACGCTTCAAGGTCCGCGTCTGTAGGGCGATTTCGGCGCCGAGCGTGGGTTCTGGGCTGAACCGTTGCCCGTTCCAGTCGGTCAGCGTCCAGCCGTCTTCGTTGTTGCCCTCGATGACGACGTAGTCGGTGTTGCCCAACGCAGCCGTCTGCAGCAGCTGCAGCTTCTGGGTGGGGGACAGGTTCTTCGCGTTCATCATCGTCCAGAACATGATGGTGCCGCCGTGCGAGAACACGATCGCATTGCGATCGCCGTTGTCGTACATGGTCTGCAGCGCACCGTCGACCCTGGCGTCGAACACGTGCCCGTTCAGGGTCGTGCCCGGCATGAAGGTGTCCTTGTTGAACAGATTCACCGGGAGCTGTTCGATGACACCTGGCAGCGCCCACCCGATGGGGTACAGCCCGTACCCGCGCGAGGCGTTGGCCTCGGGGGTGTTCTCGAAGACACCGGCCTCGATTTCTTGAAGGCCGGGCAGCACCTGGATCGGCAGGCCCAGATACTGCGACATCGGCGCAGCCGTCAACTGGGTCCGCACCATCGTGGATGCGTAGATGGCGTCGTAGTTGTTGTCCCCGAGCAAACCGACCACATCTCGAGCCTGCTGCTGGCCCAACGGGGTCAGCACCGGGCCAGGGGTCTGCGTGTTGATATTGCCCGACGCGTTGCCCTCGGATTGGCCGTGCCGGACAAATGTCACCCGCATCGACTCTGCCGCCATGGCAGGAACCGCGGCGCCGATCAGGAGGGCCGAGGCGGTCACGGCAACACCGAGGAGCCGAGTTATCGCCGATCTGCGCTGACGCCCGGGCAACCTCATTCGTGGTCGCGATCTGGCTTGCGTAGCGCCTTTTGACGCGTCGTTCATTGAGCAATTCCTCCCGCCGTTGGTGTGGTCCAGCTCACGGTGAACGGAAGGTGAACGCGGGACAACCCGCAGTCTCATTCAGCGGGACGCCCCACGCGGCGGGGTGGATATTCGGTGGGAAGCGCCGATCGCACAGAGCGCCCCCGACAGGATTCGAACCTGCAACCTACGGAGTAGAAATCCGCTGCGCTATCCGTTGCGCCACGGGGGCAATGATTAAGACACGCGACCAGAAGCTACACCCTAGCCGAATTCCCGCAAACTGATGGATGGGTCATCCATTACTCTGCTGTGAATGGCGCACCACACCAGGGACAAGGGCGATCTCGGCATTGCCAAGGCCCACGCCGATTTGGTGAGCAAGGGATTCACGGTCCTGTTTCCGGCGACCGAGCACGCGCCGTTCGATGTCGTCGCATATGCGGGTGGAGATTTCCACCGCCTCCAGGTCAAGTACCGGTCGGCGCGCGCAGGTGCCGTCAGCATTATGTTTCGGTCCACGTGGGCGGGCCGCAACGGGACTCACACAACACGGATGGATAAGAGCGCCATCGATGTGGTGTGCATCTACTGCCCGGAGACCGACGAGTGCTACTACGTCCGGCCCGACGCACATGGCGCGTCGGTCACGCTCCGAATTGCGCCGAGCAAGAACGGTCAGCAAGCAGGAGTTCTGGACGCTGCGGCCTTCCGGGAGCTGCCGAGCGCCCTGCCGCTTCGCGACGGCCATTAAAGGGACTTCGCGCTACCGCGGAGCGGACTAGCGTGGTGACCACCGAACGGTCATATGGGGAAGGGGAGCGACGGGCAATGAGCGATGTGCCGGACCTCGACGCGGACGGACTCCCGGAGGAACTCAGCGCGTTCGACCAGATCCTGCATCGCGGTGAGGCCAACCCGCGTACCCGCTCGGGGATCATGACCCTGGAGATCCTGGACGCCGACCCAGACTGGGAGCAGTTCCGGCGCCGGTTCGACAACGCTTCACGCAAGGTGCTGCGTCTGCGGCAGAAGGTGGTCACGCCCACGCTGCCGACGGTTGCGCCGCGGTGGGTCATCGACCCCGACTTCAACTTGGACTTCCACGTTCGCCGGATCCGGATCTCCCAACCGGGCACCCTGCGCCAGGTGCTCGACCTCGCTGACGTTGCGGCGCAGTCGCCGCTCGACATCTCCCGACCGCTGTGGACCGCGACGCTCATCGAGGGACTCGACGGTGGTGGTGCGGCGATCATGATGCATCTGAGCCATGCCATCACCGACGGTGTCGGCGCCGTCGAGATGTTCGCCCACATCTACGACCTGGAGCGCGAGCCCGCACCGCAGGCGATTCCGCCGTTGCCGATCCCGCAGGACCTCTCGCCCAACGATCTGATGCGCCAAGGGGTTAGGCGTCTTCCCGGCACGATCGCGGGCCGCGTCCGCGGCGTGGTGTCCGGCGCCGCTCATGTGGTGACCGAGGCAATTCGCGACCCGGTCTCGCGCATGGGCAGCGTCATCGGCTATGCGATGTCCGGTGCGCGCGTACTGGGGCCGGTCGCCGAACCGTCGCCGGTGCTCCGCCGGCGCAGCCTCTCGTCGCGCAGCGAGGCGATCGACATCAAGTTCGGCGACCTGCATCGCGCGGCGAAGGCCGCGGGCGGCTCCATCAACGATGCGTACCTGGCCGGCCTGTGTGGCGCGCTGCGGCGCTACCACGAGGCCAAGGGCGTTCCCATCGACGCTCTGCCGATGGCGGTGCCCGTCAACCTGCGATCCGACGCCGACCCCGCGGGTGGAAACCGGTTTGCCGGAGTCAATCTCGCCGCACCGATCGGGCTGCAGGACCCCGAGGTGCGGATCAAGAACATCCGCTCGCAGATGACGAGCAAGCGTGAAGAGCGGGCCATCGACATGGTCGGTGCCATCGCGCCGGTGATCAGCCTGCTGCCCGATTCGGTGCTCGAGTCGATGGCGGGTTCGATCGTCAACTCCGACGTGCAAGCCAGCAACGTGCCCGTGTACGCCGGCGACACATTCATCGCCGGAGCGAAGATCCTGCGGCAGTACGGGATTGGTCCGCTGCCGGGCGTGGCGATGATGGTGGTGCTGATCTCCCGCTCCGGGTATTGCACCATCACCACGCGCTACGATCGCGCCTCGATCAACGACCCGGACCTGTGGGCGAGCTGCCTGCTGTCTGGTTTCGACGAAGTGCTGGCCCTTGGCGGCGACGGCCGCGCGGTGCCGGCGTCGTTCTCCGCTGACCCATCCGAACCCGCCCAAATCTCTCCGAACGGAAGTGCGCTGCAATGACTTCGGGAAACGGCCAAGCCTCGCAGGCCATCCGCAAGACCATGCGACTGCCGGGTTCGGTCGCCGAGATCGAGGCGAGTCCGTCCGGCCCCGAGGTCGGCGCGTTCTTCGATCTCGACGGCACGCTGGTTGCCGGGTTCACCGGTGTGGTCATGACGCAGGACCGGTTGCGTCGCCGCCAGATGTCGGTCGGCGAATTCATCGGCATGGTGCAGGCCGGGCTCAACCATCAACTTGGGCGCTCCGAATTCGAGGATCTCATCGGCAAGGGTGCCCGCATGCTGCGCGGCAATTCCCTCGATGACATCGACGAGCTGGCCGAGCGCCTGTTCGTCCAGAAGATCGTGGGGCGCATCTATCCGGAGATGCGTGAGCTCGTCCGTGCCCACATGGCCCGCGGCCACACTGTGGTGCTCAGCTCGTCAGCGCTGACGGTCCAGGTCGAGCCCGTCGCACGTTTCCTCGGCATCAAGAACGTGTTGAGCAACAAGTTCGAGACCGACGAGCACGGTCTGCTGACCGGTGAGGTGCTCACCCCCATCATCTGGGGTCCGGGTAAGGCCAGGGCGGTGCAGGCGTTCGCCGCCAAGAACGGTGTCGACTTGGCGAAAAGCTACTTCTACGCTGACGGCGACGAAGATGTCGCGCTGATGTATCTGGTCGGCAATCCGCGGCCCACCAACCCGGCGGGCAAGCTCGCGGCGGTCGCCGCCAAGCGTGGTTGGCCGGTGCTGAGGTTCTCCAGTCGTAGTGGCGCCAGCCCGATTTCGCAGCTGCGCACCGCCGCAGGCATCGCATCGATGGTGCCGATCGCCGCAGGCGCGATCGGTCTCGGTCTGCTGACCCAGAACCGGCGCACCGGAGTCAACTTCTTCACGTCGACGTTCGGCAAGACACTTCTGACGACCATTGGCGTCGGGTTGAACGTTCTGGGCAAGGAGAACCTGACGGCCGAACGGCCTGCGGTCTTCATCTTCAACCACCGCAACCAGGCCGACCCGCTCATCGCCGGGAGACTCGTCGAATCCAACTTCACCTCGGTCGGTAAGAAGGAGCTGGAGAAGGACCCGATCGTCGGCACCATGGGCAAGATCATGGACGCCGCGTTCATCGATCGCGACGATCCTCAGAAGGCGATCGAGGGACTCAAGAAGGTCGAGGAGCTGGCGCGCAAGGGACTGTCGATCCTCATCGCTCCGGAGGGCACGCGGCTGGACACCACCGAGGTGGGACCGTTCAAGAAGGGGCCGTTCCGGATAGCGATGTCGGCAGGAATCCCGATCGTGCCCATCGTGATTCGTAACGCCGAGGTGATCGCTGCCCGTGATTCGAGCACATTCAATCCCGGCATCGTCGATGTCGTCGTGTATCCGCCGATCCCCGTGGACGATTGGACACACGACAACCTGTCCGAACGCATCGCCGAGGTCCGCGATCTCTACCTCGACACGTTGAAGGACTGGCCGCAGGACGAGCTGCCCACTCCGGCGTTGTACACGCGCACCAAGAGCGCCCGCAAGGCACCCGCCAAGAAAGCACCCGCCAAGAAGGCCGCTAAGAAGGCCGCTAAGAAGTCCACCACCACCTCGACGGCCGCGAAGTCAACGGGTAAGAAGGCAGCCGCGAAGAAGACCCCTGCCACGAAGACGACGACGAAAAAGGCTGCGCCGAAGGGCCGGCCGTGAAATTCACCGCGGACCAGGTCGCACCGTTCACGACTACCGACGACGCGCTCGTGCTCGCGTCGGTGGCATCGCCCGCCGAGCAGGAACTGCTCACCGACTGGCTGGAGCAGCAGCGTCGCGAGTATCCCGACTCGAAGGTCGATGTGTTGCGGCTGCCCGACGGCGATCCGCCGCCCGGGGTACTCGCTCAGCTCGTAGCCGAGCTGGAGGCCGACGAGGATCGGTCCGTCGTACCGGTGCGAGTGTTCTGGGTACCGGGCGGACTGCCAACACGCTCGAAGGTGGTGTCGCTGCTGTCCGGCCGTGACACCTATCGTCCGCCAGAAATTCTGCAGCGCCGCATCCTGCGCAAGGATCCGTCTCGCGCCCGGGTCGTCGCCGGTGAGCCCGCGAAGGTTTCGGAGCTGCGCCAGCAGTGGGCCGACACGACGGTGGCCGAGAACTCACGTGAATTCGCGCGATTCGTCATCCGCCGCGCAGCGCTGGCGATCGAGCGTGTCGAGCTGCGCCTGCTGGGACCGGAATACAAGTCCCCGCGCCTGATGGGTCCTGAGATCCTGGCCTCGTCGCGGTTTCGCGAAGGCCTGGAACAGATCCCGGATGCGACCGTCGAGCAAGCAAGCGAGATGCTCGACGAGCTGTCCACGGGGTGGAGCCGGTTCTCGGTCGATCTGATCCCGTCGTTGGGCCGTGCCATCTTCAGCCGCGGCTTCGACCCGAAAGTCGACTACGACCGTGCCCAGGTCGAAGCGATGCGCGGCAGTCTGGAGAACCATCCGGCGGTGCTGCTGTTCTCACACAGGTCCTATCTCGACGGTGTGATCGTGCCGGTGGCGATGCAGGAGAACCGATTACCGCCGGTCCACACGTTCGCAGGCATCAACCTGTCGTTCGGGTTCATGGGTCCGTTGATGCGGCACTCGGGCGTCATCTTCCTGCGCCGCAAGCTCAACGACCCGCTGTACAAGTACGTGCTGCGGCAGTTCGTCGGATACATCGTCGAGAAGCGCTTCAACCTCAGCTGGTCGATCGAGGGAACCCGGTCGCGGACCGGAAAGATGTTGCCGCCCAAGCTCGGTCTGCTCGCCTATGTCGCCGACGCGTATCTCGACGGCCGCAGCGACGACATTCTGCTGCAGCCGGTGTCGATCAGCTTCGACCAGCTGCACGAAACCGCCGAGTACGCCGCGTATGCGCAGGGCGGTGAGAAGACGCCCGAGGGTCTGTCCTGGCTTGTCAACTACATCCGGGCGCAGGGGGAGCGCAACTATGGCAAGATCTACGTCCGCTTCCCCGAAGCGGTGTCGATGCGCGAGTACCTAGGCGCCCCGCATGGCCCGATGACCACCGACGACGCCGCGAAACGCCTTGCAATGCAGAAGATGGCGTTCGAGGTGGCGTGGCGGATTCTGCGTGCCACCCCGGTCAACGCCACTGCACTGGTGTCGGCGCTGTTGCTCACCACCCGTGGGGTTGCCCTGACTCTCGACCAGTTGCACCACACATTGCAGGACGCGCTGGATTATCTGGAGCGCAAGCAGACTCCGATGACCAACAGCGCGCTGCGGTTGCGGACGCCCGATGGGGTGCGCGCCGCGCTCGACGCCCTGTCCAACCGTCATCCGGTCACCTGTGTCGACGGTGGCCGCGAGCCGGTGTGGCGGATCGCTCCTGAGGACGAACACGAGGCGGCGTTCTACCGCAACACGCTCATCGACGCGTTCCTCGAAACGTCGATCGTCGAACTGGCTCTGGCTTATTCGGGGCGCGCCGAAGGTAACCGGTTGGAGGCGTTCTGGAGTCAGGCGATGCGTTTGCGCGATCTACTCAAGTTCGATTTCTATTTCGCGGACTCCGCCGCTTTCCGTGAGCATGTGGCCGAAGAGATGTCGTGGCACCAGGATTGGGAGTCGCTCGTCGCGTCGGGAGACGTCGACAACGTCCTGCGGGCCAAACAGCCGCTGATTGCGGGTGCAATGTTGCGTCCGTTCTTCGAGGCGTACGAGATCGTGGCGGATGTGCTGCGCGAATCGCCCGCCGACATCGACGAGAAGGCGCTGACCAAGCGGGCGCTGGGCCTCGGAAACCAGTACAGCGCGCAGCAGCGGGTGCGTAGCAATGAGTCGGTGTCCGCCCTACTGTTCGCGACGGCACGCCAGGTGGTCGCCGACCAGAACTTGTTGACGCCTGCGGCCGATCTGGATGAACGCCGAGCGGCCTTCGCGGACGAGCTTCGCGGAATTCTGCGCGACATGGACAAGGTCGAGCAGTTCTCCCGCGAACAGTTCTATGCACGCGAGATTGCGCGCCGCAGCCCGAGCAGTTGACCTGCCTAGCACGAAATGCCTACTGAAGCTTGGCATATTGGTGATGTCACGATCACCGAGGTGGTCGAGCTCGAAAGTTGGGTTTCCGCTCGACGCCCTCGTCGATGGATTGCTTCCCGCGTCGTCGATTCGAGGAAATGCGTTGGCTTGCCCCGCATGACATCGAAGACGGGCGGCTTAACATGGGCTACCACTCGTTCTTAGCGGAGACGCCGAACCGAAGAGTTCTCGTCGACAACGGACTTGGCAACAACAAGATACGTTCTCGGGCCGACTTCAATCGGCTCGACACGTATACCTCGATGCTTTCGGCGGGGTTTGGGAGCGCGACGATGTGAGCGCCGTCGTCAATACTCACCTACACGTCGACCATGTCGGCTGGAACACGCAATGGGAGACGGCACGTGGCAACCCACATTTCCGAACGCCGTCTACTACTTTGTCGACCGCGAATACCGCCATTGGGAGCAGTTCACGGACCCAGGTTACAAGTTTGATGCGTGCGCCGTGTTCTCGGATTCGGTGGACCCGATCGTCGACGCGGGACTAGCGATCTCCATCGAACCTTCTAGCCGACTTGCGCCGCAAGTCATGCTGTTTCCCTCACGTGGCCACACTCCTGGCCACATTGCGGTGCTTGTTGAGTCGCAGGGCGAGAGTGCGGTGATAACCGGTGACCTACTCCACACGCCTTGTCAGATCGCCCGGCCCGACTGGTCGAGCACCTACGACACCGACCAGGACGCCGCCGCGGTGACCCGAAGGGCTCCTCGAACGATTCGCCGATACGTCGACTGTGATCATCGGGAGCCATTTCGGAAGCCCGTCGGGCTGTCATGTTCACCGCGACGGAGACTCTTTTCGGCTGCTGCCGGTGGCTAGCCATACGCTGAACAGATGACCACCGTCGTATCCAGCGTGCGCAGCAGCCCGGTATCGCCGGTGCTCGTTGGCGTCGCGGTGCTGGCCGGCGCGGTTGCCGCGGGCCTGGCTGCGCTGTCGTTGACGGATGCGCTGACGGCGACGGGGCTGCCCGATCCAGGGCCGGTGACCACCTATGGCCTGCCGTTTCTGCGTGCGGCGGGGGAGATCGCCGCGGTGATCGCGGTCGGTTCGTTCATGTTCGCCGCGTTCTTGGTGCCGCCGCAGGCCAACGGCGTTCTCGATGCGGGCGGCTACCGTGCGCTGCGGCTCGGCACCGTCGCGTCCGGGGTGTGGACCGTGTGCGCCGCGCTGCTGGTCCCGTTGACCGTCTCCGACGTCACAGGCCAGCCGATTTCCTCGCGCCTCGATCCGTCCGCGATCTGGTCGGTGGCGAGCCTGGTCGAGATCGCGGGGGCGTGGCGGTGGACCGCGTTCATCGCCGCTGCCGTGACCATCGCCAGCATCCCGGTGCTCCGCTGGTCACCCACCCCACTGCTGTTCGGTGGAGCCTTGGCCACCCTGCTGCCGCTGGCATTGACCGGTCACTCGGCCTCCGGCGGCTCGCACGACCTTGCCACCAACAGCCTGCTCATCCATCTCGTGGCCGGCGCGCTGTGGGCCGGCGGGCTGCTGGCGCTGCTGGTGCACGCGCTGCGCGGCGGCGAACACGGCGACCTGGCGGCGCGGCGGTTCTCGACGGTCGCATTGTGGTGTTTCGTGGCCATGGCGCTCAGTGGTGTCGTCAACGCTCTGGTCCGGGTGCAACCGGCAGAGTTGCTGAACACGACGTACGGCTGGCTGATCTTGGGCAAGACGGCGGCGCTGTGCGTGCTCGGCGGCGTGGGGTGGCTGCAACGCCGTCGCGGTATCGCCGCGCTCGAGGCGGATCCGGCGTCGCGTGGTCCGTTGATCAGGTTGGCGCTCGTGGAAGCGGTCGTCTTCGGCCTGACGTTCGGCATCGCCGTCGCGCTGGGCCGGACACCGCCGCCGGCACCCCCGATCTTCAACCCCTCGATTCCTGTGATCGAGATCGGATACGACCTCGCAGGGCCGCCAACGCTGTTCCGCATCCTGTTGGACTGGCGCTTCGACCTGGTATTCGGCACGGCCGCAATCGTGTTCGCCCTCGTATATGTAGCCGCAGTGGTCAGGCTGCGACGTCGCGGTGACACGTGGCCGGCGGGCCGGACCGTGGCGTGGCTCCTGGGATGTTTGGTCTTGCTGTTCGCCACGTCGTCGGGCGTAGGTCGGTACATGCCTGCGATGTTCAGCATGCACATGGCCGCGCACATGCTGCTGTCGATGCTCGCACCGATCCTGCTCGTGCTCGGCGCACCCGTCACACTGGCGCTGCGGGCATTGCCCGCCGCCGGCCGTAACGATCCGCCTGGGCCGAGGGAGTGGCTGCTCGCCGCGCTGCATTCCCGGGTGTCACGCGTGCTCACCAACCCGTTCGTCGCGACGTTCCTGTTCGTCGCCGGGTTTTACGGGCTGTACTTCGGCGGCATCTTCGATGCAGCGGTGGACAGCCACCCTGCCCACCTCGCGATGAACCTGCACTTCCTGCTGACCGGCTACTTGTTCTATTGGGTCGTGATCGGCATCGACCCGACACCGCGGCCGATCCCGCCGCTGGGCAAGGTCGGCATGGTGTTCGCATCGCTGCCGTTCCACGCGTTCTTCGGCGTGGTGCTGATGAGCACGAACACGGTACTTGGCGAACCGTTCTACAAGTCGCTGCAGCTCTACTGGCACAACGACCTGCTGGGTGATCAGCGGTTGGGTGGTGGAATCGCTTGGGCGGCTGGCGAGCTACCCCTCGTGATTGTGATGGCCGCACTGCTGATCCAGTGGCGCCGCAGCGATGAACGTACCGCCAAGAGACTCGACCGCGCCGCCGACCGCGACGACGAGGCCGACCTCGCGGCATACAACAGGATGCTCGCCGAACTCGCCCGTCGTGAGGAGCAGTCGCGGTAAATGCTTGCCGAATGGCAAGTTAACGCAAGCTTTTTCGTGACATTCGGTCGGTAGTTTTCCGCTCGCCGGTGACACTATTGGTGTTGTGACCGGTATCGACTTCTCGTTGCTGGACGTCCCGCGCGACCAAACACCCGAAAACCCTGACGCGTTCCTGCGTACGGCGATCGCATGGCATTTCGGCGACGACACGGGATGTGCGTTTTGGCTGCGGGCGGTGCAGGACCTGGACTTCGACCCGCTGACCGACATCAAGACCTTCGACGACCTCCGCAGGTTTCCTAATCTGCTCCATGAACTTCGCGATGCTCCTGTCGAGGATCTGATCCCGCGCGGATACGGCAGCACACCGCCGATCCCGTTGATCTTCGAATCCGGCGGGACCACGGGGGCGCCGAAGCGAACCGCGCAGCTGCCCGACTGGGTCGAGCAGGTGACCCGTTGGCAGGTCGAGGATTTCGCGACAGGAGGCTTCGTTCGCGGCGGCGGACTGGTGTGCCTTATGCCGAGTGGTCCGCATGGCGTCGGCTACTTCTCACGCGAGGTGTCGCGGCGTCTGGGGTCGGCGTTTCACGGCGTCGACCTGGATCCGCGCTGGGTGAAGAAACTCACCGCGCGTGGCGCCGCCGCCGAAGTGTCGATGTACGTCGACCACGTCCTCGAACAAGCGCGGTTCATTCTGCAGACGCAGAACGTCGCCAACCTGCACACGTCGCCACCGCTTTTCGACGCGATCGCGCGCAACGACCGTCTCGTGGAGCTGGTCAACGAGCGCATCCGCTACGTGCTGCTCAGCGGCGCACACGTCGACATCGACACGCTGGAGTTGCTGCGAGACATCTTCCCGCAGACCACGATCACGATGGCGTTCGGCAGCACGATGATCCTGTCGCAGGGGATCACCCGCATGACGCCGCACGGCGAGTTCGTGTTCGATCCCCGCGCGCCCTACATCGTGTTCTGGGTGGTCGACCCCGACACCGGTGAACGAGTTGGGGAGGGGCAACGCGGACAGGTGGTGATGAACCACATCAGCAAGGGCATGTTCATCCCGAACAACCTCGAACGCGACAGTGCGATTCGGATGCCCGGATTGCCCGGCCAGATCGGGGATTCGGTGAGCGAGGTAACCCCGGTGGCGACGTTCGAGGGCGAAACGGTGATCGAGGGCGTGTACTGATCGTGGCCATTATCGATGCGCTGGGTCCAGGTGGCGAATACCGAACCCGCAAGCGCGAATTGATCACCGACGTATCCGGCGCCCCGGTCGCCGAGATGACAGTGGCGCCTCCGCTGTACATCGCTCGTGCCGTCAACGCGCAGCGTAAGACGCGGCCGCTGCCCGCCGCGGTGCGCGAGGCGGCGCTGGCTCGCGCGGCAAAGATGTTTCTGTCCGACGAGATCGCCGGGCTCGACTTTGACCGCTACGTCGAGGTGACCAGCCGGGTGTCGGGCCTGCCGATCGCGGTGACGCGCGCCGGTGCGCGCAGCGTGGCCGACCAGGTGGCCGCCGTGGGCGAATCGGTGCGT
Organism: Mycobacterium sp. NPDC051804; assembly: GCF_044452905.1. Taxonomy (NCBI): domain Bacteria; kingdom Bacillati; phylum Actinomycetota; class Actinomycetes; order Mycobacteriales; family Mycobacteriaceae; genus Mycobacterium; species Mycobacterium sp. NPDC051804. The sequence continues at coordinate 340,936 of NZ_JBITCD010000007.1, read as the reverse complement.
CCGGCTCAGCCGCGCGCCGCCGAACAGGACTGGCGGACGATCTCCAATGGTGGCTCCGTGTGGGCCCGCCGAGGCGAGGTGTTCGCGGTGCATGCATCCGGCAACGCGCCTGGGGTGCACGGACTTTGGCCGCAGGCGCTGGCACTGGGATACCGGGTGGCGGTGCGCCCGTCACGGCGCGAGCCGTTCACCGGTCAGCGATTGATCACAACGTTGCGCGAGAGTGGATTTCGCGAGGATGACGTGTGCTACCTGCCCACCGACTACTCCGGTGCCGACGAAATAATCGGTGCGGCGGATCTCGCGATGGTTTACGGCGGTCAGGAACTAGTCGACAAGTACGCGGCGGATCCGACGGTGTGGGTCAACGGTCCCGGGCGGGCGAAGATACTGCTGACCGCCGAGCAGGACTGGCGCGATCATCTCGATCTGATTACCGAATCGATCTGCATGTTCGGAGGGACGGCCTGCGTCAACGCGACCGCGGTGCTGGTCGAGGGTGACGCGACCGAGCTGGCCGAAGCGATCGCCGAACGGCTGTCGACGCTCGCGCTGCTGCCGATCTCCGACGAGGCGTCGGTGCTGCCCGTCATGTCCATAGAGGCTGCGCGGTCCGTCGCGGAGTTCGTCGGCGCTCGGGCCGCAGGGACGACGGCTCTGCTGGGCGCCGATCAAGTGGTCGCCGACTTCGGTGATGGCACCGCCGCGCTGCGTCCCGCGGTGCACCTGCTCGCGGCGCCGGACGCGACCAGGCTCAACACCGAACTGGCGTTCCCGTGCGTCTGGGTGTCGCCGTGGTCGCGCGCCGACGGATTAGCACCGCTGCGTGGGTCGCTGGTGATCAACGCGATCACCGACGACGAGCAGCTGGTGGACGACCTCGTCGGCGAGCCGACGATCCCCAACGTGTACAGCGGCCCGTACCCCACGTGGTTCAGCGCCCCGCACATCCCACACGACGGGTTCCTCGCCGACTTCCTGATGCGCAACAAGGGCTTCATCCGCGGCTGAGGCGAAAGCGATGTGGGGGCTGGGCGCGGCGCTCTAGCCTGTGTGGCACAAGGCGACGGCAAGGCGGGGGATCGGATGATTCAGCTGCGGGTGGAGCGGACGATCGCAGCGCCCGCGGAAGCCGTCTTTGCGTGGGTCGCCGATCCGGTGAACCTCACCGCGTCGCCGTTGATCTTCAAGGCGGGGTGGTCGAAAGGCTCACCGGAACCCGGCGTGGGAGCGCTGCGCGATGCGCTTGCGCTGGGCATGTGGCTTCGCGAGGAGATCACCGCCTACGACCCGCCGCGCAGCTACTCCTACCTCATCGTGCGCTCGTTTCCCGCCATGGACCATGACGGCGGCACGCTGACGCTGACCCCCTCGGGCGGCGGCACGCACGTCGAATGGGTCACGTCGCTCACCTTTCCGCTGCGCGGCGGCGGCAAGGTGTCCGAGGCCGTCACGGCTCCGCTGTTCAAGTCCGGCTTCGAGGCGATTCTCGCGGGCTGCGCGAAGGCGCTCGAAAGCTGAGTCGAGGGCTCTCCACAATCACGGATTCATCCACAGGCCCGGTGTAAGGCCCGACGTTCGGCGGCCTCGATGTCGGCGGCGCGACGGTCAATGGCGGTGTCACCGACGCGCCGGGTCGCCGGCAGTCGCCACCAATGAAAGGAAGCATCATGTTCGAGACGCCGTTTCATATCGTCGGCAATATCGTCACCGATCCGATCCACCGCCAGGTCGGCGAACAGGAGATGGTCAGGTTTCGCGTCGCCAGCAATTCACGCCGCCGCACCGCAGAAGGAACATGGGAGCCGGGTAACTCGTTGTTCGTCACGGTGACGTGCTGGGGCCGGGCGGTGGCAGGTGCCAGCGCAGGTCTCGTGAAGGGCGATCCGGTGATCGTGGTGGGACATATCTACACCAGCGAGTACGAGGATCGCGACGGCAACAGGCGCTCATCGGTGGAGGTCCGGGCGTCATCCGTCGGTCCGGATCTGGCCCGTTGCACCGCACGTATCGATCGGGGGAAACAACCCGCCGATGCGCAGGTCACCAGTCTTGCCGAGGACGCCGCCGACTTTAGCGATGACGATGACGCGGGCCCGTCCGGCAAAGCGCTGCCACTGTCGGCGTAGCGGCAGGCACACGGTCGGCTCGGCCGTAGGTGCCACGCCTAGGATGGTCGGCGGCTTGAACTATCGAGAACGACTCGACCCTCTTTCGAAAGGCAACACCACGGCATGGCCGAATTCATCTACACGATGCGGAAGGTCCGCAAGGCGCACGGCGACAAGGTCATCCTTGACGACGTCTTCCTGAACTTCCTTCCCGGCGCGAAGATCGGCGTCGTCGGCCCCAACGGCGCGGGTAAGTCGAGCGTCTTGCGGATCATGGCTGGTCTGGATCAGCCGAACAACGGCGACGCGTACCTGCAGCCGGGCGCAACGGTCGGCATCCTCATGCAGGAGCCGCAGCTTGACGAATCCAAGACGGTCCGCGAGAACGTCGAGGAAGGCGTCGCGATCAAGGCCAAGCTCAACCGCTACAACGAGGTCGCTGAGCTGATGGCGACCGACTACAGCGATGAGCTGATGGAGGAGATGGGCAAGCTTCAGGAGGAGTTGGACGCCGCCGACGCCTGGGACATCGACTCCCAGCTCGAGCAGGCGATGGATGCGCTGCGCTGCCCGCCGGCCGACGAGCCTGTGACCCACCTGTCCGGTGGTGAGAAGCGCCGCGTCGCGCTCTGCAAGCTGCTGCTGTCCAAGCCCGACCTGCTGCTGCTCGACGAGCCCACCAACCACCTCGACGCCGAGAGTGTGCTGTGGCTGGAGCAGCACCTCGCGGCCTACAAGGGCGCGATTCTGGCTGTCACCCACGACCGGTACTTCCTGGACAACGTGGCGGAGTGGATTCTCGAACTCGACCGCGGTCGCGCTTATCCGTACGAAGGCAACTACTCCACTTACCTGGAGAAGAAGGCCGAACGCGTCGCCGTCCAGGGCCGCAAGGATGCCAAGCTGCAAAAGCGGTTGCAAGAGGAACTCGCCTGGGTCCGTTCGGGCGCCAAGGCGCGTCAGGCCAAGAACAAGGCCAGGCTCGGGCGCTACGAGGAAATGGCTGCCGAGGCGGAGAAGACGCGCAAGCTCGACTTCGAGGAGATCCAGATTCCGACTGGCCCCCGGCTGGGCAATGTCGTCGTCGAGGTCGAGCACCTCGACAAAGGGTTCGAGGGCCGCACCCTCATCAAGGATCTGTCGTTCACACTTCCGCGCAATGGCATCGTGGGCGTCATCGGTCCCAACGGCGTAGGCAAGACCACCCTTTTCAAGACCATCGTCGGGCTCGAGCAGCCCGACAGCGGCACCGTGAAGGTCGGCGACACCGTCAAGTTGAGCTACGTCGACCAGAGCCGGGCGGGCATCGACCCGAAGAAGACGGTGTGGGAAGTGGTGTCCGACAAGCTCGACTACATAGAGGTCGGGCAGAACGAGATCCCGTCGAGGGCCTACGTCTCGGCGTTCGGGTTCAAGGGTCCGGATCAGCAGAAACCTGCGGGCGTGCTGTCCGGCGGTGAACGCAACCGGCTCAACCTCGCGCTCACCCTTAAAGAGGGCGGCAACCTGATCCTGCTCGACGAACCGACCAACGACCTCGACGTCGAGACGCTGTCGTCGCTGGAGAATGCCTTGGAGAATTTCCCGGGCTGCGCGGTGGTCATTTCGCACGACCGCTGGTTCCTCGACCGCACCTGCACGCACATCCTCGCGTGGGAGGGCGATGACGACAACGAGGCCAAATGGTTCTGGTTCGAAGGAAACTTCGCGGGCTATGAGGAGAACAAGGTCGAGCGACTCGGGGCCGAAGCGGCACGTCCGCACAGGGTGACCCACCGCCGGCTCACGCGAGACTAATGTCCATCGTGCGGACCACGTCGTCGCCTGGTCATCGGGCCGGTGACGACGTCCAACGACGGGCGGTCCGCGGGTACAGGCGAGGAGCGTCGCATGTCGGTGAATCCGGGAGCCGTCGGCGGACCAGCTGATCCGGGTCCCAGTCGCGCCGGACCTTCAGCGCCGCAGGCGCTGAGCCCGGAAGACATCGGGCGGCTCGCGCACGCCTACCTCGATACGTACCGCGGCCCGCACGACGCACCTGCCTCGGACGCGTCACTGACCTTGCCGGTGGACATGTCGTCGCGCCAGATGATGGGCCCGGCGCTGGTGACCGCGCACCATCGTTTGGGGCAGCGCAGGGCGGCAGGTGAAACCCGGGTCGCGGTGTACGGCCGTGACGATCCGACGAAATTTGGTCCGGCGATGCAGATCGTCACCGACTACACGCCAATGGTGATGGATTCGGTGACAGTGCTGTTGCACCGATTCGGCGTCTCGTACACGGCGATCATGAACCCGATCTTCCGGGTGCGCCGAAGCCCGAATGGCGATCTGCTGGACATCCGTCCGCCCGCCGATCCGGCGGCGTCTCGAGAAGGCTTCGACGAGTCCTGGATTCACGTTCAGCTCGGCCAAGCCGCGGACAGCAGCGCGCTCAGCCAGGTCGCCCAGCTCTTGCCCAGCGTCTTGGCCGACGCACGACAGGTCGGGCTGGACTCCAGTGCGATGGGTGCGACGATGCGCCAGCTGGCCTACGAACTCGACAACGACCCCGACGTCCGATTTCCCGGGCGCGATCGCAAAGACGTTGCGGCGCTGCTGCGCTGGCTTGCCGATGGGCACTTCGTACTACTCGGATACCAGCGTTGTTCGGTTGACGACGGGCGATCTTCGGTCGACCCGGCGAGCCGGCTCGGCGTTCTCCGGCTGCGACAGGATGTGCTGCCGCAGCTGACGCACAGCAACGAGCTGCTTGTGTTGGCTCAGGCCACCATTCCCAGCTACCTTCGCTACGGCGCGTATCCCTACATCGTCGTGGTGCGCGAACAACATGGCCCCACGGTCATCGAACACCGCTTCGTCGGCCTGTTCACGGTCGCGGCAACGAACGCCAATGTGCTTGAAATACCGCTGATCTCCGGGCGTGTACGAGAGGCGTTGGCGCTGTCGCAGCGCGATCCGAGCCATCCCGGCCAGTTGCTGCTCGACATCATCCAGACCATTCCCCGTTCCGAGCTGTTCGCGCTGCCCGCCCAGGAACTGCTCGACATGGTCAAGGCCGTCGTCGACCTCGGGTCGCGGCGCCGCACATTGCTGTTCATGCGGGCCGATTCGCTCGCACACTTCGTCTCGTGTCTGGTGTATCTGCCTCGTGACCGCTACACCACCGATGTGCGGCTGGAGATGCAGGCGATCCTGGTCCGTGAGCTGGGTGGGGTCAGCATCGAATACACCGCACGCGTCAGCGAATCACCATGGGCCGTTGTGCATTTCACGGTGCGTATGCCCGATGGATCGCGTCCCTCGGATATCGACTCCTCGATCAAGAACGAGACCCGTATCCAGAACCTGCTGACCGAAGCGGCCCGCACGTGGGGAGACCTGCTGACCGGCGCCGTGCGGAGCGGCTCCATCGACCAGGCCAAGGCCGAGCATTATTCGTTGGCGTTCTCTGAGTCGTACAAGCAGGCCTTCACGCCGCAGGACGCGATCAGCGATATCGCCATAATCGAAGAGCTGCAGGACGATTCGGTCAAGCCGGTATTCATCAACATCGCCGATGACGGAATTGCACAACTCACCCTGTATCTGGGTGGGCACTCTGCATCGCTGAGCGATCTGCTTCCGATGCTGCAATCCATGGGTGTCGTGGTGCTCGAGGAGCGACCGTTCACCGTAACCCGTCCAGACGGGTTGCCCGTGTGGATCTACCAGTTCAAATGTCTGCCGCACAAGTCGATTCCGGAGGTGCCGCCGGGCCCTGACCGCGACGCCGCCCAGATGCGCTTCGCCGATGCGGTGACGGCGATCTGGCACGGCCACGCCGAGATCGACCGGTTCAACGAACTCGTCCTGCGGGCAGGTCTCACCTGGCAGCAGGTGGCCGTTGTGCGCAGCTACGCCAAGTATTTGAAGCAGGCGGGCTTCCCGTACAGCCAGTCGCACATCGAGAGCGTGATCAACGACAACGCCGCGACAGCGCGGTCGCTGGTCGAGCTGTTCGAAGCGTTGTTCTACCCGACCTCTCCGACGGACGACGCGCCGCGACGACGCGACGCCCAGGCCGCCGCAGCAGCCGTCGCCGCCGACATCGACGCCTTGGTGAGCCTGGACACCGACCGCGTTCTGCGCGCGTTCGCGTCGATGATCCAGGCCACCCTGCGCACCAACTATTTCGTCACCCGGCAGGACTCCGCCCGTGCGCGAAACGTCCTGTCCTTCAAGCTCAATCCAGGCTTGATCGACGAACTTCCGCTGCCGCGGCCCAGGTTCGAGATCTTCGTCTACTCACCGCGGGTCGAGGGCGTACACCTGCGATTCGGCCACGTCGCCCGCGGCGGCCTGCGATGGTCGGACCGTAGGGAGGACTTCCGCACCGAGATCCTTGGTCTCGTCAAGGCTCAGGCGGTGAAGAACGCCGTCATCGTGCCGGTCGGCGCGAAGGGCGGGTTCGTCGTCAAGGATCCGCCGCTGCCGACCGGCGACGCGGCGGCGGACCGCGACGCCCATCGCAACGAGGGCGTGGCCTGCTACCGACTGTTCATCTCCGGTCTGCTCGACGTCACCGACAACGTCGACAAGGCCACCGGCGAGGTGGTGACACCGGACGACGTGGTGCGCAGAGACGGCGACGACGCCTATCTCGTGGTCGCCGCCGACAAGGGCACCGCGACGTTCTCCGACATCGCCAACGAGGTGGCGCAGTCCTACGGCTTCTGGCTGGGCGACGCTTTCGCATCGGGCGGATCGGTGGGCTACGACCACAAGGCGATGGGCATCACCGCCAAAGGTGCGTGGGAATCGGTCAAACGGCACTTCAAGGAGATGGGCGTCGACACCCAGTCCGAGGATTTCACCGTCGTCGGTGTCGGCGACATGAGTGGCGATGTCTTCGGCAACGGGATGCTGCTGTCGAAGCACATCAGGCTGCTGGCCGCGTTCGACCACCGGCACATCTTCATCGACCCCGATCCCGACGCGGCGGCGTCGTGGGACGAGCGCAAGCGACTGTTCGAACTGCCGCGGTCTAGCTGGGAGGACTATGACACCTCGCTGATCAGCGAGGGCGGCGGTGTCTACAGCAGGGAGCAGAAGGCCATCCCGATCAGCGCGCAGTCCCGTGCCGCGCTTGGTATCGAGGGTGGCGTCGAGGAACTCACGCCACCCGCTCTGATGAAGGCGATCCTCATGGCGCCGGCCGACCTGCTGTTCAACGGCGGCATCGGCACGTACATCAAGGCCGAGACCGAGTCCGACGCCGACGTCGGCGATCGCGCCAACGATCCGGTGCGGGTAAACGGTAATCAGGTGCGCGCCAAGGTGATCGGCGAGGGCGGCAACCTCGGCGTGACGTCGCGTGGCCGCATCGAGTTCGATCTCGCCGGCGGCCGGATCAACACCGATGCGTTGGACAACTCGGCCGGCGTCGACTGCTCCGATCACGAGGTCAACATCAAGATCCTGATCGATTCACTCGTCACCGCGGACAAGGTCAGGCCTGAGGACCGCACCGAACTGTTGTTGTCGATGACCGACGAGGTCGGTCAACTGGTCCTCAAGGACAACGTCGACCAGAACGATCTACTGGGCACCAGCCGCGCGAACTCGGCGAGCCTGCTGCCCGTTCATGCGCGCATGATCAAGGATTTCGCCCAGGATCGGGGTCTGAACCGGGAACTCGAGGCGCTGCCGTCAGAGAAGGAGATCAGTCGCCGCGCTGAGATCGGAATCGGTTTGACTTCACCGGAACTCGCGACGCTGATGGCTCACGTCAAGCTGGCCCTCAAGGACGATGTGCTCGCCAGCGACCTGCCCGATCAGGAAGCGTTCGCATCCCGGCTGCCGGTCTACTTTCCGGTCCGGCTCCGCGATGAGTTCGGCGCCGATATCCGCACGCACCAGCTGCGCCGGGAGATCGTCACCACGATGCTGGTGAACGATCTTGTTGACACCAGCGGCATCAGCTACGCGTATCGGGTCACCGAAGACGTCGGTGTGGGGCCGGTGGACGCCGTGCGCAGCTACGCGGCGACCAATGCCATCTTCCGGATCAGTGACGTGTTGCGCCAGATCCGCGCGTCCGGCCACGATGGAGTGTCGGTAGCGGTGACCGACCGGATGACACTGGATCTGCGGCGGCTCATCGATCGTGCCGGACGCTGGCTGCTCAATTACCGGCCGCAGCCGCTTGCCGTCGGCGCCGAGATCAACCGGTTCGCAGCGAAGGTCGCCGCCTTGACGCCGCGGATGTCGGAGTGGCTGCGTGGCGACGACAAGACGATCGTGGCCAAGGAGGCCGACGAGTTCAGTTCCCACGGAGTGTCTTCCGACCTGGCCTACATGGTCGCGACGGGGCTGTACCAGTACAGCCTGCTCGACGTGATCGACATCGCCGACATCGTCGACCGCGACCCGGCCGAGGTCGCGGACACCTACTTCGCGTTGATGGATCACTTCAACACCGACAACCTGCTCACCGCGGTGTCACGGCTGGAGCGCGATGACCGGTGGCATTCGCTGGCGCGGTTGGCGATTCGCGATGACATCTACGGATCGCTGCGGTCCCTGTGTTTCGACGTGCTGGCCGTGGGTGAGCCCGACGAGACCGGCGAGGAGAAGATCGCCGAGTGGGAGTCGACCAATAGCTCCCGCGTCACGCGTGCGCGGCGGACGCTCGCCGAGATCTATGAGGGCGGGGAACTCGATCTGGCCACGCTCTCGGTGGCGGCCCGCCAGATTCGCAGCGTGACGCGTACGAGTGGAACGGGGACGTCTGGGTGACGAACGGTTTCATTGCGCCTGTTCACGTCCGATGGTCTGACATCGACATGTACCAGCACATCAACCACGCCACGATGGTCACTCTCCTCGAGGAAGCCCGGATCCCTTTCCTGCGAGAGCCGTTCGGCCCCGAGATCGAGACCATCGGCTTGCTGATCGCGGACGTGCACATCTCCTACAAGGCGCAGGTGCGACTGATCGATTCGCCGTTGCAGGTGACGATGTGGACGAAGCGGGTGCGCTCGGTCGATTTCACTATCGGATACGAGGTGCGACCGGTAGGTGTCCCGCCCGATTCGAAGCCGGCGGTGATCGCGGATACGCAGCTGGCCGCTGTCCACATCAAAGAGCAGCGACTGCAACGGCTTTCGGAAAGTCAGCGGGCATACCTGCAGCAGTGGATGCGATGACCGAACCTGAGCGCGGTATTTGGCTGAACGACGCCGCGAATCGCGAAGACCTCGCGACGTTCGTCGAGAGGGCGTTGCGGCTGGACGACGCGGCCGTCATCCGGCTGCGTGAGCGCGAGGGCGGCACGGTCACGGCCTGGGTGTCGACCGGGTTCGACGTGCTGGCCTGTCGTGTGGTGGCGGGGCGCGTGAAGCCCGCCGATCTGTCCGCGGGCGCCGACGCGCTGGCCGCTGGGCTGTCCGCGATGGACTCGAGCGGATACGTCGAGACCGGTTTCGCGATGGACTCCGCGTGGCGGGGCGCTCTGCCGCCCGAGTCCGGGTTCGAGCACCTCGACGATGTGCCTGCCGGTGTCGTCCTCGATCTGGCGCAACGTGGAACTGCGCTCGCCAAGGAGCATTCCAGTTCGCACGGTCCGCCCGCGTCGCTGCTGGACCAGGAGGTGGTGGCGGTCAGTGCGGGTGGCGCGAGCGTCGGGATACCGATGCGTTGTGTTTTCGCCTTGACTGCAATGGGTTTTCTGCCGCAGTCGGGTGAAGCCGTCGGCACCGACGAGATCGTGCGGGTACGGGCGCTGCCGGCGTGGCTGCGCATCGACGCACGGTTCGGCTCGGTCTACCGTCGCCGCGGCGACCCAGCGTTAGTTCTGCGCTAGCAGTCGTCGGCGCGAGCGTGCGCAAACTCCGGTAAACACCAGGCGTGTCGGCCGCAAACACGCACGTTCGCCGGGAGAACTAGGCACGTCGAAGAAAGCTAGACCAGCCAGGCCGCGGCGTTCGGTGGGAGCTTGCCGTCGACCAGTGAGGCACTCGACAGCAGTACTTCGCCGCCGGGCAACGGCATCGCCTCCGCGCTGGCATTGAGCACGCACAGCAATCCGCCGCCTCGCCGGAACGCCAGCGTGTCGGCGGGGGAGTCGAGCCATTCGATGGTCGAACCGTCGAATTCACTTCGGTCCCGCCGCGATTCGATCGCCTGCCGGTAGAACTCAAGGGTCGACGCCGGATCGCCGTCTTGCTTCTCGACGGTCAACGCAGCCCATTCCGCAGGTAGCGGCAGCCAGGTCTCGGGAGTGTCCGAGAAGCCGAACGGCGGCACTTCGCCCTCCCACGGCACCGGCACCCTGCTGGCGTCGCGCCCGCGCCGCGTGTGACCGGATCGTTCCCACACCGGATCGCGCAGCGCCTCGTCGGGCAGTTCGACGTTGGGCAACCCCAGCTCTTCGCCGTTGTAGATGAACACCGCGCCGGGCAGCGCGAGCATCGCCAGCGTCATCGCCTTGGCACGGTCCAGACCGACAACCCCGCCGCCGTAGCGGGTCGGCTCGCGGTCGACATCGTGATTGGCCAGCGTCCAGCTCGGCACCGCATCCGCGATATGCGCTGCGGCCAGGGAGTTTTCGATCGCACCACGGATGTCGGCGGCTTCGAATTGGGCGCGCAGCAGCCGGAAGTTGAAGGCGAGATGCAACTCGTCGGGCCGCACATAACGCGCGAATTGTTCGTTGTCGTAGACCCATACCTCGCCGATCGCGACGGAGTCGGGGTAGTCATCGAACACCCCGCGGATCTGCCGGTGGATGTCGTGCACGCCGTCGTTGTTGAACCGCGGGTCGTCGTCCATATCGGCCAGTAGGACGTCGGCTTTGATGATTTCCATGTCGGGCAGCCCAGGCGGCTTGGCCATCCCGTGTGCGACATCGATGCGGAACCCGTCGATCCCACGCTCGAGCCAGAACCGCAGCGTCTTCTCGAGATCCTCGAAAACCTCCGGATTGTCCCAATTCAGATCCGGCTGCTCGGCATCGAAGATGTGCAGGTACCACTGCCCCGGATTACCGTCGGCCTCGACGACGCGCGTCCAGGCGGGCCCGCCGAAGATCGACACCCAGTTGTTCGGCGGATGCACGCCACCCGGACCGGTGCCGTCGCGGAAGATGTAGCGCTCGCGCTGATCGCTGCCGGGGCTGGCGGCCAACGCGGCCTGGAACCAGGGATGTGCCGAGCTGGTGTGGTTGGGCACCAGATCCATCGTCACCTTGATGCCCGCGGCATGTGCGGCCTCAGTGAGCCGGTCCAGCGCTCCGAGACCGCCGAACAGCGGATCGACATCGCGGGGGTCGGCCACGTCATAGCCGTTGTCGGCCATCGGCGAGACCATGACGGGGTTGAGCCAGATCGCGTCGACGCCGAGCGCCTTGAGGTAGTCCAGCTTGGCGACCACACCGTCGAGGTCGCCGAGGCCGTCGCCGTTGCTGTCGTAGAACGACCGCGGATACACCTGATAGAACAGCGCGTGCGACCACCAGGGTTCGATGTCGCCGCCGGAGCGGCTCGGTGGTCCGATGTCGCCGCCGGAGCGGCTCGGGGGCCTGTTTTCACTCATCGCCGCCAAATGTACTGTCAGCGTCCCGCGACGGCCGCGGAGGAAACTCCGCGTTCACCACGGCGTGGCCCGCGCGTCAGAAGGGTGAGTTCACCATCGACTGCGCGGCCATCTCCAGGTAGGCCAACAGTTCGGCGCGATGTTCGTCGTCGAGGGTCTGAGAGTCGATCTCGGCCACAGCGGTGTGCATACATCGCAGCCACGCGTCGCGCTCGATGTAGCCGATCACGAACGGCGCGTGCCGCATGCGCAACCGCGGATGGCCCCGTTGATCGGAGTAGGTCCGCGGCCCGCCCCAGTACTGCTCGAGGAACAGCCGCAGCCGCACCTCGGCGGCCTCGAGGTCCTCCTCGGGATACAGCGGAAGCAGGATTTCGTCTTCGCGCACCAGCTGATAGAACCTCGACACGAGGGTCTGGAACGTGTCATGGCCACCGACTTCGTCGTAGAACGACCGCTGGGGCTGAGTCACTCCTCCATTGTGTCTTGTCGCCGCAGCGGGTTGCTCAGCCGGTCGTGACACCCGATGTTCATTGGACTGACCAGCGAACACGGGCAGAAATGTCGTGCGATTGGCAGGAATCCATGGTGGACTGTCGGTCGGAGGACGTATGGCGCATCGCAAGAAAGGCCCGTCCAAAAGGGCTGGCCACCGGCTTCAAGACGCCGCTGCGGGCTTATCCGGGCCCGCAGTGTCGCATGCGCAGTCGCGCGTCCTGCACAGCGTCGAAACCCATCCGCCCAGTACCAGCGAAGGCTCGCTCTGGGGCCGGCGGCGAGTACTGCTGCTGAACTCCACATACGAACCGTTGACCGCTCTGCCCATGCGGCGGGCGGTCATCATGCTGATGTGCGGAAAAGCTGACGTGGTCCACGACGATCCCGGCGGCCCCGTCATCCACTCCGCCACCCGCTCCATCGTGGTGCCGTCGGTGATTCGGCTGCGGACCTTCGTCCGGGTGCCCTACCGCGCGCGCATCCCGATGACCAGGGCCGCGCTGATGCACCGCGACCGCTTTCGGTGCGCCTACTGCGGAGGTAAGGCCGACACCGTCGACCACGTCGTGCCACGCAGCAGGGGCGGCGACCATTCGTGGGAGAACTGTGTGGCGGCCTGCTCGGCGTGTAACCACCGCAAGGCCGATCGTTTGCTCGGCGAACTGGGCTGGTCGCTGCGGTCGGTACCGGTTCCGCCGAAGGGGCAGCATTGGCGACTGCTGTCGAGCGTGAAGGAACTCGACCCGGCATGGGTTCGATATCTGGGTGAAGGTGCGGCGTAATCGATAGCTGATACGGTTTGCGCGTGAGCACAGCACTTACTCATTCCCTCATCGGAGGGGTTCCGCTGGCCGTATTGCTGGTGTTGATGTTCTTGATCTACGTCGTCGGCCCCAAGCGCAAGAACCCGCATCCGGCTACCTACAAGATGTCCGACAAATGGACGCACGACCCGATTCTGTGGGCAGCCGATGAACCCGCCGATCACGGTCATGGCGGCCATGGTTCGCACCCCATCACGGTAGGAGGCGGCGCAAGTGGCAAGTGGTGAGGTCGTAACTACTCGTTCCACGGAACTCGCCGAGCTGCCGCGCGGCTCGGTCGTCACGAACAGCGGCCGAATCTCCGGGGTCACCGAGCCCGGCGAGCTGTCGGTGCACTATCCGTTCCCGGTCACCGATCTGGTCCGCCTGGATGACGCGCTGAAGTACGGTTCGCGCGGCGCTCAGGCGCGCTTCGCGGTGTTCCTCGGGGATCTCGGCGCTGACACTGCCGCGACCGCCCGCCAGATTCTGGCGAAGGTTCCGACACCGGACAACGCTGTGCTGCTTGCCGTGTCGCCGGACCAGCGTGCGATCGAGGTGGTCTACGGCAGTGACGTCAGTGGCCGCGGCATCGAGGAGTCCGCTCCCAAGGGAGTGGCCGCCGCCGCCGAGCTGCTCAAGGACGGAAAGCTGATCCCCGGTCTGATCAAGGCCGTCGAGGTCATGAGCGCGGGAGTCTCGCCCGCCGCTCACTAGCTCACGTCGGCCGTCAGTGTCCCGCGGATCTCGATGTAGCGCTGAAGGAACCGGCGCTCGTCGAGGCGCTTGCGGCGCATCCACCCGGTGACTTCGTCATTGCACTTGCTGGTGTTGCACTTCGCGCAGGCGGGCACGACGTTGTCGATGGTGTATCGCCCGCCGCGCGAGATCGCCATGACGCAATCGCGCTGCAGGGCACCGTCGGTCGCCCCGCAGTAGGCGCAGCCTTCCCACGCGTCCTTCAGGGCGGCCCACTGCTCAGCAGTCAGGTCATGGTCGACGGCGGCCATCCGCCTCTTGCGCTTACGTGCAGCACGCGCTCGTCTGGTTCGACTGACCGCCATCGGAAAAGTGTGCCGCGCGAGCGTGCGGAAAGTCCTGCAGGAAAGCGGCGTGTCGCCTACGTGGCGTCGAAGGCCCGTGCGCGCAGCGACCGTTCCACACCGGCACGGCCTTCGAGCACCAGACGGCGCAGCGGCGGTGGTACATCCGGGTCTGACAGGAACCGGTCCGCAGCGTCCAGACCGTCCTGGCTGATGTCCCACGACGGGTACAGCCCGATGACGACGGTCTGCGCGACCTCACTCGACCGCCGCTGCCAGACACCGGAGATGGCGCCGAAGTACTTGTCGCGGAACGGCTTCAGTAGTTCCTCCTGGCCCGGACGCACGAAGCCGATGGTGATCGACCGCGCGGTGACGTTGGCCAGGGTGTCGTCTTCCATGACTTCCTGCCAGTCCGCCTCTTTGACCGCCTGCTGAGGCCGTGCCGCCGCGGCCTGCGCCGCATGCCGGCCACCCGCGGCGGTCGGATCCTGTTCGGCCTCAGCGTCGATGAACGGTGTCTCGGGGCTGTCCGCGTCGATGACGCCGGCAGTGGCCAGTGCGGTGACGATGCGCCAGCGCAGGTCGGTGTCGATCACCAGGCCGGGCATGTTCACCGCCGCGGGTTCGTTGTCCAGCAGTGTCGACAGCACGGCGATGTGGTTGGGGGAGAGCACCGACGCGCACAACGCGTTGACGAACGCCAGCTGGTGGTCTGAGCCCGGCGCCGACTCGCGCGCTCGGTCCAGCAGTGCGTCGCCGAACGCCGGCCAGCCGTTCTCCTTCGCCCACACCGGGTCGGCGTACGAGCCGAGCGCGGTCTGCGCCTGCAACAGCAGGCGCTGCGCCACACCGACTTCGGACTCGGCGTGCACACCGCTGATGACCAGCGCGACGAAATCGCGGGCTTTGAGTTCGGCGTCGCGCGTCATCTCCCAGGCCGCCGACCACGCCAGGGTGCGGGGCAGCGGATCGGCGATATCTGCGATCCGGGTCAGCGCGGTCTGCAGCGACTGCGGGTCAAGCCGCAGCGAGCAGTACGTCAGGTCGTCGTCGTTGACGAGGATGAATTTCCCGCGTGAAACGGACTGCAAGGCAGGAACTTCGGTGATGTCACCCTCGATGTCGAGCTCCTCGCGGTGCGTACGCACCAGCTTGCCGCTGCCGTCATCGTCGTAGATGCCCACCGCGAGCCGATGCACTCGAGTCTCTCCGGCGCCCGGTTGCGCACCGGACTGGGCGATTGCGAAGCGGGTGAACTTGCCGTCGGCGTCGAGGTCGAATTCAGGACGCAACGTGTTGAGGCCGGTGGTCTTGAGCCACTGCCTGCCCCACCCCGACAGGTCGCGTCCAGACGCCTTCTCGAGCGCGCCAAGCAGATCGCCGAACGTTGCGTTGCCAAAAGCGTGGTCGCGGAAGTAATCCCGCAATCCGGACAGGAACTCCTCCAGACCGACGTAGGCGACGAGTTGCTTGAGGACGCTGGCGCCCTTGGCGTAGGTGATGCCGTCGAAGTTCACCTCGACGGCGGCTAGATCGGGGATGTCGGCGGCCACCGGATGTGTCGACGGCAGCTGATCCTGCCGGTAGGCCCACGACTTCTCGACGTTCGCGAACGTGGTCCACGCCTCTTTGTACTCCGTGGCCTCGGCCTGGCACAGCACCGAAGCGAACGTCGCAAACGACTCGTTGAGCCACAGGTCGTCCCACCACTGCATCGTGACCAGATCCCCGAACCACATGTGCGCCATCTCGTGCAGCACGGTTTCCGCGCGTCGCTCATACGACGCGCGCGTCACCTTGCTGCGAAAGACGTAGTCCTCCAGGAACGTCACGGCACCGGCGTTCTCCATCGCGCCCGCGTTGAACTCCGGTACGAACAGCTGGTCGTACTTGCCGAACGCGTACGGCACGCCGAAGTTCTTGTGGTAGAAGGTGAATCCCTGCTTCGTCTCGGTGAACAGTCGCTCGGCGTCCATGAACTCGGCGAGTGAATTGCGGCAGAACAGGCCTAGCGGAATGTCGCCGTGCTCGTCGCTGTAGGTGTCGTCCCAACGGGCGTACGGGCCGGCGATCAGGGCGGCGAGGTACGTGCTCATCTTCGGGGTGACGGCGAAGGTGTGCCGCCTGGCGGCGCCCGCATCTTCGGTGTCCGTGGTCGCGCCGTTGGAGATGACCTCCCAGTGCGACGGCGCCGTGACGGTTACCTCGAACGTCGCCTTGAGGTCCGGCTGGTCGAAGCACGCGAACATCCGCTTTGCGTCGGCGGTCTCGAACTGCGAGTACAGATACACCTCGTCGTCGACCGGGTCGACGAAGCGGTGCAGGCCCTCACCGGTGTTGGAGTACCGGCAGTCGGCGTCGACGACGAGGTTGTTGCGCTCGGCCAAACCTGCCAGCGGCATGCCGGTGGACTCGTCGTACTCCGACACGTCGATGGCGCGGCCGTTGAGGACGGCGCTGCGGACGCGGTCGGCGGCGATGTCGATGTAGGTGTCGGCTCCGGGCAGGGCGCTGAACTCGACGGTCGTGACGGACCGGAACGTGAGCTCGCTGGGCTTGCCGTCGCCATCGGTCAGGTCGAGGTCGACACGGTAGTTGTCGACGGTGACCAACGCAGCGCGTTCGACGGCCTGGTCTCGGGTGAGGTTGGGGAGTGTCACGAGTCCAACCTAGTGGCCGCTCTCCCGATCAGGCGCGCTAGAACCCTGGTATCCCGAAACCGCTCAGCCCGCTGAGCCCGTCCAGCGCGCTCAAATCGTCCAGGATTGTGCCGTTGCCGATTCGGGTCATCATCTGCGGGCAGTACGCCGAGATCGCGATGCCGGTGAAGAACGCCGCCATGTCGGGGTTGATGCCGTTGTTGGACACGTTGGAGTACACCGATGCGAGGTTTTTGCCTGGGTCGACCAGCATGGGGCAGATCGATTGTCCGAGCTTTTCGGTACTCATCGGATCGCCGTAGGTGATGCCGGCATCGTTCAACGCATTGAGAAAAGTGGTGTCGACCGGTTCCGCCGACGCCGGCGCGGCGAGGCTGAATGCCGTCGCGACGCCGACCAGAGTCGTCGTGAGGGTGCGTTTCGCTTTTATCACAGCTGAAACACTGATTGACAACAGTCACATCGACAACACGCTTTCATAACTGTTTGCACACTATGCGTGTCCTGTGCGCCGGCGCTTCGCACTACGTGGCAGCGGGAACACGCTCGCTGGGTGCAAGGTTGTGTGGAGAGACATCCGATCTACCACCGAGAGGTATCTATGCCTGAGAAGTCCGTAGCCGGTTTCTGGTTCGATCCGCTGTGCCCGTGGTGCTGGATCACATCGCGCTGGATCCTCGAGGTCGAGAAGGTGCGCGACATCGACGTCCAGTTTCACGTGATGAGCCTGGCGGTGCTGAACGAGAACAAGGAAGACCTGCCGGAGCAATACCGCGAAGGACTCAAGCAGGCGTGGAAGCCGGTCCGGGTGGCGATCGCAGCGGAGCAGTTGAAGGGCAATGAGATTCTCGCGCCGCTGTACACCGCGATGGGTACGCGCATCCACAACCAGGACAACAAAGACTTCGACGTCGTCATCAAGGAGTCGCTGGAAGAGGTCGGACTGCCGGCCGAGCTGGCCGAAGCCGCCAACACCGACAAGTACGACGAAGCGCTTCGCAAGAGCCATCACGAAGGCATGGATGCCGTCGGCGATGACGTCGGCACCCCGACGATTCACGTCAACGGTGTCGCCTTCTTCGGCCCGGTGTTGTCGAAGATCCCGCGCGGCGAAGAGGCAGGCAAGCTGTGGGACGCGTCGGTGACGTTCGCGTCGTACCCGCACTTCTGGGAGCTGAAGCGTAGCCGCACGGAGGCGCCCGCGTTCGATTGACCGCTCGCGGTCGCCTTCGACTGACGAAAGTTCAGCGGGCGCCGAGCCACCACGTGTACAAGGCGGTGAGGTCACTGCCCGTCGCCGAGCCCACAAACGAATCCGCGGTCTTGGTCCACCACGCCGGCCGCTCCAGGGCATGCGACGGGACCACCGCTGCCAGCCAATCTGCTGAAGGCCGTATCCACGTCGGCGGGGCTTCCGTACAGCGAGTAGACGGCGCTGTACGGGCCGCCCGGTTGACTGTTCTGGCCGCAGCCAAGTCGGGCGAGGAAGGATCTTCGGAGTACGGCTGGCTGACCTGGCAATCGGCCGAGCCCGCAGGGATCAGAACGGCAAGTTTGTCATCGCTTGTCGGATCGGCGGCCGCAGTTGCCGATACGCCGAGAAGCGTGGCTGCCGAAAGGCAACCGACAGCGATCGCACGTGAAGTCCGGATCGAATTCATTTGCCAACCTCTAATGCCGGCGGCGATTACCGGGATAAGCGGCCATTTTTCCCGCATGGGCATTTGCACAGCGACTTCGCAAGGTGGTGCGCCCGCGGTGGCTGGTACGCGAAAACCGTCGGCCTGAATCGTCTGCCAGAATGACGGCCATGCGCGTCTATCTGGGAGCCGACCATGCGGGCTTCGAGTTCAAGCAGCGGATCATCGAGCACCTCACGGCCAATGGGCACGAACCCGTCGACTGCGGGGCGTACACCTACGACGCCGACGACGACTATCCGGCGTTCTGCATCGCCGCGGCGGAGAAGACGGTCGCCGACCCGGGCAGTCTGGGCATCGTGCTCGGCGGATCGGGCAACGGCGAGCAGATCGCCGCGAACAAGGTGCCCGGTGTGCGCTGCGCACTCGGGTGGAGCGTCGAGACGGCGAAACTCGCGCGTGAGCACAACAACGCTCAGGTGATCGGCATCGGTGGGCGTATGCACACCGAAGACGAGATGCTCGCGATCGTCGATGCGTTCCTCACCACGCCGTGGTCGGAAGCCGAACGGCATCAACGTCGTATCGACATCCTGTCCGAGTACGAGCGCACCCACGTCGCGCCGCCCGTGCCCGGCGCTTAGATGCCCGAAGGGCACACACTTCACCGGCTCGCCCGGCTGCATCAGCGCCGCTTTGGCCGCGCGCCGGTCATGGTCTCCAGCCCGCAGGGCCGATTCACCGACGGGGCTGCGGCGGTCAACGGCCATGTCCTGAAGAAAGCCAGTGCGTGGGGTAAGCACCTGTTCCACCACTACGACGGCGGCCGCGTCGTGCATGTGCATCTCGGGTTGTACGGCACCTTCACCGAACTCTCGATTCCGATGCCGCTGCCTGTCGGCCAGGTTCGGATGCGGATGATCGGCGCCGAATTCGGCAGCGACCTGCGCGGGCCGACGGTGTGCGAGGTGATCTCCGAACCCGAAATCGTCGACATCGTGGCGCGCCTCGGCCCCGACCCATTGCGCCGTGACGCCGACGGCGGGCTGGCGTGGTCGCGAATTCGCAAGTCCCGCAGGCCTATCGGTGCGCTGCTGATGGACCAGTCAGTGATCGCCGGGGTGGGCAACGTGTATCGCAGCGAGCTGTTGTATCGGCATCTCATCGACCCGTACCGGCCGGGCACTCACATCGACGAAGGTGAGTTCTCTGCGATGTGGACAGACCTCGTGGAGTTGATGAAGGTGGGTGTTCGGCGGGGCAAGATCATCGCGATCCGTCCCGAAGACGATCACGGCTTGCCGTCGTACGGGCCTGGGCGCCCGCGTACTTACGTGTATCGGCGCGCAGGGGAGCCGTGCCGGGTGTGCGGCACGGAGGTTCGCACTGCGGAGCTGGAGGGCCGCAACCTGTTCTGGTGCCCCACTTGCCAGAAATAGGTCGTTGACTTCCCCGGCTCGCATGGGCCCAGCGGGCACGCCGTCGATCTACCCGAAAGTTCGGCGTGAGCGCAGAGTCAACGAGAGCTCTTGGGACTAGAAGCCGCCGAAGTCGCCACCGAAGTCGCCACCGCCCCAGTCGCCGCCGCCCCAACCGCCATCGCCGCTGCCACCCCAGTCGCCGCCGCCATCGCCGCCGTAGTCACCGCCGGCATCCCCGCCCTGATCGAAGCCTTGGTCGTAGCCCTCAGCGAAGCCCTGCTCGTAGCCGGTGCCTGCCATACCCGAGAACAGTGCGCTGAACAGGAACATCGACCCCACACCCCATGCGCCGGCGACCAGTGCCGGCTTCCACCACGGCTCGGAGTACCAGCCCGCGGGCACCGGGCGCCCCGCGACGCGACCGCCGGGGTAGTAGTTCGGGGTGCGCTCCGACGGAGCCGGCGACGCCTCGATCTCACGACCTTCGAAGTTGACCTTCCGGTCCTCGGTCACAGTGCCCGCCGAGCGTTGGCCGGCAAGCGTTTCCAGTTCCGGTCCCGGGTCCATGCCCATCGCGGTGCGGGCGGCGCGCACATAGTAGAGGCCTTCAAGCGCGCTCTCTTTGGCGAGCAGCGCCTGCTTGGCGGTGGTGGCCTGCTCGATCTGCGACCCTGCGGCGGTGTACCGCTCGGACGCGTCGGCGAGCGCTTGCTTGGAGGCGTCGTCGGAGCCGGTCAGGTTGATGACCTGACCGCCGAGACGTTCGATCACGCGGCGCGCGTCCGCCTTCGCATCGTCCAGCGAGGCGGCGTTGCGCCGATCCGACGCCCTCATCGCGCCGTAGACGACGACGCCGAGAGCCACGACAACCAGGACAACGAGGACGAGCAGAACGCCGTTCATGGCGTCCAGCGTACCGACAGGAAACGGTCAAGATCTGGCCGTGGAACTGTCCGAGTTACGCCGAGAGAGGAGGTCGCGAGTGCGCTATCCCTCTCGCCGCTGTCAGGGGGCGCTTGGGTGCTCTCCTGGTCCAGCCACGACGTCTAGCCCCACGTTGCGACTCTTCCCCGTTGCGAGCCGGAAGGTCAGCCACCGGCATATGAATTTATCGTGCGCGTCATTGTTAAAGGACCGCCGACGGCTGCGCAAGCATTTGCTCGGAGAATTTTATTTGGTAGTCGCTTCCACTTATTTTTGGTGGTAACTCCCACTTTTGGCGATCGCTCGCATCTCGTCCTTTTACAGCGCCAATGTGCGTCGAAGGTGCCAGGCGATGTCGCCTTCCGCGTCCTCGTCGGGATGGCTGAAGTACTCGGCATGCGCCAATCCCGGCTTCAACCGTTCAGGCTCGTTGCCGGTGACCGCGATGTCTCGGATACCAGCCCCGAAGAGCGGCGCCAGCGCGCCGCCAAACCAATCGCCGCGCCGGCTGCCACGCGTCACCGGAAACCAAAAGTTCGTCCAATTCATCACGGCAAAAGGAGATTTCGCGTCAAGGGGATCGCCTTCGAGTCCATCAATCGATGGGCGCCCGAGGAGCGCGCCGCGACGCAGCAGTCCGTCGAATAATTCGCGCCGGACCGCACCGTCTGACAACTTGAGGCCGCTCGACAACGAGGGTCGCGTCATCAATAGGTCGGCGAGACTCAAGGGCGCCCCGATGGTGATGAAATCAGTTATACGCCATTGCTTTTTGGCTTGATAAACCATCAGTGCGTCATAGGAGATGTAAGTGCCGACGCCATGGGCTACCACGACGATGCGTTCGTACTCGTCGTCGTGCAAGTCGTCGAGCAGCTCGACCAGGCCGGCGCGAATGGCCCGTCGTGCTGTGTACGAGGTCGGTGACGGATCCAGGTAGCGCGCCGACTCGACTAGCGGAGCTGTCGTCTTGTTCACCAGCGCTCTCGCCATCATCCGGTAGAGGCCAAACCAGAAGATCAGCACGACCGCACTGGTGACCAAGCCGATGATCCACACCGGCACATCGGAATTCAGCGCATACCCGGAGACGAACAGCACCGGGATCACCAGGAGAGCGGCCAGAATCGTGGCCCACACGAGGCGCCACACCCCGAGAAGGGCGTCGGGAACGTTGGATGGCCGACGAAGGAAGAGCCGCAGCAGTGTCGGCGCGACTCCCGCGAACTTGTCCGCACTCATCAGGAACTGCCAGTAGTATTCGAAGAAATCGTACTGAGGCGAGCTGAATCGGCGTGCCTCGTAGCTCTCGGTGATCGCGGTCGGCCGCGGGGAGTATTGCCATTTTCCATCGCGCGGATAAAGTGCCGTCCTCACGAAGCCTTCGAACGTTTCCAACGGCCGCTTCTCACCCATCCCGTGCACGACCACCACCGCCGTGCGTACCGCCGCCACCGCTGCCATCTCACCTTCCGGACTGTTGCGTCGCGAGGGATCCGCGATCCGATGCATTCTCAACTGTTCAGGCGCCGGCGTCTCGGACCTCGGCCGGCAGTTCACCTCTCGTCAATTCGTCAGGAGATCGGGTTGCCCCGCTCGTCACATGGTGTGGGATGGCCGTCTTCGATGGTCGCGAGTGAGCGCTCCATCTCGGCCGGCTGGATGCTGCCACTCCAATCTGCATAGGGATGGTCGAGGAAGAACACGACCATCAGCCCCGACGCGACGAGCGCCGCGACCAGTCCGATCGGTACCGCTTGGATCCACCGTGGTTCGCGGCGGTCGGCCTGGGCGCACATGTAGGCGACAATGGCTGCCGCGCCGATGGCCAACACGATCCACAGGGGCGTTGGCACCGGCGGGGTGGCCTCCGCAAGACGTGCGCGACGCCCCTCGCGGCGCTGCGCCTGCTCATCGAACCACTGCGCGTACGCGATCTCCTGTTTGGCGCCAATAGGATTCGCTTCGGCGAAGTCGCGACCCATGGCGTCGACCCAGAGCTGGGTGACGGCGGACGTGTCGCCGGTACGCATCGAGGGCCACTCGTCCGCGATGACCGATCGCGCATAGCAGTTCAGCTCGCCATGCAGGGTTGCGCCAGATTTGCCGCCCAACGCATCGGCGATGACATGAAGTTCGGCAACTGCAATCGCTTCGCGGCTGGCACCGTCGCGCGCGTGTTGATAGCTCTGCAGGGAGAAGAGGATCACGAAAGCGAGCAACACCGCGAACATGGTGCCGAGTACGGACATATACGTGTCGGCCCGCGACGAGTCGACGAACCACCCGTTCTCGGGCATCCGGCTTCGTACGAAAAGGCGAAGCGCGATGGCGACCACGACAGCGGCCACCACGACCACCGGCGCGATCCAGATCAGCATCGCCGCACCTTAACCAGCATTTATGGCCTTCGTCTACGAATTGCTTTCGATGCGGAAAGGAAAGCGGCAGCCGTGGCACCTTCCGGCGTCGATTCGCGAGGACGACCAGGTGGATTTCGGTGATCTCTCAATCACATCGCTCGCGTGCGCCCCTGATCGCGTGAGACCGCGCGAGTCCAGTTTGTGAGAATTGTTTAGTTCCGTGCCTGTCTGCGAAATATCGTTTCCGTACCGAAGGGGGACCGAATTGGCGATCCAAGACGTGGGGGCGATGAGACCTGAAGGAGTCGTGGGCGAAGGCTACGTGCTCGCTCCCGAGGTCGAAGACGCTCGGATGCAAGCGGTCCACCAGCTGCACATGCTGGGCTCAGAACCCGAGGAGCGGTTCGCCCGCATCACTCGGATGGCGCGACAGGTATTCGGTGTACCGATGGCCGCGGTGTCGTTGGTTGATCGCGATTGCCAGTGGTTCAAGCAGAACGATGGTCTTGACCTGGACGGCACGGTACCCCGAGAGCAGACCATCTGCCGGGCGACCATTGCGCGCACGTACATGAACGTCGAAGAGCCGGCGCTGATCATCGAGGATGCGCGCCAGCACCCCGATTTCAGCGAACTGCCGGCGATCAAGGCGGAAGGTGGCGTCCGCTTCTACGCCGGTTACCCACTGTTCGGCCCCGGCCGTCACCCAGTCGGCACCTTCTGCATCTACGACACGAAGCCGCGCTCGCTCGACAGTGAGCAGGTCGAGACGTTTCGCGAGTTGGCCGGCTGGGTTCAGCGGGAACTGGAAAGATTCGACGAGATGGATCGCGCTACGCAGGTGCAAAGTCATCTGCTGCCGCGGCCCCTCGGCGATCTGCCGGGATACACAGTGTGCGCCTTGTGCTTACCCGCCTTCGCGGTTGGCGGTGACTTCTACGACCATTACAGCTCGCAGCGAGGCGTGATCTTCACCGTCGCCGATGTGATGGGAAAGGGTCTCGGCGCGGCGATCCTGACCGCGAGCGTTCGCTCAGCCCTTCGCGCGGCGTCGCGGGCTGTCGACGAAATGGATCAAGGTGCCGACCTGGCCAATGCGGTGAACACCGTATCGGCGCAACTGTCCGACGATCTAGCGAGCACCGAGACCTTCGTGACGCTGTTTCATGCACGGCTGGACGTCGCTACGGGAGCGGTGCGCTACGTCGACGCCGGCCATGGTCTCGCCGTAATTGTCCGGAAAACCGGTGTCGTCGAACCATTGTCGAGTAGAGGACTGCCGCTCGGCGTGCTGCCGGAAGAGAAGTGGGTATCGCAAGACGTGACGCTGGAAGACGGAGAAACCTTGGTTGTCGCTTCTGACGGCGTCCTGGATCTGATCAGCGACGGCATCGATGTCCGTCCTGCGCTGAAGTTTGTCGCCAAACACCCAGACCCCGTCGACCTGTGCGATCAGGCGCGCGTCCTCGCCGAGGCAGGCGCTGCGCTCGACGACGTCACACTGGTCGCGATCCAGAAGACGGCCGCCGACTGAGAGTCACGGTGTCATGAGCGGCAGCAGCACCGCTGCATTTTTTGCCAGCGCGTATGTCGGCCGTCGACTTGGCCAGACCCTCAGCGTTCGCTTGGTGCGCTGTCACGCGTCATCGGCGGTTCCCGCCGCAACGTCCTCACCGATCTGTTCGGTGTTCGTCGCCATCCGTTCCGCTTCACTTGTTAGGGGATTGGCGGCATCGACCCCGCCGCCCTGAGTCCCACATTCGGACCCGCTGACCCCCTGAGGACATGTCGTCGCGCTGGTGGTTGTGGCGGAAGCACCGGGGGTTTTCGGCGTCATGAATGGAACGCACGTGGTTGTGAAGGTGTCGGGTTCTTCGCCGCCGTTGCATTGGGCCACGGAGGTGGGGGGATTGGCCGGCGTGGCAGCGACAACGACGCCAAGTGGGGCAAAGATCGCCAACCCGAATCCACAGAAGACGAGCAGTTGGCGAGCAAGAACCGGCAGAGCCGTCATATTCGTCCTCGTTCTCTCGATCCAAGGTGATCGACGATTCACCTTCCGCGCACCGTCATTATTCACGGGCGGGGCCGCATGTTCGCGGCGAATCAGCGCCCCGATGGGCGGTGCGACGACAGGATGGAGCGAGGCCGCAGGCTGTAATCAGACGGCTGAGGTGCTCTCGAGGACGCGAAGCTGCGTCCACGGGATGTTCTTCATGTCGTAGTAATCCCAGGCGAATCCGGCATCAGTCCACACCGCACCCGGATTATTGGCGTTCGCATCTGGAACCGCCTCGAACATGAAAGCCAGCCGGGCTCCGCCCTGGTCGCCGACGTACGCGCCGTAGGTCTGCAAAGTCTTCGCGATCACCTTTTCGCCTGGTGTGATACCTGGGACGGCGTCCACGTCGATGGACGGGTCGAGTTGGATGCGGTAGCCCTCCGGCATCGGCGTCGCCACACCGGCGATATTGGTGCCGTCGGATTTGGTCGCCGGAGCCACAAAGGCGGATCCGACGATGTCGCTCGAGACGAAGAGGGCGTGGTTGAGTCCGGTGTTGGCAGCGATCGCAGCGCTGAACTCCTCGGCGGTGACCACGCCGGCATACCGAGCGAGATTTGTCGCCGTCGCCGAGCCAGACTGGTCGATGCCGTTGCCGTTGAGGGCTGTCATCCCACCCCAAGAGCCGGACCAGGTGTCGGTTTTGCTGTCGTACTTGGCCTGCCAGATGCCGAAGGCCTTACCTGTGACGGGATCGAGGACGGCGATATGACCGTCCGAGCCCGGGGGCACCTTGGTGCCCAGAGGGATTGGCACGCTGTAGGACCCGAAGGGATCGCTACCCCACGGTTTACTGAACGTCACGTCGTATCGGGGGGTGGTGCTCGTGATCGCCGACGCCGGGATCAGGGTCACTCCGTACTGGTACAGGTTCGCCACCCGCTTCGCGTCCGGTGCCGAAAGGTAATTCACCCACGTCGTGCTGTTGGCGGCGATGACCGGGTTCGACGGGATCGGCTTCCACAGCCAGTCCGCCGCCTGGAAATAGCTGGGGCCCGGTGCTGGGGGAGTCGTGGGAGTCGAGGCAGGGACGACGGTAATTTTGTCCAGCCGGAGGTATCGGCCCTGCGACGCGTTCTTGGCGTAGGCGTTGGTGAACGCGATGCTGACCGTGTGAGTTCCAGCCGCTACCTGGACCGGAATGCTGTAGTCGCGCCATGACGTCGAAGACACCTGCGTGGTCGAGATAACTTTCCCATCGACCGACAGGGTCATGCTCGGAGCGCCGTTGTATTGGTCTCCGCGGGCGCGGATGATCAGGTTCGTCGTTTCGGGCAGTGAAAGGGTATGGGTGACAGTGGCATTCGTCTTCAGCAGTAGACCCCGTTGCCCCGACGCGGAGGTGTCCTTGAAGACTGTGCCTGCCTTTGCAGGCGAGACGGTCATGGACTCTGCTTCGATCGTGACATCCGCGGGGCCCGGGACGGCAGCGCTGGCTGAAACTGGTGCCGCCGCTGCAACAGGTTGGTTCACCGTCGCCGATAGGGTGGCGTCAGTGCTGCCAGGTAGTGACCACGGTTCGCGACGCGTCAAGGTGGTCAACAGCGCTATCACCATGGGGATGCCCTTCGGCTCCTTCGGCGCGGGGGTGGTTGGTGCCGGACTTGTCGGTACAGCAAGGCGACGAGTTATGACCTCAGTCGCCACGGCGGGGCTCACGGCGGGGATCCGCTCCTGCGTGGTCAACTCGCCGACCGCGGTCTCCCTAGGTTTCACGGAGGGGATTCGCTCCTGCGTGGTCAATCCGGCGACAGCGGTGCCCCCGGGTTTCACGGAGGTCTCGGCGGCAACTGCGGTGACTCTCGGGCCGCGCTGACCAGCCGTCGCTGTGGGGGGATCGGCGGACGTGTTCCGATCCCTCGTCCCCCCTCTGGGGTTCGGCGATGTACGCGCGATCTTGCGGGTCGTGGAGTCCGATTCATCTTCGTCAGCTTGCGACGTTATGGATGCGGTCCCAGTAGCGGCGACCCGCGGCGACGGTCGAGAATTCGCGGTCGATTCGGTGCGCGGCCTCGAACCACGGGAGCCGAAATCGCCACTGCGCCGCCCGCTCGGCGAATCGGCGAGTGATCCGCGCGTCCGGGTCGACGGCGAGTCCTGGTTGTCGGCATTTCTCGACTCCGAAGGCGACCCGGCCGAAGACGACGTGGACCCGGTGTCACCTGTTTCGGCGTGCGCAACGTTTGCTGTCGCCAGTGCGGTACCTATGCCCAGAGCGACCGCCAAGGCGCCTATTCTGCCGATATACGAACCTGCATTCCTCGACTTGGGTGGATGCCCGGAATCCCGCGTTGATTCAGATGCCGACATTTCCTCACCCCAATCGAGGCGGGCTTTCGCTGCGACTGATCCTGCGCCGCGATTCCCCCGTCCAGGCGTTGAGCCTAACAAATGTTCCGGCGGGAATTTACCTTTCCGACAATTGATTTGGGGATGGCCGGATGAAGCAATCTCAACATTGAGGACTGTTTCTGGCGACTCTCGGATCGAACTCACAACGGATGTGACCAGCGGCGAAACGGCAACCAGAGCTTCTCGGCAAATAAGCGCGGGATTCCTGCGACGACAGGACAATTTTTGATCGAGATTTTGTCGCCTCACCGGTGGTGCGTGAGCAACGGGAACGTACCTGCAATGGCCTGACGATGGCGTTGCCCGTAACCCGTCGGCGAAAAGAGGTATTAGCGACAGCGCAGGGGACATTCACCGCGTGCGTCTACCTGTCAACGGTTCAATCGTGTTGCGCCTCAGCGACATCAACAGCAACACTTTGGTGCGGCGTTGGCTGAAGCCCCGCTCGTCCCTGATCCGTCGGATAGCTGGTGGCCAGGATGGACGTGCTGTCAACCGGCGGTGCCCGATCGCCGGGGCGGCCGCTGATGACCATCGGGAAGCGGAGACCACGCGCCGACGAGACGCCCCTGATTTAAGGGGGGTGGAGCGGGCGACGGGAATCGAACCCGCGTAGCTAGTTTGGAAGACTAGGGCTCTACCATTGAGCTACGCCCGCGTGTGTTGCACGAGGAGACTGTACCGGTGCCTTCGGAATCATCCAATTAAGGGCAACGCGCGTCCAGGCCGTAGTATCTCGCGTGGTCGTTCTGTGTTTTGTGGAACGGCCGCACAATGGCGCGGGGTGTAGCGCAGCTTGGTAGCGCATCCGCTTTGGGAGCGGAAGGCCGCAGGTTCAAATCCTGTCACCCCGACTGCACCCGGCAGGCGAACAGAATTACCCAGGATCAATGAGGAGAGCACGAGAGTGAAGAGCACCGTCGAGAAGTTGAGCCCGACCAGGGTTCGCATCAACGTGGAGGTGCCCTTCACCGAGCTCGAGCCCGAGTTCGATCGCGCCTTCAAGCAGTTGGCCGGTCAGGTGCGGCTGCCCGGTTTCCGGCCCGGCAAGGCGCCGCGCAAGCTCCTCGAGGCGCGCTTCGGTCGAGAGGCCATGCTGGATCAGGTCGTCAACGAAGCCCTGCCCGGCCGCTACAGCGAGGCCGTGACGACCTCAGATCTGAAGCCGATCGGCCAGCCCGAGATCGAGGTCACCAAGAAGGAGTACGGCGAGGACCTCGAGTTCACCGCCGAGGTCGACATCCGTCCCGAGATCGACCTCCCGGACCTCGAAGCCTTGAAGCTCACGGTCGACGCCATCGAGATCAACGATGACGAGGTCGACGCGGAGCTTCAGAACCTGCGCGCCCGCTTCGGCACCCTGACCGGTGTGGACCGCGCCGCCGAGAACGGCGACTTCGTCTCCATCGACCTGTCCGCCACCGTCGACGGCGAGGATCTGCCCGAGGCCAAGACCGAGGGGCTGTCGCACGAGATCGGCTCCGGCCAGCTCATCGAGGGCCTCGACGAGGCCATCATCGGCCTCAAGGACGGAGAGACGCGCGTCTTCACCACTAAGCTGGCCGCCGGTGCGCACGCCGGCGAGGACGCTCAGGTCACCGTCACTGTGAAGACGGTGAAGGAACGTGAGCTGCCCGAGCCCGATGACGAATTCGCGCAACTGGCAAGCGAATTCGACACCATCGACGAGCTCAAGAACAGCCTCACCGAGCAGCTGCGTACCCGCAAGCGGGTTGAGCAGGCCGAGCTGATCCGCGACAAGGTGCTCGAGACGCTGCTCGAGCAGGTCGAGGTGCCGCTGCCCGAGAACGTCGTACAGGCACAGGTGGACGAGGCGCTACACAACGCGATCCACGGACTGGACCATGATGAGGCGAAGTTCGCCGAGGCGCTCGAAGCGCAGGGCGGCAGCCGGGAGAAGTTCGACGAGGAGAACCGCACCAACGCGGAGAAGGCCGTCAGCACTCAGCTGCTGGTGGACGCGATCGCCGACAAGCTCGACATCCAGGTCGGCCAGAACGACATCACACAACGGTTGATTCTGATGTCGCAGCAGTACGGCATGGAGCCGCAACAGCTGCTCGCCGCCCTCCAGGAGAACAACCAGCTAGCAGCGCTGTTCGCCGACGTCCGTCGTGGGCTGGCGGTGGCGCAGGTCGTGGAAGGCGCCACCGTCACCGATTCGAACGGTGAAGTCGTGGACACCGCCGAGTTCTTCGGCCGGGGCGGGGAGTCTGAGGCCGGTGAAGCGCCCGAAGCAGAAGCCGAAACCGCCGAGGCCGATGAGGACACCGCCGACGCCAAGTGACGCTGTGAGCGAAAGCGGCCTGTCTAGGGAGTGCACGCTGCAGCAGGTTGGTTAGTGTCGGTGAGTGTTAGGACTTGAAAGAAAGCAGGTATCCAGTCGTGACTGACATGCGTGGTGCATCGCCCGGTCTCAACCTCGTCGACTCTGTCTACGAGCGGTTGCTGTCCGAGCGCATCATCTTCCTGGGATCACAGGTCGACGACGACATCGCCAACCGGCTGTGCGCGCAGATTCTGCTGCTGTCCGCCGAGGACCCCACGAAGGACATCCACCTCTACATCAACTCGCCCGGTGGCTCGATCAGCGCGGGTATGGCGATCTACGACACCATGGTGTTGGCACCATGCGACGTCGCCACCTACGCCATGGGCATGGCCGCGTCGATGGGTGAGTTCCTTCTCGCCGCGGGCACCAAGGGCAAGCGCTACGCCCTTCCACACGCCCGCATCCTGATGCACCAGCCGCTCGGTGGTATCACCGGCGGCGCCGCGGACATCGCGATCCAGGCCGAGCAGTTCGCGGTCATCAAGAAGGAGATGTTCCGGTTGAACGCCGAGTTCACCGGGCAGACCCTCGAGCGCATCGAGGCCGACTCCGACCGCGACCGCTGGTTCACCGCGCAGGAGGCCCTCGAGTACGGCTTCGTCGACCACATCATCACCAGCGCCAGCATCAACGGCTCCGGACCGACGGCAGGACTAGACAAATGACCGACCACACGGATCCCCGCTTGCAGCCGCAGGCCCGCTACATCCTACCGTCGTTCATCGAGCATTCGAGCTTCGGCGTCAAGGAGTCCAACCCGTATAACAAGCTGTTCGAGGAGCGCATCATCTTCCTCGGCGTGCAGGTGGACGACGCTTCGGCGAACGACATAATGGCCCAGCTGCTGGTGCTCGAGTCGCTCGATCCCGATCGCGACATCACCATGTACATCAACTCGCCAGGTGGTTCGTTCACCTCGCTGATGGCGATCTACGACACCATGCAGTACGTCCGCGCCGACATCCAGACGGTGTGCCTCGGGCAGGCCGCTTCGGCCGCTGCGGTGCTGTTGGCCGCGGGAACGCCGGGCAAGCGCCTGGCGCTGCCGAACGCCCGCATCCTGATTCATCAGCCCGCGCTGTCCGGGGTCATCCAAGGTCAGTTCTCCGACTTGGAGATCCAGGCCAAGGAGATCGAGCGGATGCGCACGCTGATGGAAACCACGCTGGCCCGGCACACCGGCAAGGACGCCGCGCAGATCCGCAAGGACACCGATCGCGACAAGATCCTGACGGCCGAGGAGGCCAAGGAGTACGGCGTGATCGACACCGTCCTGGAGTACCGCAAGCTGTCAGCACAGACTGCCTGACGCGCTGAGGCTGTTCAGGCGCGCTCCGAGGCGAGGGTACTTGCGCACCTCGCGGCTTCGCCGCGGGTGATGACGCCGTCATGGCTCGCCTGCCTGATGCACTGGTCGTACTTAGGGCCAGCTGCGGCGGTCCCTGCCGACGCCAGTCCAACAGCGATCATGGCTGCGGCGACGCCAGCCGTGACAGTGCTGGATATCCATTTCGAAGTCATGGGCACACTCCTGAGTCGGTTGAATCGGCTGCTGAAGGTCGCAGCCGCGGTGATCTCAGGAGGAAATACTGCTGATCACGCGGGCTTCCCGTAATCACCTCAGCGCGAGATTCCACAGCACAGGTGGAGAGGGTTTCCTATCCACCGAGCAACTGCGGGGCGCGGGTTTACATAGGCGTCAGAAATACCGGCGAACCTCGGAAGCGGGATGGTTGAGCGTGGCAAGCTGTCGAGACTGTGCCGGCCGGCACGGCAACAAGGGAGGTCACGACGGTGGGCACACGACTTCGCGCAGCGGGGCTCGCGCTGATTGGTTCGGCGACAGCTGCCGTGTTGCTGCAGTTCGGATCCTCGGCGGTCAGCAGCGCGCAACCACCACCGCCACCCCCGCCGCCATGCCCCTACGGGATGTACTGGGACGTCTACACGGTCACCTGCGTGCCGGTCGACGCGACCGTCTACGTCAACCCGCCGAACCCCGTGGTCGGGCCCGCCGGCCCGGTAGGCGTCGGCGGAGTGGCCGGGCCGGTCGGGGTGGGTCCCGTCGGACCGGGTCCCGTGGGTCCCGGCCCAGTAGGCCCAGGGCCGGTCGGACCGGGCCGCCGGTAGGTTGCGGGAGTGAGAACGGACGGTTGCCGGCAACCGCCAAGCGACGGGTACCTTGGTTGCGGACAGCTCCCGAAGCGGTAACGGCGGCGACACGCCAAGGGCGTGGCAGCGCGTTCGGTGGGGTTGCGGGGTGGTTAGGCGATATGTTCTGCCCACACAAGTGAATACCAACTACGCGATTCGGCTTTATCGGTCGCCTCGCGCCGGAACAAGCGGGTAGCGTCGGGATCAACACCCAGTGGGGATCTCGAGCGAACCGATTCAATACGTATTGCGAACAGGAAAGTAGGACCTCACCACATGGCGCGCATTGGAGACGGCGGTGACCTGCTGAAGTGCTCGTTCTGCGGAAAGAGTCAAAAGCAGGTCAAGAAACTCATTGCCGGCCCCGGCGTATATATCTGTGATGAATGCATAGACCTGTGCAACGAGATCATCGAAGAGGAACTCGCTGACGCCGACGACGTAAAACTCGACGAGCTGCCAAAGCCCGCGGAGATCCGCGAGTTTCTCGAGGGATATGTCATCGGTCAGGACACGGCCAAGCGCACGCTGGCCGTCGCCGTCTACAACCACTACAAGCGCATTCAGGCCGGCGAGAAGATGCGCGATTCGCGTGCCGAGCCTGTCGAGCTGTCCAAGTCCAACATCTTGATGCTCGGTCCCACCGGCTGTGGCAAGACCTACCTCGCGCAGACGCTGGCGAAGATGCTGAACGTCCCATTCGCAATCGCCGACGCCACCGCGCTGACGGAGGCCGGCTACGTCGGCGAGGACGTCGAGAACATTTTGCTCAAGCTGATCCAGGCCGCCGACTACGACGTCAAGCGTGCTGAGACCGGCATCATCTACATCGACGAGGTCGACAAGATCGCCCGCAAGAGCGAGAACCCGTCGATCACCCGCGACGTCTCCGGTGAGGGCGTGCAGCAGGCGCTGCTGAAGATTCTGGAGGGCACCCAGGCGTCGGTGCCCCCGCAGGGCGGCCGCAAGCACCCGCACCAGGAGTTCATCCAGATCGACACCACCAACGTGCTGTTCATCGTGGCGGGTGCGTTCGCGGGCCTGGAGAAGATCGTCTCCGACCGCGTTGGCAAGCGCGGGCTGGGCTTCGGCGCCGAGGTGCACTCCAAGGCCGAGATCGACACCCAGGACCACTTCGCCGAGGTCATGCCGGAGGACCTGATCAAGTTCGGGCTGATCCCGGAGTTCATCGGTCGTCTGCCGGTCGTCGCCTCGGTAACGAACCTCGATAAGGATTCGCTCGTCACGATCCTGTCGGAGCCGAAGAACGCTCTGGTGAAGCAGTACACCCGGCTGTTCGAGATGGACGGCGTCGAGTTGGAGTTCGACGACGCCGCGCTCGAGGCGATCGCCGATCAGGCCATCCACCGCGGCACCGGCGCCCGCGGGCTGCGCGCCATCATGGAAGAGGTCCTGCTGCCGGTGATGTACGACATCCCGAGCCGCGACGACGTCGCCAAGGTGGTCGTCACCAAGGAGACCGTCGAGGACAACGTCCTTCCGACGATCGTTCCGCGCAAGCCGTCACGCACTGAGCGTCGCGACAAGAGCGCCTAGCTCTCAGCGCCGCGATGTGTGGGCCAGCGAGCTCACCAGCCCCCACGCGAGGAACGTCGCTACCGCGATGTACTGCAGCTGCTCAACCATGGCTTCACCGTCGCGTGGATGGTCGATATAGGCACGCGTAGCCGACTACGCCATCGGTTGTCCTCGGGCTGTGGCTCCGGCGTGGGTGGGCGGCCGAATGGGTCAGCGCACGGGCTCATCGCTGCACCGCCTGACGTTCAACGATGACCTCGTCGACCAGGGCCGCGATCTCGGCGACACCATCGCGCCGGGCGAACGCCACCTCGAGGTTGCGCGCCGCACGGAGATAGCGGCCGTCGCCAAGTACCTTACGGACCGCGGAGCGGATCGCCCGCGAGCTCGGGGTGCCGGTCTTCAGGTTGACGCCCGCACCGCTCCACGCCACTCGCGCCGCGACTTCGGGTTTGTCCTCGGTGTTGCCCGCCACGACCAATGGCACACCCATCGACAACGCCCGCTGCACAGCACCATAGCCACCGTTGGTGACCATGACGTCGATCTTGGGCAGCAGAACATCATGCGGGATGTACTCGGCGACATAGGTATTCAACGGCAGCGGTGTCTTCACCCCAGATATGTCGCGACCACCGGTGGTGGCGACCACGATGACGTCCTCGCCGCCGAGCGCATCGATGG
Organism: Mycobacterium sp. NPDC051804; assembly: GCF_044452905.1. Taxonomy (NCBI): domain Bacteria; kingdom Bacillati; phylum Actinomycetota; class Actinomycetes; order Mycobacteriales; family Mycobacteriaceae; genus Mycobacterium; species Mycobacterium sp. NPDC051804. The sequence goes on along the minus strand of NZ_JBITCD010000007.1, from coordinate 306,750 downwards.
TCGGTTCGAGCAGTCGGCTGAGGTCAGCGTTGTCGATGGTGCCCTGCGTGACGTGTACGACTGGGCGGTCGCCGTCGAGTTCCGACCACCAGGGTGGACGGCGGAATCCCCGCGCCGGGCTCGGGTGTACGGCGCCGACATGACGCACGTGTGGCGGCAGATCGCTTCGGGGATAGTCGAATTCGGGCACTGTCGGCGCGATGTAGCGGTCGGCGAGGACGCCGGAGTCGAAAATGAACGTGGGCAGTTGCCGACTGTTCAGGCTGTCGAGCAGGTGATTGGCCACGTTCTGCGATTCGCGCAATAACACTTTCTGCGCCAGCAGAGTCAGTGCACGATTGCGCAGTCGCCCCAGGGGGGTCGATGACGGGGCCATCCCCAATCCGCAGGGGGCGGTATCGCGGCTGCTGATCATCAGCGGCATCGTGCTGTAGCTCAGTACCGGCGGACGCGCTGCGGGGTCGCCGAGGAGGAACGGCAGGATCCCGAAGAACCCGGAGTCGGTGAGGATGGCGTCGAATCGCGTTTGTGCCATCAACTCCGCGAGTGCGCGGGTCTGGAGCGGCATCGGCTGCAGGAAGATTCGCACGATGTCGAAGTTGACTCTCTTGATGCCTGAGGTATCTGTTCGTCCGGGCAGGTCGATGTCGAGGCGGGTCAGATCGAAGTCGGCCTCGGCGGGAATCGCGACTGGGATGGCGCCGACGGCTCGGATCTTGTCGGCATGTGCGGCGGCGGTGAGGACGGTCACGCGGTCGCCGCGGTCGGCGAGACCCCGTGCGACGTTCAGCAGAGGTGCGATGTGGCCGGTGGGGGACAGCGAGGGAATGAGGATTTCTGGCATGCATCGATGCTCGCGATCGCCGCGTCTGCAAGCTTGGAGGTTACGTGGAGAACGGGTGGAGATCGCAGGTAGAGGCGGTACGGTCGGGCGATGGCAGAACTGAACGAGCGCGAGCAGGAGGCGCTGGAGTCATACCGGCGCTATGTCGCCCAGCGTGAACTATGTGTCGCAGGCACGGCGCCGTGGTCAACCATCGGCGAGTGGTTCACCGAGGATGCGGTCTTCATCGACCCGGCCTTCGGTCGGGTGCAGGGTCGCGACGAGATTCTTGCGTTCCTCGATCGTTCGATGGTCGGCTTCGAAGGATGGAGTTTCCCGGAGGAATGGACCATGGTCGACGGCGACCGCCTGGTCACCTTCTGGTGGAATCGCCTGGCCGGGAGTCGCGCTGACGGTACGCCGTATCAGGCGCCGGCGTTCTCGGTGCTCCACTACGCGGGGGACGGATTGTTCGACTACGAACTCGATCTGATGAACATCGCTGAGGTGGGCGAGCTGCTGACCGAGTCCGCGTGGGTACCTAGCGCGGGAATGATGGTTCCGGAACCTCGCCCGGACCGAAACATCACCCCGCCGCGCCTGGACTCCCCATAACTCGCGGGTGATAGCAACTTTTATCTTGACAGTGACTGTCACGCATGACTTGAATGGGCGTCATGGCGATTCGAGTGGTGCAGTGGGCGACCGGTGGTGTTGGGCGAGCGGCGATCGAGGGCGTGCTGGCGCATCCCGATCTCGAATTGGTCGGCGCTTGGGTGCACTCAGAGAGCAAGCACGGCAAGGACGTCGGCGATCTCATCGGCCGGGACCCGATCGGTGTCAAGGCGACGACCAGCATGGAGGACATCCTCGCTCTCGAGGCCGACTGCGTCGTCTACAGTCCGCTCCTACCGAACGAGGACGAGGTCGTCGCGCTCCTTCGTTCAGGTAAGAACGTAGTCACTCCCGTCGGGTGGGTCTATCCCGAGCTCGATAACTGCAAAGCCATCCTCGATGCCTGCGCCGAAGGCGGAAGTACGCTGCACGGCACCGGTATTCACCCCGGAGGCATCACCGAGCGCTTTCCGCTGATGGTCTCGGCGCTGAGTGCGGGCGTGACGCATGTGCGGTCGGAGGAGTTCAGCGACATCCGCACCTACAACGCACCCGACGTGGTGCGCTACATCATGGGATTCGGCGTGTCGCCAGAAGAGGCCATGGCAGGTCCGATCGTCGATCTCCTGGGCGCGGGGTTCAAGGCGTCGGTTCGAATGATCGTGGCGGAGATGGGTTTCGGCATCGATCCTGAACTGGAGTCGGTGCAGGAGATTGCCGTGGCCACCCAGCCGATCGATACTCCGGTCGGTGTCATCGAACCGGGTCAGGTCGCCGCGCGGAAGTTCCACTGGCGCGCGGTCGTGGACGGGACACCGGTCGTCACAGCAACAGTCAACTGGTTCATGGGCGAGGAGCATTTCGACCCGGCCTGGAGTTTCGGACCGCAGGGTGAACGGTTCGAGGTCGAGATCACCGGTGACCCCGATGTCTTGCTCACGTTCAAGGGTCTGCAGCCCGACACCATCGAGGAAGGGCTGGTACGGAATCCGGGCATCGTGGTCACCGCCAACCACTGCGTCAGCGCCATCCCTTACGTCGTCGATGCCGATCCCGGCATCAAGACCTATCTCGATCTGCCGCTGTTGGCCGGCCGCGCAGCCCCGCAGTACGGGCTGGGCCGCAACCAGTGATCCTCGACGAGTTCCGGCTCGAGGGACGCGTCGCCGTTGTCACCGGAGGTGGTAAGGGTATCGGCCGCGGTATAGCACTAGGACTTGCGGAGGCCGGAGCCACCGTTGTGGTCGGTGCGCGCACTGCAGCCGACCTCGACGAGGTCGTCACAACCATCGAGGAGGCCGGAGGCAAGGCGCTCGCCGTCGTCTGCGATGTGCTCATCGACGACGACCGGCGCAGGCTGATCGATTCCGCCGTCGAGCACTATGGCCGGCTGGATGTTCTCGTCAACAACGCGGGCGGGACCGGTCCTCGGCCGGCGATGACGACGTCGGAGCGGTACTTCGACATGGCGATGAAGTTCAACGTCACCGCGCCGTTCCTGATGAGTCAGCTTGCGGCGCAGGCGATGGCGGATACCGCGGGCGGGGGAGCGATCGTCAACATCTCGTCGCGGTGCTCCGACATGGTGATGAGTTCGTTTGTCGCGTACGGCGCGGGTAAGGCCGCGCTCAACCAAATGACACGCAACCTCGCCGCTGAGCTTGCACCTGTGGTTCGCGTGAACGGAATCATCGTCGGCGGTATCGCCACCCAGGGGCTCGAGGTCGTGCTCACCAACGACGCTCTGCGCGCGCAATTCGAGGCCAACACTCCGATGCGTCGGCCCGGCACGCCGAAGGACATCGCCTGCGCCGCACTGTATCTGGCCTCACCGGCGTCGGCGTGGGTGACCGGCAAGTTGCTTCACGTCGACGGAGGCTGCGAGCAGCCGGCCATCGACGTCCCAGCGCCGCCGCTGCGTGCGAGTCGCTAGATCATCGGCCGCGTCGTGCGGGCCGCTTAGGACTTGCGAGCCCACCGGTCACCAACTGGAGCGCGCGCTCGGTAAGGGTGTGCAGTGACTCTTTCTGGTCGTACATGAGCCACCATTCATAGGCGTACTCGACTGCAGCGACGGTAGCCCGCACCAATACGCCGGCCCGGATGTCAGACGCAGCGGCAGAGTCGTTGAGGCGGAGGGCAACTGCCTCGATGAGTTCGTCGCAGTCCTCGCGGCTCAGCAGGGAGGCTCGCCGCAACTCCGCCGGCGCCGACGCCATCGCCCGACGCCACAGTTCGAGAGTCTTGTCGTCGTCCAGGAACTGCGCGGTGCGAGCGAGGATGGCCGCTGCGATGGAGTCTGCGACGTCCTCGTCCGGGGGACGGGCGCGGAAGTTGGCGACGATCTGTTCACGTCCGCGCTGGGTCGCTCCGAGCAAGAGGTATTCCTTACTCGGTACGTGCCGAAAGAAGGTACTCGGCGAGATACCGACCTCTTCGGCGATTGCTTCGGTGTTGACGTTGTCGAAACCCTTTGCAGCGAAAAGGCGCAGCGCCGCATGCTGAATCTCGGCGCGAAGTGCATTGCGCTGCCGTTCGCGCAGCGGAATCGAATCGGACATGTGATCAACAGTCTTCAGAAGATGACAGTCACTGTCAAGTTCGATGTAACTTTCGGGGAGTGCTAGTGCTTGACGCGGTCGGGCCTGGTGTAGACGTTCATCGAGTCGCCGCGCAGGAACGCGACGAGTGTCAGGCCCGATTGGCTGGCGAGGTCGACGGCCAGTGAGGACGGTGCGGACACCGCGGCGAGTACCGGGATGCCCGCCATCACGGCCTTCTGGGTGAGCTCGAACGACGCGCGTCCGCTGACCAGGAGAACCGTTGAGCTCAGCGGTATCCGGTCGTTCTCCAGCGCCCAACCGATGACCTTGTCGACGGCGTTGTGGCGGCCGATGTCTTCGCGCACCGCCAATGTGGTGCCGTCGACGTCGAACAGTGCGGCACCGTGCAGTCCGCCGGTGCTGGCGAACACCTTCTGTTGCTCGCGTAGGCGGTCGGGGAGTTCGGACAGCGTTTCGGCGGCGACGGTTGTCGGATCGTCACCCGGGCCGTGCTTGCTGATGGTCCGCACCGCATCGAGCGAGGCCTTGCCGCAGACGCCACACGACGACGTCGCATAGAAGTTGCGGGTCAGTTCCACGTCGGGTGGCGGCACATGCGGCGCCAGGGTCACGTCGAGCACGTTGTAGGTGTTGACCTGATCGGTGCCCGCGACCTTGCAATAACGCACGGTGAGTACGTCGTCGCGGTGGGCGATGACGCCCTCGGTGAGCAGAAAGCCCTGTGCAAGTTCAACATCCGAACCGGGGGTCCGCATCGTGATCGTGAGGGGCGCGCCGTTGATCCGGATCTCCAGGGGCTCCTCCACCACCAAGGTCTCCGGCCGGGCGATGGCGTCGTCGGCGGTGACGTGGTGCACTCGGCGCCGCGCCGTTACCCGACCCACTAGGTGACCACGCGATCTTCAGCGCGCACGCCTGCGGAGCATTCCAGTCGGATCACCACCGCTTTCGACACCGGTGTATTCGACTTCTCGGCAACGTGATCGAGGGGAACCAGCGCGTTGGTCTCCGGATAGTAGGCGGCCGCGTTGCCGACCGGTGTCTCGTACGCCACCACCATGAAGTCCTTGGCGCGGCGCTCCTGCAGTTCACCGTCGCCTGCAGGGAACTCAGAAACAAGATCGACGCGGTCACCCTCGTGCAGTCCGAACCGGTCGATATCCATCTTGTTGACGAAAACGACTCGCCGACCACCCTTTACGCCGCGGTAGCGATCGTCGAGGCCGTAAATCGTCGTGTTGTACTGGTCGTGGCTGCGTAGTGTCTGCAGGATCAGCCTGCCCTCGGGGATGGGCACCCACTGCAGCGGGTTCACGGCGAAGTTGGCTTTGCCTGTGCTGGTGGGGAATATGCGTGCGTCGCGCGGACCGTGGGGCAGTTGAAATCCATCGGGTGCGCGCACCTTGTGGTTGTAGTTGTCGCAGCCGGGCACGACGGCTTCGATCGCGCCGCGGATGGTGTCGTAGTCGTCGTTGAACGTCTCCCACGGCACCGGATGGTCTGGCCCGAGAAGCGTGCGCGCCAGTTGGCAGATGATCGCGACCTCGCTGCGGACCTGGTCGCTGGGCGGGCGGAGGCTGCCGCGTGACAGATGCACCATCGACATCGAATCTTCGACGGACACTTGCTGTTTGACACCGCGTTGAGTGTCACGGTCGGTGCGGCCGAGTGAGGGCAGAATCAGCGCCGTCCGACCATGCACCACGTGGCTGCGGTTGAGCTTCGTCGACACCTGCACCGTCAGGGAGCAACTTCTCAGCGCGGCCTCGGTGACGGCGGTATCCGGAGTCGCCGTCGCGAAGTTGCCGCCCATGCCCATGAAGACCTTCGCCCGGCCGTCGCGCATGGCGCGAATCGCGTCGACAGTGTCGACGCCGTGCTTTCGCGGGCTGACGATGCCGAAGTGCTTGTCGAGGGCGGCGAGGAACTGCTCGGGCATCTTCTCCCAGATGCCCATCGTGCGGTCGCCCTGCACATTGGAATGCCCACGCACCGGGCACAATCCGGCACCGGGCTTGCCGATCATGCCGCGCATCAGCAGCACATTGGTGATCTCCGAGATCATCGGCACTGCGTGCTTGTGCTGGGTAAGTCCCATGGCCCAGCACGCGATCGTGCGCTCGGAGTCGACCATCATCTGCGCGACCTTTTCGAGTTGCGCGCGCTCGATTCCGGTCGCCTCCAGCACGGTGTCCAGGTCGACGGCCCGCGTCTGCGCCTCGTACTCGTCGAAGTTCGCACAATGCTGTGCGATGAAGTCGCGGTCGACCACCGTTCCGGGTGCCCGATCGTCGGCCTCGAACAGCAGGCGGCCCAATCCGGCGAACAACGCCATGTCGCCGCCGATGCGGATCTGGACGAACTCGTCGGCGATCGGGATGCCGTGGCCGACGACGCCGTGCACCTTCTGGGGATCCTTGAACCTGATCAGCCCGGCCTCGGGGAGCGGATTGATCGCAATGATCTTGGCGCCGTTCTCCTTCGCCTTCTCTAGCACCGACAACATTCGGGGATGATTCGTGCCGGGATTCTGGCCGGCGATCACGATGAGGTCGGCATTGGCGACGTCGTCCACAGTGACCGACCCCTTGCCGACGCCGATCGCTTCGATCAACGCTGCGCCCGAGGATTCGTGGCACATGTTGGAGCAGTCGGGCAGGTTGTTCGTGCCGAAGCTGCGGACCATCAGCTGGTAGAGGAACGCCGCCTCGTTGCTGGTGCGCCCCGAGGTATAGAAGACGGCTTCGTCGGGATGGTCGAGCGCCCGCAACTCGTCGGCGATCAGACGGTAGGCGTCGTCCCATTCGATGGCGCGGTAGTGATCGTCGCCGGGGCGCAGCACCATCGGATGAGTCAGTCGGCCTTGCTGGGACAGCCAGTACTCAGGTTGGCCGTCGAGGTCGGCGATCGAGTGGCGCGCGAAGAAGTCGGGTGTAACGACGCGCTTGGTGGCCTCCTCGGCGACGGCTTTCGCACCGTTCTCGCAGAACTCGGCGAACTTGCGACCACCATGCTCCTCCGGCCATGCGCAGCCGGGGCAGTCGAAACCATGGCGCTGATTGAGCCGCACCAACGATGCGCCGGTCCGCCATGCTCCCATCGATTTGAGGCCGCGTTGCAGCGAAACCATGACAGCCTTGACCCCGGCAGCCTCGCGCTCCCGGCCGGTAGTGACAACCGCGTGCTCGTCGTAACTCGCATCGAAATCGTGGGTGACGTCGCGCCGTTTGCCTAACCGCATATGCCCAGCCTAGGTCGTGGTGTTCTCCTCACCGGGCTACCCGTGTGACAACGCGTGTATGCGAACTTTCATGGTCCACGTTCGCTGTTTCCATCTGGCTCTTCTGGTGGGCGGAGGAGTAGTTCGGGGCGGTGGTAGTAGTTGATGCGGGTTTGTCCGGTGTCGAGGTGTAGTGGTGGGGCCCATTCGACGTCGCCGTGGTTGTTGATGGTGGTGGTCCAGCCGCCGGGTCCGACGAGGCGGTTGTCGGGGCCGCAGGCCAGGGTCATGTCGTTGACGTTGGTATTGCCGCCATCGGCCCAATCGGCCAGCGCATGGTGGACCTGGGCGCCGTAAGCGCCCACGCTGCAGCAGGGTTTGGTGCATCCCCCGTCGCGGGCGATGAGCATGATCCGCTGGGCCGGGGAGGCGGTGCGGCGAGACCGGAACAGGTCCAGCGCTGACCCGGTCGCTTTGTCGAACACCGCGAGGTAGTGGTTGGCGTGGGCGGCCAGGCGGATGACGTCCTTGATCGGCAGCATCGAGCCGCCACCGGTAGTGCCCACGCCCGCCCGGGATTCGAGGTCTTGCAGCGTGGTGCGGATGATGATCGACGTTGGTAGTCCGTTGTGCTGACCCAACGCCCCGGACTCCAAGGCATTGCGCCCGATCGCGATCAGGGCGTCGTGTTGGCGTTGGGCCAGGCTGCGGTGATCGCCGTCGATCTGGGCCTGTGATGGCGTGCCGCTGACACACGCTTCGTCGTCGTCGGGATTACACATGCCCGGTGCGGCCCACTTCGCCAGGATGGGTTCGAGGATCGCCCACGCCTCAGGGGTCAGGTCGCCCTTGATCGCGACCATGCCGTCGCGCCGCTGCGGACCGGTGACCACGCCGCGCTTCCTCTTACGTTCAGCATCCTCGGGTGCCGGGCCGTCCTGATCCAACAGGAACACGATGTCGCGGGCGGCTTTCTTCAACTCCGTCGGCCCGACACCTTCGGCGATGCGCACCAGATCGCGTTCGATCTCCTCACGCGTCGCGGCGTCCACAAACCCCGGAATGTTGCCCATCGCCTCGCGGATCTGCTCGACATGCTCACCATTGATCGACCCGGCGGCTTGCGCAGCCGCGGTCGCGGCCAGCGCAGGCGCCAACGGTTCACCGGTCAACGCGCGCCGCGGCCCCAGCACCGCAGCCTCGGCCAGGCGCCGGTTGGCTTCACTGGCTGAGATCCGCCACCGAATCTTCAGCACGTCCTTCCAGTTCTTGGCACCCAACTCTTTGGGTGTCGTCTCAGCTTGCAATCGCGCCAGGGCGCGATGCCACTGGCTGGGTAGCTGGCACGACAACGTTTCGAGCTCGTCGAGCAGGCCCAAGAGTTCGCGTTGCGTCAGGGCTTCCAGGTCGCAGGCGGCCAACGATTCGTGCGCGGACCGCAGTGCGGCCATCGCCACCTGAACCGGGGTCGCCAACATGATTCGAACATACATTCGACCACCGACAAGCCGGCCCGCCGATGTGACACCTGAAACTAAAGTGACGCAACGGATTTGAGTGAAACCACGGCCGCGGGACCCTCGCAGGCTCGAGCAAACAAATTCTGTCGGTGACGGCGGCGTAACAATCCTGGAACGCGACCTTCCTAGTGTGGGCCGGTCATGGTCCGCAAAGGGTGCGGGCGAGAGCGATAGGAAGTCCAGTGAGCGGAAATGCAGTGCGGCTACAGGCGATCAACAACGTCGAGGCGTACGTGCCTCCAGCCATCAGCTTCGTGCCGGGCGAAGAGCCGGGCGCGATCTTCGGCTCCAACGTGTTCACCATGGCCGAGATGCGGCTGCGGCTGCCCAAGTCGGTGTACAAGTCCGTCGTCGCCACGATCGAGAAGGGTGCGAAGCTCGATCCGGCGGTCGCCGATTCAGTCGCCTCGGCGATGAAGGACTGGGCACTGTCGAAGGGTGCCACGCACTACGCCCACGTTTTCTATCCGATGACCGGGCTGACAGCGGAGAAGCACGACAGCTTCCTCGAGCCTGTCTCCGACGGTGAGACACTCGCGGAGTTCGCGGGTAAGACGCTGATCCAGGGTGAGCCGGACGCGTCCAGCTTCCCGTCCGGCGGACTGCGCAGCACGTTCGAGGCCCGCGGTTACACCGGTTGGGACGTCACCAGCCCGGCCTATATCCTGGAGAATCCGAACGGCAACACATTGTGTATCCCAACGGTTTTCGTGTCGATGACCGGTGAGGCGCTGGACTACAAGACGCCACTGCTGCGCAGTCAGCAGGCGATGGGCACCCACGCCGAACGGATCCTGAAGCTGTTCGGCCACGACAACGTCGCGAAGATCGTCGCGTTCTGCGGTCCCGAGCAGGAGTACTTCCTCGTCGACCGGCATTTCTTCCTCGCCCGCCCCGACCTCGTCAACGCGGGCCGCACGCTGTTCGGTGCGAAGCCGCCGAAGGGCCAGGAGTTCGACGACCACTACTTCGGTGCGGTGCCCGAACGCGTGCTGGGCTTCATGATGGACACCGAGCGGGAGCTGTTCAAGCTCGGCATCCCGGCCAAGACCCGCCACAACGAGGTTGCGCCAGGACAATTCGAGATCGCTCCGATGTTCGAGCGCGGCAACATCGCCTCGGACCACCAGCAGCTGTTGATGACGGTCTTCAAGACGCTTGCGAAGAAGCACGGCATGGAATGCCTGTTCCACGAGAAGCCGTTTGCCGGTGTCAACGGGTCGGGCAAGCACGTCAACTTCTCGCTGGGCAACGCCGACTTGGGCTCGCTGCTGGTACCCGGTGATACGCCACACGAGAACGCGCAGTTCCTCGTGTTTTGCGCCGCGGTGATTCGCGCGGTCCACAAATACGCGGGCCTGCTTCGGGTTTCGGTGGCTTCGGCGACCAACGACCACCGGCTCGGTGCCAACGAGGCGCCGCCGGCGATCATCTCGATCTTCCTCGGCGATCAGCTGGCCGACGTGTTCGAGCAGATCGCCAAGGGCGCAGCGACGTCGTCAAAGGGCAAGGGCAGCATGATCATAGGCTGCGACACCCTGCCGGTGCTGCCGACTGATCCGGGCGACCGCAACCGCACCAGCCCCTTCGCGTTCACCGGCAACCGGTTCGAGTTCCGCGCACCGGGCTCGGGTCAGACCGTCGCAGTGCCGATGATGATGCTCAACACGATCATGGCTGAATCGCTCGACTACATGGCGACCGTGCTCGAGAAGGCTGTCGAGAACGGCGAGGACTTCGACGAGGCGGTCCAGAAGCTGTTGACCGACATCATCACCGAGCACGGTGCCGTGGTGTTCAACGGTGACGGATACTCGGAGAACTGGCAGATCGAGGCCGCCGAGCGCGGACTGCCGAACCTGAAGACGACGCTCGATGCGCTGCCCGAGCTGATCAAGCCCGAGTCCATCGAGCTGTTCGAGAAGTACTCCGTGTTCAGCGAGCGCGAATTGCACAGCCGCTACGAGGTCCGGCTCGAGATGTATGCGCTGACGATCGGCGTCGAGGCCAAACTCGCACTGGAACTGGGGTCGACGGTCATCCTGCCCGCAGCCATCCGGTATCAGACCGAGCTGGCGCAGAACGTCGCGGCGCTCAAGGCGGCGGGGATCGATCCGGATATGACGATGCTGGAGGCGGTCAGCACGCCGATATCGGAGCTGACGGCGGCGCTGGCGGCACTGAAGGCCGGCCTGGCCGAACACGTAGGGGACTCCGCCGCTGACGAGGCCGCGCACGCGCAGAGCCTCCTGCCGAAGATGGACGCGGTGCGCGCCGCCGCCGACACGCTGGAAGGCGTTGTGGCCGATGATCTCTGGCCGCTGCCGACCTACCAGGAGATGCTTTACATCCTGTAGAGATTTCGCCGAGTGTGGGGGTCAGGTCCGAGCCACTCGGGCCCTGGTAACCGCAACTCCCACACTCGGCGATTCACGTCAGGTGGTGTGGCCGTCGGCGACTGTCAGCGCCGCGTCGAGCATGCGCAGCCCTTCAGCCACCTCGGCATCGCTGACATTGCACGGCGGCACCGCGTGAATGCGGTTGAAGTTCGCGAACGGCAGCAGGCCATTGGCCTTACACGCCGCGAGCGTCTCGCCCATCGCCGGGCTGCTTCCTCCATACGGGGCCAAGGGCTCACGGGTCTGCTGGTTGGCGACCAGTTCGATCGCCCAGAACACGCCAAGGCCGCGTACTTCGCCGACCGACGGGTGCTTGGCAGCCAACTCGCGCAGTCCGGGCCCGAGGACGTCGGCACCGATGCGCGCGGCGTTGGTGACCATGCCCTCGTCCTCCATCGCGTTGATGGTGGCGACTGCGCAGCCCGTCGCCAGCGGATGACCCGAGTACGTCAGACCGCCCGGGTAGGGCCGGTCGGCGAAGGTCTTCGCGATCGACTCGTTGATCGCGACACCCCCCAGCGGCACGTAGCCCGAGGTGACCCCCTTGGCGAACGTGATCAGGTCGGGCACGACGTCGAAATGCTGGATGGCAAACCACTTTCCGGTGCGTCCGAAGCCCGCCATCACCTCGTCGGCGATGAAGACGATGCCGTAGCGATCGCAGATCTCGCGGGCACCCTTCATATAGCCGGGTGGCGGCACCATGATGCCCGCGGTTCCGGGCACCGACTCGAGGATCAGCGCCGCGAACGACAGCGGGTTCTCCATCTGGATCAGCCGTTCGAGGTGCTCGAGAGCCCGCTCCGTCTCCTGCTCTTCGGTTTCAGAATGGAACGAGGAGCGGTACAGGAAAGGCCCGTTGAAGTGCACGACGCCGCTGGTGCCGTAGTCGTTGGGCCACCGGCGTGGGTCGCCGGTCAGGTTCACCGCGGTATCGGTGCCACCGTGATACGACCGGTAGCGCGCCAGCACCTTGTACCGGCCAGTGTGCAACCGGGCCATCCGCACGGCGTGTTCGACGGCGTCGGCTCCACCGTTGGTGAAGAACACGCGGTTGAGGTCACCCGGCGTCCGCTGGGCGATCAACCGTGCGGCCTCCGAGCGGGCGGCGTTGACGTGTGCGGGCGCGATCGTGCACAGTTTTGCGGCTTGTTCGGCAATGGCGGCAACGACTTTCGGGTGCTGATGACCGATGTTGGTGTTGACCATCTGCGACGAGAAGTCCAGCAACCTGTTGCCGTCGCCGTCCCACACGTAGGAACCCTCAGCCGCGAGCACAGTCATCGGTTTCAGCGCTGCCTGTGCCGACCACGAGTGGAATACATGCTCGCGATCGAGCTCGTATGCGCGCACGCCCTCGGCGATCGCCGCCGAGAGAGCCTGCCCGTTGGGTAGCGGTTGGGGACCGGTGGAGCCTGTCATGGCAGGGAAGCCTAGTCCGATACCCGGTCGATGCCGCCTGATCACTGGTTCTGCGGGAAGCCAAGTTCGATCCCGCCGTGGCTGGGGTCAAGCCAGCGGCTGGTGATCGCCTTCTGCCGGGTGAAGAACTGCACACCGTCCATGCCGTGGGCATGGCTGTCGCCGAACAGCGACGCCTTCCATCCACCGAAGCTGTAGTAGGCCATCGGGACAGGGATCGGCACGTTGATGCCGACCATCCCGACCTGGACCTCGTTCTGGAAGCGCCGCGCGGCACCGCCGTCGTTGGTGAAGATCGCTGTGCCGTTGCCGTACGGGTTGGAGTTCACCAGGTCCATTGCGTCGTCATAGCTTTCGACGCGGACGACCGACAAGACCGGACCGAAGATCTCGTCGGTGTACACACTCATTTCGGGCGTGACGTGGTCGATCAGCGTGGGGCCCAGCCAGAACCCGTCCTGGCCTCCGTCTGCCTTCACGGTGCGACCGTCGACCACGATCTTCGCGCCGTCGGCCTCGCCTGCATCGATGTACGACGCGACCTTGTCGCGGTGCGCCTTGGTGACCAGCGGACCCATGTCGGAATCCTTTGTGCCGTCGCCGGTCTTGATGCCCGCCGCGCGCTCGGCAATCTTGGCCACCAAGTCGTCGGCGATCGGGCCGACCGCGACGCACGCGGAGATCGCCATGCAGCGCTCGCCGGCAGAACCGAAGCCGGCGTTGACCATTGCGTCGGCAGCCAGGTCCAGGTCGGCGTCCGGGAGGATGACGGCGTGGTTCTTCGCGCCGCCAAGGGCCTGCACGCGCTTGTCGTTGGCGGTTCCGGTGGCGTAGACGTACTTCGCGATCGGGGTGGACCCGACGAACGACACCGACTTGACCTTCGGGTTTGTCAGTATTTCGTCGACAGCGGACTTGTCGCCCTGCAGCACGTTGAACACACCCGGCGGCAGGCCCGCTTCGGCCCACAGTTCGGCCAGCCACAGTGACGCGCTCGGATCCTTCTCCGACGGCTTGAGCACGACGGTGTTACCCGTCGCGATCGCGAGGGGGAAGAACCACATCGGGACCATCGCGGGGAAGTTGAACGGGCTGACCACGCCCACCACGCCCAGCGGCTGGCGGATGGAGAAGACGTCGACCTTCGTCGACGCGTTCTCGGTGAACCCGCCCTTGAGCAGATGCGGGATACCGCAGGCGAACTCGACGACTTCCTGGCCTCGGCTGACCTCGCCGAGCGCATCGGAGACGACCTTGCCGTGCTCGCTGGTGATGATCTCGGCCAGCTCACCCTTGCGCTCGTTGAGCAGTTCCCTGAATTTGAAGAGAATCTGCGTACGCTTGGCCAGTGACGTGTCGCGCCACTCCGGGAATGCGGCGGCTGCGGAGTCGATCACCGCGCGCGCATCCTCCACGCTGGCCAGTGCGACCTGCCCGGTCACCTCGCCGGTCGCGGGATTGGTCACCGGGGCGGTGGCGGTGCTGGTGCCTGCGAAGGCCTCGTTGTTGTTCCAGTGGCTGATGGTCTTGCTCATGTCTACTTCCCGTACTTCGATACGTATTCGGTCATGGTCTTGAGTTGGTAGCGCGAGACGTCGTGCGCGGTCTCGTCCTCGGCGAACACCGACGACACCATCACGGTGTCCGGGCGGTCGTAAAAGCCGATTTCGGCCAGGCCACCGAAAAACTCGTCCCAGTCGACGTCGCCGTCGCCGATCTTCAAGTGCTGGTGCACCCGCACCGGATTGCCCGGCGGATTCGTGATGTAGCGCAGGCCGTGGCTGCGGTGGTGATCCATCGTGTCGGCGACGTGCACCAGACGCAGTTTGTCGCCGGCGGCACGCATGATCTCGGTCATGTTCGAGCCCATAGTGCCCCCCATATGGAACGTGTGGCACGCGACGTACACCATGCCGATGTTGGGGGAGTTCACGCCGCGGATGATGCGCAGCGCCTCCATACCGTCCTCGACGAAATCGTCTGGGTGCGGGTCGATCCGGACGTCGATGCCCTCGCGCTCGAAGATCGGCACGAGTTCCTCCATCGATCGGAAGAATGCCCGCTCGGATTCCTCGGCCTTCTCGGGCCTGCCGGAAAACTCGGTGTTGATTACGTTGACACCGAGGTCGACCGTGATCTGCACGACGCGCTTCCAGTTGCGTACCGCCGCCTCGCGCGCGTCCTCGTCAGGACCTGACCACCGCAGCACCGGCAGTACCGAGGCGATGCCCACGCCTGCGTCCGCACACGCCTTGCGGAACTTCGCGACCAGATCGTCGTCAGCCCGTGGATGATTGAAGAACGGGATGAAATCCCGGTGGGGTGTCAGCTGCAGGTACTCATAGCCCAACTCCGCCACCAGCTTCGGGCAGGCGAGCAGCTCGTAGTCGTGGTGGAACGGGGTGGGGTCGAGTGCGATCTTCATGTCACGCTCCAGAAATCGATGCGCGATCGACCATCTTGACCTCGACGGGCAGTCCACTGTTGAGCGACTCGACGCCGGCCTCACAGACCGCCGCGGCGGCGTAGCCGTCCCATGCTGTGGGGCCGTCTGTGTAGTCCTGGGTTGCACCCCCTCGTTGCACGGCGTCTACCCAGCGCTGGAACTCCGTGTCATATGCCTGGCCAAAGCGTTCGCGGAATCCGGGCGTGATCTGGCCACCCCAATGACCGGACGCGCTCTTGCGCACGAGCCCGACATCGAGTCCGATCATGGCGCTGCCCTTTTCGGCCACCACCTCTGTGCGCACCTCGTACGCCACACCGGTCGTCACGAACAGTTCGACGTCCACATGCTTGCCCGACGTTGTGCGCATGATCGCGATCTGCGGGTCGGCGAGACCCCGCGGTGCACCGGGATTGGCGGCCGGCTTGACGATTTGGATCGAGGCGATCTCCTCGTCGAACAGGAACCGTGTGACGTCCACTTCATGCACCAGCGAGTCACGCACCACCATCGCGCTGTCGAATGTTGGGGGCACGGCCGGGTTGCGATGCGCACAGTGCAGGACCAGCGCACGCCCGAGTTCACCGCCATCCAGCAGCGCCTTCAGATGTGCGTACTCGTGGTCGAACCGGCGCATGAACCCCACCTGGATCAACCGCTTGCCGAGTTCGGCTTCCCGCTTCACCACGGCCAGCGAGGTCTCGATATCAGTGGTCAACGGCTTCTCGCAGAGCACGGGCTTGCCGTGCTCCAGGCACGCCAGTAATTGCTTCTCGTGGGTCGGACCGGGCGTCGCGAGCACCACCGCATCAACGTCCGGATCGGCGATGGCGTCGAGCGGGTCGACGATGGCACGACAGCCGTCGACATTCGCGGCGATCTGCTCGGCCTTCTCGGTGATGTAGTCGTTGACCACCGAGACCCGGGCGCCGGAGATTCTGCTGCTCAGCCGGGCCACGTGGTCCGCGCCCATCACGCCGACACCCAGAACGGCTACACGTAAGTCAGACACGAGCTCTCCTAGTTGAAACGGACGGACGGTACGCCGCACGAGCCGAGATAGGACCGTGTGCGCTGGGCGATGGGCAGGGGAGCGTCGACCTCGCAGGGGTACATGTCCTGCTCGACGATCGCGAACACATCGATGCCGAGCCGCTCGATCTCGGCCAGCAGCGGCGGCATCTCCGGGATACCAAGCGGGGGTTCGATCATCGCGCCGAGCTTGACTGCCTCACCGAACGGCAGGTCCTCGGCCTCGACCTTCGCGCGAACCTCGGGATCGACCTGCTTGAGGTGCAGGTAGCCGATGCGTTCGGGTGCGCGGCGGATGATCGCGATGTTGTCGCCACCGCAGTAGCTGATGTGGCCGGTGTCCAGGCACAGGTTGACGAACTCGCCGTCGGTGCCGTCGAGGAAGCGGTAAACGTTCTCCTCGGTGTCGACGTGGCTGTCCGCGTGCGGGTGGTATTGCGCACGGACGCCGTACTTCTCGAACATCGCCTTGCCGAGCTCGTTCATACCCTCGGTCTTCTTGCGCCACTGTTCTGGCGTGAGGTTGCGGTCCTCGAGCACCGCGCCCGTGGAAGGGTCCCGCCACATCTCGGGGATGACGACGACGTGCTTGCCGCCGACGGCCGCTGTCAGTCGCGCAACGTCTTCGATCTGCGTCCAGACGGCATCCCACGAATGATCCTGGTGCAGGTGCTCGAAAACCGTGCCCGCCGAAAGCTTGAGGTTGCGCGACGCGAGTTCGTCGGACAGCTTCTGTGGATCCGTCGGCAGGTAGCCGAACGGTCCGAGCTCGATCCACTCATAACCCGACGCGGCCACCTCGTCAAGGAAGCGGGCGTACGGCGTCTGGCCGGGATCGTCGGGGAACCATACGCCCCACGAGTCGGGTGCTGATCCAACAGTAATGATGCTCAACGTATTTCGTCCTATCGGTCTGTCGGGTTGATCAGGGGGCGTTGGATCTTCTTCCATTCGGCGTACTTCTCGTACGCCTCCTGGGTGGAAGTCAGGGTGGAGACCTCGGACACCGGCACGTCCCACCAGGACTCGCTGTCCGGCGCGGGAATCAGCGGATCGGTCTCGACGTGGATCACCGTGGTGCGATCGCTGGCCTTGGCCACCTTCACGGCATCGGCGAACTCCGCGGCGGTGCCGACCTTGACGACGTCGGCGCCGAGGCTGGCCGCGTTGGCGGCGAGATCCACCGGCAGCTTGTCGCCGTCGAGGCGGCCGTCGTTGTCGCGGTAGCGGTATGCGGTGCCGAACCGCTGTGAGCCAAGGGCTTCCGACAACGATCCGATTGACGCGAAGCCGTGGTTCTGCACCAGCACCACGATGACCTTGAGGCCTTCCTGGACGGCGGTCACCAGTTCGGTTGCCATCATCAGATAGGACCCGTCGCCGACCATGACGAACACGTCGCGCGTCTCGTCGGCCATCCGGACGCCGAGGCCGCCTGCGACCTCGTAGCCCATGCAGGAGTACCCGTACTCGACGTGGTATCCCTTGGGATCCCGTGTCCGCCAGAGCTTGTGTAGATCGCCAGGCATCGATCCGGCGGCGCAGACGACGACGTCGCGTGGATCGCTGAGCGTGTTCGCGAGGCCGATCACCTGGTTCTGGTTCAAGACCGCGCCGTCCTCGACGGCGTAGACACCCGAGACGATGTCGTCCCACTCCTTGGCCAGAGCCGCGGTGCGGGCGAGGTAGTCGTCGGCAACCCGGTAGTCACCGAGCGCGGCGTCCAATGCCTCGATCGCTTCTCGGGCATCGGCGACCACGGGTAGCCCGCCCTGTTTGACCGAGTCCAGCGACGCCACATTGACGTTGACGAACCTGACGTCCGGATTGTTGAACGCGGTGCGCGACGCGGAGGTGAAATCGCTGTAGCGCGTACCGATTCCGATCACCACGTCGGCTTCGGTGGCGAGCGCGTTGGCAGCTGTGGTGCCAGTCGATCCGACGGCGCCCACGCACTGCGGGTGGTCAAAGGGCAGAGCGCCTTTGCCTGCCTGGCTCATCCCGACGGGGATCCCAGTCTTCTCGCACAACGCGGACAGCGCCTCGGTCGCACCGGAGTAGACGACACCGCCGCCGGCCACGATCAGCGGCTTGCGCGCCGCACGGATCACCTCGGCCGCGCGTGCGATCACCGACTTCTCCGGTAGCGGCCGTGCGACATGCCAGGTGCGTTCGGCGAACAGCGATTCCGGCCAGTCATGTGCCTCGGCCTGCACGTCCTGGGGGATGGACACGGTCGCCGCACCGGTCTCGACCGGATCGGTGAGCACGCGCATCGCGCCGAGCAGCGCGGCGGGCAGCTGCTCGGGGCGCCACACCCGGTCGAAGTAGCGGGACAGCGGTTTGAACGCGTCATTGACCGTGACGTCGCCTGAGGACGGCAGCTCGAGCTCCTGGAGAACCGGTGCGCTCACGCGGGTGGCGAATGTGTCTGCGGGCAACAGCAGTACAGGCAGTCGGTTGATGGTCGCCAGGGCCGCGCCGGTGAGCATGTTCGTCGAGCCGGGTCCGACACTCGCGGTGACCGCCCAGGTCTGCAGCCTGTCCTTCTGCCTCGCGTAGGCGACGGCGGTGTGGACCATGGCCTGCTCATTGCGGCCCAGTACGTACTTCAGTCTGGGTTCTCTGCCGCTTTCGACCGCCTCGACCTCGTCCTGCAGCAGCGCCTGGCCGAGGCCGGCCACGTTGCCGTGTCCGAAGATCCCGAAGGCACCCGCGAAGAACTTGATGCGGTCACCGTCACGTTCGACGTACTGGTTCGCCAGGAATCGAATCGTCGCCTGCGCCACGGTCAGTCGGACGGTGCCCTCGGAATCGGGTGTCTTCTCGGCCCGTTTCGGTGCGGTGGAAACCACGGTTCAGGCTCCTGTCTGATGGAGGGGGAGGCGAGGGTCGACGGCCTGGTCGTCCCAGGTACCGCGCAGCCAGGTGTGTTCCGGGTCGTCGACGATCTTCCAGGCGCGCTCGGCGCCGGGGCCGGCCATGACGTTGAGGTAGTACATGTGATAGCCCGGCGCGGCGACCGACGGGCCGTGATAGCCGTGCGGCACCAGCACCACATCTCCGGTCCGCACCTCTTCGAGCACCTCGATCGGACGGTCCGGTGTTCCGTACACGCGGTGGTATCCGAAGCCTCGTGATCCGTCGGGGCCGCCCTGGATCTCGAAGTAGTAGATCTCCTCGAGTTCTGTTTCCGTGGGCGTGGTTTCGTCGTGTTTGTGCGCGGGGTAGCTCGACCAGTTGCCACCAGGGGTGATGACCTCACAGGCGATCAGGGAGTCGGCCTCGAAAACTCCTGCGGTGCCGAAGTTGTGCACCTGACGGCTGCAGTTGCCGGTGCCGCGCAGTTCGACCGACACATCGGCCGCGGCGACGCGGCGATTCGGGAAAGCGTTCTTCGCGCGGGCACCGCAGATCGCGAATCGGCCCTCGCCCTCGAGCACGTATGCCTTGTCGATGCCGATGTAGACCATGTCGGACGGCCCGTCGAACACAGACGCTCGCGGCGTCAGCTCGAACGTGTCGCCGTCGGACTCGACGACGCCGCCGCCTGCCAGCGGCAGAATCATCACCTCGGTGCCGGCGGTGGTGAGCTCGGCCCTTTGGCTGTCGTCCAATTCGACTACCTGCAAGGAAGATTCGGTCCATCCTGCGGATTCCGGAGTGATGTCGACCGTGTACGGCAGCGTCGCGCTGCGGGCGGGGATGTAGAGCTTGCTGTGCATTGTCACCTCACCATCGAAACTGCGGTGGCGACGGCGGAGGCGACGTCGTCATCCGGCGGATAAAGCAAAGTGCGTCCGGCGATCAGTCCACGCACCGACGGCAATCCGAGCGCCTTCTCCCAGCTGGCGAACGCTTCGTCGGGATCGGTGGGGTCACCGCCGAGCAGCAGCGTGGGCAGCGTCGTCGCCTCCATCACGCGGTCCATCTCGTCAACGACCGGCAGCTTCATCCAGGTGTACGCGGACGTCGAACCGATGCCTTGGCCGATGTGAATCGACTTGATCACCGCATCTGGCGACAGGTCGTTGCGGACCTTGCCATCAATACGGCTGGACATGAACGGTTCGAGCATCGCGATGAGGCCGTGCGCGGCCAGTTCGTCAACCGCTTTCGCACACGCAGCTATGGTGGCGACGGTCCCGGGGTCGCCGAGGTCTATGCGGCACAACATCTTTCCGCCGTTCATTTTCGCCGCGGCGGTGGATGCCGCGGTGGCGGCCGTCATCCGGTCGTCGAGTTCGAAAGATGCGCCCGCGAGCCCGCCGCGATTGAACGACGAGAACACGACCTTGTCGTCGAGCGCCCCGAGGAGCACCAGGTCGTCGAGGATGTCAGAGGTGGCCAGCACGCCGTCAACCCCCGGGTCGGCGAGGGCGGCGCGCAACCGGTCGAGCAGGTCGGTGCGGCTGTTCATCGCGGTCGGGCGGGTGCCGACGGCGAGGGCGCCGCGGGCCGGGTGGTCGGCGGCGACGATCATCAGTCGGCCGTTGCCCCGGATGGTCGGCCGCGTGATGCGGTTCTGCCAGGCGCGGGAAATGGCGTCGGGATCGCTGGCACGTACCTCGGTGATCGCCGCGTAGTCGGTGCAGAGTGCCCTAGACATTGACCGCCTCCGCCGCTGTTCGTTCGGCGAGCTCGGCCACCTCGGCGGCGGTCGGCATCGCGGTCGAGCACTCCAACCGGGAGGCGACGATGGCACCCGCGGCGTTGGCGTAGCGCAGCGTCTTCTCCAAAGACCAGTTGTGCAGCAGGCCGTGACAGAGGCTCCCGCCGAACGCATCTCCTGCGCCCAGCCCGTTGACGACGTCGACCTCGTTGGGAGGCACCGTCACCGAGCTGTGCTTGGTCTTGCCGAGGACACCGCGTGGCCCCTGCTTCACGATCGCCAGCTGGACGCCGAGGTCCAGCAGCGCGTCAGCGGCCTTGTGCGGGTTGGATTCGCCGACGGCGATCTCGCACTCCTCGCGGTTGCCCACCGCGACGGTGACATGGGCCAGTGCGCGCTGCACCTGCTCGGTGGCTGCCGCGGGCGACTCCCAGAACATCGGGCGGTAGTCAAGGTCGAGGACAGTCAGCGGTGCTCTGTCGCGAATCTCCCAGGCGGCGAAATGCGCGCTGCGGCTTGGCTCTTCGGACAGTCCCGTGACGGTCGACCAGTAGAGCTTCACCGAGCGCACGGCGTCGGTGTCAATGTCGTCCGCGCTGATCTGCAGGTCCGGGGCTTTCGGACGGCGGTAGAAGTACAGCGGGAAGTCGTCGGGTGGGAAGATTTCGCAGAAGGTGACGGGCGTCGGATATTCGTCGTTGGTCACGACATAGCGGTTGTCGACGCCCAGGCGTGCCAGCTCGTTGCTGACGAACTTCCCGAACGGGTCGGCGCCCACGCCCGAGATCAGGGCCGAGCGGTTGCCGAGGCGCGCCGCGGCGACCGCGACGTTGGCGGCGCTGCCGCCGAGGAACTTGCCGAAGGTCTCGACATCCTGCAGACCGACCCCGATCTGCAGGGGGTAAACGTCGACGCCGCAGCGCCCGATGGCGAGTACGTCATGTGGCTGAGTGGTCGTCAAGGGTCGGCTCTCCACGAGTAGGGGACGGCTGTCTATGACTGTGCCCGTCATCACTCCGCCGTGTCAATAGTTTGTCCTGACATTCTATCTTTCGATCAAACGATGCTACGATTCAGCTACTGTTTGTCTGGTCCATCACGAGATCGGAGACGACGTGCCTTTGGCAGTGGAGCTCGACAGGTCAAGTCCTGTTCCCCTCTACTATCAGCTTGCCCAGGCAATTGAGGCGGCGATACGGGATGGCGAACTCTCTCCCGGCGACCGCTTTGAGAACGAGCTGGCGCTGGCGAAGCGACTGACGCTGTCGCGGCCTACGACGAGACGTGCGATACAGGAACTCGTCGACAAAGGTCTGCTGGTCCGCAAGCGGGGTGTGGGAACGCAGGTCGTGCAAAACCCCGTGCACCGGCGGGTCGAGCTGACAAGCCTTTTCGACGATCTCGCCCGCGCCGGCCAGGAGCCCACGACTCAGCTGCTGGACTACCGCGTCGGGCTTCCCGACGAGGAGGTCGCCCGCGAACTGAGCATCGCCGAGGATCGCGAGGTCGTATCCATTCAACGGCTGCGGTGTGCGAACGGCGAGCCGCTCGCGGTGATGATCAACCATCTGCCCGTGGAGATCGCGCCTGATGCCGAAGAGCTGGAAAGCATCGGGCTGTACCAGTCGTTGCGGTCCCGCGGTGTGCACATCCGTCTCGCTCGTCAGCGCATCGGGGCAAAGGGGGCGACCAGAAATGAAGCCCGGTTGTTGGGCGAGAAGCTGAATGCGCCGCTACTGACGATGACCCGAACCGCTTTCGACGACTCGGGAAGTGCGGTGGAGTTCGGCACCCATTGCTACCGGGCATCGCGCTACTACTTCGACACCACTTTGGTCGACCGCTGATTTTCTGCGCGAGCGTGCGCGAACTCGTCAGGTTTGACGGCGTGTCGTCCGCTGACACGCACGTCCCCAGCTTGCGCGTGGGCCCACGCGCCGCTAGCTGAACGCCGCCCGGAACGCTTCCAGGGCGGCCACGCTGTCGCCGGATGCCCAGGCCTCCATGCCGACGGTCCCGGTGAAGCCGGTGTCGCGCAGCGCTTTCGCGATGGCGGGGTAGTTGATCTCGCCGGTTCCGGGCTCACATCGTCCCGGCACGTCTGCCACCTGGATCTCGCCGATCGCGTCGCCGCATCGCCGCACTAGCTCGATGAGGTTCCCCTCGCCGATCTGCGCGTGGTACAGGTCGAGCATCATCTTCACGTTCGGATGCGCGACGCCTTCTATCAACGCCAACGTGTCCTTGGCGCGGGCCAGCGGGATACCGGGATGGTCGACGATCGTGTTGAGGTTCTCGACGCAGAACTGCACGCCGGCATCGGCGCCGAGATCGCCGATGCGCTCCAGGGTCCGCAGCGCGGTCGGCCACATATCGCCGGTCGCGCGCTGCCGCGGCCGCACCGCGTTGCCGCCACCGTCGAGTTCGGCGGTGTGCAGGTTGAGCCGCGAAACACCGAGTGTCTCAGCGGCTTTGATGGACAACTCCGCGGTGCGCACCACGTCATCGGCGGTGGCAGGATCGATCAGGTCACCGTGTAGGTATCCCTTCATCGATGTGAACCGGGCGCCGGTGGACGCCAGCGCGGCGAGATCCTTGTCGTGCCAGCTCCAGATCTCGACCGCGAAGCCAAGGTCGTGGATCCGGCGCACGCGCTCGAGGAGTGGTAGCTCGGTGAACACCATCTCCGAACAGACCGCGAGCTCGAAGTCCGTCATATCGGCATCGCCTTCTTCGCTGGGAGCCTCACAACCGTGACCCTAGCATTTGATGTGCAGTCCTAATGTCAGGACAAAGTATTGACTTTCTACTGTGAGCCGTATTACATCGACCTCGGAGCGTGCTGCGGCGCACGCAAACGGCAAGGAGATGTAATGAGGGTCAGTCGGCTCGCGGCGGTCACCGGGGTGACCGTGCTCGTACTGGGAATCGCGTCGTGTTCGTCCACCGGTGGTAAGCCGCGGGAGAGCGAAGGCGGGATGGGCGGCGGCACCGTCGACACGCCCCGCGCGACGATCGCGATGATCACCCACGAAGTGCCGGGTGACTCGTTCTGGGATCTGATCCGCAAGGGTGCCGAAACCGCGGCGCGCAAGGACAACATCGAGCTGCGGTACTCGAACGACCCCGAAGCCCCCAACCAGGCCAACCTCGTGCAGACCGCGATCGACAGCGGTGTGGACGGCATCGCGCTGACACTGGCCAAGCCCGACGCGATGCGCGCCGCCGTCGCGGCAGCGGAGGCCAAGGGCATTCCGGTCGTCGCGTTCAACGCCGGCGGCGATGCCTGGGCCCAGATGGGGGTCAAAGAGTTCTTCGGCCAGGACGAGTTCATCGCAGGCCAGGCCGCTGGTGACCGGCTCAAGCAGGACGGCGCCAAGAAGGCGCTGTGCGTCATCCAGGAGCAGGGCCACGTGGGACTCGAGTCCCGCTGTGCCGGTGTAAAGGACAGGTTCCCCGCGACCGAGAATCTCAACGTCAACGGCAAGGACATGCCGTCGGTCGAGTCGACGATCACCGCGAAGCTGCAGCAGGACCGCAGCATCGACTACGTGGTGACGCTTGGCGCCCCGTTCGCGCTGACCGCTGTGCAATCGGCGAAGAACGCGGGCAGCAACGCCAGGATCGGGACTTTCGACACCAACGCCGCTCTTGTCGGCGCGATCCAGGACGGCAGCGTGCAATGGGCCGTCGACCAGCAGCCGTTCCTGCAGGGGTATCTGTCGATCGACTCGTTGTGGCTGTACCTGAACAACGGCAATGTGATCGGCGGCGGCAAGGAGACACTGACCGGCCCGGCGTTCATCGACAAGTCCAACGTCGACGCGGTCGCCGAGTATGCGAAGGGTGGAACTCGCTGATGAGTACCAGTACCGAGGTCGATCTCACCGAGCGCAAGGTCGTCCACGACGAACGTGTCAAAGAGCGAAACCGTATCCAACGGATGCTGATTCGCCCCGAGATGGGCGCGGGCATCGGCGCCGTCGTCATCTTCATCTTCTTCTTCGTGATGGCGCCGCCATTCCGGTCGGCCGAGTCGTTGGCGACGGTGCTGTACGGCAGCTCGACCATCGGGATCATGGCGTGCGCGGTCGCCGTGCTGATGATCGGCGGTGAGTTCGACCTGTCGGCCGGTGTCGCGGTGACCACCGGATCGCTGGCCGCATCCATGCTGGCATGGAACTTTCACCTGAACCTCTGGGCCGGTGCGGGTTTGGCGCTCATCCTGTCGCTGGCCGTCGGATTCTTCAACGGGTACATGGTGATGAAGACCAAGATCCCGAGCTTTCTGATCACGCTTGGGACCCTGTTGATGTTGACCGGAGCGAACATCGCTGTGACCAAATGGGTTTCGGGCGCTGTGGCGACACCGAGTGTCAACGATATGGAAGGGTGGGACTCCGCCCGTGCGGTGTTCGCGTCGACGCTGACGATCTTCGGTGTGCCGGTGCGCATCACGGTGCTCTGGTGGCTGGCGTTCACGTTGATCGCCACCTACGTGTTGTTCAAGACGAAGATCGGCAACTGGATCTTCGCCGTCGGCGGCGACGCGGAAAGTGCGCGTGCCGTCGGTGTGCCGGTCACCGCCGTGAAGATCGGGCTCTTCATGTTCGTCGGGTTCGCGGCGTGGTTTTCGGGCATGCATCTGCTGTTCTCGTACAACACGGTTCAGTCCGGTCAGGGCGTGGGCCAGGAGTTCATCTACATCATCGCCGCGGTCATCGGGGGGTGTCTGCTGACAGGCGGATACGGCACGGCCATCGGCGCCGCCATCGGTGCGTTCATCTTCGGCATGGTGCAACAGGGCATCGTCTACGCGGGCTGGGAACCGGACTGGTTCAAGTTCTTCATGGGCGTGATGCTGCTGTTCGCCGTGATCGCCAACAACGCATTCCGCAACTACGCCGCGAAGAGGTGACCCATGACCGCAACTGTTGATCAACCTGTCGACGAAGCCCCGTCCGGAGGCAAGGTGCCACTGGTCGAGCTGAAGAACGTCGGCAAAATGTATGGCAACATCACCGCGCTGAAGGACATCTCGCTACGCGTCCACGCCGGCGAGGTGACGGGCATCTTGGGTGACAACGGCGCGGGCAAGTCGACGTTGATCAAGATCATCGCCGGCTATCACCCGCCGAGCGAGGGAGAGCTACTGGTCGACGGTGAGCCGGCGCGGCTCGCGTCACCGAAAGACGCACTGGCCAAGGGCATTGCGACCGTGTACCAGAACCTGGCCGTCGTGCCGCTGATGCCGGTATGGCGTAACTTCTTCCTTGGCCAGGAGATTCGCAAGAGGTCCTTTCCGTTCTCTTTGGACTCCAACGCTATGCGTGCCACCACACTGACCGAATTGTCGAAGATGGGCATCGATCTGCCCGACGTCGACGTGCCGATCGGTTCACTGTCCGGTGGGCAGCGCCAGTGTGTGGCGATCGCGCGGGCCGTGTTCTTCGGTGCGCGGGTGCTGATCCTCGACGAGCCGACGGCCGCGTTGGGCGTCAAGCAATCCGGCGTTGTGCTGAAGTACATCTCCGCGGCGAAGGAGGCCGGCTTCGGCGTGGTGTTCATCACACACAATCCGCATCACGCCCACATGGTCGGTGACCACTTTGTGCTGCTCAACCGTGGTCGCCAGAAGTTGGACTGCACCTACGACGACATCACACTCGAGCACCTGACACAGGAGATGGCAGGTGGTGACGAGCTGGAGGCGCTGTCGCACGAATTGCGTGGTAAAGGCGCATAACTGACGGCGGTGGCGCCCCGCAGCCCTCGAGGTTGCGGGGCTTTTCCTTATTACAGTTCGGCCGCTGTTCACTCGGGAGCCAGTGCGGCGCGAATGACGGCGGTCAGCCGAGGCGGCACAATGTAAGCGTGCACATCGAACCCGATCCGAACCGCCACTCGCCGGTCTGGCGTGACCCGCTGTCTGCGGGTTGGCGAGCGCACCGGGGCCTGCTGATGCTCCGTTTGAGGTGGCACGAGCGCCGCGATGCAGCCGCGGCTGAAGAACGCAGCTAGCGGGGGTCCATTCCGGCCGCGCGGTACGCGGCGTCGATGTAGGACATGTTCTCGACCGCGTCGACGTTGTTCACCGGCAGCGGTGCGCCGTGCAGGACGTGCGCGGCGAAGGCCTCCAGCTGGTAGGTGTACGAGGTGCGCGTGCCGAGATGTTCGACGGTGCTGCCTAGCGGAGTCCGGATGGTGATGCGATCGTCGGCTTGGGGCTTGATGAAGTTGTGCACCAAAACATCTCCCTTGGTGCCGACGATCTGAATCGTGAACGAATAGTCGTCGCCGACCATCGAGTTGGCGCTCAAGCCCGTTGCACCGCTGGGGAAGACGAGCTCGACATCGCACCACGCGTCGATGCCCGGACTGCGTTCCTTCGCGTGCGCTCGCACGACCGACGGCTGACCCAGCCGCCGCATGACGTGTAGTCCGTAGCAACCGAGGTCCATCAGCGCGCCGCCGGCCAACTCGAGCGACCATCGCGGATCACCGTCGTCCGGTTCGGGCATCGCCATACGCACCTCGACATGCGTGATGTCACCCAGCGTGCCGTCACCGGCCAGCTCCAGGGCGCGTCGCGTCACCGGGTGATACAGGTAGTGGAAGGCCTCCACCACAGGAACTCCCGCGGCGTCGGCGGCCTCCGCGACGCGCACCGCCTCAGTCCGGTTGCGGGCGAACGGCTTTTCACTGAGCACCGGCTTGCCCGCCGCCACCGCCGCGAGATTCCACGGCGCATGCAGTGCGTTCGCCAGCGGGTTGTAGACGACGTCGACCTCGGGGTCGTTGATCACGTCCTCGTAGGACGCCACGACGCGTTCCACGCCGTACTTGTCGGCGAAAACCTGAGCGCGTTGCGGATCACGGGCCGCGACCGCGACCAGTCGGTGGCCCAGCTCGTGTGCAGGCCCGACGATCGCCGGCTCGGCGATGCGGGACGCGCCGAGCACGCCGATGCGCAAGCTCATACCGACACGCGGCCGCTCACATCGTGTATGAACGCCACGCTGGTCCGCACGTCGCGCACGGGCCCCTCGTCGGTGGGCTCGTCGTCCAGGATCGTGTCCTGCTCCATGACGAACCAGCCATCGAATCCGTTGCCGCGCAGCGCCGTAACGATGCCCGCGATGTCGACGTCACCCGCACCCAACGGGGTGTACATGCCTGCGCGCACCGCCTCGGTGTAGGTGAGCTCCCCGGACTGCACGCGAGCGGCGAGCGCAGCGTCGACGTCCTTGAGATGGGCGTGCGCGACCCGGTCGGGCACCTGCAACGTCAGCGCCAGCGGATCTGTCCCGCCGATCAGCAGGTGGCCGGTGTCCAGACACAGCTTGATGCTCGAACCCTCCAGCACCCGGTCCACATCGCTGCGGGTCTCGACCATGGTCCCGACGTGCGGGTGCAAGACGGCGAGTGCACCGCGGTCGGCAGCCGCGGCGGCGACCCGGTCGAGATTGGCCAGCAGCGTGGCCCATTGGCTGTCATCGAGCGTCGGCCGTGAGTCGTATCCGTCCGAGCCGGTCGCCGCCGCCAGCACGAGCACATCGGCGTCACACGCGATCAGCGCGTCGAGCGGACCCGCGATGTCGGCCAGCGGGTCGTAGTCGGCGTCGTGCAACAACACGGGCACGAACATGCCGACACAGCTGAGGCCGTTTGCCGCGAGGACACTCGTCAACTCGTCGGGATCCGATGGAAGGAAGCCTTCGGGGCCCAATTCGGTTGCGGACAGCCCGAGTTCGCGCATCTCGGCGAGTACCCGCTCGGCGCTGAGTTGATGGCCCCAGCCGGGTACCTCGCACACGCCCCACGAAATCGGTGCGCCCGCGATCTTCAGATTGTTCACTGTGACCTCACTTCCTTGATGCTCACCGGTACGCGGCGCTGCAACGACTCGGCGGCCGCTTCGGCCAGCCATGCGACCTCGACCGCGTCGGCGACCGTGCATGCCGGCGCGGCGTTTCCCTTGACCACATCGACGAACGCACTGAGTTCCGCACGGAACGCCTCGGTGAAGCGGTCCATGAAAAAGTGGTGCGGCGGTCCGTCGGGAAAGCTGTTGGTGGGGTCGACATTCCGCACGGGGACACCCTGGTCCCAGCCGGCGACCACCGTGTCATGGAAGCCGTGCACCTCGAGGCGGCAGTCGTAGCCGTGCGCGTTGTACCGCGCCGCCGAGACCAGGCCGAGCGCGCCGCCGTCGAAGGTGACCACCACAGCGGCGGTGTCGACATCACCGAACTCGGCGAACTTCGGGTCGCCCTGGACGCTGCCGGTGGCGTATACCTCGATGGCCTGCTGCCCGGTGATCCAGCGGAGGACGTCGAAATCGTGCACGGCACAGTCACGGAAGATGCCACCGGAACCCTTGATGTAGTCCATCGGTGGGGGAGCCGGGTCCATGGTCGTGCTGCGCACCGTATGCAGCGCGCCCAGCGAGCCGTCGTCGACTGCGCGCTTGGCGGCCGCGAACGCGGCGTCGAACCGTCGTTGATAGCCGACCTGGACCGGTACGCCGAACCGCGCGATCGCCTCGGCAACCCGTGCGCTCTCTGCGGCCGTGGATGCGATGGGCTTCTCGCAGAACGTGGGCAGGCCACGCTCGACCGCGGCCAGCGTCAGCTCCGCATGCGCGGGTGTCGCGGCGGACACGACGACCCCGTCCACCCCGGACGCCAGCAGCGCCTCGACCGAATCAACGGGTTTCGCCCCGTGTTTGGCGGCGACGGCCGCGACGACGTCGGGCCGCTCGTCGGTGACCACCAGCCCATCGATGCTGTCGAGTCCCGAGAGGGTTTCGGTGTGGAAGGCGCCGATGCGGCCCAATCCGATGACGCCGAGGGTGGTCATGGAATTCTCCGTTCTTCTTGGGCGCGTAGGACGACGTCGAGTTCGTCCACGCTGAGGTTTCCGTCCAGCGCCGCCAGCACCGTGTCCACCTGACTGGGTGGGGCGAGGCTGCCGATGGGTTGATCGCTGTCGAGGTTGGTGGGGAACGCGTAGCCCTCCGCGGTCGCGACCACGGCGTTGACGAGGTCGCGCTGCGACCGTCCGGCCGCCTTCATCGCCAGCAGTGCGGGATAGATCGCGCGGACCATCGCCGTGCGGTCCAGCGCTTCCATCGCGCGGCCGAACGGCGAGGACACCTGCAGCAGATTGGCGATCCGACGGATGTCACCCGAAACATTCGATCCCGCACCGTGATACAACGCCGGGTTGAAGAACACCGCATCGCCCTTGTTCAGCGGCAGCTGCACGTGATGATCGGCGAAGAACTCCACGAACTCGGGCCGATTGAACGCGATGTAGCCGCCGGGGAACCGCTGCGAACCGGGCAGCAGCATCGTGGGGCCGCTTTCGACCGGCATGTCGCAGTGGGCCACTGCACCCTGCAGCGTGAGAACCGGCGAGGTGCGGTGCAGATGCGCGGGATACTGCGCGAGATGCTCGTCGGGTACGAACCCGAGGTGGTAGTCACGGTGTGGGACCTGCTGTGTGCCACCGGGGTTGACGACGTTGACCTGAGAGGTGACCTGGTAGCGCGGGCCCAGCCAGGCCTGGCAGACGAGGGCCAGGGTGTCGTTCGCGTAGTACTCGGCGAACACATCCGGAGCGTGCAGTGCGAGCTTCTGCGCCGCGTTCCAGATGCGGTCGTTGGCACCGGGCTTGCCGAAGTGGTCGCCCGCCGCGGTACCCGCGTCGCGCTGGGCGGCGATGATCGAGAAGAAGCCCTCGTTCGCGCGGTCGACGATGTCGGGGGAGAAGGCGTCTTCGAAGACCACCACGCCGGGCCCGTCGGCGAACGCCCGGATCAACTCCGACTGCAAATCCCGCCGGTCGGCATCGGCCACCACGGCCGCCGAATACACCAGCACGTTGTTTCGCACGTCGCTGGCGTTCGGGTAGTCGGCGCGTTCGGTATCGCACAGCACCTGCTCGCGGAATTCGTCGAGCCGGCATTCGGACTCGTCGATCCACGGCGTGTACGTCGTCCTCACCGGTGCGGCCATGGCAGCTAGTCTTGCTGTGACAGTCACCGCAATCAACGCCAAAAACCCATCAAAAACACCTCAGGAATCCGATGGCGCACCGATACAAGGTCCGCGAGATCGCGCAACAGTCCGGGCTGAGCGAGGCCACGGTCGATCGCGTCCTCAATGATCGGCCTGGCGTCCGCGCGAATACCAGGGCCGAGGTCGAGCAGGCCATCGCGGATCTCGACAAGCAGCGTGCCCAGCTGCGCCTGAACGGCCGTCGCTACCTCATCGATGTCGTGATGCAGACGCCGGAGCGGTTCTCTGATGCGTTCCGCGCCGCCATCGAGGCCGAACTACCCGCCTTCGCTCCCGCGATGCTGCGCGCCCGATTCCATCTTTGGGAGTCCGGGTCGACGGAACAGATGGTCGAGGCGCTCAGCCGGATCCGGGGCAGCCACGGCGTCGTACTCAAGGCCCAGGACGAACCCGAGGTGGCCGAGGCCGTCGATCGCCTTGTCGAGAGCGGCGTGCCGGTGGTGACGTATGCGACCGATATTCCCGGCAGCGCGCGGTGCGCCTACGTCGGTATCGACAATCACGGGGCCGGGGTGACTGCGGCCTATCTGATGCGGGAGTGGCTGGGATCGGCGCCGTCGGATGTCCTCATCACGCTGAGTCGCGCGGTGTTCCGCGGCGAGGGCGAACGGGAGGTCGGTTTCCGCTCGGCGATGCGCGGCACCGGTCGAACGATCGTGGAGGTCAGCGACAGCGACGGTCTGGACTCGACCAACGAGCGGTTGGTCCTGGAGGCGCTCGAGCGGCATCCGGAGGTCGGAGCCGTCTATTCGGTCGGGGGTGGCAACACCGCCACCATCGCAGCGTTCGAGCGCCTCGGACGACTCTGCCACGTGTTCATCGCACACGATCTGGACGTTGACAACAGAAAACTGCTGCGTGAGGGCCGGATATCGGTCGTCCTGCACAACGATCTGCGCGCTGATGCGCGGCTGGCGATGCGGCTGCTACTCCAGCAGCAGGGCGCGTTGCCGGCGGAGCCGGCGCGCGCGGTGCCGATCCAGGTCATCACGCCCTTCAACCTGCCGCCCTAGACATCGGGCGAGTGCTAGCAGCGAGCTACTGATCGGTAGCAATTTCCTTATTAATGACACTCAGTGCCACGTGACGCAAAACACAATTTTGTCTCACGACGGGTGTCGGCACAGGCGCTGATCAGCGGGTTCGATAGTTGGTTACCTGTGCGTATTCCGCGAGTCGGGTGAAGGGCCACCTAAGAGAAGTGCCATAATCGGTACTGCCAGTGACATCAAATTTCTGTGGACGTTCAACGACGGCGCGTCGCTTCGACCGCGACTCCGAGGATGTTCGCCGGAACGGCTTGACTTAGGACGGAAGGCGGTCGCAGTGGGGGCCAACGGCAACGGGGCCAACCCGGCCAGGCAGAAGCTCGAGAAGGTCGTCATTCGCTTCGCGGGCGACTCCGGCGATGGCATGCAGCTCACAGGTGACCGGTTCACCTCCGAGGCTGCGCTCTTCGGCAATGACCTTGCGACGCAACCGAATTACCCCGCCGAGATCCGCGCACCACAGGGCACGCTGCCCGGCGTGTCATCGTTCCAGATTCAGATCGCCGACTACGACATCCTCACCGCGGGCGACCGACCCGACGTCCTCGTGGCGATGAACCCCGCCGCGCTCATGGCCAACGTGTCCGACCTGCCCCGAGGTGGGCTGATCATCGCGAACTCGGACGAATTTACCAAGCGGAACCTCGCCAAGGTCGGCTACGAGGGCAACCCTCTCGAGAACGACGAGCTGTCCGATTACGTCGTGCAGGCCGTCCCGATGACCACCCTGACGCTGGGTGCGGTGGAAGAGATCGGCGCGTCGAAGAAGGACGGCCAACGCGCCAAGAACATGTTCGCGCTCGGCCTGTTGTCCTGGATGTACGGCCGCGAGCTCGAGCACAGCGAAGCGTTCATCCGCGAGAAGTTCGCCCGTAAGCCCGATATCGCCGAGGCCAACGTGCTGGCGCTGAAGGCCGGTTGGAACTACGGAGAGACCACTGAGGCCTTCGCGGGCAGCGTCTATGAGGTCTCGCCCGCCAAGCTCAAGAGCGGTGAATACCGCCAGATCTCGGGCAACACCGCGCTGGCGTACGGCATCGTCACGGCGGGGCACCTCAGCGATCTGCAGGTGGTGCTCGGCACGTACCCGATCACCCCGGCGTCGGACATCCTGCACGAGCTGTCCAAGCACAAGAACTTCAACGTGCTGACCTTCCAGGCCGAGGACGAGATCGCGGGCATCGGCGCGGCGATCGGTGCGTCGTACGGCGGTGCGCTGGGCGTCACCAGCACCTCCGGTCCCGGTATCTCGCTGAAGTCGGAGGCCATGGGCCTCGCGGTCATGACTGAGCTCCCGCTGATCGTCATCGACGTGCAGCGCGGTGGTCCGTCGACGGGTCTGCCGACCAAGACCGAGCAGGCCGACTTGCTTCAGGTCCTGTTCGGCCGCAACGGTGAGTCCCCGGTCGCGGTGGTCGCGCCGCGGTCGCCGTCGGACTGCTTCGACGTCGCCGTCGAGGCCGTGCGCATCGCGATCAACTACCACACTCCCGTCGTCATCCTGTCCGACGGCGCGATCGCGAACGGCTCTGAGCCGTGGCAGATTCCGGACGTCAGCACATACGAGAAGATCGAGCACACCTTCGCGAAGTCCGGTGAGCCGTTCCAGCCGTACGCCCGCGATCCCGAGACGCTCGCGCGGCAGTTCGCGATTCCGGGCACCCCCGGCCTCGAACACCGCATCGGTGGGCTGGAAGCGGCCAACGGCTCGGGCAACATCTCCTACGAGCCGAAGAACCACGACCTCATGGTGCGTCTGCGCCAGGCCAAGGTCGACGGCATCACGGTGCCCGATCTCGAGGTTGACGACCCGACGGGCGATGCCGAACTGCTGATGCTCGGGTGGGGCAGCAGCTACGGCCCCATCGGCGAGGCGTGCCGTCGCGCGCGCCGCAACGGCATCAAAGTGGCCCAGGCACACCTTCGTAATCTCAGCCCCTTCCCCGCCAACCTGGGCGAGGTGCTGCGGCGCTATCCCAATGTGGTGTTGCCGGAGATGAACCTCGGCCAGCTGGCGCTGCTACTGCGCGGCAAGTATCTGGTCGACGTTCAGTCCGTGACCAAGGTGGAAGGTATGGCGTTCCTCGCCGACGAGGTCGAGGGCATCATCGACGCCGCGCTCGACGGAACGTTGGGCGATAAGGAAATTGACAAGGCCAAGTTCGCGCGGCTGGCGGCAGCCACCGTCGAGAGTGGTGTGGGAGCAATCGCATGACCGACCTGATTGGTGCAGATCTCGGACTGACGGCTGGGACCAGCCTGGTGCCGACGACCGACGAGCCGCAGAAGTCGAAGGACTTCACCAGCGACCAGGAAGTCCGCTGGTGCCCCGGCTGCGGTGACTACGTCATCCTCAACACCATCCGCAACTTCCTGCCCGAGCTCGGGCTGCGTCGCGAGAACATCGCGTTCGTCAGCGGTATTGGCTGCTCGAGCCGTTTCCCGTACTACCTGCAGACCTATGGTTTCCACTCGATCCACGGCCGTGCGCCGACGATCGCGACCGGCCTGGCGCTGGCCCGCGAAGATCTGTCGGTGTGGGTCGTCACCGGTGACGGCGACGCGCTGTCGATCGGCGGCAACCACCTGATCCATGCGTTGCGACGCAACGTGAACCTGACGATCCTGCTGTTCAACAACCGGATCTACGGTCTCACCAAGGGCCAGTACTCGCCGACGTCGGAGACGGGCAAGGTCACCAAGTCCACTCCGATGGGCTCGCTGGACTATCCGTTCAACCCGGTGTCGTTGGCGCTTGGCGCCGAGGCGACGTTCGTCGGCCGCGCATTGGACTCTGACCGCAAGGGCTTGAGCGAGGTGCTTCGCGGCGCCGCCGAGCACCGTGGTGCGGCGCTCGTCGAGATCATGCAGGACTGCCCGATCTTCAACGACGGTTCCTTCGACGCGCTGCGCAAGGAGGGCGCCGAGGAGCGCCTCATCAACCTGACCCACGGTGAGCCGATCACGTTCGGTGCCGACGGCGAATACTGCGTCGTCAAGTCGGGTTACGGCCTCGAGGTCGCCAAGACCGCCGATGTGTCGGCCGACGAGATCGTCGTCCACGACGCGCAACTCGAGGATCCGGCGTACGCGTTCGCGCTGTCGCGGCTGTCCGAGCAGAACCTCGACCATATGGTGATGGGTATCTTCCGGAAGGTCAGCAAGCCGACCTACGACGATGCCGCGCGACAGCAGCTCGCGTCGGCACGCGATGCCAAGCCACACGACACGGCCGCGTTGCAGTCGCTGCTCCGGGGCAAGGACACCTGGACCGTCGACTAATCTCAACGGCGTGACGTCCCCCGTGCCGCTCGCAGCGGTCATTCTGGCCGGCGGGGCATCCCGCCGGATGGGCCGCGACAAGGCCACCGCCATGTTCGACGGCTCGACTCTGGTCGAGCGA
The DNA here is from genome assembly GCF_044452905.1 of Mycobacterium sp. NPDC051804. Taxonomy (NCBI): domain Bacteria; kingdom Bacillati; phylum Actinomycetota; class Actinomycetes; order Mycobacteriales; family Mycobacteriaceae; genus Mycobacterium; species Mycobacterium sp. NPDC051804. Next base: position 271,560 of record NZ_JBITCD010000007.1, on the reverse strand, counting down.
ACGGTGACTGCCGTCAGCGCACGATGCGCGCCGGTGTTCGTCGTCGCCGCCCCCGGGCAGGCCCTGCCTGCGTTGGACGCGCACATCTTGCGGGATGACGTCCGCGGCGTCGGACCACTGCTGGCGACCGGCCGCGGGCTGCGGGCCGCCGCAGAAGCCGGCCTCGAACTGGCCTTCGTCTGTGCCGTCGACATGCCGCTGCTGTCCGCCGACCTGATCGATGAGCTCGTCGGTCCGGCCGTCCGACTCGGGGCCGACGTCGTGCTGCCGTGGGACGGTCGATCGCACTACCTGGCCGGGATCTACCGCACGAGCTTGCATGAACGGGTGTCCAAACTGGTCGACGCGGGGGAGCGCAGCATGCGCGCTCTGGTCGAGAGCGTCGATACGCAGCGGGTGGTCATGCCCGAACAGGCGTCGCTGACCAACGTCAACACGGCCGCGGAGCTGCGGGCCACTGCGTCCTCGCGAATCGCCTAGCAAATTCTCAGACTCAGCCACTTCTAATTCGATTTGTACCGCCGCTAATTCGGTGCACCGAATTACGCTGAATTTTCTGCGTGATATGTCGCTCCCTCAGCGGCGATGCCCGGTTCAGCGGGATGGTCGAGTTGCGCCCGATGTGGGATGAGTTCTGTTGGCCGACAGTTACTTTCGTATCCATTTGAGGCTTGGTAAGCACCAATTTCAGCATGAACTGGCGCGAATTTCGTTCTCAGGCAGCGTCGAGAGGTGAAATGCGGCCCGGTTTGAGTGCCGCTCACCGTGCGCCCACCGCTGACTGCGCTGAGGCTGGCACTTTATCGGTAGCCGATCCACCATTCGGGGACGCGCGAAGCATCGAAATATATTGCGAGTCAACGCATATAAAGTTTTTCCGGCCCGAACCCTGTCGGCTGGAAGGATGACCTGATTGATACGCGCACGTCGATGCTATGACGGAAAGATCAAGGGCTGCTGCGTAATTACGGAAAAACGCTTCGGATCGGCGGTATCGGTGCTCGCAGCGAACCAATTCGCCAAAACTGGCATCTACCAGCGACTTGCCTACTTGCACTGGATGTTTCGCCACAAAAGCTGGAGATATGAAGACCCGCCTGAGTGGTGCGCTGGGTCACAAAAACCTAGTGAGATAGCTCACGGCGACACGCCGAAGCTGTGAAATCCTCAGATTCCCGGAACTCGCGGATGACCTGCATGGACGCTGACCCTCGTTGGCCGTGATCAGTCCGTGATCTGACCGCGACACGATCTTGACCGAAATGACTTTCGCCGAATCGGTTTGTACGGTCCTAACGAGTTCCAAACGGAGCAAATAATTTCAAAAACCACGAACCTGCGTGTGAGTGGGGCCAGCACGGCGTGACGCTGTCGACGGCCACTGGGCGTGATCGTCCAGCGAGGCGCTTTACGTCTCCCACTGCTGCACCTACCCGAGACGGTGCAGCCCAAAACCCCGGCCTGGTTACAGGCATGAACCCGTGCGTCCGCGCATGGGTGAGGGTGGCGCGCGCTCGTCGAAAGGATCGAAGTTGAAGAACATCCGCAAGACGATTGGTCTGGCGACCTTCGCCGGCGCGCTCGCCGTGACGCCGATGGCGCTGGCAGGCACCGCCAGTGCGGACAGCGTCAACTGGGATGCGGTCGCGGCTTGTGAGTCCGGCGGCAACTGGGCGATTAATACGGGCAACGGCTACTACGGCGGCCTGCAGTTCACCATGGGCACCTGGCAGTCCAACGGCGGCAGCGGCTCGCCGCACAACGCCAGCCGTGAAGAGCAGATCCGCGTTGCGGAGAACGTTCTGCAGTCGCAGGGCATCGGCGCGTGGCCGTCCTGTGGCGGGCGTGGCTAGTAAGTAAGTCCTTTGTTGAGGCGGTGTCCGGGCGGAAAGCCTGGACACCGCCTCTTCTTTCTCAGAGACCTCTTACGCCAATTAAGTAACGATTAAAACTCTTGACGCATACGTAACACGTGACCTTCCTCACCCGAAATACCGGATAACCGCAGCGGCGAGAGCGCAGCGCTTCACGCGGGGCCTTGAGTTCAACGGTCGGGGAAGGACCGCAGAGATGAAGATTGCCAAGCTTGTTGCCAAAGGATTGTTGACGGCCGCCATCTCAGGCGTGCTCGCAATCGTGCCGATGGCCATGTCCACTGCCACCGCCAATGCGGATTCCGTCAACTGGGACGCCATCGCCGAATGCGAGTCCGGTGGAAACTGGAACATCAACTCCGGTAACGGCCACTATGGCGGGCTGCAGTTCAAGCAAGCGACGTGGAATTCCAACGGTGGACGGGGCAATCCCGCGGCTGCTTCTCGCGCCGAGCAGATCCGGGTCGCCGAGAACGTCCTGCGCAGCCAGGGGCTCAAGGCCTGGCCGAAGTGCGGCCCGCGCGGCGCCTCGCCCGCCGTCTGGACCACCCCCGGTTCAGCGCCGTCGATGCCGGCGGTGCCTGTCGCCACGGGCGGCTGCTCGGCGATGCCGTCCAGTGCGCTCCTTGGCTTCATCAACCCGCGCCAGATGTGCGCAGCGCTGCTCGGCGGTCGCTGAGTCAGACGGGCTGGACATCGCGGTCGGTCGGGAGCGCGAACGCCGACCGGGCCGCCACCGTTGCCAAGTGCCGGGTGACCAGCGCTTCGGGCCCCAGCACGCTCGCCCGGCTCACCGCGGCGCTGAGCAACGGCGGCAAATTCACAATCCGACCGATCGTCTTCGACTCGCGCACCAGCGAGCGCACCCGCGGACGACGGAACGCCGCGAATCGGCTGAACGCGGTGGCCAGATCGTCGGCCCCGCGTACGAAAGACGCGAGGATAGCGGCGTCCTCGATCCCCTGACAGCCGCCTTGACCAAGATGCGGCCGCATCGGGTGGGCCGCGTCACCCACCGCCACGATGGGCCCCCGCGACCACTGCCGCGCCGGATCGCGGTCGTAGAGGTCGTTGCGCAACACCTGGGCAGGGTCGGTCGCGGCCAGCACGGTGGGAACGGGCTCGGCCCATCCTCCGAACTTGTCCATGAGGTAAGTCAGCTCGCCCTGCGGCGCGCGGCGCCCTTCCGGTGTGCGTTCGGTGGCGAACCAGTAGGTGCTGTCACCGCCAAGGGGCACGTGGCCGAACTCGACGGCCGGGCCGAGGACCTCGCCGGCGACTTCGGGGTCGATAGTGCAACCGGCCACTCCGCGCCACGCGGTGTAGCCGACGTAGCGATTGCCCAGGGGGCCGTTGAGATGACGCGCCACCATCGAATGCGTGCCGTCCGCGCCCACGACCGCATCGGCCCGAATGGTCGTGGAGTCCGACATGTTCACGTGCACACCGTCGGCGGTCGCGACCAGTGAGCGGGCCGCGACCCCGTACTGCAGGGTGTCCTCGGCAAGCGCATCGGCCAGCACCGACGTGAGGGCATTTCGGTGGATCACCACCAGCGGTTCGCCCAGCGCCTTGACCAGTCGTTGCGGTGACGGGTGGCGCAGCCAGGTGCCGTCGCGCCAGCGCATCGCCCCACCGGTGATCCGGCCGCCCGCAGCGCGGACTGCGTCTCCCAGACCAATCTCGTCGAGTGCGGCCAAGGCGTTGGGCCAGATGCTGATGCCCGCGCCCGACGACGTGTCGGTGCGCTCCTCGACGATAGTGACGTCGTGCCCGTGCTGCTGGAGCGCGTTGGCGGTCGCCAGTCCGGCGATGCCCGCACCGATCACCAGGATCCGCTTCGGCATCCGTCGAACGTAGCGTGTGCGCCTAAAGGTCGAAGACGAGGAGCGTGCTGGTCGCCGTGGCGACGACCGCGCCGGACTCGTCCGTCACGACCCCTTCGGAGAAGCCGACGCGCGAACCGCTCTTCACCACCGTGCCGACGGCGGTGAGGACGCCGCTGTTCAGGCGGACCGCCTTCAGGTAGTTCACCTTGATCTCGATCGAGGTATAGCTCTTACCCGCGGGCAGGGTGCTGTGGACGGCGCAGCCCGTCACCGAGTCCAAGAGGGTGCAGATCAGCCCGCCGTGAATCGCGCCGATTGGGTTGTAGGCGGATTCGTCTGGCTTGCAGGTGAATACGACACGACCGCGCTCGGCCTCGGCGATGGCGAACTCCATCAGCCCGCTGATCGGCGGCTGCGGCAGACGGCCGTCGGCCATCGCCTGCAGGTAGTCGAGGCCCGCCATCGTAAGGCCTTTGGCGGTGCTCGGGCCCGGCTCGTGCCATGTGATGATCTTCGACCGTTGCGGACCCCAGTCGGTACTGGCGTCGGTATCGGTGAGTTCTGCGGTCATCGGTTGTCCTTCAATGCTTGTTCTTCGATGCGGTCATTGACGGGTAGTGGCGCTGGCGATCGGGATCGTCGAGGGACACGGCGTGCACCTTGCCCCACGCCAACAGGGCGTCGAGGACGGGAATCAACGCCTCGCCCGATTCGGTGAGTCGGTACTCATAACGCGGGGGAGCGCTTTGGTACCGCAATCGGGCGACGACGTCTGCCTGCTCCAGCGCCTTCAATCGGGCCGCGATGCGGTCGCGGGGTGCGCCGGTGCCTCGCACGATATCGGTGAAGTGGGTGGCGCCCAGCGCGATCTCGCGGATGACGAGCAGTGCCCAGCGCTCTCCGACAAGTTCCAGCGCCGCCGCGATAGGGCACGGCCGGCCGGGAAGGTCCGCCAGTGGTAGCGCGTGCGCCGACGTCATATTGCCAGCGTGCCATGAGTCAGTTTGAAAATCAAACTCAGGGTGCGGCTCGGAGCGTGTGCTACCAACATGGGCATGACCGAGCCGACGCCATTCAACGACCTCGATGCCTACATCGCGCTGCCGCGCGTTTCGGGCCTGGCGGTGTCGGCGGACGGGAGCCGCGTCGTCACGACCGTCGCCGAACTCAACGAGAAGCGCACCGAGTACGTCAGCGCCGTGTGGGAGATCGACCCCGCGGGCGTGCAACCGGCGCGGCGGCTGACCCGTGGCGCCAAGGGTGAGTCGTCGCCCGTGTTCACCGCGGATGGCGACGTGTTATTCGTCGCGGCCCGGCCCAATGAGGACGACGACAAGGCGCCCGCGGCTCTCTGGCGCCTACCCGCAGCGGGTGGTGAGGCGTTCGAGGCGCTGGCATTGCCAGGTGGGGTCGAGGCGGTGCGCACCGCCACCGAGGCGGAGCTTGTCGTGGTGCGCGCGCCGTCGATGCCGTCCGCCCGCAGTGTCGACGACGATCGCCGGCTGCGGGAACTGCGCAAGGACAACAAGGTGACCGCCATCCTGCACACCGGTTACCCGATTCGCCACTGGGACAAGGATCTCGGGCCAGGCGAACCGCACTTGTTCGGCACCGATCTCGACGGCGGCGCGCCAAAGGACCTCACGGAAGCGCCGGGAGGTGCGTTGTGGGACACGGACTTCGACGTCAGCGCCGACGGCCGGTTCGTGATCGCCAGCTGGCGGCAGCCGGCCGTTGGAGCTGCCAAACGCGCCGTGCTCGTGCGTATCGATACCGACAGCGGCGAGCGGACGGTGATAGCCGACGATCCCCTCGGCGACCTGTGGAGCCCCGTGATCGCACCGGACGGATCGGCGATCGCATTTGCCCTCGAGTCGTATTCGACACCTGAAGAGGCGCCCCGAATCACCCTGCAGTACTTGCGCTTCGGCGATGATCCGGTCGACGTGGCGCCGGACTGGGACCGTTGGGTGACGTCGGTGAAGTGGTCGCGCGACGGCTCGACGCTCATCGTCACGGCCGACCAGGACGGTCGAGGACCGGTCTTCTCGATCGACCCGACCGACGGCACGGTCATGCAGCTGACGCACGATGACTACACCTACACCGATGTCAACACCGCGCCCGGCGGGGTGGTGTATGCACTGCGCAGTTCCTACGCCGCGCCACCGCATCCGGTGCGCATCGATCCCGACGGCGCGGTCACTGAGTTGCCCTGCGTCGACTTGCCTGCATTACCCGGCGCCCTGACCGAGCTCGAGGCGACGGCGACCGACGGCACCCGGGTGCGCTCATGGCTCGCGTTGCCGGAGGGTGATGCGCTCGCGCCCCTGCTGCTGTGGATCCACGGCGGCCCGCTCGGCAGTTGGAATGCCTGGTCGTGGCGATGGAATCCGTGGTTGCTGGCCGCGAGGGGCTACGCCGTGCTGCTCCCGGATCCCGGGTTGTCGACGGGCTACGGCCAGGACTTCATCCAGCGGGGTTGGGGCGCGTGGGGAGGCGCGCCGTACGAGGACTTGATGGCCGCCACCGACGCGGCGTGTGCGCACCCGCGCGTGGATGCCGACCGAACCGCGGCGATGGGCGGATCGTTCGGCGGCTACATGGCCAATTGGGTTGCCGGACAGACTGATCGGTTCGATGCCATCATCACGCACGCGAGTCTGTGGGCGCTCGACCAGTTCGGCACCACCACCGACGCGTCGTACTACTGGGTGCGGGAGATGACCCCAGAGATGGCGGCGAAGAACTCGCCACACCTACGCGTCGGCCAGATCGCCACCCCGATGCTGGTCATCCACGGCGACAAGGACTATCGCGTTCCCATCGGCGAGGCGTTGCGCCTGTGGTACCAACTGCTCACCGAGTCGCGTCTGCCCGCCGCCGATGACGGCACCAGCCCGCACCAGTTCCTGTACTTCCCGTCGGAGAATCACTGGGTGCTCACCCCTCAGCACGCCAAAGTCTGGTACCAGGTCGTGACGGCTTTCCTCAGCCGTCACGTGCTCGGTGAGGACGTCGAACTGCCGGAGACGCTCGGGTAGCGTCGCGGCCATGAGTGGGGAGCGCGAGTTCGACATCATCCTGTACGGAGCGACCGGTTTTGTCGGCAAGCTGACCGCCGCATACCTGGCAAAGGCCGGCGGTGACGCCCGCATCGCGCTGGCGGGCCGCTCACAGGACAAGCTGCTCGACGTCAAGCGGTCGCTCGGTGACGCCGCGCAGTCGTGGCCGGTCATCGCCGCCGACTCGTCCGACCCATCGAGTTTGGACGCGATGGCTGCCAGAACGCAGGTGGTGGTGACCACCGTCGGGCCGTATGCCCGTTACGGCCTTCCGCTGGTGGCGGCGTGTGCGGCTGCGGGCACCGACTACGCGGACCTGACGGGCGAGCCCACCTTCGTCCGCGAGAGCATCGACCTCTGTCACAAACAGGCTGTCGACAACGGCGCTCGCATCGTCCACTCGTGTGGTTTCGATTCCGTCCCTTCTGATCTCACTGTTTTCGCGCTGTACCGGCGGGTCGAAGAGGACGGTGCCGGAGGGTTGACCGACACCAACTTCGTGGTGCGCCGCATGGCAGGTGGTCTGTCGGGCGGCACTGCCGCGTCGTTCGTCGAGCTCATGGACGCTGCGTCGGACGACCCCGAGGTACGGCGTTTGATAAACGACCCGTATTCGCTCACGCCCGACCACGCGGCCGAGCCGCAACTCGGCGCCCAGCCCGATATGCGGTGGCGTCGTGGCCGGGAAATCGCCCCGGAGTTGGACGGCTACTGGGTCGGGCCGTTCGCGATGGCGCCCGTCAACACGCGAATCGTCCGACGCAGCAACGCATTACTAGACTATGCCTACGGGCGGCGTCTCGAATACGGCGAGCAGCTGAGCATGGGCAGATCAGTCGCCGCGCCGGTGGTCTCAGCACTGTTCACGGCGGGCAACCGCGCCACGATGGAACTGGGCAGCCGCTACTTCAACCGGCTGCCGCGCGCCCTCGTCGACCGCGTGCTGCCGAAGCCGGGCGCGGGTCCGAGCGACCGCACCCGCGACCGCGGCCACTACACCATCGAGACGTACACGACGACGACGACAGGTGCGCGCTATCGGACGACCATGTCGCAGAAGGGCGACCCGGGATACAAGGCCACGTCGGTGCTGCTGGGAGAGTCCGCGTTGGCGCTGGCATTCGATCGTGACCGCCTATCCGATCTGCGCGGTGTCCTGACCCCCGCAGCGGCGATGGGTGATGCGTTGCTGGCGCGATTCCCCGCCGCCGAAGTGCGCTTGGAGACAACGCGACTGAATTGATCTGCGCGATACCGAACGCCTGTGCACCAAGATCGTTTCGACTAGTTTTGACCACATCAATGTGTATCCCAGCGACGAAGGTGGGCAGGTAATGGCTGGTCTCGATGAGCTCTTCGCACAAATTCCGGTACAGGACATTGCGAACAAACTCGGCGCCGATGAAGGCGAAGTGAACAACGCGATTCGAACCCTGGTGCCAGCGCTGGTCGGTGGTGTGGCCGAGAACGTCCAGGCAAATCAAATCGACTCGAGCGACCTCGAATCCGCCGTGGAGCAGCAAGGTGCGAGCGGTCTGCTCGACGGCGGCGTCAGCGTCGACCAAGTCGACGAAAAGCAGGGCGACCAGTACGTCGCGAAGATCTTCGGCGGTAACGACAGCGGGGCAGTGGCTTCCGCGTTGTCCGGTCAGGGCGCCGGCGGCAGCGACCTGATCAAGCAACTGCTGCCGATCTTGGCGCCCATCGTGCTGGCCTACATCGGCAAGCAACTCACCAAGGGTTCGGCGCCGGCCGATACTCAGCAGGCGCCCGCGGGCGGCGGGGGAGGCCTCGGCGACATCCTCGGCAGCATCCTCGGCGGTGCCGGTGGTGGTGGCGGTGGCGGTGGCAACAACCCACTCGGCAGCATCCTGGGCAGCGTGCTGGGCGGCGGCGGCGGTCAGAGCAACCCGATCGGCGAGATTCTCGGCGGTCTGCTCGGGGGCAAGAAGTAGGCGGTCGACCGGAATGTCGTGCGCCCGGCAATCCACCTGAACGGCCGCCACGCTGGACTTCATAGAATGGCGCGGTGACCGACAGCTCCCACCCCGGCCTTGACGCCCTGCCCAAATCCTGGGACCCCGGCGCGGTCGAGAGCGATCTGTACGAGGGCTGGGTCAATGCCGGCTACTTCAAGGCCGACGCTGCGAGCGAGAAGCCGCCGTACTCGATCGTCCTCCCACCGCCGAATGTGACCGGCAGCCTGCACATGGGCCACGCGCTCGACCACACGTTGATGGATGCGCTGACGCGACGCAAACGCATGCAGGGCTTCGAGGTGCTGTGGCTGCCCGGAATGGATCATGCGGGCATCGCGACCCAGAGTGTCGTAGAGAAGCAGCTCGCCGTCGACGGCAAGACCAAAGAGGACTTCGGCCGCGAGCTGTTCATCGACAAGGTCTGGGACTGGAAGCACGACTCCGGCGGCACGATCGCCGGGCAGATGCGACGTCTGGGTGACGGCGTCGACTGGAGTCGCGACCGGTTCACCATGGACGATGGCCTGTCCCGCGCGGTGCGCACGATCTTCAAGAGGCTGTTCGACGCGGGACTGATCTACCGCGCCGAGCGCTTGGTGAACTGGTCACCGGTGCTCGAGACCGCCGTCTCCGACCTGGAGGTCAAGTACGAGGACGTCGAAGGCGAGCTGGTGTCGTTCCGTTACGGCTCGCTCAACGACGACGAACCGCACATCGTGGTGGCGACGACCCGCGTGGAGACGATGCTGGGCGACACCGCGATCGCAGTGCACCCCGACGACGACCGCTACCGCGATCTGGTGGGTAAAACCCTGCCGCACCCGTTTATGGATGATCGCCTCATCATCATTGTGGCCGACACGCACGTCGACCCCGAGTTCGGCACGGGTGCAGTCAAAGTCACCCCCGCACACGATCCCAACGACTTCGAGATCGGTCTGCGCCACCAGCTGCAAATGCCGACGATGTTGGACACCAAGGGCCGGATCGCCGACACCGGAACCGAATTCGACGGTCTGGACCGCTTCGAAGCGCGTGTCAAGGTCCGCGAGGCGCTGGCCGAACAAGGACGCGTCGTTGCCGAGAAGCGGCCCTACCTGCACAGCGTCGGGCATTCCGAACGAAGCGGCGAACCCATCGAACCGCGACTGTCGTTGCAGTGGTGGGTCAAGGTGGAATCGCTCGCCAAGGCCGCGGGCGATGCCGTGCGTGACCATCGCACCGTGATCCACCCGCCGAGCCTGGAGCCGCGCTGGTTCGCCTGGGTCGACAACATGCACGACTGGACGATCTCCCGACAGCTGTGGTGGGGCCACCGCATCCCGATCTGGCACGGTCCCGACGGTGACATGGTGTGCGTCGGTCCCGACGAGACCCCGCCCGAGGGGTGGGAGCAGGATCCCGACGTGCTCGACACCTGGTTCAGCTCGGCGCTGTGGCCGTTCTCCACGATGGGCTGGCCCGATAACACGAAAGAACTCGAGAAGTTCTATCCCACAACGGTTCTGGTCACCGGCTACGACATCCTCTTCTTCTGGGTGGCGCGGATGATGATGTTCGGCACCTTCGTCGCCGACGATCCCGCCATCACGAGCGGCGGGACGCGCGGGCCGCAAGTGCCGTTCGAGAACGTCTTCCTGCACGGGCTGATCCGTGACGAGTTCGGCCGCAAGATGAGCAAGTCGCGCGGCAACGGTATCGATCCGCTGGACTGGGTCGACAAGTTCGGGGCCGACGCGCTGCGCTTCACCCTGGCCCGTGGTGCGAGCCCGGGCGGCGACCTGTCCATCGGTGAGGACCACGCGCGCGCGTCGCGCAACTTCGCCACCAAACTGTTCAATGCAACCCGTTTCGCACTGATGAACGGCGCGGCGCCCGCGCCGCTGCCCGACGCCGGCCAGCTGACCGATGCCGATCGGTGGATCCTCGGGCGGTTGGAAGAAGTTCGCGCCGAGGTGGATTCGTCGTTGGACAGCTACGAGTTCAGCCGCGCGTGCGAGTCGTTGTACCACTTCGCCTGGGACGAGTTCTGCGATTGGTACGTCGAACTGGCGAAGGTGCAGCTCGCCGACGGCATCACCCACACCACTGCGGTGCTGGCGGCGGTGCTCGACGCGCTGCTCAAACTGCTGCACCCGGTCATGCCGTTTGTCACGGAGGTGCTGTGGAAGACGCTGACCGGTGGTGAGTCGCTGGTCATCGCCGACTGGCCGCAGCCGTCGGGGTTCGCGCCGGATCAGGTTGCGACACAGCGGATCACTGACATGCAGAAGCTGATCACCGAGATTCGGCGATTCCGCAGCGACCAAGGCCTCAACGACCGGCAGCGGGTCCCCGCACGGCTCTCCGATGTCGCGAAGGCGGGCCTCGAAGCGCAACTGCCCGCGGTCGCCGCGCTCGCTTGGCTGACCGAGGCCGAAGACGGCTTCACCCCGTCGGCTGCGGTCGAGGTGCGACTGTCGCAGGCCACGATCGTCGTGGAACTGGACACGTCGGGCACCGTCGACGTCGCCGCCGAACGGCGCAGGCTAGAAAAGGATCTTGCCGCCGCGCAGAAGGAATTGAAGGGCACCGAGGGCAAGCTCAACAACGATGCGTTCCTGGCCAAGGCCCCGGCCGACGTCGTCGACAAGATCCGTAACCGCCAGCAGGTGGCCTCCGAAGAGGTCGACCGGATCACGGCCCGGCTCGCCGGGTTGGGGTGATGAGCGCTTGCGCGAAGAACAGAGTGCCATGAGCGACCCAACCCCGGACGAGGTCGCGGCGCTGCTCCAGGTCGAGCATCTGCTCGATCAGCGTTGGCCGGAAACGAAACTCGAACCGAGCACGGCCCGCATCGCTGCGCTGATGGAACTGCTCGGCTCGCCGCAGCGCGGGTACCCGTCGATCCATATCGCCGGGACGAACGGCAAGACGTCGGTGGCGCGGATGGTTGACGCCCTGTTGACCGCGTTCAGCCGCCGCACGGGCCGCACCACCAGCCCGCACCTGCAGTCGGCCGTCGAACGCATCTCGATCGACGGGCGACCGATCAGTCCCGCGAAGTACGTCGAGACCTACCGTGAGATCGAACCTTTCGTGCAACTGGTCGACCAGCAGTCCGAAGCGGCCGGCGGACCTGCAATGAGCAAGTTCGAGGTCGTCACCGGAATGGCGTTCGCCGCCTTCGCCGACGCACCGATCGACGTGGCCGTCGTCGAGGTCGGCCTCGGCGGCCGCTGGGACGCCACCAATATCGTCGACGCGCCCGTCGCCGTCATCACCCCGATCGGGGTGGACCACACCGCGTACCTGGGTGACACCATCGCCGAGATCGCGGGCGAAAAGGCTGGGGTCATCAAGAAGCAGGCGGAGGAGCCAGTGCCGTCGGGCACAGATCTGAGCACGGTTGCGGTGATCGCCCGCCAGGTACCCGAGGCGATGGAGGTGCTGCTGGCCGAGACGGTGAAGGCCGATGCCGCAGTGGCACGCGAGGATTCGGAGTTCGCGGTGCTCGGCAGGCAGATCGCCGTCGGAGGTCAGCTGCTGGAATTGCAGGGCCTCGGCGGGGTGTACAGCGAGGTCTTCCTGCCGCTGCACGGTGAGCACCAAGCACATAACGCGGTGGTGGCGCTCGCCGCGGTCGAGGCGTTCTTCGGCGCAGGCGCACAGCGCCAGCTCGACGTCGACACGGTGCGCGCCGGCTTCGCCGCCGTTACCAGTCCCGGCCGGCTCGAGCGGCTGCGCAGTGCACCAACGGTTTTCATCGATGCCGCGCACAATCCCGCCGGTGCCGGCGCATTGGCACAGGCATTGCAGGAGGAGTTCGACTTCCGGTTCCTCGTCGGCGTCGTGTCGGTGATGGCCGACAAAGACGTCGACGGGATTCTCACCGCTCTCGAACCCGTACTCGATCAGATCGTGGTGACGCACAACGGTTCACTGCGGGCGCTGGAGGTCGAGGCGCTGGCGATCCGCGCCGAGGAGCGTTTCGGACCGGAACGGGTGATTGCCGCGCCGACGTTGGCTGATGCGATCGAGACCGCCACCGCGCTCGTCGAGGAGGCCGGAAATGAAGGCGAGGGCCTCGGCGGCTTCGGAGGGGTCGGCATGGTGATCACCGGTTCGGTCGTCACGGCAGGCGCGGCGCGGACGCTGTTCGGCAGGGAACCCGAATGACTGAGCAACCGCAGGGCCAGCCCGATCCCTGGAAGAGCTTTCGCGGCGTGATGGCAGGGACGCTGATCCTGGAGGCGATTGTCGTGCTGCTCGCGCTGCCGGTGGTGGCGCGCATCGGTGGCGGACTGACGGCGGCCAGCGGCGGGTATCTGATCGGGCTGGCTGTGGTGCTGGTGCTGTTCGCCGGAATTCAGGGCCGCCCGTGGGCCATCTGGGCCAACCTGGCGCTGCAGCTGGTGCTGATAGCCGGTGTCGTCGTGCACGGCGCAATCGGCTTCATCGGCCTGGTTTTCCTCGGGGTGTGGCTGCTCATCGCCTATCTGCGGTTCGAGGTGTTACGCAGGCAGAAGCGCGGATTGCTGCCCGGCCAGCAGGGCCCACCCGACCAGTCCAGCTAGGCTGGCCGGCGTGACCGAGCCGACTGAGCGCACCCTCGTATTGATCAAGCCCGACGGCGTCAAGCGACAGCTGATCGGCGAGATTCTCAGCCGAATCGAACGGAAAGGCCTGACGGTTGCCGCCCTGCAACTACAGGTCGTCGGCGACGAGCTGGCCCGCAAGCACTACGCCGAACACGACGGCAAGCCCTTCTTCGGGTCGCTGTTGGAGTTCATCACCTCCGGGCCCGTTGTCGCAGCCATCGTGGAAGGCCCGCGCGCCATCGCGGCATTTCGCCAGATTGCCGGCGGAACCGACCCCGTCGAGAAGGCCGTACCGGGCACGATCCGTGGCGATTTTGCGCTGATCACCCAGGACAACCTGGTGCACGGCTCGGATTCGCCGGAGTCCGCCGCCCGCGAAATCGAGCTCTGGTTCCCTGGCGCATAGCGCCCGCAAACAACCAGCTCGGCCAGCTTGGTCTGGTGGAGCGGCGTGATGTGGGATACTGGGCGCGGGTAACCGGCCGATTAACCAGCGGGCGGATGCCCGAATGAAGACTTTGACGTGCGCGACCATCGCCACGCGCGGTGCGGCGCAGACCGTCCAGCCATCATTCAGACCGGCACTGACGGTCCCCAACCAGGGGATTGATCGGAGCGAGACCATAACAAGCTCGGGCGAAGTGAACCCGGGTCAATAGCGGAAGCCCTCGCGTGGCCGCGTCAAACACGACGCGCCCGGGGGCTAAAGGAGAATACGTGGCCGAAGATGCCCATACCGAAGCCCTATCAGAAGAATCGCAGCCCGCGGAGGATGTTCAGCCGGAGACGCTGACCGTCCCACCGCCCGCTGAGCAGCCTGAGGAGACCGACCCAGGCGTCGGTGCGGTGGCTGTCGACGACGCGGTTGCCGAGGAAGCCCGGGCAGAAGAAGCCCAGGTGGAGCCATCGGCCGAGGCCGACGATGACGAGCCGAAGTCCCGGCTGATGCTCGACACCCCCCAGGAAGCACCCGAGCGCGCCCACTACCAGCCGCTGTTCATGGCACCCCAGCCGATCCGGTTCGAATACGACGCCGGCGACGACGATGACGACGACGATGACAGCGACGAATCCGGGGCCGATTCCGACGACGAGCAGTCTGCGCAGCCCTCGGGCCGGCGCAGGCGCCGCGGACGTCGTGGGCGTGGGCGGGGACGCGGCGAACAGAACGGCGACGACTCCGACGACAACGACTCCGAAGGCCGAGGCCAGGAGCCCGGCGACGATTCAGACGACGCGGACGATTCCGACGACTCCGACGACGACAACGGAGATGACGACAGCGCGGGTGGTGACGGCAGCACGCGCCGCCGCCGTCGGCGCCGTCGCCGCAAATCCGGCTCCGGGGACGACAGCGACAACGGATCGTCGGACGATCCGCCGAACACCGTCGTTCACGAGCGCGAGCCACGTAAGTCGGGCCGTGGCGATAAATCCTCGAAATCCGGCGGCGACGAGATCCAAGGCATCAGCGGATCGACCCGGCTGGAGGCCAAACGGCAGCGCCGTCGTGACGGCCGCGACGCCGGCCGGCGCCGCCCGCCGATCCTGAGCGAGGCGGAGTTCCTCGCCCGCCGCGAAGCCGTCGAGCGGATGATGGTCGTGCGCGACAAGGTCCGCACCGAGCCGCCACACGAGGGTGCGCGCTACACGCAGATCGCCGTACTTGAAGACGGGGTCGTCGTCGAACATTTCGTGACATCGGCAGCGTCGGCGTCGCTGGTCGGCAACATCTATCTGGGCATCGTGCAGAACGTGCTGCCCTCGATGGAGGCGGCGTTCGTCGATATCGGTCGCGGACGCAACGGCGTGCTCTACGCCGGCGAAGTGAACTGGGAGGCAGCCGGTCTCGGCGGAGCCGCCCGGAAGATCGAACAGGCCCTCAAGCCGGGTGACTACGTCGTTGTGCAGGTCAGCAAGGACCCGGTCGGACACAAGGGCGCTCGCTTGACCACGCAGGTCTCGCTGGCCGGCCGGTACCTCGTCTACGTGCCTGGCGCGTCGTCGACCGGTATCAGCCGCAAGTTGCCCGACACCGAACGGCAGCGGCTCAAGGAGATCCTCCGCGAGGTCGTGCCGCCCGAGGCGGGCGTGATCATCCGCACCGCGTCCGAGGGCGTCAAGGAAGAAGACATCCGCACCGACGTCAACCGGTTGCAGGAACGTTGGACGCAGATCGAAGACAAGGCCGCCGAGACCAAGAAGAAGGCGGCCGGGGCCGCCGTCGCGCTGTACGAAGAGCCCGACGTGCTGGTCAAGGTCATCCGCGACCTGTTCAACGAAGACTTCACCGGTCTCATCGTCTCGGGTGACGAGGCCTGGAACACCATCAACGAGTACGTGAATTCGGTTGCACCCGAGCTTGTTCCGCGGATGAGCAAGTATGAGACGGCGGCCGCTGACGGCCCGGATGTTTTCGCGGTGCACCGCATCGACGAGCAGCTGACCAAGGCGATGGACCGCAAGGTGTGGCTGCCATCCGGTGGCACACTAGTCATCGATCGCACCGAGGCCATGACGGTCGTCGACGTGAACACCGGCAAGTTCACCGGTTCGGGTGGAAACCTGGAGCAGACCGTCACGCGCAACAACCTCGAGGCCGCGGAAGAGATCGTGCGCCAGCTGAGGCTGCGCGATATCGGCGGCATCGTGGTCATCGACTTCATTGACATGGTGCTGGAGTCCAACCGCGATCTCGTGCTGCGGAGGCTGACCGAGGCGCTGGCACGAGATCGTACGCGTCATCAGGTGTCCGAGGTGACGTCGCTGGGATTGGTGCAGCTAACGCGAAAGCGGTTGGGCACCGGCCTGATTGAGGCCTTTTCGACGACCTGCTCGGAGTGCGGCGGCAGGGGAATCCTGCTGCACGGAGATCCCGTCGACTCGACGTCCAACGGCGGCCGCAAGGCCGAGGCCGGCGGCGGGCGTCGTGGCAAGCGCGGAAAGCGCGGCGCCAAGGCCGAAGACGTTCCGGTCGCCAAGGTGCCGTCGCATCCCGCCGGCGAGCATCCGATGTTCAAGGCGATGGCCGCCGCCAACGGTCGTCATGAGGACGACGAGGACGAGACCGACTCGGAGACCACCCCCGAGGAAGTCGCCGAAGTGGATTCGGAAACCATCCGCGAAGCCGTCGCCGGGGCCCCCGGGGAGGATTCGGAAGACGATTTCGACGACACCGATGACGATTCGGATGACGACGAGTCCGATGAGGACGACATCGACCTGGATGACGACGACGAGGAGTCCGAAGACGACGATATCGAGGTCATCGGGGCCGATTCCGACGACGACTCGGATGATGACGACGACTCCGATGAGGATGACGACGACTCTGACGACGAGGACGAAGACGACTCTGACGAGGACGAGGACGAGGACGACTCTGACGACGAGGACGAAGACGACGAGGACACCGATGAGGATGACTCGGACGACTTCGAGGAACCTGCGCCAGCTCGGGTCATCGTTCCGGCCGGTCGGCACCGTCGCCGCGCCGCCGCCAGGCCCGCAGGTCCGCCCATCAACGAGGACTGACCAGGCGCTGACTTGGCTGGCGGCGTGACCTGCGGTGATTTGACCCTCGCCGCGCGGCTCAAGTAATCTTGAGCAGTTGTCGCCAGGCCCTGCGGCCGCCGACCAGGAAAGACCCGGAAACCCAGACATGCGCAGCCACCGGTAGCGCGCGCCCAGAGACGAGAAGAAGAAGGACTGATGGCAGGCGAGAAAGCCACGTACGCGATCGTCAAGACCGGCGGTAAGCAGTACAAGGTCGCGGTCGGCGACGTGGTCAAGGTCGAGAAGCTCGACGCCGAGGCCGGTGCGAAGGTGTCGCTGCCCGTCGCCCTGGTGGTCGACGGTGCGAACGTCACGAGCGCTGCCAAGGACCTGGAGAAGGTCGCCGTCACCGGTGAGGTGCTCGAGCACACCAAGGGTCCCAAGATCCGCATCCACAAGTTCAAGAACAAGACCGGCTATCACAAGCGGCAAGGGCACCGTCAGCAGCTGACGGTCCTCAAGGTCACCGGAATCAAGTAGTAGGAGGCGACACATGGCACACAAGAAGGGCGCTTCCAGCTCACGTAACGGTCGCGACTCAGCCGCCCAGCGGCTCGGCGTCAAGCGATTCGGCGGCCAGATCGTCAAGGCCGGCGAGATCATCGTCCGCCAGCGCGGCACTCACTTCCACCCCGGCGTCAACGTCGGGCGTGGCGGCGACGACACCCTGTTCGCCACCGCTCCCGGTGCGGTCACTTTCGGCAAGAAGCGTGGCCGCAAGACGGTCAGCGTCGTGCGACCGGTCGCTTCGGAGGCGTAACTTCCTGCCGCGAATGTGAGCTACTGCGAATTCTCGGCTGAATTCTCGCAGTAGCTTCACACTCGTATGGAAAGGAAGTCCGATGCCCCGGTTCGTCGACCGCGTTGTGATTCACGCGAAGGCGGGCAACGGCGGTAACGGCTGCGCGTCGGTCCATCGCGAGAAGTTCAAACCACTCGGGGGACCCGACGGCGGCAACGGTGGGCGCGGCGGAAGTGTCGTGTTGGTCGTCGATCCGCAGGTGCACACTCTGCTCGACTTCCATTTTCATCCCCATGTCGACGCGCCGTCCGGCAAGCAGGGCATGGGTGGCAACCGGGACGGGGCCGCAGGCGCCGACCTCGAGGTCAAGGTCCCCGACGGCACCGTGGTGCTCGACGAGAAGGGACGGCTGCTCGCCGACCTGGTGGGTGCGGGCACCCGTTTCGACGCCGCGGCAGGCGGTCGCGGCGGGCTCGGCAACGCCGCTCTGGCCTCCCGTGCGCGTAAGGCCCCGGGATTCGCGCTGCTCGGTGAAAAGGGGCAGATTCGCGATCTCACTCTGGAGCTGAAGACCGTCGCCGACATCGGCCTGGTCGGGTTCCCCTCAGCGGGTAAGTCCTCGCTGGTTTCGGCCATTTCGGCGGCCAAGCCGAAGATCGCCGATTATCCGTTCACCACGCTGACGCCCAACCTCGGCGTGGTGTCGGCGGGGGAGCACACCTTCACGGTTGCCGATGTCCCTGGTCTGATCCCGGGCGCCTCGGAGGGACGTGGCCTCGGCCTGGAGTTCCTGCGTCACATCGAGCGGTGCGCGGTCCTGGTGCACGTGGTCGACTGCGCGACGTTGGAACCCGGCCGTGATCCGGTTTCTGACATCGAGGCACTCGAGGCCGAGTTGGCCGCGTACACCCCGACGCTGCAGGGCGATACAACCCTGGGCGACCTGGCATCGCGGCCGCGTGCTGTGGTGCTCAACAAGATCGACG
Source organism: Mycobacterium sp. NPDC051804 (assembly GCF_044452905.1). Taxonomy (NCBI): domain Bacteria; kingdom Bacillati; phylum Actinomycetota; class Actinomycetes; order Mycobacteriales; family Mycobacteriaceae; genus Mycobacterium; species Mycobacterium sp. NPDC051804. The sequence goes on along the minus strand of NZ_JBITCD010000007.1, from coordinate 252,950 downwards.
TGCCGGACGCGCGCGAGCTCGCTGACTTCGTTCACGAGGAGGTCGCGCGCAAGTTCGGCTGGCCGGTGTTCGAGGTGTCCACGGTGTCGCGAGAGGGATTGCGGCCGTTGACGTTTGCGCTGTGGGATATGGTGTCCGCGTATCGCGCGGCGCAGCCTGCTGCCGTGCCTCGCAGGCCGGTTATCCGGCCGATCCCGGTCAATGAGAGCGGCTTCACCGTGGAATCCGACGGTGACGGCGGTTTCGTCGTACGCGGTGCACGGCCCGAAAGGTGGATCGCTCAGACCGATTTCACCAACGACGAGGCCGTCGGCTACCTCGGCGACCGGCTGGCTCGGCTCGGCGTGGAAGACGAACTGCTGCGCCTTGGCGCCAAACCCGGCTGCGCGGTCACCATCGGCGACATGACGTTCGACTGGGAACCGCAGACGCCGGCGGGTATCGACGTGACGATGACGGGGCGTGGCACCGACATCCGGCTGGAACAGACCGAACGGGTCGGCGCCGACGAGCGCAAGGCCGCACGAAAGGCGCGTCGGCGCCCCGGCGGTGAGTCGTGACCCATCGGGAAACCATTCGGACCGCACGCAGCATCGTCGTCAAGATCGGTACGACCGCGCTGACCACACCGTCCGGCGAGTTCGACGTCGCACGCCTGGCGACCCTGGCCGACGCGATCGAGGCGCGCATGAAGGCCGGTTCGGACGTGGTGATCGTGTCCTCCGGTGCGATCGCCGCCGGTATCGAACCGCTCAGGCTGTCCAAGCGGCCCGCCGATCTCGCCACCAAACAGGCGGCGGCCAGCGTCGGACAGGTCGCTCTGATCAACTCGTGGAACACGGCGTTCGCGCGCTACAACCGCACCGTCGGACAGGTGCTGCTGACCGCGCACGACATCTCGATGCGTGTACAGCACACCAACGCTCAGCGCACGCTGGACCGCCTGCGCGCGCTGCACGCGGTCGCGATCGTCAACGAGAACGACACCGTCGCCACGAACGAGATCCGGTTCGGCGACAACGACCGACTCTCCGCGCTGGTTGCCCATCTCGTCGGGGCCGACGCGTTGGTGTTGTTGTCGGACATCGACGGCCTATACGACTCTGATCCGCGAAAGGGTAACGCGCGCTTCATCTCCGAGGTGTCCAAGCCCGCAGATCTGGATGGTGTCGTCGCTGGGCGGAGCAGTCACCTGGGTACCGGCGGGATGGCGTCGAAGCTTTCGTCGGCGCTGCTCGCCGCCGATGCCGGCGTTCCGGTGTTGTTGGCCGCCGCTTCCGACGCAACGACTGCGCTGGTCGACGCGTCGGTGGGCACGGTGTTCGCGCCGCGCCCCGAGCGCATGTCGGCGCGCAGGTTCTGGGTCCGCTACGCGGCCGAGGCATCCGGGGCGCTCACGCTTGACGATGGTGCGGTGCGGGCCGTCGTCAAGCAGCGGCGGTCACTGTTGCCGGCGGGCATCACCGCGGTGTCGGGCCGCTTCTTCGGCGGTGATGTCGTCGAGTTGCGCTCGCACGACGCGACGATGGTGGCGCGCGGCGTGGTCGCCTACGACCACGCGGAGTTGGCCACGATGCTGGGCCGCTCGACGTCGGATCTGCCCGCCGAGATGCGCCGTCCGGCGGTCCACGCCGACGATCTGGTCGCCGTCTAATCGCTAGTGCAGGCGGTCCTGGAGCTTGGCCAGCATCGACTTGATCTGCTCGGCCCGCTCGTCGGCGTCCTCCATGACGTCGTCCTCCGCGGGTAACACCGTGACGCCGTGGGCCTGCGCGGTCGCCTCGAAGCAGGCGCGCACAGCGGGGTCGGCCAGGATCAGGGCGGCGAGCATGCCGGGCGTGAGCTCGCGGGAGCGCAACATGCCGCGGTAGTGCACCTCGGCCGGTATGCGGATGTCCATCGCGCCGCCCTCGAGCTGCTGTTTCGCCGCGGCTAGCAGCAGGGTGAGCGCTGCGCGTGAGATAGCGCCGATGACCTTCCGGCGGAACGGGAACCACGGCACCGGCAGCTTGTCGATCTGGCTGTCCAGGCCGCCCGTGAACATGTACTCGATGAGGCTGCGAGTGCGGACTTCTTCGACGTCGGCCCATTCGACTTTGTCACCGTCGAACTCGACCGTATCCTCACTGATCGCGACGCCACCGAAATAGTTGAGTTTTCGGACCAGTCCGCGCAGCTTGCTCGGCGTCAGCGAGTGATTCGCGATCATGTCGCCGACCCCGAGTGCCCAGCGGCCGGTAATCGGTTCGGGATCGGGCCGATGGCTGTCTAGAAGCGACTGCAGCCAGGAGGCGTCGTCGTCGTGTGTGGCTGTGGTCACCGACTCATCTAAACCGAGTTGACGATCGCGGGCAGTTCATCGGCCAGCAGCGCAAGCATCTCCGAACATCCGCTGTCGATCTTCACCACCGCATAGTCGTCGCCGCGAGTACGCCCTCGGTTGATGATCGCTACAGGGATGCCCAGCGACGCCGCATGACGGACAAACCGGAAACCCGAAAAGACCGTCAAGGACGAGCCGGCAACCAGCAGTGCGTCAGCGTCCTCGACGAGTGAATAGGCTTCTTGGACACGGTCTTTGGGGACGTTCTCGCCGAAGTAGACAACGTCGGGCTTGAGCATGCCGCCGCAGCGTGGACAGTCGATGATGGTGAACGTCGCGGTGTTGCCGACGACCGCATCCGCATCCGGGGCCACCGCGATGCCGCCCACCGCCTCCGCCCGCTCGAGGAACCCCGGATTCGCGGCTTCCAGAAGTTCGGCGAGAGAGGCGCGTGGCATCGTGAATCCGCAGTCCAGGCAGACCACCCGCGCGTAAGTGCCGTGCAGGTTGACGACGGTGCTGCTACCGGCCTTGGTGTGCAGCAGGTCGACGTTTTGGGTGATCAGCCCGGAGACGACGCCCGCGCGTTCGAGCGCCGCCAACGCGCGATGCCCGGCATTGGGCATCGTGTCGTGCATGTGCCGCCAGCCGACGTGATTGCGCGCCCAGTACCGCTGGCGAAACTCAGGGTCGGACGTGAACTGCCGAATGGTCATCGGGTTGCTCGGTGGCGAGTCGGGTCCGCGGTAGTCGGGGATCCCGGAATCGGTGGACACCCCTGCACCGGTCAGCACCGCGACCCGACGACCTCTCAGCAGGCCGACGAGCTCGGGTGCGTCCACCCCGTCCAGGGTAGTTCAGCTGGCGGGGTGCTCCTGATTCTCGCCGGCCGAGAGCTCGGCCAGCGCGTCTTCGCGCTGCTCGTCGGCATCGTCCGCTTCGTCATCGTCGTCGCCGTCGTACTCGTCGTCGTCCTCGTCGACAAGGATCGTCTCGATGACCTCGACGTGCTTCTCTTCCGGCGCGGCGTCAGTCAACGTGACCGAGACGGTGAGGATGCCGCGGTCGTAGACGGCGCTGATGTCGTCCTCGTCGGCGCCGACGGGCAGCAGGATCGTGCGGGAGAACGATCCGTACGAGAACTCCGAGCGCCCGTTGGTATCGGCGGTCTGGGTCCGCTCGGCCTTGATCGTCAGCCGTCCATCGCGAACAGTGACCTCGATGTCTTCGATCGGGTCGACACCGGGCAGTTCGACGCGGACCTGGTAGAGGCCGTCGCGGGTTTCGTCCTCCATACGCAGCAGGTTGTTGTCGAAGAACGGGCGTAAACCGGGGATGGACGGCAGGCTGGCGAACGTCGGAAAGCCGTCAAAAAGCTCAGACAGCTCGGTGAGCAAGGGGCGTGACTGACGTTGCACGGCAAGCTTATTCACGGTTCCTCCAGGGATTGCGCGCGGTGATGGGTGTGGGCGTACTTCGCCGACTCACGATGCGCGACGGAGGAAAAATCGCCGAATCCGTTGTGATGCATATGGGCGAACTGCAAGCCAACACAAGGGTCGCAACCCGGTCAGCGCAGGCACTCCTCGGCGGGTACGAGTTCGGCGTGCATGTTCTTGTTCATCATGGTGAGCGCCGCGCCGCCGAGTTCGGAATCGATCTGCGCGACGCAATCCGGCGGTACGACGAAGGAGAAGTGGCGCACATACGCGTCCAGCGCGCTGTACAGGATGCACTGTTCGGTCACCTGCCCGGTGATGATCAGGTGTTGTGTCTTGAGCCGGCCGAGTAGATAGTCCAGCGAGCTGGCGTAGAAGGCGCTGTGGCGCACTTTGAGGACCCGCAGGCTGTCTTTGTCCGGAGCGATGGGCTTGACCAGATCCGGCCGCTCGCCGTTACGCGCGGCGTCGACGATCTCTTCGAAGTCGGCAGTGAAGTCGCCGTAGTTGTCGTTGGCGTAGATCACGTCGACGTCATCTCGGTCCCTGGCGCGGGAGATCAGCTCTGCCAGCGGATCGACGATTTCGGCGACATTGGCGGCCAGCACCCCGGCGTCCTCGTGACGATAGGTATTCATCATGTCGATGACCAGCAGCGCAGTGTCACTCATGGGGAGTTGCATACCCGGATCTGATTTCGGGCAACAATGAGTTATGGATTTCTACTCGGCGTACGGGCAGGGCTTCCTGCGTGTGGCCGCTTGTACCCATCAGACGACCCTCGCCGACCCCGCGGCGAACGCGGAGTCGGTGTTGCGCATCGCCCGGGCCTGTCACGACGACAGCGTCGGGTTGGCGGTGTTTCCGGAGCTCACACTGTCGGGGTATTCGATTGAGGACATCCTGCTGCAGGACACGCTGCTGGACGCGGTCGAGGATGCGCTGCTCGACATCACGGTGGCTTCGGCTGACTTGCTGCCCGTCCTGGTCATCGGCGCGCCGCTGCGGTACGCGCACCGGATCTACAACACCGCGGTAGTCATCCACCGTGGCCGTGTGCTCGGTGTGGTGCCCAAGTCCTACCTGCCGACGTACCGCGAGTTCTATGAGAAGCGTCAGATCGCGGCGGGCGACCAGATGCGTGGTGCGATCCGGATGGGTGACGCGGACGTGCCGTTCGGACCGGATCTACTGTTCACGGCGACAGACTTGCCCGGTTTCGTGTTGCACGTCGAGATCTGCGAGGACATGTTCGTCCCCGTGCCGCCGAGCGCGGAGGCCGCGCTTGCGGGTGCGACGGTGTTGGCCAACCTGTCCGGCAGCCCGATCACGATCGGTCGTGCCGACGACCGTTGCCTGCTGGCGCGCTCGGCGTCGGCGCGCTGCCTCGCCGCCTACATTTATGCGGCCGCCGGGGAAGGCGAGTCGACCACGGACCTGGCCTGGGACGGCCAGACCATGGTGTGGGAGAACGGAACATGTCTCGCGCAGTCCGAGCGGTTTCCGAAGGGCGAGCGACGTTCGACCGCCGACGTCGACCTCGAACTGTTGCGTTCCGAGCGACTCCGGATGGGCACGTTCGACGACAATCGCCTCCATCACGGCATCACCCCCGATTCTTTTCGTCGCGTGGAGTTCACGCTCGATCCGCCCGCCGGTGACATCGGCCTGCTCCGCGAAGTGGAGCGGTTCCCGTTCGTACCCGCGGATCCGACGCGGTTGCAGCAGGATTGCTACGAGGCGTACAACATTCAGGTCGCCGGTCTGGAGCAGCGGTTGCGCGCTTTGGACTATCCGAAGATCGTGCTGGGGGTCTCCGGCGGACTGGACTCCACCCACGCGCTGATCGTCGCCGCGCGCGCTATGGATCGAGAAGGCCGCCCGCGCAGCGACATTCTCGCGTTCACACTCCCCGGTTTCGCAACCGGCGATCGCACGAAAACCAATGCCACCCGGCTCGCGAACGCACTCGGAGTCACCTTCGAAGAGATCGACATCAAGTCGACGGCAGAGCTGATGCTCACGGAGATGGACCACCCGTTCGCGCGCGGGGAGAAGGTGTACGACGTCACGTTCGAGAACGTGCAGGCGGGTCTTCGCACCGATTACCTGTTCAGGCTGGCCAACCAGCGCGGCGGAATCGTGCTCGGCACAGGCGATCTCTCCGAACTCGCACTCGGATGGTCCACCTACGGTGTCGGCGATCAGATGTCGCACTACAACGTCAACGGCGGGGTGCCCAAGACGCTGATCCAGCACCTGATCCGTTGGGTCATCTCGTCAGCCCAGTTCGATGACACCGTCAACGAGGTGCTGCAGTCGGTGCTAGACACCGAGATCACACCCGAACTGGTGCCGACCGGCGAGGACGAGGAAATCCAGAGCAGCGAGGCCAAGGTCGGACCGTATGTGCTCCAGGACTTCTCACTGTTCAGCGTGCTGCGGCACGGGTTCAGGCCGTCCAAGATCGCATTCCTGGCGTGGCACGCGTGGAGCGATCCCGAGCGCGGCGACTGGCCATCTGGGTTCCCGCTCGACAAGCGACCGGCTTACTCGCTCAAAGAAATTCGCCACTGGTTGCAGGTGTTCGCGCAGCGCTACTACTCGTTCTCCCAGTTCAAGCGGTCGGCGCTACCCAACGGACCGAAGGTCTCGCATGGCGGGTCGCTGTCGCCCCGCGGTGACTGGCGGGCGCCGTCGGACATGTCGGCGCGTATCTGGCTGGACGAGATCGAACGCGAAGTCCCCGAAGATTAAGCGCGTCCCACTCTGGGGATGAAGCGGCCGACACCGGCGAGGTAGTCGCGGTAGGCGTCGCCGTGCGTGGTCAGCAGGTACGGTTCTTCGACGACGCAAACCTGAAGCTCGATCGTCACGACCAAGAGCGCAAATCCGATCAACGCCATCGGATTCGGTGTGATCAGGGCGAATCCGAGGCCGAAGATCATCATCGCGGTGAAGATCGGGTTGCGCACCCATCCGAAAACGCCGGTGCGCACCAGCGTGGTCGTCTCGCTCTTGTCGACGCCGATCCGCCACGATTCGCCCATATCGAGCTGCGCGTAGACGGTGGTGGCGATGCCGATCACCGCAGTCGCGGTGCCGGTGATCTGAATCCACGGCGTGTGCAAGAAACTCAGCGGTGACACGACGCCGAGCAGCTGAAGGATCGGCGCGAAGACGGCGACGGCCATCGAGATGATGAATCCCACTCCGGCGAACCATTCGATCGATCCGGGACGACCGGAGATGCCCTTGAATCCGGTGGATCCGGTGCGACGGCGCTGTTCCCAACTGCGCCAACCGAATCCGAGTAGCGCGAACACCGCGAAGAGAACGAGTGCGACTACCGGCATGATGATCCTTCCGTATTGCAGCAGGGGTCTCCGCGCCAGGCATTGACGCCTTCGCGTACGGCGATCGCGGCGATGCCAAGGGCCGCGACGGGGTCGGCCCACGACCAGCCGAGCAGGCTGTTGAGCACCAGACCGGCGAGCAGGATCGCCGACAGGTACGTGCACAGCAGCGTCTGCTTGGAATCCGCGACCGCCGAGAGTGATCCGAGTTCACGACCTGCGGCGCGTTGGGTCAGTGACAGCACGGGCATGATCGCGAGGCTGAGCGCCGCGAGCACGATGCCGATCGGCGAAGGGCGTGCCTCACCCGCGCCGGCAAGTGCGCGGACCGCGTCGACGGTGACGTACGCGGCGAGGGCGAAGAATGAGAACGCGATGAACCGCAGCGCGGTCTTCTCGCGCGTTTCGGGATCCTTGGCCGCGAACTGCCACGCGACGGCCGCCGCCGACGAGATCTCGACCACCGAATCGAGCCCGAAGCCGATGAGCGCCGAAGACGACACTCTGGTGCCCTCGGCCAGCGCGACGGCGGCCTCAACCACGTTGTAGGCGATGGTCGCGGCCACCAGTAGTCGGATGCGACGGGTGAGGACGGATCGCCGCGCCTCGGTCAGCGCGGCCATCAGCAGCAGTCCTCGGAGTCCGCGACGGGGCAGCACGCCGGGTCGACGGCGAGGACCAGGCCCACGAGATCATCGAGGGCGTGTGCGATCCGTTTGTCAGCCAGTTCGTAGCGGCTGCGCCGGCCCTCGGGCTGGGCGATCACCAAACCGCAGCCGCGAAGGCATGCGAGGTGATTGGACAGGATCTGGCGCGACACCCCGATCTTGTCGGCCAGGTCGGATGGGTAGCCCGGCCCGTCGCGCAGCATCAACAGGATTTCGGCGCGGGTCGGGTCGGACAGTGCGTAGCCGAACCGCGAGAGGGCGTCGCTATGGGTCACCGTCTGCATGGCACAGACAATACATCTGAACCTGTATTCAGAAAATACTGAACTATTTGTGACTAGAGTCGGCCGTCGATCCGCAGATCGGGGTGCACCCAGTTCGGCGAGCGCCGCTCCTTGAACGACAGGAAACCCTCCATCGCCTCGGGTGACGAGTAACTGGCTTGCATACCGATGCGGTCGAACAGCCCCAGGTAGTTGTCCAGGCTCGACTTGACCATGCTCCTGGCCGCGGGCGCGGTCCGGCAGCACTGACCCAGCACGTCGCGCGCCGTATCGAGCAGTTCGTCGTGCGGAACGATCCGCGCGACCATGCCCCACTCGTATGCCTCCTGCGCGGTCAGCGTGCGCCCGGTGAACATCAGGTCGCGCGTGCGGACGGGGCCGATCAGGCGCGCCAGCATCTGGCTGTAGTACGTGTCGGCGATCCCGCGCAGCAGCTCAGGCACGCGGAAGGTGGCACGGTCGCTGACTACCGTCATGTCGCTGCACAGCGCGATCTGCAAGCCGCCGCCCTGACACAGCCCGTTGACCGCCGACACCACCGGCTTCACCGACTGGCGCAGTGTCTCGAACGGTGTCACGTCCATGCCGAGCGCCGAACCGAACGTCAGCCAGTTGTCGCTGCCGTCGCCGCCGCCCATGTCACCGCCGGGAGCGAATACGTCACCCGCGCCGGTGATCAGCAGACCGGCCAGATCCGGGTCGGCGTCGACGTGCCGGACCGCGTAACGAATGCCGAAGTACATCGCCGGCGTCATCGCATTGCGAGCCTCGGGCCGGTCCAGAGTGCACACACCGAACGCGCCCTCCCGGGTGAAGCGCAGATACGGGGTGCCCAGCCAGTCGCCCTCGGGTGGCCGCGGTGCAGTCGTTGTCATAGATGTCCCTCGCTCGCCTTTCTGGTGGAAACCGCATCATCGATGGCCTCGGGGTACGGAGCGCAGTCGCCCGCCCCCGGCACCAACGTCGCCAATGCCCCTGCCGCGCTCGCGCGGCGCAGCGCGGCTTCATGGCCGTCGGGCCAGCCAGCGGCCAGCACGCCGGCGAATACGTCGCCGGCCCCCGTGGTGTCTAGGGGGGTGACCCGCGGGGCGGGCACATCGAAGCGTTCGTCCTCGCCGAGGTAGCTCGCGCCACGTCTGCCCCGGGTTATCACCAGATGCGCGACGGGCCAATGCCATTCACGCGCTTCTTCCTCGTTGACCACGACGACGTCGGCCAGTTCGGACAGGGCGAGCAGGTCGTGTGGCCGCGCGCCGGAAGGGGAGGCGTTGACGATGACGGTCGTGCCCGCGGCCCGCGCCACCCTGGCCGCGGCGATAACCGTGGCGATCGGGATCTCCAGCTGCAGCAGCATGACGTCGCTGTCGGCGATGATGGCTTGGATATCGGCCGAGTCGACGGTCAGCTGCGCGTTCGCACCCGGCGCGACCACGATGGTGTTCTCGGCCGCGGCGTCCACCACGATGACCGCGGTTCCGCTGGGCCCAGCCACGGTCACCACACCGTCGAGCGCAACATCGTTCGTCGACAGATGAGCCCGCAATTGCTCGGCGGCGGCGTCGCCGCCCAGCGCCGCGATCAGCTGCACCGATGCTCCGGCGCGGGCCGCGGCCACCGCCTGGTTGGCGCCTTTTCCGCCGGGAGCGGACAGCAGCGAGGACGCCAGAACCGTTTGGCCGGGCCGCGGTAACGCGGTCACGGTGAACGTGAGATCGGCGTTGACACTGCCCACAACACAGACCCGCGCGGTCATAACAGTCAAGCTAGCCCAGCCGCGCTACCTGACACGTGTCGAACGGTCCAGAGAGGTTCGATACGCTGGCTCAATGAGTGTGCCGGCACCTGTTCGGAGCGGGGCGACAAATTGGCCTGAGTCCGATCTGCGTTCGCAGGTCCACGAGGCCGCCCGACGGGCCCGCGTCGCCGCGCGCACGCTGGCCACACTCAGCACCGAAACCAAGAACCGCGCGTTGCATGCCGCGGCCGACGCCCTGCTCGCGCGGGTGCACGAAATCCTGGCCGCCAACGAGCGCGATCTCGAGGCCGCCAGAGCGGCGGGCACTCCGGACGCGATGCTCGACCGGCTCGCGCTCAACCCGCAGCGCGTCGATGGCATCGCCGCCGGCCTGCGACAGGTCGCCGGACTGCCCGACCCCATCGGCGAGGTGCTGCGCGGGCGCACGCTGCCCAACGGTCTGCAACTGCGTCAGCAGCGCGTCCCGCTCGGCGTCGTCGGCATCGTCTACGAGGGCAGGCCCAACGTCACGGTCGATGCGTTCGGCTTGACCCTCAAGTCCGGCAACTCGGTGCTGCTGCGCGGAAGCTCGTCGGCCGCGCACTCCAACGACGCACTCGTCACGGCACTGCGCGCGGCGATGGTCGGCGAGGGCCTTGGACCCGATGTCGTGCAGTTGCTTCCCAGTGCCGACCGCGCCAGCGTCACGCACCTGATCCAGGCGCGCGGCCTCGTCGACGTCGTGATCCCGCGCGGGGGAGCAGGCTTGATCGACGCGGTGGTGCGCGACGCGATGGTCCCCACGATCGAGACCGGTGTCGGCAATTGCCATGTGTACGTGCATGAGGCGGCCGATCTCGACGTCGCCGAACGCATACTGCTCAACGCCAAGACGCGTCGGCCCAGCGTGTGCAACGCCGCCGAGTCGCTGTTGATCGATGCCGCGATCGCCGACACCGCGCTGCCCCGGCTGACCGAGGCCCTGAAGGACGCGGGCGTCACTCTGCACGAGAATCCATCCGAGGACGATCTGCGCGCGGAGTTCCTGTCGATGGATATCGCGATCGCAGTGGTCGACGGTCTGGACGCCGCGATCGACCACGTCAACGAATACGGCACCGGCCACACCGAAGCCATCGTGACGACCAATCTTGCTGCTGCACAGCGGTTCACCGAGAGGGTGGACGCCGCGGCAGTGATGGTGAACGCATCGACCGCGTTCACCGACGGCGAGCAATTCGGGTTCGGCGCCGAGATCGGCATCTCGACCCAGAAGCTGCACGCCAGAGGCCCGATGGGTCTGCCTGAACTGACATCGACCAAGTGGATTGTGTGGGGCGACGGCCAGACTCGTCCCGCCTGAGTAGGAGTACATACGTGAGTGTCCCCGCGCGCCCGGCGCCGTTGTTCGCCGACATCGAGGATGTCGGGAAGAAGCTCGCCGAGACCGGCTACCTTCCCGACACCGCAACCGCCACAGCGGTATTCCTCGCTGATCGGCTGGGCAAGCCGTTGCTGGTCGAGGGTCCCGCAGGTGTCGGCAAGACTGAACTGGCCCGCGCGGTCGCGCAGGCGACCGGCTCGGGTCTGGTGCGCCTGCAGTGCTACGAGGGCGTCGACGAGGCCCGCGCCCTCTACGAGTGGAACCACGCCAAGCAGATCCTGCGCATCCAGTCGGCGCATGGCTCGACTACCGGCTCGGCCGGCGCTGACTGGGACCAGACGAAAACCGATGTGTTCAGCGAAGAGTTCTTGCTGACGCGTCCGCTGCTCACCGCGATTCGCCGCACCGACCCGACGGTTCTGCTGATCGACGAAACCGACAAGGCCGACATCGAGATCGAGGGCCTGCTGCTGGAGGTGCTCAGCGACTTCGCGGTCACCGTGCCGGAATTGGGCACCATCGTCGCCGAGCGCAAGCCGTTCGTCGTGCTGACCTCCAATGCCACCCGCGAACTGTCGGAGGCGCTCAAGCGCCGGTGCCTGTTCCTGCACATCGACTTTCCCGATGCCGAGCTGGAGCGGCGCATCCTCTTGTCGCGCGTGCCTGAACTACCCGAGCACCTGGCAGACGAACTGGTTCGCATCATCGGTGTGCTACGCGGAATGCAGCTCAAGAAACTGCCGTCGGTGGCCGAGACCATCGACTGGGCGCGCACACTGCTGGCGCTGGGGCTCGACACGATCACCGATGCGACCATCGCGGCGACGCTCGGAGTGGTGCTCAAACACCAGTCCGATCAAGTTAAAGCGGCCGGCGAACTCCGGCTCAATTAAGGGGCAGATCTGATGGCAGTCCGCCGAACCCGCCCACCACAGCCGTTGGCGCCGCATGGAATTCCCGGCCACCTGGTCGAGTTCGTGGAAGCGTTGCGCGGGCAGGGGATCTCGGTGGGACCGTCGGAGACCGTCGACGCCGGGCGGGTGATGTCGGTGCTTGGCCTGCAGAGTCGCGAACAGCTGCGCGAAGGGCTTGCGTGCGCGGTGCTACGCCGTCCCGATCACCGCGAGACGTATGACGCGATGTTTGACCTGTGGTTCCCCGCGGCGCTGGGCGCGAAGACGGTGCTCGTCGACGACGACGACGAAACGGATGGCGAGCCCGAAGGTTTGCCGCCCGAGGACGTCGACGCCATGCGTCAGGCGTTGCTGGATCTGTTGGAAGCCAACGAAGATCTGGCCAATCTGGACGAACGGCTGCAGCGGATGATCGCGCAGATCGTCGAGGCGCACGGAAGGTACAACTCCAGCCGCGGCCCGTCGTATTCGTCGTATCAGGCCCTCAAGGCGATGAACCTCGACGACCTCGAGGGCAGGCTGCTGGCCGGCTTGCTCGCACCGTACGGCGACGAGCCGACACCGACACAGGAACAGATCGCGAAAGCGATGGCGGCGCAACGCATCAACCAACTGCGCCGCATGGTCGAAGCGGAAACCAAACGTCGCACTGCCGAGCAGCTGGGCCGCGACCACGTGCAGATGTACGGCGTGCCACAGCTCGCAGAGAACGTCGAGTTCCTGCGCGCCTCCGGCGAACAGCTGCGTCAGATGCAACGTGTGGTGAAGCCGCTGGCGCGCACGCTGGCGACCCGGCTGGCCGCGCGTCGGCGGCGGGCGCGACAAGGTGAGATCGACCTGCGCAAGACGCTGCGCAAATCGATGTCCACCGGTGGCGTGCCGATCGACGTGGTGCTCAAGAAGCCGCATCCGGCGCGGCCCGAGCTGGTGGTGCTGTGCGACGTGTCCGGCTCGGTCGCGGGCTTCAGCCATTTCACGTTGATGCTCGTGCACGCGCTGCGCCAGCAGTTCTCGCGCGTGCGGGTCTTTGCCTTCATCGACACGACCGACGAAGTCACCGAGTTGTTCGGGCCCGACGCCGATCTCGCCGTCGCCGTGCAGCGCATCACCCGCGAGGCGGGGGTGTACACCCGCGACGGCCATTCCGACTACGGGCATGCGTTCGCCTCGTTCATGAACAGCTGGCCGAATGTGTTGTCGCCGCGCAGCTCACTGCTGGTGCTCGGCGACGGACGCAACAACTACCGTAATCCCGAACTCGATCTGCTGGCCCACATGGTCAATTCCAGCAGGCATGCGCACTGGCTCAATCCCGAGCCCAAGCATCTCTGGGGCAGCGGCGATTCGGCGGTGCCGCGCTATCAGGACGTCATCACGATGCACGAATGCCGCTCGGCCAAGCAGCTGGCCTCGGTCATCGATGCGCTGCTGCCGGTCTAGGCGCGGCACAAGACGTAAGCTGGTCAATCGTGGTTTCTCGACGCAGGGTGGGCGTGATGGGTGGGACGTTTGATCCCATTCACAACGGCCACCTGGTCGCGGCCAGCGAGGTCGCCGACCTGTTCGAGCTCGACGAGGTGGTGTTCGTCCCGACCGGTCAGCCGTGGCAGAAGCATCACCGCGACGTCACCGCCGCCGAGGACCGCTACCTGATGACCGTCATCGCCACCGCGTCCAACCCGAGGTTCTCGGTCAGCCGCGTCGATATCGACCGCGGCGGTCCGACGTATACCAAGGACACCTTGCGCGACCTGCGTGCGCTCAATCCGGACGCCGATTTGTACTTCATCACCGGAGCAGACGCCTTGGCGTCGATCCTGTCCTGGCAGAACTGGGAGGAGATGTTCTCCATCGCCAAATTCGTGGGAGTCAGTAGACCCGGCTACGAGCTCGACGGCCAGCACATCAAGGCGGCCAGAGCCGAGTTGCCGCCCGAAGCGCTCAGCCTCGTGGAGGTGCCCGCGCTAGCGATCTCGTCGACCGACTGCCGTAAGCGCGCCGAAAAGGGTAGGCCCATCTGGTATCTGGTGCCCGACGGTGTCGTGCAGTACGTGACCAAACGCAGGCTTTACCAAGCCAATTCGTTGGCATCCGAGGAGAGCACACGATGACCGCGTCCCAAGAGGCCATCGACATGGCGACCGTGGCGGCGCGCGCGGCGTCGTCCAAGCTCGCCGAGAACGTCATCGTGATCGACGTTTCGGGGCAGCTGGTCATCACCGACTGCTTCGTCATCGCATCGGCATCCAACGAGCGACAGGTCAATGCGATCGTCGACGAGGTCGAGGAGAAGATGCGGCTCGCGGGACACAAGCCGGCCCGCCGCGAAGGCGCGCGCGAGGGACGGTGGACGCTCCTCGACTTCGTCGACATCGTCGTGCACATCCAGCATGAGGACGAGCGGGACTTCTATGCGCTGGACCGGCTATGGCGTGACTGCCCCGTCATCCCGGTGGACCTGGATGGCGATGAGTCGCTTGCGCGAAGAGCAGAGGACTACGAGTCATGAGGGTCCGCCACCTGGTCCTGCTTCGTCACGGCCAGACCGAATACAACGCGGGCAGCCGCATGCAAGGCCAGCTGGACACCGATCTGTCCGACCTCGGGCGGGAGCAGGCTGTTGCCGCGGCTGAGGTGCTGGCCAAGCGCCAGCCGTTGCTCATCGTGTCCTCGGATTTGCGGCGGGCGCTGGACACCGCGGTCACGCTGGGGGAGCGCGCAGACGTGCCGGTGCAGGTGGATACCCGGCTGCGCGAGACGCATCTCGGAGATTGGCAGGGGCTGACGCACCTCGAGGTCGACGCTCAGGCGCCCGGTGCGCGACTCGCGTGGCGCGAGAACGCTCGTTGGGCACCGCACGGGGGAGAGAGCCGGGTCGACGTCGCCGCGCGCAGCACGCCACTGGTCAATGAGCTGCTAGCCGAACAGACGGAATGGGGCGCCGACGAACGGCCGGCGGTCCTCGTCGCCCACGGTGGCCTGATCGCGGCGCTGACCGCGGCGTTGCTCGGGCTCCCTGTCGACAATTGGCCGATCCTCGGCGGAATGGGCAACTGCAGCTGGGTGCAGCTGTCAGCGCACAGTGAGATCGACGCCGCTCCAGCGGATATCCGCTGGCGGCTCGACGTCTGGAACGCCTCGGCACAGGTCGCCAACGATGTCCTCTGATCCCGCCCGCCGGACGTTGCTGTTGTTCTGCGACTCGCTGTCCTACTACGGCCCCACCGGTGGCCTGCCCTCCGACGATCCGCGAATATGGCCTAATATCGTTGCCGCACAACTTGATTGGGACGTCGAGATCATCGGTCGGATCGGTTGGACCTGCCGTGATGTCTGGTGGGCTGCCACTCAGGACCCGCGGGCGTGGGCGGCGCTGCCGCGCGCGGGTGCGGTGGTGTTCGCGACAAGCGGGATGGATTCGCTGCCGTCGCCACTCCCGACGGCGCTGCGCGAGTTGATCCGATACATCCGACCTGCGTGGCTCCGCCGCTGGGCGCGCGACGGGTACGGCTGGCTGCAGCCGCGACTCTCGCCGGTGTCGCGGGCGGCATTGCCACCGCACGTGTCGGTCGAATACCTCGAGATGACCCGCGGCGCCATCGATTTCAATCGCCCGGGCATCCCGGTCGTGGCGTCGCTACCGTCGGTGCACATCGCGGAGACGTACGGCAAAGCCCACCACGGCCGCGAACCCACGGTCAAGGCGATCACCGCATGGGCGGCCGAACACGGCATCCCGTTGGTTGACCTCAAGGCCGCCGTCGGTGAAGAGGTCATGAGCGGCCGGGGCAATCCCGACGGCATCCACTGGAATTTCGAAGCGCACCAGGCCGTGGCCGACTCGATGCTCAAGGCGCTTGCGGAGGCCGGCGTGGCATGTCCGTGATCGTCGTAACGGACTCGTCGTCCCGCCTGACTCCAGATGAGCTGAAGCAGTGGAACATCCGGCAGGTGCCGCTGCATGTTCTGATCGACGGCGAGGATGTGCGCGACGGTGTCGACGAGGTGCCCAACGACATTCACGACCGTCCGCGCGCGACGACTTCGGGGGCGTCGCCGGCCACATTGACCGAGACGTATCGGCAGGCGCTCGCCGACAGCGGCGGCGACGGTGTAGTCGCGGTCCATATCTCGGCCGCCCTGTCGAGCACGTTCAGTACGGCGGTGCAGGCTGCCCGGGAGTTCGGCCCATCGGTCCGCGTCGTCAATTCGCGATCAGCCGCGATGGGCGTCGGGTTCGTCGCGCGCGCTGCCGCGGATGCGGCCGCGACCGGGGCCGATCTGGAAACCGTTGAGGCTGCGGCCCGTTCAGCGGTGCCGCGTACGCATGCCTTCATCGTCGTCCACCGTCTGGACAACCTGCGGCGCAGCGGACGGATCGGCACAGCCGCCTCGTGGCTGGGCACGGCACTCTCGCTCAAGCCGCTACTGTGTCTGGACCTGGACGGCCGGCTGGTGCTGGATCAGCGTGTGCGCACGCTGACCAAGGCCCACGCGGCCATGGTCGACCGGGTCGCGGAGATCGTCGGCGACCGCAGCGCGAGGATTGCGATTCACCACGTCGACAACCACGACGGCGCTGATGAGATGGGCGCCACCCTGACGGCACGTCTTCCTCAGATCGACTCGCTCACCGTCGCCGATATGGGCCCGGTGTTGTCGATCCACCTCGGTGCGGGCGCGATCGGCGTCGTCGTCCAGACCGCCGAGTAATCAACCACCGTCAATGAGCGGTGCCCCTTGTCGCCTGCTTTGGTAAGTGATAACTTACGGTTCGTGTCCACTTACCAAGAGGTCGACGATGTGTGGGAAGCGCTGGCTGACCGCACGCGCCGGTCGATTGTGGAACGTCTTGCACATGGGCCGTTGCCTGTCGGCGAGCTGGCTCGCGATCTTCCTGTCAGCAGGCCGGCGGTGTCGCAACACCTGAAGGTGCTCAAGCGTGCCGGGCTGGTGCGTGACCGTGCCGCCGGCACACGTCGCGTCTATCAGTTGGACCCGTCGGGGCTCCAAGCCCTACGCGCCGATCTCGATCGGTTCTGGGTGCAGGCCCTTGCGGGTTTCAAGGAGACGGTCGAACGTCTAGAAGGAGACGAATCATGACAACTGCGCGATCCGAAACCATCCGTCATCACGTCGTCGTGAACGCGCCCCTGGAACGCGCATTTCGCGTATTCACCGAGCGGTTCGGCGATTTCAAGCCGCGCGAACACAATCTGATGAGCGTGCCGATCGTCGAGACGGTGTTCGAGCCGCGAGTCGGCGGGCACATTTTCGACCGCGGCGAGGACGGGACTCTCTGCAAGTGGGCGAGCATACTGGCCTACGAGCCGCCGACCAAAGTCGTCTTCACCTGGAACATCGGTCCGACCTGGCAACTGGAAACCGACCCCGCCAAGCGAAGTGAAGTCGAGGTCCGGTTCATCGCCGAATCCGCCGAAAGTACCCGCGTTGAACTGGAACACCGTCACATCGAACGCCACGGCGACGGCTGGGAGGCGGTCGCAGGAGGAGTCGGCGGAGACGCCGGCTGGCCGCTGTACCTGGAGCGCTACGTCGGCCTGTTCGGCGACGATTAACCCGCGAAGCGGCCGGTGACCGGCGGGAGATCGGCCAGCGTGACGATGCCCGGTGCGGCCGCGACGACCGCGGGCACAGCGTTCGTCACCGGCATCGCGGTGTAGATCATGCCGAGACCCATGAAGCCGGGCTCGGTCCAGTCCTTGGGCGGCAGGCAATGCAGCACCGTGCGCATGTTGGGGAGGCCGAACACCTGGATGACGTGACCGTGTTCAAGCGGTTTGGGTGGGGTGACGTGGCTGCCCATGATCCAGTTGAAGCCGACGCTGACGACGTTCTTGTCGCCCACCCAGCCGCGGTGGTAACCCATGACGCCGCCGACGGTGCCCGCGGGGATCGTCATGAAGCCCAGATCGCTGTCGCCGGTGGCGGGCGTGAACGTCACGTCGAATGTCAGCTTGTCGAGCTTGGCGCCGATGGCGTCCGCCATCATCGCGGCAGATTCGGCGAACACCTCACTCTCGCGACGCACGCTCTCGGCCAGCCCCGGGGTGTCGGGATCCTGCGAGAAGCCCATGGCCGTCTGCGTTCCCGCCGACTCATACGTCGAGCAGTCCACCGACTCAGTGATCCGGATTTCGTCGACCCGCTCGCATGAGCCGGACAGCACCATTCCCACCATGTTCGTCATGCCGGGGTGCGCGCCGTTGCCGAAGATCGTGGAATTGCCCTTCTCGCAAGCCTTCCGGATGCGAGCCTGATCCTCGGGCGTCTGCTTGCCGCCGGTGATCCAGGCCGCGCTGGAGCAGACGTTCACGCCGGCTTCGAGCAGCCGGACCAGTTCATCGATGCTGGGCCACAACGGGTTGTAACAACAGGCGTCGGGCTTCAGTGCGATGAGCTCGTCGATGTCGTTGGTGGCCTTCACCCCCGTGGGTTCGGGCCAGCCGGACAGCTCGGCGGCGTCCACTCCGACCTTGTCCGCGCCGTGGGCGAACACGCCGACGAGCTCCATGTCGTCGCGGCCGATGATCGCGTGCAGCGATCGTCGGCCGATGTTGCCGGTCGTCCACTGGATTACGCGAAGGGGCCGCTGAGGGGTCGTCATTCCCAGCACGTTACATGTGGGTTCCGCCGTCGACGCGCACCTCGGTACCAGTCACGAAATAGGCATCCGACGAGGCGAGCATCGCCACCACGGCGGCGACGGCGTCCGGCTTGGCGAACATTCCGCCGCCGTCCACGGGCAGGGTCGGCATGATCTTGCCGAACAGCGAGAAGTCGGCATCGTCAGGCAGTCCGGGACCGATGCTCTGTTTGGATTCGCCGGTGCCATCGGTCATTCCAGAGGAGATCGAGCCGGGCTGGACCGAGTTGAACCGGATCCGTTCCTTTGCGAACTCCAGCGCCAGCGTGTGGGTCATCGCCTGGATCCCGCCCTTGGACGCCGCATAGGCCGACATGTAGGGATGCGCGAAGGCGGCGGAGGTGGAGCTGAAATTGACGACGGCAGGGTCGGTGCCGTTGCGCAAGGCGGGGATGGCCTCGCGCGTCATCAGGAACGTGCCGATCAGATTGATCCGCAGCACCTGCTCGAAATCGGCGAGCGTGGTCTCGAGGAAGTGCACCGACCGCAGAATCCCCGCCGCGTTGACGAGAGCATCGAGACCGCTGAGCGCCTCAATGGCCTGGGCCACGCCCTGCTTGACGGAGTCCTCGCTGGACACGTCGAGGACCACTGTCGTCAGCCGGTCGCGGTTCGCTTCGGCCCTGGCGACGGTGTCCTTCAAGCCGGACTCGCTGATGTCCGCCGCGGCCACCCGGCCGCCTTCGTCGAGGATCCGCAGGACGGTTGCTTGCCCGATGCCGGAGCCGCCACCGGTGATCAGGACTCGACGATCGTTGTATCGCTGAAGAGGCATAGGCAGATACTTGCGCGAAAATCCGGAGGTGTCAGCCGATTGTCCCGGCCAGTGGGCCTATCACTGCGGTGTGTTCCTGGGATGGATGAAAATGCCCTCTGCTTCGACAGTGGCGCCGTCTGCGTCGGAGATGTGGCCGACGGCGAACGTCTTCGCCCTGTCGATCCGGTCGACACGTGCCGACGCCCGCAGTGGCTGCCCGAGACGCGTGCCGCGCAGGTAGCGCAGTGTCAGGGTGCCGGTGACCGCGGGCTTGCCCGGCTGATGCGCGGTGGCGCCGAGGACGTGGTCCAGGATCAACGCGCAGACGCCGCCATGGACATGCCCCGGTGGTCCCTCGTACGCGGCACCGAGTACGAATTCCGTATGCACCTCCCCGTCCGCGCTGCGGTGGATGGTCAGCGGAGGAGCGACGGGATTTCGTTGGCCGATCATCACGTTGCCCAACGCGATCGAGCGCCCGTCGGGGGTGGCCTGAACACCAAACGATCCCGGTATCAGCGAGTCGCTCAACTGAGCCGTCGCGGCCTCGATCTTGTCGGTTGCGGCCGCGATGGCTGCCGCATCGACTTCGCTGCGGATGGTTGCATCGATCAGGTGACGAACCGACGCGGTCAGGCGCTCGTGTGCGTCGGTCGTCATGGGACTCCTTTGGTCGGGTGCCAACTCACCTTGGCCACCGTACAAACGGTCCGCAACGGAATGTCCCGCCCAGTGGTGAGTTCCCCTCAAGCCTGTGACCTGTGTTGTTAATCTGAAAATCGTGGAAGGAAGCGATCTGGGAGGCAAGCCGAACCTCGCGGCGACCAGCTGGGCGCTTCTGGGCATGCTTTCGTACGAGTACGAGCTGTCGGGCTACGACATCCGCAAGTGGATCGACTGGAGTATGCGCTTCTTCTACGGAAGCCCTGCGTACAGCCAGATCTACTCAGAACTCAAGAAGCTCGAACAGCTCGGTCTGGTGACGTCGCGCTTCGACAACAGCAGTGGCGCCCGTAGCCGAAGGTTGTACAAGATCACAGAGGCCGGCCTGGACGCCGTCACGCGGTGGGCGAACGATGCGCCGCTCGACCCTCCTGTTCTCAAGCACAGTCCTCTGCTGCGAGTGACGTTGGGGCATCTCACAAATCCCTCACGGCTCAAGGAGATCCTGCAGGAGCATCTCGCCTGGGTCGACGAGATGTACCGGAGCGCAGCCAAGGACGCGAAGTGGGCGAAAGCCGACACGACATGGGCCTACGCGCGGGTCGCGCTGAACTGGGCCGAGCGGTATTACGCCAACGAGCGTGAGCTGACGCTGAAGATGATCAAAGAGCTCGACGAGGCGGAGGCGGAATTCCCGCGGGTCGGCGAAGGCGGCCGAACGAAAGTTCCTTGGCCCACACCGGAGTACTGGTACGAAGTCGAGAAGAAGGCTGACGCCGACGACGCGTGACTACGTCGTAGGGGCGTCACCGGCGGCGTCGAGGGCCGCAATGTAGCCGTACACCAAACCCTGCGCGATCGTCGCGCCCGCACCGGGATAGGTGGCTCCGAATGCGTTTGCGGCCGTGTTGCCGATCGCGTACAGCCCCGCGATGGCGGTTCCGTCTTCGCGCAGCGTTCTGGCGCGTTCGTCGGCGCGTAGGCCGCCGCATGTACCCAGGTCGCTGAGCGTCATCTTGACCGCATAGAACGGCCCCTTGTCGAGCGGGCGCAGGTTCGGGTTGGGTGTGATGGTGGGATCGCCGTAATAACGGTCGTAGGCACTATTGCCGCGTCCGTAGTCGGAATCGTCTCCAGCGCAGGCCATGTCGTTGAATCGGGACACCGTGGCGACAAACTGCGCCTCGGGTACCTTCATCAGCCGCCCGAGCTCAGCCATGTCGTCGGAGCGATGCGCGATGCCCGCGTCGTACCACGCCTTCGGCAGACTCATCCGCGGAAAACGGTCCGCGGCAAAGACATAACTGTTGCGGTACTGCTGGTCGAAAACGATCCACATGGACTCGACCGGGTTCCCAGCACGTTCGCGGGCGAGCACACACTGGCCGAAGGACATGTAATCGCTGGCCTCGTTGGTGAACCGTTGACCGGTCTGGTCGACGATCAGTGAGCCCGGCAGCGATCGTTCGGCGAGCATGACCAGCGGATCGGCGCCGGGCAGCGGCGCCACCGCGGGGAACCACCACGCCTGATCCATGAGATCGATTCCGGCACCGACGTCTTGGGCGATGCGGATCGCGTCGCCGGTGTTGGTTTCCGCGCCGAGGCTGGTGTGGTCGCCGAGAGACTCGGACTGGAACTTCCAGCGCATGTCCATGTTGTGGTCGAACCCGCCGGCGGCCAGCACGACGCCGCGTCGCGCCTCGATGGTGACCTCGCGTCCATTCTGCGCGACCACGGCACCGGTCACCTTGTCACCGTCGGTGATCAGCCGCACCAGTGCGGTCTGCGTCCACACGCCGATGCCCGCCCGTAGGACGCCGGCGAACAACCCTGCGGCCAGCGCCTGCCCGCCGGCGTTGTAGCGCCGTCCGAGCATGAGCCCGCCCACACCCTGGGCCAGGCGTTTGACGATGAGCGGCAGGCCTTTTCGAGGGACGCGTGCCATCAGGTTCATCCAGCGATAGTCCGCACTCGTTGTCGGCATCGGGATCTTCGGCTCCATCAAGCCCGGGCGCAGCAGCGACCGGTACTGGCCGAGCAGCGAGGCATTGAAGGGCCTACATTCACACGTCCGCCCGTCGGCGCTGCCGCCGGGACGCTCGGGGTGGTAATCGGAATAGTCGCGCGCCCAGGTGAACCGCATCGGTGTGGTGCGTCGCAGCATCTGGACCGTCGCCGCCAGCTGGGTGACGAACTCCGCAGAGCGCTGCGGCGGAGCGGTACCGGCGACGACCGAATCAAGGTACGTCCGCGCCTTCTGCGCTGTGTCGCCGGCGCCGTTCTCGTCCAGCACCGGGCTCGCAGGAATCCACAGGGCGCCACCGGACCGTGCGGTCGAACCGCCCACATAAGGCGATTTCTCGACGATCAGCACCTTCAGCCCGCGCTCGGCGGCCGCCAGCGCGGCCGCCATGCCCGTGCCCGACCCCACGACGAGCAGATCGACGGTCGTATCGCGCACGGGTAGCCCGGCGGGGATGGTGGTCGGTGCAGCAGTCGTCACGACGTCGACAGTAGGTCGGGGCGATCGCGGCCGCGGAGGATTTTCCCTCCCAGCGGGACGATTGGCTCCATAAGCCGTATCCCGGGCGTACAACGAGGTTATGACGTTGCAGCCAGGGACCGCAGATGCCGACGAGATTCGGCAGATCGAAGCAGCAGCAGCACCGACGAGGTTCGCCCGTGGATGGCACTGCCTCGGTTTGACCAGGGACTTCGGCGACGGCGAACCGCACTCGGTGAGCGCGTTTGGCCAGAAGCTGGTGGTGTTCCGCAGCGGCGACGGCAAGATCAACGTGCTCGACGGCTACTGCCGCCACATGGGCGGCGACCTCAGCCAGGGCACGGTGAAGGGCGACGAGATCGCCTGCCCGTTCCATGACTGGCGGTGGGGCGGCGACGGGCGGTGCAAGAAGGTGCCCTACAGCAAGCGAACGCCAAGGCTGGCCCGCACCGCCACGTGGACCACGCTCGAACAGGACGGGATGTTATTCGTCTGGAACGACCCGGAGAAGAATCCGCCGCCCGCCGACATCGACATCCCCCGGATCGAGGGCGCGACGAGCGACGACTGGACCGACTGGCATTGGTACACGACCATCGTCAATACCAACTGTCGCGAAATCATCGACAACATCGTCGACATGGCGCACTTCTTCTACATCCACGGATCGTTGCCGACGCACTTCAAAAACATCTTCGAAGGCCATGTCGCCACGCAGTACATGAACGGCGGCTCGCGCGGGGACATCCCGGATCCCGAGGGACAGCCCCGGCTGCTCGGTACGACCTCGGTGGCGTCGTACTTCGGCCCGTCCTTCATGATCGACGACCTGACCTACCACTTCGAGAACGACGATCAGAACACGATTCTGATCAACTGCCATTACCCGATCGATGCCAATTCCTTTGTGCTGCAATACGGCATCATCGTCAAGAAGTCGGAGTCGCTACCCGGTGATGCGGCGCTGCAGGCGGCGATCGCGCTCGGCGATTGGGTCAAGGTGGGCTTCGAGCAGGACGTACAGATCTGGAAGAACAAGGCGCGTATCGACAATCCGCTGCTGTGCGAGGAAGACGGGCCCGTCTACCAGCTGCGACGGTGGTACGAGCAGTTCTACGTCAACGCCGCGGATGTCGAGCCGGACATGGTGGACCGCTTCGAATACGAACTCGACACCACCAGCCCGCACGAGGAGTGGATGAAGGTCGTCGAAGAGAACATCAGCGCCCAAACCGCGGGGTCGGGAAGCGCCTGATGGCCGTCCGGCCCGACAACCGCCTCGCCGACTCACCGATGGTGCCGGTGGCCTGCCGGCGTTGCGGGGCGTGCGTGCTGGCGCGGAAGAGCACCTGGAACCAGACCAGCGTGCAGTGGAACGCCGACGCGTCTGCCCGTTGCCTGGAACGTCGCGACGCGGACCACCTCACCGAGCATGCCGAGCGCGGCCTGTTCCTGGCCTGCTCGGCGCTCAACGACTCCATCGTCGACGCGGTCCGCACCGGCGATCTGACGGTGGTCGACGAATCGGCGCGGGTGAGCACGTAACTTCAATCCCGTGACACACACTGAGCCGCCGGTGGCGGTCGTGACAGGAGCCAGTCGCGGCGCGGGACGCGGCATCGCCGCCGCGCTCGTTGCTGACGGGTGGCGGGTGTACCTGACCGGCAGAACCGTGAGCGATCCGGGCGACGGCGGTATCGCCGTGAGCGTCGACCACCGTGACGACGATGCGGTGGCGGCGTTGTTCAAGCGCGTCGACTCCGAACACGGCGGGTTGGATCTCTTGGTCAACAACGCCGCGGCCATCTCCGACGAGCTGGTCAGCCCGAAACCATTCTGGGAGAAGTCGATCGAACTGGGCGACGTGCTCGACGTCGGGTTGCGGTCGTCGTATGTGGCGTCGTGGCATGCCGCACCGCTCTTGGTGCGTCGGGGCCGGGGCCTGATCGCGTTCACGTCGTCGCCCGGGTCCGTCTGCTACATGCACGGTCCGGCCTACGGCGCGCAGAAGGCCGGCGTGGACAAAATGGCCGCCGACATGGCGGTCGACTTTCGCGACACCGGGGTGGCCACGGTGTCGATCTGGATGGGCATCCTGCTCACCGAACGCTTCCGTAGTGCCTTTGACGGGCATCCTGACGCGCTGGCGAAGACGGCCGAGCACGCTGAAACCCCGGAATTCACTGGGCATGTGATCAATGCGCTGTATCGCGATCCCGATCTCGCCGAGCTGTCCGGCCACACGGTGATCGGCGCGGAGGTCGCGCTGCGCTACGGCATCACCGACGAGGACGGCAGGCAGCCGCCCTCGCATCGCGACATGTTGGGGGCGCCCCGGGAGCCCAGCTCTGTGGTGGTGCGCTGACGGTCAGGCCGGTTGGAAAGCGCTGATCGGTGCTTCGTCTGGGTAGATCGCCGGGCCGCCCAGATCGTATGCGGCGTTGAGCGTGCGAATGAAGTCCGGATCGTGCAGCGGCGCGTCGGGCATGGCGAGCGTGATGCCCTTGGCGTTGACATCTTTGACGAGCATGTCCAATGCCTGCTCGATGGTGAGATCGTCTGAGCCGTCCATGTTCTTCTTCAGCTCGTCGAAGTCTGTGAAGACCTCGGCCGACCAGTGGACGAGGAAGCGAAGGTCGTCGGTGTGATGGCGGGCGATCACGTCATCGCCGTTCTTGAGCAGCCACTGGTCGCGATCGGCCGGATCACCGGTGAAGACGGTGTCGAAAGCCAGCCCTGCGGGTGTCTGTTGTTCCAACGCTCCGTTGGCTTCTCCGCGATGCACCATCATTTCGTTCTGCACCACCACACCGCGGTTGTAGACGGGAGGCAGCAGTCGATGTGGTGTTTTGAGGGGACCGTCCGGCCAGTAGGTGAAACCACTGCTTTCATCCAGCGAGAACCAGGTGATCACCTGGGCCATCTTGATCAAGTAGTCCTGAAACAGACCCGACTTGCCCATCACACTGCAGAGCCAGGTGGGGGCGTTCTCGTGGCGAACACCGCGGAAGCTGGGGGAGTCCAGGTGACCCGGGTCGCGGTTGGCGCACGGCCCGTTGATGTTGAACAGCATCAACTCTGGCTTCGCGTACTCGGCGTTCCAGTAGCGCTTCGCCATCTGGAGGAACTTCTCGTTGTAGAAGCAGTCGTGCAGTTCCGGATGCAGCACCGCCCCGTAGTTCGCGAGATAGCCACGAAAGGTCGGCGTCAGAAAGAGATCCAGAGAGGGAGTGAAGCCCTCCGGGAATGCGCCGCTCATCGTCGCCATCAGCTCGTCAGCCGATGCGAAGTGCTGAGCGATGATCAGCTTCCACGGCCCCTGGGTGCGGACGACGTCGAGCATGCGGTCACGTTGATCATCGGTGTAGACACCGTCGATCTCTGTCGGCGGGGACGCCGGGCGCAATACGTCGGAAAGTTGCATCCGCTGCTGTTCGGTGAGCATGGCTCGATTGTGGTGCGGCTGAGAACCTCCGGATCAAGGCCTGTCCAGTCATCGGGAGGTTTGTTTTCTCTTCTCCTGGCTTGATTAGGATCACAATGTCAGTCTGAGGGCCTCACCACGCATATATGTCCACCGCGAAGCTCTCAGGCTGACATTGCGCACGTGTGGACCCGGTGTAAGGACGACAAATCCACGTGGCTCGGCATCTCGTCGACGCGGCAGTCAGGCTTCATGCTTTCGAGATTGACGGAAGTCCTCTTCACTTAGGGGCTTCCGACTGGCCGGATCAGATACCGAGCACCTCACGCGCTCTGTCGATTTCGTCGGGATCGGCGGTTGACGGGATGAGCCTGAGTTCGTCGAGTCCCGCCTCGCGCGCGCCACTGACCGCAGCGAGGAGTCCGGGTGCTCCGCACATCAACGTCCCCGCGTCCGGAGCCGTCAAGTAGCCCGATTCCGTTCCGGCGGCGGTGACTTCGTGCTCCCAGAAGTCCTTGA
Source organism: Mycobacterium sp. NPDC051804 (assembly GCF_044452905.1). Lineage (NCBI taxonomy): Bacteria > Bacillati > Actinomycetota > Actinomycetes > Mycobacteriales > Mycobacteriaceae > Mycobacterium > Mycobacterium sp. NPDC051804. Next base: position 226,311 of record NZ_JBITCD010000007.1, on the reverse strand, counting down.
CGTGTTCTCGGAGCTGTTGTTCCGGGTCGGGACCGAGCGCAAACCACACTGGTGCGGAAAAGTGCGGTCGTTCCGCTCTGCCGGCCACCTGCCACGCCTCGATGACTCGTTCACGTTGCGCGGCCAGTGCTTCGGCGTCGAAGTGCAGAGAATGGGCCGGGTCGCTTACCCCGACGGCCCACTGTGCAGCTCGAGCGAGCGCCTTCGGTCCGACCACGCCGGCGACGAGCGGGATGCCGCCGGTCTGTACCGGCGCGGGCCCCACCGGAAGGTGTCCCTCGACGGGAGGTTCCTGGGCCCACACGCTGCGCATCGCCGCCACGGCCTCGTCCATGCGCTGACGCTTGCGATCGAGCGCGGCGCCGACCGCGAGGTAATCCTCATCCCACGCGCCGATCCCGACGCCGAGCGTCAGGCGCCCACCCGACAGGACGTCGATGGTTGCCAGGTCTTTGGCGAACAGGACCGGGTTGCGCATCGGTAGCGCGACCACGTCGGTCCACAGCCGCACCCGCTCCGTCATCGCTGCCGCGGCGGCGAGCTGCGGGACGACCGACCAGCTGTCTGGATAGACGAGCCGTTCATAGGTGGCGAGGCCGTCCCACGGCCCCTCATCGATCTTGCGATACCACGCGAGCTCCGTCTCGCGGCCGTGCGGGAAGAGGGTGGGAAGACCCATGGTGATGTGCATGCGGGGGTTATCCCTTCAAAATCGCAGGGGATGAGAGAATTTCGCGCGCAGTAGTGCGCCGACCTCGGCGATCGCGAGCCTTCCGCGTGCCGTGGCATCCGAGCGCATCAAGAACCCGTGATAGGTGCCCGGGTAACGCGTGACGGTGGTCTGCACACCGGCGTCCCGCAGACGTGTCGCGTATCGCTCGCCCCAGTCGCGGATCGGATCGCATTCTGCGGTAACAACTATCGCGGGCGGCAGTGCGCTCAAGTCCGTCGCGTGCGCCGGTACCCTGTACTCGTCGTGGGGCGCGGTGCTGCCGGTGTCCGCGAGCTCGTGCATGTAGACGATGTCATCGTGAGCGAGCATCGGTGCATCGATGAGGGCGAGCATCGACTCGGCCGCCATGTCGCGGTCGAGGCCCGGATAGAGCAACACCTGGCAGCAGATGGCGGGGCCGCCGCGGTCGCGCGCCGCGAGCGCCACCGCCGCGGCGAGTGAACCGCCGGCGCTGTCGCCGACGACCGCCAGCCGGTCGGCGTCGACTCCCAACAGGCCGGCGTGCGCCGCAAACCATTCGGTCGCCGCATAGGCGTCGTCGAACTGGGCAGGCGCGGGGAACTCCGGAGCCAGCCGGTAGTCCACCGACACCACGGTGGCGTTGGATTGCGCGGCAAGCATTCTCGCCAGCGGCTCGAACGAATGGTTGGAACCCATCACCATGCCGCCGCCGTGGAAGTACACGAGCACAGGCGCGGCTGATTCGGTCGAAGGGTGGTAGATCCGTACGGGTATCGGGCCGTCGGGGCCGTCGATCACGCAATCCTCGATGTGCGCCATGAGCGGCATGTCGTCCGGATGTGGTGCGGACTCGATCGCCTCCCGCACGGCCGCCAGGCCACGCACCCGCATCCGTGGAATCGCACCGAACGACGCGACCCGCGCGGCCGCGTCGGGGTCCAGTCTCACTGATCCTCCGGGTCGAACCGGCGGCCCGCGCGCAGCACCGGCGGCCGTTGGGCGGCAAGCGTTTCTGCGCGTTCGGCCATCGCAGAGCCGACGTAGTCCGGTTGGGTGAGTAGGTAGAACCGTCCCTCGGCGGCTTGCTCGAAGACCGCTTCGGCGGCGGCGAGCGGATCCATCGCGTCGGTCTTGATGTCAAGCATGGCTGAGCGCTGCGACTCGGCGGCGGCGACGTCGCCGTCGTCGACGCCACCTGCGGACTCAAAGATGTTCGATACCACGGCCCCAGGCAGGACCGCCTGAACGTGTATGTGGTCATGGCCCGCCAGTTCGACCTCGAGCCGCAGGCATTCGGTGAGCGCCAACACCGCGTGCTTGCTCATGATGTAGGGCGCCTGTAGCGGTATCGCTACGACGCCGCCGACCGACGAAAGGTTCCACACCCACGCCGGTTCGCCGGCGGTGATCATCGGGGGAAGAAACGCCCGCACACCGTGGAAAACCCCGCTGATGTTGATGTCGACCAGCCGATTCCAATTCTCGACCGGTGTGTCCCACAGGAACCCGAACTGCTCGACACCTGCGTTGTTGACCAGCAGCCGGACCGGACCGATGTCGCGGTAGGTGCGCTCGGCGAGCGCTTGCATCGTATCTGCGTCGCGCACATCGCATTCCGCGGTAGAAGCCGCGCCGCCGGCCGCGACGAGCTCATCCCGTAATTGCGCAATCGCGTCGGCGTCGATATCGGCAAGCACCACCGTCATGCCCAGCGAACTCGCATGTCGGGCAAGGCCCGCGCCGATACCCGCGCCGGCGCCCGTGATGACGGCGACGCCGCCGTCGAACGGTGTGCTCATGCGCCTGCGGTGGCGGAACTCTTCGCACTGTATTCGGCGAAGGGAATTGAATCCTCGGCGTCGAGCACCACGCTCATCGACGTGAAAACCAGGCCATGGTCGGCCCGACGAATCCCGACGTCGACGACGCCGCTGGACACGTCGAAGGGGACGTTGTTGGTGATCTGATTGACATACAGATAGAAGCGCACGTTCGTCACGGCGCCCTCGCTACCGGCACGGAAGATGTTGGTCGCGTGATGCCGCAACGGGTAAGGGTTCTCGTTGCGGTGTTGCGTCAGCCAGGCCAAGGTCTCGGCACCGCCATGCAGCTCGGCGGCCAGCAGATCCTCGAAGGGGCACGCGCCGGAGTCCGATCGGCTGACGTATTCCATTTCGTCGGCGATCCGGACGGCGAGTTCGTCGAAGTGGCCCTGGTCGTAGTGGTACCAGAAGCCGGCGATGAACTCCTGGACCTCGGACAGCGTGATCGTGTCGCTCATGACGACCAGTCAACAGCGGCCGATTGCACTACGGCGCAGAAACGTCCGGTGAGTGGAACGGATTCTCCGAGCCGAACCGGTTGCGTAGGTCGCGTTTCAGCAGCTTGCCGCTGGGGTTCTTCGGCAGACTGTCGACGAAGAAAACCTGCTTGGGAGTCTTGTACCCGGCGAGGTGAGCGCGACAGTGCCCGATCAGTTCGTCCTCGTCGGCGGCGCCGTCACTCCGGCTCACTACGGCGGCCACCACGGCCTCGACCCATACCGGGTGTGGGATGCCGAAGACCGCCGCTTCCTGCACGCCGGGGTGCCGGTACAAGACCTCCTCGACCTCTCGGCTGGCGACGTTTTCCCCGCCCGTCTTGATCATGTCCTTCTTGCGGTCGACGACGTGCAACAACCCGAACTCGTCGTAGTAGCCGAGGTCGCCGGAGTGAAACCATCCACCCCGGAAGGCCTCCGCCGTCCGTAGTGGGTCGTCGAGATAGCCCAACATCAGGTGGGGGCCGCGGTGGGCGATCTCGCCGACCATGCCTTGGGGCACGGGGTGGTCACTGTCGTCGACGATGGCGGTCTCGACGTTGATCGCGGGCCTGCCGGCCGCACCCGCGTGGTCGCGCTGATCCTCGGGTCCCATCGCACTGGCCAGCGGCGCCATTTCCGTCTGCCCGTAGAAATTCCACAGCGCGAGATTCGGCAATCGCTCCTGGATTTCGAGCAGCACCTCCGTCGGCATAGCCGACGCTCCGTAATACCCCTTGCGCAGGCTGCTCAGATCGACCTGATCGAAAAGCGGGGACCTAAGTAGTGCGATCCAGACTGTGGGCGGTGCAAAGTAATTCGTCACCCGATGAGCTTCTATGCCGCGCAGAACCAACTCCGGATCAGGCCGGGGAAGGATGATGCTGGTTGCACCGAGGTAGATGTCGGTTGCGAGGAAGTTGTCCAGTTGAGCGCAGTGGTAGAGCGGCATCGAATGAATCTCGACGTCGTCGGACGCCATCGACCCGGCGACGATCGTGCTGACGTAATTGGCCATGAGGCTGCGGCTGGAGTGCATCACAGCTTTCGGCCGGGACTCGGTGCCGCTGGTGTACATCAGCCGAAGCAACTGGTCGTCGTGGATCTCGAGGTCCGGCGCTTCCGTCGTGGTCGTCAGCCAGAGCGCGAAGTCATCCCACCCGGCCGGTGCCCGTTGCTCGCCGGTGGTCAGGACCACCTTTGTTGTGACGGTGCCGCCGCGGGTCATCGCCTGCGCGGCGGTGGGAATGAGGTCAAGGTCGACGATCAATCCGCGGACCTGACTGTGACCGAGGATGAAGGCGATCTCGTCTGCGGTGAGCATGAAGTTGATTGGGACGAGGACCACCGCCGCGCGAGCGGTCGCGAATGCCAGCACCGCGTACTGCCAGCAGTTTCGGGCCAGCAGCGCGATCCGGTCGCCCGCAGTGAATCCGTTGTCCCGCAGCGCCGCCGCGGCACGATCGACCAGCTCGTCGAACTCTGCGAATGTCAAGCTGACGTCGCCGTCGACAATCGCGGTCTTTTCGGGATGGCGGCGGGCCGACCGCCGGGGGATGTCGCCCAGTGAGTGGCTGCGGACCTGCATGTCGTTGTCCTTAGTCGTTCGGCACGAGTTGAAGATCGCGACCGATGATTTCGCGCATGATCTCCGATGTCCCGCCGTATACCCGTGTCACCCGCGCGTCGATCGCCGAGCGGGCAATGGGGTATTCGCGCATATAGCCGTAGCCGCCGAACAGTTGTTGGCAGGAGTCGAGGCAACGGAACTCCATCTCCGTTGCCCAGAGCTTGGCTTTTGCGGCATCGGTTGCCGATAGTCGCCCTGCGTTGAGTTCGACCACACACCGGTCGATGAACGCCTCGGCGACCGACACCTCGGTGGCCACATCTGCCAGCGCGAAACGGGTGTTCTGCAGCGCGCCGATCGGCTTTCCGAATGCGGGGCGCTCGCGCACGTAGTCGATGGTCCAGCGCAATGCGGCGCGGGCTCGCGCCAGACTTCCGACGGCGATCTGCATCCGTTCCTGCGGAAGGTTTCTCATCAGCTCACCGAATCCGCGGCCGACCTCGCCGAGCACGTTGCTCTTGGGGACTTCCACATCGGTGAAACTCAGCTCCGAGGTGTCCTGGCAATGAAGTCCCAGCTTGTCCAGGTTGCGCCCCCGCTCGAAGCCGAGCATTCCGCGCTCGAGCACGAGCAGTGTCAGTCCACGGTGGCGGTCCGGTGACGTGCGAACCGCGGTGATGACCACGTCTGCGTTCTGCCCGTTGGTGATGAACGTCTTCGCGCCGTTGACGACGAAGTGATCACCGGCGTCGACGGCAGACGTGCGAATAGCGGCGACGTCGGATCCGGTGCTGGGCTCCGTCATCGCGATAGCCGCGATCAGGTCTCCGCTGACGAAGCCGGGTAACCACCGGTCCTGCTGTTCGGGCGTCGTCAGATCTGCGAGGTACGGCAGGCAAATGTCGTTGTGGACGGCGAAACTCAGTCCCACCGCGCCGCAATCGGCATCCATGAACGCTTCGATCAGAATCTGGTTGTAGCGAAAGTCGCGAACCCCGACGCCGCCGAAGCGCTCGTCGGCTGCGAAGCCGAGCAGCCCGACGCGACCGGCTTTGGCGAAGATCTCACGCGGAACGATGCCGGCGGCTTCCCAGTCGGCGATGTGAGGCGCGACCTCCTTGGCCGCGAAATCGCCTGCCAGCTCGGAGAAGGCGCGGTGGTCATCCCCGTAGTGCACCCGTTGCATCGCCGAAGCGTAGGCAGGCCGACCGCTGTATTTCGACATGTGTCCCGCTGAGTAGACAGTCGCATCGCCGGCACCGATCAACAGCTCGATACTCGGTTCGTGACGACCGAAGCCGAAACGACGGCGGCTCCGAACGCAGTTGATCTGGATGAACTGCGGGCCAATTTGCACCAGGCTGACCCTGGCGTGCTTGTCGCGGTGCTGGCCCAGCTCACCGGCGACGCATCAGTGATCGAGCGGTTCGGACCGGCGATCTCCCATGTGCCCGATCCACCCGAGCGGGCAGGCGTCACCGACTCCGACACTGCCGAAGCGCTCGTGACCGCTGTCATCGAAGCCCTCCAAAGGCCGCATCCCAACGACGCGCTGGCCGCCGACGACCCCGAATTGTTCACGCGGCTGCTGCCGGTGGCGCTGGGATCTGATGTCGACGACGAATTCGTCCCACTTCTGCTGGAACAAGGCGGTTTCCAGCTGTCACAGCCGACTTTGCCTCGGACAGTAGCGATTCCCGAGACGACGACTGTGGCGATCATAGGTGCAGGGCTCGCCGGCATCATCGCGGCGCTCGCGGCTGCTGATGCGGGTGTCGCCTTCGAGATCTTCGATCGCAACGACGAAATCGGCGGCACATGGCTGACAACCAAATACCCCGGCATTGGAGTGGACACTCCGTCGGCGTACTACTCGTTGTCACGCGAGGTGAATCCCGACTGGACGAGCTACTACCCGCAGGGTGCGGAGTACCAGGCGTACTTGGTGTCGCTGGCCGACAAGTACGGACTGCGCGACCATGCCCGGTTCGGCGCCGAGGTCGAAGCGCTGACGTGGGACGAGGACCGCAACCAGTGGCGGATCGAGTCGGTGGACCGCGACGGTCATCGTGCGATCAGCCATGCCCGTGTTGTGGTGACCGCTGCGGGCTACCTCAACCGTCCGCGCTGGCCTGAGGTTCGCGGCCGGGAGTTGTTCGCGGGTACGAGTATCCACACGGCGCAATGGGATCCGTCGCTCGACCTCGCCGGGAAGCGGGTGGCGATCATCGGTGCGGGCTGCACTGCCGTCCAGATCGTCGACGCCTGCGTCGACGAAGTGGAACACCTGACTGTTTTCCAGCGGCAACCGCACTGGGTCGCGCCTCGTAAGAGGGCGACCGACGACGTGCCCGAGTTTCGCCGCTACCTGGGGCGACATGTTCCGTACTACGCGAACTGGCACCGGCTCAAGTCGTACTGGGCCACGGCGGACAACAATTATCCGGTCGTCCTGCGTGATCCGGAATGGGCCGAGGATCACCTGTCCATCTCAGCGGCCAACGATGTGCTGCTGCAGATGTGCCTGGAGTACATCGACCGAACCTTCGGGGCGGAAAGCGAATTGGCGAAGAAGGTGACGCCCGACTTCGCGCCGTACGGCAAGCGCATCATCCGCGATCCCGGTGGCTACTATGCGGCGCTGACTCGATCCCACGTCGACGTGGAAGCGAGCGAGCCGGCAGAGGTCAACGAGCGCGGGATCGTCACCGCCGACGGTAGACAGCTCGATCTCGACGTCATCATCTATGCCACCGGCTACCACCTCGATTTCCTGTCCACCATCGACATCCGGGGCCGCGACGGGCGCAAGCTCGCCGACGAATGGGGTGACAGTCCGCGCGCCTATCGCGGGGGCACGGTACCCGGCTTTCCCAACTTGTTCATCAATTCGGCACCGAACTACAGTCCCGCCCACGGAGCGGGCGCCAACTTCTCGATGGAGGTCTTGGCGCACTACATCACCGAGTGCCTCCAACTCATGGCGCTGCACGGCGCAGAGACGATGGAAGTGACACAGCAGGCCTACGACCACTATGTCGCCGCAATCGACGAAACCATGGCAGGCACGGTGTGGTGCCATACCCCCAGTGCGCACACGTATTACCGGTCGGGATCGGGCCGGGTCGTGGTGGCTAATCCGTACCGTCTGGTCGATCTGTGGCATCAGCATCGTGCGCCCATCGAAGAGCATTTCGAGCTGCGATGACTCAATTGCTCAGCGGCAAAACGGCTCTGGTCACCGGCAGTAGTCGGGGGATCGGGCGGGCTATCGCGCAGCGGCTAGCCGCAGAGGGCGCGATGGTGGTGGTGACGGCGCGGTCGTTTGAGCCGTCGGAGTCAGTGCGACACGGATCAACCGCGGCAATTCCCGGCACGATCGACGAAACCATCGCGCTGATCGAGGCCGCCGGCGGTAAGGCCATCGGCATGGCGGCCGACCTCGAGAACCCCGACGATCGCGACCATCTCGTGCAGCGGGTGCTCGACCGCGCCGGAGGCCTCGACATCCTGGTCAACAACGCGGGTTTCGCTGACTACTCGGTTGTCGAGGACATGTCGCTGGACACGTTCGAACGCACTGTGGAGCACTATTTGCGAGTGCCGTTCTTGCTGACCAAAGCGGCGGTGCCGGCTATGCGCAAGCAGGGAGCTGGCTGGATCGTGAACATCGGGTCGGTGACCGGAGTCGCGCCGGTGCGGCCCTACCGCGACTACAACAAGACCTCGGGCGACGTGGTGTATGCGTCGATCAAGGCGGCACTGCATCGGTTCACCCAGGGCGTCGCGGCTGAACTGCTCGATGTCGATATCGCGGTCAATTGCGTGGGACCGTCAACTGCCGTGCGCACACCGGGTGCGGCCCAGCTGATCCCGGAGAGTTTCCCGACCGAGCCCGTGGAGTATCTAGCTGAGACCGTCCTGGCGATGTGCCACCGTCCGGCCACTGAACGCACTGGTCTGGTTGCGTTCAGCCTGCACTACCCGTGGTTCGCGCAGCTGCCCGTGCATAGCCTGGACGGCGCCACGGTACTGCCTCCGCTGGAACCGCCGGCGACGGCCAACCCGAATATTCTGCCGCTCGGACTCTAGGCCGAATGGCAGAAGCTGTGACAGACCCGGTCGCGGACAATGACATCCGGGCATTCGGGATCGAACCACCGATCGACGTAGGCCCAGTGGATCGGGTGCATCAGGTAGGGCCCCATCAGCCCGTCGACGTCAGTGAATTCCTGTTCGAAGACATGCGTCCACGGTGATGCGCCGATGGCGTTCTCGACGCGGCTGAGCTGCCAGGAAGTGATCGTGCGCACATAGCGTGGCATCAACCGGAGGTCGGATTCGAACCGTTTGACCGTGGCGTCGTCGGTGTCCGGGTCCACTCGCAGGAGCAGCGTCCGATAGACGGTGCCTCGCTCGTCGGTGTCTATTTCGCTGGGGACGCCTTCATATTCGGCGCCGTCGATGTGGCTGATCGCCGGAGTCGTGAGCGCCGCGGCGAATCGCGCAGCGACCGCCTTCCAGTCGTCGGCGCTCCGGAAGCGCACAGTCATCAGGATGTCGCCACCGTTGCGGGCGCCGGGCAGCGTCGGTCCCACGACGGCATGGTCGGCATCGGAAGAGTCAGCGATAGTCCGTAGTTGCGCAATCAAGGGCGCTGCCTCGGCATCGGACGCCAGATGAATCAGTCGCGTGACGCTAAACATCGCAGAGCCCGTCGACATCGTCGGGGGTGGCCGCGACGCTGCGGGATCGCTCGGAGATGAGCGCGGCGACACCGTCCCACCATTGCCCGACGCTCGCGTCGGGGCGACCCTTCCAGGTCATCTCCCACCATGCCTGAGCGTCCGGAAGTGTCCAGGTGATAGTGACGGTATTGATCTGGTCGGCGAACCAGATCGGGGGACTGACGAGTATGTCCCGCAACGACATTCCGCGTTCGCGGGCACCCGGGGCGTATTCGGCGAGGTAGCGGTCGATGAAGTCTTTGGCGCGGCCCGGTTGCGTCACCACCCGGTCGACGACATACACGGGGCCATCAACCATGAACGGCCCCGGCGAAGAGCGCGGTCAGATGTCCGCATACCTCCCTGCGCGCTTGCTGGGCAAGATCAAGCATCGGCATGGTCATGAACCCGTGGATGGCACCGTCGTAATCGAGGCGCGTCGTGGCGACCCCAGCCCGCTCCAGCGCATCACCGTAGGCGCGCCCCTCGTCGCGCAGCGGATCGTGGCCGGCGGTGACGACGATTGCCGGAGCCAGTCCGCGCAGGTCCGCATTCAACGGTGCGGCATAGGGATGTTCACGATCGGCGGCCGACGGCAGGTATTGGTCCCAGTACCACTGCAGTGCGGGACGCGGGTTGTAGAAGCCGTGCCCGTACCGGTGATACGAATCAGTGTCGAAGGTCGGGGAGATCATCGGATAGAGCAGCAGTTGGGCCGCGAGGGCCGGTGCTCCACGGTCGCGGGCCATCAGTGCCGCGGCGGCCGCGAGGTTACCACCGGCGCTATCGCCGCCGACGATGATCCGGCGCGCATCGCCGCCGAGCGCATCGGCGTTGCGCGCGGCCCACTGAGCCACCGCGAAAACATCCTCAGCGCCCGCTGGCCACGGGTGTTCCGGGGCAAGCCGGTATGAAACCGAAACAATCACGGCGGGAATCAGATTCGCGAACGCCCGACATAGTCCATCGTGACTGTCGAGATCGCAGAACACGAACCCGCCCCCGTGGGCGTAGACCACGGTCGGCACCGGGCCAGACGGCCACGCGGGCCGGTAGATGCGTACCCCGATGTCACCTGCAGGCCCGTGAACGCGTGCGTCGCGGACCTCACCGACTAATTCAGGGTCTGCCGCGGCGACGAAGCGCGACCGAATCGTCGCCCGCGCCTGCGCACCGGACATCTCGTGCACGGGCGGGAACCCAGCGTCGAGCGCTTCGATGATGTCCGCGATCTGAGGGTCGAGACTCATGCGTACTGCAGTTCGCGCGCCGGCCGTACCGCGCTGCGCAGCGGGCGCGCCTGTTGCAGCGTCGGCGCCACCCGCCGGGGCCCGTCCTCGACATCGCGCCAGATGCCCATCGCCGTCATCCGGACGGGCGCGGCCAGGCGCTGGTCGAACACCATCCGGCTCATCGGTCCGCACACCGAGACCGCCGCGACGGCTTCGCCGGGAGCGCCGATGGGCGCTGCGACACAACCGAATCCGGGCACCGACTCCTCGCGGTCGAACGCGACGCCGCGGGCCCGGACACTGCCCAATTCGGCACGCAGCTGCGCGGGGGAGCTGATCGAGAACCTGGTCTTGCGCGTGGCCAGATCGACGACGTCGGCGTCGCTGTTGTAGGCCAGCATCGCCTTGCCGACCGCTGCGCAGTGCGCGGGTTGGCGTCCGCCGACGCGGGTGGGAATGGCCGCCACCATGCGGTCGCCGATCTTCTCCAGGTAGACCACGTCGGAGCCGTCCAGCACCGCGAGGTGGACCACCAGTCCCGTTGCGCGGTGCAGATCGTGCAGCAAGGGGATGGCCGCGCGGTGCAGCCGGTCCTGGTGGACGGCGAGTGAGCCGAGTTCAACGAGCCGCATCCCCAGCTCGTAATCGCGTCCGTTGCGGCGCAGCCAGCGCAGCGCCACCAAACGCTCGAGCATCCGGTGTGCCGACGACCGGGGTAGGCCCGTGCGCCGCACGATCTGCGACAGGTTCAGGCGTCCTGGTCCGTCGAAAGCGTCCAACACGAGCGACACCCGATCGATGACGGCACTCGGGGTTTCGACGGCGGTGGTCATGACGCCTCCTCGCGTATATGACTAATAGGAATATGCCTATTTGTAGCATACAAATGTGGGCGCTGTCACATAGGCACGCAAAACGGACCTTCGAGCTGCGCGAACGTGCGCGAACTAGGGTCTGGCCGCGGCGTGTTGCCCTCTGACACGCACGCTCGCGAGAAAGGAGAGAGAGTGCCTCAGCCCTTGGCTGCGGCGCGGCCTGCGCGACGGCCGTAGAAGCTGCCGTCGCCCAGTGAGATCCCGCTGGCATAGCCCCACGCGGCGACACCCGCGGTGCAACGACCCGCGCCGTAGAGGCCGGGGATGGGGTCGCCGCTGACGTGCAGCACCTCGGAGTCCAGCGTGGTCTTCAGGCCGCCCAGCGTGAAGCCTGCGCAACTTGCGCGTAGGTCGAGCGCGCCGACGGGCGTGCCGATGGGCTTGAGCCATTCGGCTTTCTTGTGCAGCAGCGGATCCTCGCCCCGCGCGGCGGCCTCGTTGTACGCGCTCACCGTCGCTTGCAACGAGCCCGGCGGGAGGCCGATTTCGCCTTCGAGCTCCGCAACGCTGTCGCACACCCAGGTCGCAGGCCGTTTCAGGAACGGTGTCGGCGACGTCGCCGCCATCGCTTCTTCTTGCGCATCACCGTCGATGATCAGGTACGCGGTGTCGTCCTGGTGGTACAGCGTGAGCTGACCGATGCGGCCGGAGTACATATCCTCGGGGACATAGCGCTGCCCACGGCCGTTGACGAGGACGCCCCGGACCGTCTGCTGTGGGTCGACGAGAAATGCCACCTCGGTGGCGTCCATGTGGGCGAGGTCCGCACCCAATGCCTGCGCCATCCGAATCGCTTGGCCGTCATGCTGTTCGATCGATGCCGCGGGTCGGCCGACGAGCTTCGGCGCGTACTGCGCGAGCATCGCGTCGTTGTAGGCGAAGCTACCCGCCGCGAGGACGACGCCACGCCGTGCGTGGATAGCGACCGGCTTGCCGTACTGACGGGCGATCAACCCGGCCACCCGGCCGTCGGACTGCACGACCAACGACGACGCATGGACGTCGTACACCGCGCGCACGCCCAACGAGGTCGCGGTGTCCACCATCGGCTTCATCAGCATGTAGCCGGCACTGGCTTCGCCGGCCTTCTTGTTCGACATCTGCGGAATATGGCCCCGCGGAGCGGGTTTCGCGATGGTGTTGAACGGATAGGCGTTCTCGCCGCCGGTGAACATCAGGCCTTCGTCACCGGGCGGCTCCCAGCCCGGCTCGCCCCAGAACACCGGCTTGAACGGGACGCCGCATTTCACCAGCCAGTCGAAGTGGTCGACGCTGCCGCCGCAGTAGTCGTCGATCCGGTTCGGATCGGCGCCCGGCCCCATCGCCACGTTGAGGAACGCGGCCATGTTGTCGCCGGAATCGTCGAAACCGCAGGCTTGCTGGATTGCGGTGCCGCCACCCAGGTAGATGAAGCCGCCCGCCATGGCGGCCGCGCCGCCCCATCCGCCGGTGCGTTCGAGGACGAGAACGTCGGCGCCGGCCGAGGCGGCCTCGACCGCCGCGGCGACGCCGGCGATGCCGTACCCCGCGATCACGACATCGGCTTCGTAATCCCAACTCTCGATCTGGTCAACAGACTTGGGGTAGACGTCGGTATCCATCGGCTACATCCTCATGGCGGCAGGCGGATCACCCATCCACTGGTGACCCCAGTAGCTGTCGGCGGTGATTTCCTCTGCGGTGTAATACCGTTCGTCGACTCGCATGCCCTCGGTGCCGAATTCAATGTCCCAGTCGCCGGGTGCGCGGACATAGAAGGACACCATCTTGTCGTTGGTGTGCCGGCCCAGCGTCGAGGACAGCTGGAACCCCTCCGCGTTGACCCGGTCCAGCGCCTGCCCGACGGCGTCGAGGCTGTCGACCTCGACCATGACATGCACGACACCGGGCTTGTCCTGGTTCATCGCCGGGCAGATGGCCAAGCTGTGGTGCCGCTCGTTGATGCCGAGGAAGCGCACCCGGATCGGACCGAACTCCGGCGGGGCAGGAACCCGGAAGGCGCCGCGCGACCGGAATCCCAGGACGCCGGTGTAGAAGTCGAAGAGGCCGTTGGCATCGTTGGCCGGCATCACTACGTGGCCTAGTCCTTGGTCGCCCGTGACGAACCGAGCCCCGAACGGGGTGATCACCGGACTGTGGTCGAGCACCGCGCCGTGGAAAACCTCCAGTGTTCTACCCGCGGGATCATCGAAGGTGATCACCTCTTCGACCCGGCGCTCGTCGGCCTCGGTGGCGGAAAGTTCCTTGAACGCGACTCCGGCGGCGTCCAACGTGGCTTTGAGTTCCTCGAGTGCGGCGTGGTCGCGCACCTCCCAGCCGACTGTCAGCACCTGGTCGATATCGCCGGGTACGACGATGATCCGCGCCGCCCGCTCGTCCATCCGCAGGTACAGGGCCGACGGATCGGGACCCGACCCCTCGGCGAATCCCAGTACGCCGAAAGCGAACTGACGCCACCGATCGATATCGCTGGCCGCAACCGTGATGTAGCCAAGGCTCTTCAGAATGCTCATCGGTCAGATCAGCGCCCGCAGCGGACCCTCGGGGTCGACACCGAACGAACTCAGCGCCGACGCGTGATACGGGTTGCCGGGAATGTGGATCGCGTGGGCCAGGCCGGCGTGCGCGTCGCGCCAGTACCGCTGCAGAGGCTTGTCCATCCGCAACGCGTTGCCGCCCGAGCGGGCGAAGATCTGGTCGACGGCGGCGACCGCACGCCACGCCGCGCGCACCTGGGTGCGTCGGCCGGCGGCACGGTCCTCGAAGGACACCTCCTTGCCGGAGTCGACGATGTCGTAGATGCGGTCGACGTTGGCCAGCAGTTCCTGTCGGGCGGCGTTGATGTCGGCGGCGGCCTCGCCGATGGCATACATGACGTAGGGATCGTCCTTGAGCGCACCGTAGGCGCCCAAGCGGTCACGCTGGTAGTCCAGATGGGCGGCGAGCGCACCTTCGGCGATACCGACCACCGCGGACGTGATGCCCAGCGGGAACATCGTCGACCACGGCATCAGGTACAGCGTCGACGTCATCCCCGCCTTGCGCTGGGCCGTGCCGTCCATGACCTCGGTGGCGTCCATCGTCCGGTAGTCGGGCACGAAGGCGTCGCGCACGATGACGTCCTTGGATCCGGTGCCCCGCAGGCCCACGACGTTCCAGGAGTCCTCGACGATCTCATAGTCCTTGCGCGGCAGGATCATGTGCAGCATCCGCGGCGGCATCAGTGGCTTGCCCTCGGAGTCGCCCAGCATCGCGCCGAGGATGATCCATTCGCACTGGTCGGTGCCGGAGCTGAATTGCCAGCGCCCGTTGAAGATGTAGCCGCCTTCGACCGGCTTGGCGACGCCCTGCGGCGCGTACGGCGACGCGACCCAGGTGTCGACGTCGGCGCCCCAGATCTCCTCGGCGACCCGCGGGTCCGCATACGCCAGCTGGTAGGGATGCACTCCGACGACACCGTTGACCCAGCCCGCGGCGGGATCCAGCGAAGCGATGGCCATCACCGTCTCGGCGAACTCGCGTGGATGGACCTCGTAGCCGTTGTACTTGGCGGGCTGAAGCAGCCGGATGTTGCCGGCGGCCTTCATCGCCTTGGTCGTCTCGTCGGTGAGCTGGCCGATCTTCTCCGCCTCGGCGCCCTGCTCACGCAGTTGGCCGGCCATCTCCATCACCCGGTCGATTACCCGCTCGGTCATGATTTCGTCCTTACTTTGATGGGCTTGATTCATGGTGTACCGCAGATCGCTGTCGCGCCGCAGCCAATCCCGATCAGCGGAACGATCGGTTTTCAAAACTCGATGCGCACCAGTTCGGAGACGGGTCGCGACTGGCACGCCAGGATGAGGCCGGCCTGACGATCCGCCGGTTCGAGCACATCGTTGGGTGCCATGTCGACGTCACCCGAGACGACGCTGCACACGCACGAGCCGCACCGCCCTTTGCGGCACGAGTTCGGCACGTCGATGCCCGCGGCGAGGAGCACGTCGACGAGCGTGGCGTGCGGCGGCCAATCGACGCGGTGTCGTTGTCCGTCGAGATCTACCTCAGCTGTGGCCATGCGGTCAGTGTCGGCGCGCGGTGGCGGGTGCCGGCGATGGCCGCCCGGTATCCGGGAGAGCACATTGTGGGCGTCCGGTCACCGGGAAACCGCCCGGCTCGACGCACGCGACGTCCTACCGTGTGGTCGTGAGCAACGAGGCAGGCTTGGATGTCGTCACCGATGTCATTGTCGTCGGTGCAGGGTTCGCCGGAATCTATGCCCTGCACAAGTTCCGGTGTCTCGGATTGACGACGCGGGTGTTCGAGACCGCACCGGAGGTCGGCGGCACCTGGTACTTCAACCGGTACCCCGGTGCGCGCTGCGATGTGGAAAGCGTCGACTACTGCTATTCGTTCTCCGACGATCTCCAGCAGCGGTGGTCGTGGAGCGAGAAGTACGCGACACAGGCCGAGATCTTGCGGTACCTGAACTGGGTCGTCGACGAACTCGATCTGCGTGACGGAATCACTTTCGACACCCGTGTCGCGTCGGCGGTGTTCGACGAAACCACTTCGCGCTGGACGGTCACCACTGACGCCGGTGAGAAGGTCAGGGCACGGTTCTGCGTGATGGCGACGGGACCGCTGTCGGCGGCGTTGACACCTGATTTCCCAGGCCTGTCCACATTCGAAGGCGAGGTCTACCACACCGCGCACTGGCCGAAGGAGAACGTCGACTTCGCCGGTAAGCGGGTCGCAGTGATCGGCACCGGATCGTCGGGCATTCAGTCGATTCCGATGATCGCCGATCAGGCGGAGAAGGTCATCGTCTTCCAACGCACCCCGAATTACAGTGTGCCTGCCGGCAATCGAGCCCTGACGGACGAAGACGTCGCCGACTACAAGGCCGGCTACGACGAGCGACGACGGCTGTCCTGGCGCAGCGGCGGTGGCTCACCGCACATCGCACATCCCAAACTGACGATGGAGGCCACGGCCGAGGAGCGCAGGGCCGCATTCGAAAAGCGGTGGGAACTCGGCGGCGTGCTGTTCTCCAAGACTTTCAGCGACCAGATGACCGACATGGACGCCAACGACGAAGCTCGCAGATTCTGGGAGGATAAGGTCCGCGCCGTCATTGACGATCCCGACGTCGCGGAGCTGCTGATCCCCAACGACCACCCGATCGGCACCAAGCGGATCTGCACCGACACCAACTACTTTCAGACCTTCAACCGTTCGCACGTCGAGCTCGTCAGTGTGCGCCGGACACCCATCGACTCCGTCGATGCCACCGGCATCGTCACCTCCGACGCGCGATTCGACGTCGATGCGATCGTGCTCGCCACCGGGTTCGACGCGATGACGGGTGCGCTAGCCAAGATCGACATCGTCGGCCGGAACGGACACACGTTGCGCGACGACTGGGCCGACGGCCCGCGCACCTATCTCGGATTGTCCGTCGATGATTTTCCGAATCTGTTCATGGTCTCGGGCCCCGGTGCGCCGGCGGTGTTGGCGAACATGGTGCTGCACGCAGAGGCTCACGTGAACTGGATCGCCGATGCCATCACCTATCTCGACGACCACGGTCACACCGCCATCGAGGCGACCGCCGATGCCGTCGAGGACTGGCACGCCGAACTGAACCGCCGGGCCGACGCATCGTTGTTCACGAGAGCCAACTCGTGGTACATGGGGGCGAATGTGCCTGGTAAACCACGCGGTTTCATGCTTTTCATCGGCGGGTTCGCCGCCTACCTCGACATCTGCAACGAAGTCGCGAATGCGGGATACAAGGGGTTCGACCTCGGAAAGGCGCCGTGATGTCGGGACTTGACGGCAAGGTCGTCGTGGTCACCGGTGCGGCCAAGGGCACTGGGCGGGTGCACTGCCAACGGTTCGCCGAAGCGGGCGCGGATGTCATCGCGCTCGATACCGCCGACTTCGCCGACGAATTGCAGGGCACGGCAGCTCAGGTGCGCGATCGGGGTCGGCGATGCGTCGCCGCGACGGCCGACGTGCGTGACGCCGAGACGATGTCTACCGCTATCGACGCCGCCGTCGACGAATTGGGCCGACTCGACGTGGTGATCGCGAACGCCGGCGTGCACACCCCAGGCGCGCCGGTATGGAAGCTCAGCGACGAAACCTGGCAACACACGTTGGACATCAACCTGACCGGGGTGTGGCACACCGTGAAATCGGCGGTGCCACACATCGGCGAGGATGGAGGCTCGGTGGTGATCATCAGCTCCACCAACGGATTACGCGGTACCGCCAACACAGCCCACTACACCTCGTCCAAGCACGCGGTGGTCGGCTTGGCCCGAACGCTGGCCAACGAACTGGGCCCGCAGCGCATCCGGGTCAACACCGTCCATCCGGGTGCGGTCGCCACCCCGATGGTGCTCAACGAAGCGACGTTCCGGCGCCTCTGTCCCGGCATCCCGAACCCGACGGAGGCCGACGCTGCCGAAGTCCTCAAGGCCCGCAACCTGTTGCCGGTGCCCTGGGTCGACCCCGTCGACATCGCCAACGCTGTGGTGTTCCTCGCCTCCGACGAGGCGCGCTACATCACCGGAACCCAAATCGTCGTCGACGCCGGCCTGACGCAGAAGGTATGACAATGGGCCGATTGCAGGGCAAGGTCGCGCTGATCACCGGTGCGGCACGGGGTATCGGGCGCGCGCAGGCGGTGCGGTTCGCCCAGGAGGGCGCTGACGTCATCGCGCTCGACATCTGCGGTCCGGTGGACGGCACCGTCCTCACCCCGCCCGCGACCTCCGCCGATCTCGAAGAGACGGCCCGGCTGGTGTCCGAGGCGGGTGGCCGGATCGTCACCGAGATCGTCGACGTCCGGGACACCGACGCAGTGCAGGCAGCGACCGACCGCGGTGTCGAACAGCTCGGCGGCCTCGACATCGTGTGCGCGACCGCGGGAATCACGTCACGCGAGATGGCATTGGAGATGTCCGAGAACGCTTGGCAGACAATGCTGGACGTCAACTTGAGTGGCGTCTGGCGGACGTGCCGCGCCACGGCCCCGCACCTCATCGAACGCGGAGCCGGATCGATGATCCTGATCAGCTCCATCGCGGGCCTGCGAGGTTTGGTCGGCGTTGCGCATTACACCTCCGCCAAACACGGTGTCGTCGGGCTCATGCGTACCCTCGCCAATGAGCTTGCACCGCACAATATCCGGGTCAACTCGGTGCACCCGACCAACGTCGATACGCCGATGATCCAGAACGACAACGTCCGCAGTGCGTTCCGGCCGGACCTCGAGCACGTCTCCCGCGAGGAGTTCGCCGAGTCGGCCTGTTCGATGAACATGCTGCCGATCCCGTGGGTCGACGCCGTCGACGTCGCCAACGCGTGCCTGTTCCTGGCCTCGGATGAGGCCCGCTACATCACCGCCGTCACACTGCCGGTGGACGCGGGCAGCACGCAGCGCTAGCGGTTCAGGAACGCCAGCACGGCGCTTTCGAACGCATCCTTGGCCTCGATCATCGCCCAGTGTCCGCAGTTGGGGAACACGTGGAGTTCGGCGTTGGGAATGGTGCGCATCGGGATCAAGGCCATGTCCAACGGGCTCACCCGGTCGTCGCGGCCCCACGTCAGCAGCGTCGGTACGGAGAGCTTGTGCATCGTCGCCCAGGGCATCGGAGCGTCGGATGCCCGCATCGCCGCCATCATTCCGGCGAACGCCGCCTTGCCGTACATGCGTCGGGCGCTCTCCAGCGTCCCCGGATCGGTCGCAAGCGCCAACCGTTCCTCGATCAGTTGCTCGGTCACCAGCGCCTGGTCGAAGACCATCGAGTTCAGCCAGTCAACGAGGCGCTGCCGCGTCGGGTCCTCGGTGAATTCCTGCAACAGCCGGATGCCCTCACTGGGACCCGGCGAGAAGATGTTCGTGCCGATCCCGCCGATCGTGACCAGGCGCCGCACCTTCGCCGGCTGATGGGTCGCGTAGTTGATGCCGACTCCGCCACCCATCGAATTGCCGATGATGTCGACGGATTCGAGTCCCAGCGCGTCGACGAACGTGGGCACGGCGCCGAATGCGGTGATCATCGGATGGCCACCGAAGTCGTCGCTCACCCCGAAGCCGGGGAACTCCAGCACGAGACAGCGGAAGTGCTCGGCGAACGTGGGAAGGATGCCGCGGAAGTTTCGCCAGCCCGTCACACCGGGCCCGGAGCCGTGCAGTAGCAACAGGGGAGGACCATCACCCGCCTCGTGATAGCGAAGAACGCCCGCCTCAGTAGGCATCTCGCGAAGCGTCCCGTCATAGGTCAATTCCGCTGTCATCACCGATCCCGTCGCCGACAATTGGGCCATACCTCAGACTGGCATCGTGACATACCGCGCCGCGGCCACCGTCCCGGTGAGCGGGTTATGAGCGCCAGCCGGCCCGGAAAGGAGTCATGACCATGGACGCCAAAACGGTCAGCCGCTTCCTCAACGAGTACCTGGAGGCCTTCGCGGAGTGCGTGCTCGGCGAGCACGAGATCGCCAAACTGCTGGCGTTCTACGGCGTGCCGCTCATCATCACCAGCGACGACGGCGTCACCGCGCTCATGACGGACAGCGAGGTCTCGACCGTCATCCAGGGTCAGGTCGACGGATTACGCGCCCTTCGGTACCGGGGCACCCGGGTGATTCAGTCCGAGGTGGTCGGCCTGAACGCGACGTCGGCGCTGTATCGGGCAAGCCTGTCCCGATACGACGACAAGAGCGACGAAATCGACAGCCCGACAATTACTTACGTTGTGACTAACGCTGACGACGACCTCCGGATATCGATGCTCGCCGCCCACGCCGGCTAGAGCGGCGCACGCTCCGTCGGTGTCGCGGCGTCAAGCGCGGCAGGCGTCGCGAGGTCGAGGTCGAGGACCATCGACTCGAGCGCCCGGCCCCAGCTGTCGTAGTACGGACGCTGTGGATCGGCGGCGATCTCGTCCATCAGCCGCTGCCGGAACGCATCCCACGGCAGACCGAGCTTTTCGACGACCGCGACGGCGATCCCGAATGCCCGCGCCTCCCAGGGTGCGTCGAAGACGAGGTTTCCGTTGTCGCGGGGGAGTGAGTCGTCGTCGGGGATCGTCACAACCGCTGCACGCCGATCATCGAGTCGCGGGTGACGATCCCAGCGAGCTCGCTGGCCGACATACCCTCGGTGCCGTCCGGGCGCATCGGCAGCACGAGATACCTTGCCTCCGAACTGGAGTCCCACACCCGGATCTCGACCTCATCGGGAACGACGGTGCCCATCTCGGCGAGCAGCTTGCGTGGTTCACGCACCGCACGTGCTCGGTAGGCCGGCTCCTTGTACCACTTCGGCGGCAGCCCCAGCGTCGGCCACGGGTAGCAGGAGCACAGCGTGCACACCACCATGTTGTGTACCTCGGGGGTGTTCTCGACGACGACCATGTGCTGGCCCTGCGGCCCACCGAATCCCAGCGCGTCGATCGCCGCGGTCGCGTTGTCGAGGAGCTGCGCCTTGTACTCCGGGTCGGTCCACGCCTTCGCGACGACCTGCGCGCCGTTCATCGGGCCGAGGTTGTCCTCGAGATGCGTCACGATCGCGTCGACCGCCCCGATGTCGAGAATCCCCTTTTCGACGAGGACCGATTCGATCGCGGCGACGCGAGCCTCGATCGGCGCCAGTTCGGCGGGGTGGTGGTGATCTGGGTGTTCGTCAGAGGCCATCGGCATCCTCCAGGTATCGCTCGAACAGGTCGACGTGAACGACCTCGCGATCGCCGCCGCCCTCGCCCCACAGCTCGCGGGAGGTGAAACGGACCGAGTAGAAGGGATCGGTCACCGAACCGCCGTCGTGTGCCTTGATGTCATCGACATCAACCACTCCGTGCACCCGTGCGATGGTGCCGCGCCTGCCCTGGACATAGCGCGGCGCCCGGGTGTGCCCGGGCGGGTGCCATTTCCGGACCTGCACCTCGTCACCGACGGTGTAGCGCGGCTCGGTGCGTGAGGTGAGGTCGTCGGGAAGGACACCGCGGTCCGGCTGTGACAGCGGGAAGCGTCCGCCTGCGCGCTGTTCGAGTTCGTCGAGCGTCGTCAGACCGGCCTCGACGGACCTGGTCGCGATGCCGGTCAGCCAGTGTTCGAAGTAGGGCGACGAGAGGTAATGGCCCGGATCCATCCGCTCGATCGAATGGCGGAAGGCGGGCAGGTTGGCCCGCAGCGGTCCTGAGCCGATGTTGAGGCGGAACACCCGCCGCTCCCAGTCCTCGTGGAACGGTGACTCGTCGCTGTCGTGATCGACAGCGCCGAACCCGGCGATCCCACCGAGGTCGTGCACCCCATCCACAGTTATCGACTTTACGGCGCTCAGACAGCTCAACAGAACGTGTTCGAAAATCGAATCATTCCGCGGTCTTATCGACCGGCTCCAGCTTTTCCACCGAATTCCGCGCGGCCTCGCGTTCGTCCGCGTCGCGGGTGTCCGCGGTGTTGGGCCGGCTGTCGCGTTGCTGATCCAGCGACAACGCCACGCCGAGCGCCAAGAAGAACAGGATGAACAGCGGCGCACCGAGATAGGTGTTCATCGGGCCACCGGGTGAGATGAAACTCCCTGGGGGACCGATGATCGTGATCGTCTCGATCAATTGCTCCACCGCGAATACGGCGGCGACGATCCCAAGCCAGCGCGGGAAACGACCGGCATTGGCGGCCAACAGAATCGGTATCGCCATCATGATGTTCGTGATCGTCAGGATCGGACCCCACATGATCACCACGTCGGTGATCGTCCGTGCGGTCGCGGATCCGAGCTGTTCGGGGTGCAGCGCCAACCCGGCGATGAACCATGTCGCGATCAACACCTGCACCAACAATGCCGCGGCGCCGACGGTGAACACATAGCTGGCCGGCCCCGCCAATCGCTCACGGGCGTATCCGAGCAACACCACCAGCGCGAGGGATCCGAAAGCCAGCAACAGTGCCTGCGCGCGCATTTCGGCCGAGTGCTCGATGACGTGCGCGACAACCGCGGAACCCGGCTTGTCGATGCCGGGGAATCTCGGGACGAGAACCAGTGCAATGGCGCACAGCACCGCGAACGCGATACCGGCCGTCATCGGGGTACGGCGATCCAAAATTGCACCCCCTCGTGCCGCGGTGAGACTCATGGCGCGGACACCGGTCAACCACTTTAGACAACGCAACTATCCACAACCGTCATTTGATCCCCAGCGCACGCCGCGTGTCGCCCGATCGCGGCGGTCGAGGTCCGACGTCGGGCCTACTTTCGCCTCATGCGAACGGAATTGCCCACCGAGCGCCTCCATCGCCGTCTCGGCGCGGAGAGCGAGCCCGACACCGACACCGACGGCGAGCCCCAGCCCGACACGTTGCTATCGAGGTGGCTGCCCGACGCCAAGGCGGGCGGACCATCGAGTTGGGTGGCGGCCGTGCGAGCCGATCCGGGAAAAGCCGGGGTCATCGCCTTGGGCGTCGTGGGCGTCATTGCAGTGTTGGTGACGTTGTTCACGCTGGCGCGCGACGACTCGCCACCGGTGACGTCGGCGAAACTGCCACCCGTGCAGATGGTCTCGTCGGCGACTCCGACACCGGGCGCACCGGCGCCGGAGGCGCCCGTCGTGGTCAGCGTGGTCGGTCTTGTCGGGAAGCCCGGCGTGGTCACGCTGGATCCGGGCGCCCGGATCGCCGATGCGCTCGCCGCCGCGGGTGGGCCGCTCGACGGCGCAGATCTGCTGGGACTGAACATGGCCAGACGCCTCGCCGATGGTGAGCAGATCGTCGTCGGCATCGCACCGGTGCCGGGAGAGCCGGCGTCGATGGGCAGCTCGATCAGCCCGGGCACCAGCTCGGCGGCTTCGCCTAGCGCCGCTCCGGATTCCGGAGACACCGCGCCGCCGGACGGCCCGGTGAATCTCAACACCGCCACCCTCGAGCAGTTGGACACCCTTCCCGGGATCGGTCCGGTGACCGCGGCCGCGATCGTCGCGTGGCGTGACGCCAACGGACGCTTCAGCAGCGTCGACCAACTCGGCGACGTCGACGGCATCGGTCCGGCAAGGCTGGACAAGCTGCGCGACCGCGTCCATGTATGACCTCGATCGACCCGGGCGTCACGCGACTCGATCTGCGCCTGGTACCGGCGGCGCTCACCGGCTGGTCGGTGACCGCAGCCGGAATCCTCTGGAACGCAGCCGGTTTGGTGATCGCGTTGACGGTAGCAATCGCTACCACCGCTGTGGCGGGGTGGTGGTCGCGTGGCCGCCGGGACGGTGCGGCCGATCGCGGGATCGGGGCGGGGGTGCTCGCGGTCGCGGTGGTCGGTGCGGCGTTCGCGATCTCGGTCGGACTGCGCGTCGAGTCGCTGGTTGAGCATCCGATCACCGAGCGGTACGGCACGGTCGCCTCCGTCGTGGTCACGCCGGTGGAGAGCGGGCGCGTTATCGGCGGCAGCCGGATGCTTTTCCGTGCCTCACTGGGGACGCTCGACGGGCACGAGGTGAGCGGAAGGGTCGTCGTGTTCGCCTCGGCCGCCGAGTTTTCGGAGCTGTCCGCGGGCCGTCCCGTCGCGTTCGATGCCCGGATCGGCCGACCGACGCGCCGCGACCTGACTGTGGCCGTGCTCTCGGCGACGGGTAAGCCCACATGGGGTGAGGCGGCGACGGTGCATCGGGCCGCCTATGAGGTCCGTGCCGCTTTCGCCGAGGCCGCGCGCGGTGCCCTTCCCGCGGATCAGGCGGCGATGCTGCCCGCCCTGGTCCTCGGCGACACTTCCGGGGTCTCGCCGCAGACGACCGAGGAGTTCAGAGCGGCGGGCTTGACCCACTTGACCGCGGTATCCGGCGCCAACGTGACGATCGTGTGCGGTGCCGTGCTGTTGAGTGCGGGACTTGTCGGTCCGCGGGTGGCGGTTATGCTCGCGGCGTTCGCGCTGCTGGTCTTCGTGATCGTGGTGCAGCCGTCGGCGAGCGTGTTACGCGCTGCGATCATGGGCGCGGTCACGCTGTTGGCGGTGGTGTCTCACCGGCGTCGTCAGGCGATTCCGGCTCTGTCAGCGACGGTCCTGATGCTGATGATCGCGGCACCGGAACTCGCTGTCGATGTGGGGTTCGCGCTGTCGGTGTCGGCGACCGCGGCGTTGGTCGTGATCGCTCCCGCGTGGTCGCGGCGGCTGGTCTGCCGCGGCTGGCCCAAGCCGCTCGCCGATGCGGTGTGCGTCGCCGTCGCCGCCCAACTCGTCACCGCGCCGCTCATCGCGGGGATATCCGGCAGCTTCAGCGTGATGTCGGTGGCCGCCAATCTGGCTGTCGCTGCGGCCATCCCGCCGATCACCGTCGTCGGGACCGCTGCCGCGGCCCTGTGCCCGCTCTGGCCAGCCGGCGCGGACCTGCTGATCCGGTTCACCGGACCCGAATTGTGGTGGCTGCTCAAGGTTGCGCATCTGTCGGCCAACGTCCCGGGTGCGACGGTCACCGTACCGTCGGGGCTGCTGGGTGTGATCACCGTCGCGGCGACGGGAGTCGCGGTGGTCGCGTTGTGGCGGTGGTGCTGGACCCGGAAGCGTCTGCGTAGCGATCGTCGTCGGGCTGGCGTGGACGGTGTCTGGTGTGTCAGGCGCCCATGACACGATCGTGGGGTGAGTGAGGACGCTGCACGCCTACACCTGGTGCTCGGTGACGAAGAGCTGCTGGTCGAGAGGGCGGTAGCCGCTGTGCTCAAAGGTGCCCGCAAGCGAGCGGGCACCGACGATGTCCCGGTGGACCGGCTGCGTGCCGGCGAGGTCAGCACCAGCGAGCTCGCCGAGCTGCTGAGCCCGTCGCTGTTCGCCGAAGAACGGGTGGTCGTGCTGGAGTCGGCAGCCGAGGCGGGCAAGGACGCGGTCGCGCTCATCTCCGAGGTCGCCGCGGACCTGCCGTCCGGAACCGAGTTGATCGTGGTGCATTCGGGCGGCGGCCGGGCCAAAGCGCTGGCCGACAAGCTCAAAAACCTTGGCGCACAAGTCTATCCATGCGCCAAGATCACGAAGTTCGCTGAGCGTACCGATTTCGTCCGACGCGAGTTCCGCTCGCTGAAGATCAAGGTCAGCGACGACACCGTGACCGCGCTGCTTGACGCCGTCGGCTCCGACATCCGTGACCTGGCCTCGGTGTGCTCGCAATTGGTTGCCGACACCGATGGTGAGGTCAACGCCGCGGCCGTGCGGCGGTACCACTCCGGCAAGGCCGAGGTGAAGGGGTTCGACATCGCCGACAAGGCGGTAGTCGGCGATGTCGCAGGTGCCGCCGAAGCGCTGCGCTGGGCGATGCTGGCCGGCGAGCCGCAGGTCGTTTTGGCCGACGCGCTGGCCGAGGCTGTGCACACGATCGCGCGCGTGGCGCCGTTGTCGGGCGATCCCTACCGGCTGGCGTCGGAGCTGGGCATGCCGCCGTGGCGGGTACAGAAGGCGCAGAAGCAAGCCAGACGATGGTCGCGGGGCTCGATCGCGGAAGCGATGCAGCTCGTCGCGGCGTTGAACGCGGACGTCAAGGGAGCCGCAGCGGACGCCGACTACGCGTTGGAGTCAGCGGTGCGGAAGGTCGCCGAACTAGTGGCTGACTGACCTGATCAGATCTTGTTGATGGCGCGTGAGAGCGCAGACTTGCGGTTGGCGGCCTGGTTCTTGTGGATCACGCCTTTGCTGGCAGCCTTGTCGAGCTGACGGCTGGTCTTCACCAGCAACTCGTTGGCCTTGTCCTTGTCGCCGGCCTCGACAGCCTCACGGAATCCGCGGACCGCAGTGTGAAGCGACGATTTGACCGACTTGTTGCGCACCCTGCGGCGCTCGTTGGTCTTGATGCGCTTTTCCTGCGACTTGATGTTGGCCACGCGTGTTTTCCTTCGTAAATCCAGGTTGGCTTGGTTGCAAAGTATTTTTGGGACTTCATGCGCCCCCTGACCCTGCGGGCAGCGAGGGTTCAGATTACCAGCGCAGTGGGTAAATGCCCAAAGTGAGCTCGCTGGCCTGCCGAAACGCTGCAGTTAGTGCAGCATGTCAATGGTGAGCCTTCGAACACTGCCCACCGACAGCTCGCGATCATCGCGGACGCGCCCGCAGAAGCCCCGGCGCCATGACGGTGTTTTCGGCGGTTACAACAGCCTCGGCAGCTATTCGAAGGCCTTCGACGAGATGTTCGACGCCCAGGGCAACGTTCGCGGCCCCTACAAGGGCATCTTCGCCGAGCTGGAGCCGTCGGATGCCTCTGAGCTGGCGGCCCGCGCCGACGCCCTCGGACGTGCCTTCATCGACCAGGGCATCACGTTTTCCCTCTCCGGCCAGGAGCGGCCGTTTCCGCTGGATCTCGTCCCTCGGGTGATCTCGGCGGCGGAGTGGACCCGGCTCGAGAAGGGGATCACCCAGCGGGTGAAGGCGTTGGAGGCCTATCTCGACGACATCTATGGCGAGCAGGAGATTCTGCGCGACGGCATCATCCCGCGTCGGCTGGTCACGTCGTGCGAGCACTTCCACCGGCAGGCGGTCGGCATATCCCCGCCCAACGGTGTGCGCATCCACGTCGCGGGCATCGACCTCGTCCGTGATGCGCAGGGTGCCTTCAGGGTGCTGGAGGACAACCTGCGCTCCCCGTCGGGCGTCTCGTACGTCATGGAGAACCGGCGCACGATGGCGCGGGTCTTTCCCAATCTGTTCGCCACGCACCGGGTGCGGGCCGTCGGCGACTACTCATCGCATCTGCTGCGGGCGCTGCGCAACGCGGCCGCCTCCAACGAGGCCGATCCCACCGTCGTCGTGCTGACGCCTGGCGTCTACAACTCGGCGTATTTCGAACACTCGCTGCTGGCCCGGCAGATGGGCGTCGAGCTCGTGGAGGGTCGCGACCTGTTCTGCCGCGACAACACCGTCTACATGCGCACCACAGCGGGCGAGCGCCAGGTTGACGTCATCTACCGGCGCATCGACGACGACTTCCTGGACCCGATGCAGTTCAATCCCAACTCGGTGCTGGGGGTCGCGGGCCTGCTCAACGCGGCGCGGGCGGGCAACGTCGTCATCTCCAGCGCGGTCGGCAACGGCGTCGGCGACGACAAGCTCGTGTACACCTACGTGCCGACGATCATCGAGTACTACCTGGGTGAGAAGCCGCTTCTGGCCAACGTCGACACCTACCGGTGCTGGCTCGACGAGGAACGTGAGGAAGTTCTCGACCGGGTGGACGAACTGGTCATCAAACCGGTCGAAGGTTCGGGCGGCTACGGCATCGTGTTCGGCCCCGACGCGTCGGAGAAGGAACTCGCCGCGATCACCAAGAAGATCCGCAGCGACCCGCGCGGCTGGATCGCACAACCGGTCGTTCAGCTGTCCACCGTCCCGACCCAGATCGACGACAGCCTCGCACCCCGGCACGTCGACCTGCGCCCGTTCGCCGTCAACGACGGTGACGACGTCTGGGTGCTGCCCGGTGGCCTGACGCGGGTGGCTCTGCCCGAAGGTTCGCTGGTCGTCAACTCCAGCCAGGGTGGGGGATCCAAGGACACCTGGGTGCTGGCGTCGCGGACGTCGGCGGCCGACCGTGAACTCGCCGCGGCCGAAGTGGTGCGCTCGCTGCCCAAGGCGCCCAAGGCGCCGAAGAACGGGGATAGCGCCGAAAGCTCGCAACAGCAGCAACAACAACAGTCGCAGCCGTCGCGCGCCACGAATGGATCACAAAGTCAGCAACAGCAACAACAGCAAGCGCAAGGAGGCCAATGATGTTGGCCCGCAACGCTGAATCGCTGTACTGGATCGGACGCTACGTCGAGCGTGCCGACGACACCGCCCGCATCCTCGACGTGACGGTCCACCAACTCCTTGAGGACTCCAGCGTCGACCCCGATCAGGCGTCGCGGACGCTTCTGCGCGTGCTCGGCATCGAGCCACCCAAAGAGTCGCTGGACGTCTGGTCATTGACCGACATCGTCGCCTTCAGCCAGGACTCACACGGCGCGTGCTCGATCGTCGAGGCCATCTCGGCCGCGCGCGAGAATGCCCGCGGTGCCCGCGAGGTCACCTCGACGGAGATCTGGGAGTGCCTCAACACCACCTACAACGCGCTCGCCGAACGTGAGCGCGCAGCCAAACGCTTAGGGCCGCACGAATTCCTGTCGTTCGTCGAGGGCCGCGCGGCGATGTTCGCGGGTTTGGCGGACTCGACGCTCAGCCGCGACGACGGCTATCGGTTCATGGTGCTGGGCCGCGCGATCGAACGGGTCGACATGACCGTGCGGCTGCTGCTGGCCCGCGTCGGCGACAGCGCCTCGTCGCCGGCGTGGGTGACGGTGTTGCGTTCGGCGGGTGCGCACGACACGTATCTACGCACCTATCGCGGCGTGTTGGATGCGGGTCGTGTCGTCGAGTTCATGTTGCTGGACCGGCTTTTCCCGCGATCTGTCATGTACTCGCTGCGGCTGGCCGAACACAGCCTCGACGAATTGCATCACCGGGCGCTCAATCGCGTCGGCGCCACCGCGGAGACTCAACGATTGTTGGGTCGTGCGCGTAGTGAGTTGGAATTCCTGCGCCCCGGCGCGCTGCTGGATTCGCTCGAGGAACGCCTCGCCGGGTTGCAGAAAACCTGTGCCGATGTCGGGGAAGCGTTGGCGCTGGAGTACTTCCACTCCGCGCCGTGGGTCGCGTGGACGGACGCGGGCCACCACGGCTCCTTGGTGATCGAAGAAGGTGAAGTCTGATGTGGCGGCTGCGGGTGGTGCATTCCACCGGATACGCCTATAAGTCACCGGTGACGGCATCGTTCAACGAGGCCAGATTGACACCACGGTCCGACGGCCGGCAGAACGTCATCCTGAACCGCGTCGAAACCGTCCCCGCGACAAGGTCATACCGCTACCTGGATTACTGGGGGACGGCGGTGACGGCGTTCGACTTGCACGCCCCGCACACCGAGCTGGAGGTGACCTCGTCGTCGGTGGTGGAGACCAACCTCGGAGCGATGCCGAAAGATGATGTCAGCTGGGAAGATCTGCGGTCAGAAGCGGTGATCGACCGGTTCGATGAAGTGCTCACCCCGACTGACTACACGCCGGAGAGTAAGCGGATCGCGAGGGTGGGACAACGCATCGCCAAGGATCACGCCCCACGTGAAGCCGTTACCGCTGCGGCGAATTGGGTGCACAGCGAACTGGAATACGTTCCAGGGACCACCGGCGTGCACTCGTCCGGACTGGATGCGCACCGCGAGGGCAAGGGTGTCTGTCAGGACTTCGCGCATCTAACCCTGATTCTGCTGCGCAGCATGGGAATTCCCGCCCGCTATGTGTCGGGGTATCTGCATCCCAACAAGAGGGCCAAGATCGACGACACCATCGACGGACAGAGCCACGCGTGGGTGCAGGCGTGGACGGGTGGGTGGTGGAACTACGACCCCACGAACGACGCCGCGATCAACGAGCAGTACATCAGCGTCGGCGTCGGCCGAGATTACTCGGATGTCAGCCCACTCAAGGGCATCTATTCCGGCGAAGGCTCGACCGACCTCGACGTCGTCGTGGAGATCACCCGCCTGGCGTGAGGCCCGCCGAAACTGAACTCATATCGGAATTCACGTGAAAATCGGTGCATGAGTTCAGTTTCGCCAGGACCGCTACGCCCCAAGGGTGGCCTGAATGTCGCCCTTCATCGCGTTGAGCTGCGAACCCCAGTAGGCCCAGTCGTGGATACCGTTCGGCGGGAAGTTGAAGGTTCCATTGCTGCCACCGTCGGCCACATACTGCTGCTGGAAATTCTTGTTGCTGTCCAGCGTGATGCTCTCGAGTACCTGGCCGGGAAGACCGGTGTCACCCAACTCGCCGGGCCTGCCGTTACCGCAGTACACCCAGATTCGCGTGCCGTTGTTGACCAGTCGGCTGACGTTGACCGTCGGATCGTTGCGCTGCCAGGCCGGTCCGCCGCCGGGGCCCCACATCGCGCTGGCGTCAAACCCGCCGGCATCGCGCATCGAGACGCCGACCAGCGTCGGCCAGATTCCCTCGGACAGGTTCAGGAAGCCCGAAAGCGAACCGGCGTAGACGAACTGATTGGGGTGGTACGCCGCCAGGATCAGTGCTGAGCTGCCCGACATGGACAGTCCCACCACGGCATTGCCGCTGGGGGAGATGCCCTTATTGGCCGATAGGTAGGCGGGCAGCTCCGAGGTCAGGAACGTCTCCCACTGGTAGTTATAGGTTTGGCCGTTGCCGACCGCCGGACCCTGCCAGTTGGTGTAGAAGCTGGACATTCCGCCTACGGGCATGACCACTGACAACCCGGACTGGTAATAGTCCTCGAACGCGGCGGTCTCGATGTCCCAGCCGTTGTTGTCGTCGCGCGCGCGAAGGCCGTCGAGGAGGTAGACGGCATGTGTGCCGCCGCCCTGAAACCTGACCGGGATGTCACGGCCCATCGCCGCCGACGGCACCATCAGCGTCTCGACGGGCAGACCGGGACGGGAGTATGCGACGGCTGACCCCGTACCGCCTGCGACTGCGATCAGCCCTGGCAATACCAGGGCGGCCAGAGCACCGGCGAAGAGCCTGCGCGTCCATCTGTTCATCAATGTCATGTGTTTCGCACATCTTTCGGGTAGTGCCGCATCACTGCGGTCTTCGAATCAAGATCTACGGACCGGCGCTCCCGACGCAGCCGGTTGAGGTGCACCTGCTTCACACCTGCCGTAAAGGGCGAGCGTC
Organism: Mycobacterium sp. NPDC051804; assembly: GCF_044452905.1. Lineage (NCBI taxonomy): Bacteria > Bacillati > Actinomycetota > Actinomycetes > Mycobacteriales > Mycobacteriaceae > Mycobacterium > Mycobacterium sp. NPDC051804. Next base: position 195,213 of record NZ_JBITCD010000007.1, on the reverse strand, counting down.
GTTCAACGGCGCCGCCAATGAGTTCGTCGGCCAGCGACAACCCCACGTTACGTACGCCGGCGCCGCTCCGCCGGGATCGTCATTCTTCGGTCATGACTGGGGACTTGGCGCAGACGCCAGGATGGACCTCGACGCGGTGCAGGTCGTCACCAACCTCGATCTGCCGATCGAAGGCCGTCGCCGCCAGTGCACGCCACTCGTCTTCCTTGCCTGGCGCGATCGCGGGCACGTAGTGCGTGAGGACGAGAATGCCCACCCCAGCCCGTGTCGCTGTCTCCGCCGCCTGCTCGACGGAGGAGTGGTAGTCGCAGATATCCCTGATGCGCTGCATCGGCATGGCGTCGATGAGATCCTTGCGAATCACTGTGTGCACCAACGCACCTGCGCCGGAGGCCAGGGTGTCGAGTGTTTCACACGGCACCGTGTCGCCGGCCAGCACGACCGAGGCCCCGGTGTGCTCGACTCGAAAGCCGATGGTGGGTGCCACCGGTCGGTGGTCGGTCGGTGCGACGCGAATCTGTACGCCGTCGCGATCCCACACCGGACCGTCGGTGTATTCGAACACCTCCACCGGAGGCGGCGAGTTGAGATCCGCATGGTGGGCGATGCGGTACCCGATATCGAACCCGAACGCCTTGAGCGTGTTCTCGACCACGTCGGCGGTGCCGGGCGGACCGATGATGGGCAGTGGCGCGGGATCCGGGGTGAACGTGGACACCCAGCGGGTGATGATCACATCGCCCAGATCGGCGATGTGGTCACTGTGCAGGTGGGTCAGCAGCAGCGCGGTTAGCGCGTTGGCTCCGGTGCCCGCGGCGGTGAGTCGCTGTTGGACGCCACGGCCGCAGTCGATCAGGAACGTCTGGCCGCCCGCTCGCACGAGCGTCGACGGACCTGCGCGGTTCGCGTCGGGGATAGGGCTTCCGGTACCGAGCAGCGTGACCTCGATCATGGGGCTAGATATACCCCCCGGGCCCGCGTGATGGGCGCTATTCGCGGCCCGCGGACACCCAGCCGAGGTTTCCGAAGCGGTGCCCGGTAACCCCCGCTGCCGCGGCATCCAGCGCCTCGAGATGTTGGGGCGTCAGCGTCACCGACAACGAGCCGAGATTCTCTTCGACGCGAGCGGCCTGCCGAGTGCCAGGGATCGGCACCGCGGCCACGCCGAGCGTCGATGCGCGATATCGCAACCACGCCAACGCAACCTGAGCCGGCGTCGCGCCCTGCTCCTCGGCCACCGACTTCACGAGTTCCACGACCGCCAGGTTGGCGTGCAGCGCATCCTCACCGAAGCGGGGCATGTTGCGACGAAAATCCCCGGACGGCAGATCGTCGGCGGACGTGATCGTCCCGGTCAGGAAACCGCGTCCCAGCGGGGAATAGGGAACGAACCCGACGCCGAGTTCGGCGGCGGCGGGTATGACGTTGGCCTCGACGTCGCGGCTCCATATTGACCACTCGCTCTGCACCGCGGCGATCGGGTGCACCGCGACGGCGGCACGCAGCTCGTCGGCTGTCACCTCCGAGAGGCCGAGGTGGCGCACCTTTCCAGCGGCCACCAGCTCGGCCATGGCGCCCACCGTGTCCTCGATCGGCACGCTCGTGTCGCGACGGTGCATGTAGTAGAGGTCGACGACGTCGGTCTGCAGACGCTGCAGGCTCTCGTCGATGCACTGTCGGACGTATCCGGCATCACCGCGCGCGATGAGCTCCCTTGCGCCGCGCTGTGCCGGGTTGCCGGTGATGCCGAACTTCGTTGCCAGGGTGACCTCATCGCGACGGTCGGCCAGCAGTTGCGAGATCAGCCGCTCGTTTTCCCCGCCGCCGTACACATTCGCGGTGTCAATGAAGGTCACACCCAGGTCGATGCAGCGATGCAGCGTGGCCAGCGACTCGGTGTCGTCGACCTCGCCGTATACCGGGGTCAGCGCCATTGCACCGAAACCGATTGCGCTAACTGATAGTTCGTCGCCCAGCGCGACTGCGCGCACGGAGTTCTCGGCGGCCATGTTGGTTCCTCTCGCGTCGACTGTCGGAGGTCGAAGAATTCAGCGGCTCTTATTACGGTTCTATTCCTCGAAAGGCACTTTTGGGACACCTATGCCAAAACCTTTCGCACGGCGCGAGTCGGACCTAGCCTGAAGTGAGGCGGGTCATGAGCGGAGGCAACGATGCGGATCGCGGACGTATTGCGGAACAAGGGTGCGTCGGTGGCGACCATCACCCCGGAGACCTCGGTGTCCGGGCTGCTCACCGAACTCTCTGTGCACAACATCGGTGCGATGGTGGTGGTCTCGCCCGACGGTGTGATCGGCATTGTCTCCGAGCGCGACGTCGTTCGGGCATTGCAGCAGCGCGGCGCCGACCTGCTTCGGTGCCCGGTGTCAGAGATCATGACGACATTCGTCGCCACCTGCGCCCCGACGGATTCGGTCGACAGTCTCAGCGTGCTGATGACTGAGAAGCGGGTCCGCCACATCCCGGTGATGGAGAACGGCCGTCTCACCGGAATCGTCAGCATCGGCGACGTCGTCAAGACACGTATGGAAGAGCTCGAAGCCACGCAGGAGCAACTGCAGGCCTACATCACACGTGGCTGAGATCGGCGTCGAGGCCGCGCAACGGCGCGATGCCCGACAGATCGGCACGGTATTGGCGCGCGCGTTCTACGACGACCCGGTGACATCGTGGATGCTGCCCGATGACCGCACCAGGTTGAAGGGTCTGACCCGGGGCTTCACCGGCCTGGCCCGCCATCACTTCCTCCCGCGTGGCGGGTCCGAGGTCGGTAGGCGTGACGGCATGGTCGGTGCGGCCACGTTGTGGGACCCGCCGGGCCAGCGGAAGGCCTCGCGGTTCGAGGAGTTGCGGATGGCTCCCCTGATGCTGTGGTCGTTCCGGTCGCGGGTTCCTGCGCTCGCGCAGGTGCAGGAACTCATGGAGGAGCACCACCCGGAGGAACCGCACTGGTACCTGATGCTCATCGGCAGCGACCCGTCGGTCCGCGGGGCGGGCTTTGGCCAGGCGCTGATGCGCTCACGTCTGGACCGCTGCGACGCCGAACGCGTGCCTGCGTACCTCGAGAACAGCAACCCGAAGAACGAGGCGTACTACCTGCGGTTCGGATTCGAAGTAATCGGCGAGCTAAAGCTGCCTGACGGTGGGCCGTCCATGTGGCCCATGTGGCGCGCGCCACGATGAGGCAGCTCGCGACAGCGCGCGAGAAGAAATCAGCTCCAGGAGTATTCGGCGCGTAGCCGCGTGGCGACGACCTCGAACTTCTCCCGCGCCAGAATCGCGCCCTCGCGGCGGATGCCCTCTTCTGGCACATCGAGCACGCGATCAAGCCGCACCCAGCTCGCCCGGCTCTCGTAGTCCCAGGTGCCGGTGCCGATGCCCACCCAATTGGGGTCCTCGCGGTGGTGTTCCTGGCTGGACAGCATCAGCCCGAGCAGCACCGCCTGGTCACGCCCCACGACGAGCACCGGCCGGTCCTTGCCCTTCGTCGGATCGTCTTCGTAGACCACCCAGGTCCACACGATCTCGCCGGGGTCGGCCTGGCCGTCGAGATCGGGCGCGTAGGCGACCCTGCGGGCCCGGTGCGCGGTCGGGACGAAGTTCTGGCTCACCGGACGGCCCGCGGTGATCGCGCGCGTCTCCTGAACGGGCGCGCCCACGATCGCATCGATGCCGAGCTTGATGCCCTGCTGGATACCGCGCGCCACGGTGTCGGGTTGCAGCTGTTGGCGGATGAACTTCGGCGCTTCGTTGAACACCAGGTTCTCCGCAAAGCGCTGGAAGGTCTTCCACGGTGGAGCCATATCGACGAGCTTAAGCGAAGCCGTGTTCCCACGATTGTGTCGACGGGCCCCTCCCTAGATACCCTGGTAGCGCACACCGCAACGCTCACCAGGAGATTCCCATCAGCAGTTTCGCCGACAAGACCTTCACTGCGCCGGCGCAGATTCGGAACTTCTGCATCATCGCCCATATCGACCACGGCAAGTCGACGCTGGCCGACCGGATGCTGCAGCTGACCGGCGTGGTATCCGATCGCGATATGCGGGCCCAGTACCTGGACCGGATGGACATCGAGCGCGAGCGCGGCATCACGATCAAGGCGCAGAACGTACGGCTGCCCTGGCAGGTCGACGGCTCCGACTACGTTCTCCACCTCATCGACACGCCAGGCCACGTCGACTTCACCTACGAGGTGTCCCGCGCGCTGGAGGCCTGCGAGGGCGCCGTGCTGCTGGTCGACGCCGCTCAGGGCATCGAAGCGCAGACGCTCGCCAACCTGTACCTGGCACTGGACCGCGATCTGCACATCATCCCGGTGCTCAACAAGATCGACCTGCCGGCCGCCGACCCGGACCGCTACGCCGCCGAGATCGCCCACATCATCGGGTGTGAGCCCACCGATGTGCTGCGCGTGTCGGGGAAGACGGGCGACGGCGTCGCGGACCTGCTCGATCACGTCGTCCGCGAGGTACCGGCGCCTACGGGCGATGCCGACGCACCAGCCCGGGCGATGATCTTCGACTCGGTCTACGACACCTATCGCGGTGTGGTGACCTATGTGCGCGTGGTGGACGGCAAGATCGTCCCGCGCGAACGCATCAAGATGATGTCGACCGGCGCCACCCACGAACTGCTGGAAGTCGGCATCGTCTCGCCGGAACCCAAGGTGTCCGACGGCCTCGGCGTCGGCGAGGTCGGCTACCTGATCACCGGTGTGAAGGACGTGCGTCAGTCGAAGGTGGGTGACACCGTCACGAGCGCGAAGCACGGCGCGACGGACCCATTGACGGGGTATCGCGAACCGCGGCCGATGGTCTACTCCGGGCTGTATCCAGTGGACGGTTCGGACTACCCGGATCTGCGCGACGCGCTCGATAAGCTGCAGCTCAACGATGCCGCATTGACGTACGAGCCGGAGACCTCCGTCGCGCTCGGTTTCGGTTTCCGCAGTGGCTTTCTCGGCCTGCTACACATGGAGATCACCCGCGAGCGCCTGGAGCGGGAATTCAATCTCGACCTCATCTCCACGTCGCCTAACGTCGTGTACCGCGTTGTGCAGGAAGACGGCAGCGAAATCGTCGTCACCAACCCGTCGGACTGGCCCGAAGGCAAGGTCCGCAACGTGTACGAACCGATTGTGAAGACCACCATCATTGCGCCGAGCGAATTCATCGGCACGATTATGGAGCTGTGCCAATCACGGCGTGGCGAACTCGGCGGCATGGACTACCTGTCACCGGAGCGCGTCGAGCTGCGATACACAATGCCGTTGGGGGAGATCATCTTCGACTTCTTCGACGCACTGAAGTCGCGCACCCGCGGTTACGCCAGCCTCGACTACGAGGAGGCCGGCGAGCAGGAATCGGATCTGGTGAAGGTCGACATTCTGTTGCAGGGCGAGGCCGTAGACGCGTTCAGCGCGATCGTGCACAAGGACTCGGCCTACGCGTACGGCAACAAGATGACGACGAAACTCAAGGAGCTCATTCCGCGCCAGCAGTTCGAAGTACCGGTGCAGGCCGCGATCGGTTCGAAGATCATTGCTCGCGAAAACATCCGCGCGATACGCAAAGACGTGCTATCGAAGTGTTACGGCGGTGACATCACGCGTAAGCGCAAGCTGCTCGAGAAACAAAAAGAGGGCAAGAAGCGAATGAAGACCATAGGTCGGGTTGAAGTGCCGCAGGAGGCATTCGTCGCGGCTTTGTCCACCGACGCCCCGGCTGACAAGACGAGCAAGAAGTAGGGTCCCCAAAGATGATGCGCTCAACGACTCGCACAGCGGTTGCGTTGAGCGCGTGCGTCCTCCTACTGGCGGCGTGCGGCACTCCTGTCCAGGACGCGCGGCCCACAGTCCGGATCGCCGAAGCCGTCCAACCCTCTCCCGCCCGCGCGCTGGACCGGATCCTGCCCACCTCCGAAGAGCTCTCAGTTCTCGGACCCAACGGCATGATGGGCCAGCGCGTGCAGGGTGGCCCGAGCATGCTGCTCGCCAGCGTCGGCGAAGCGGACGCCGCACCCGCAGATTGCGTCAGCGCGACGTATCGGTTGCAGCGGGTGGTCTACAACGCCGGTCCGGTGCAATCGGTCGCCAGCCAGTCGTGGGTCGGCGGATCCTTTGACGCGCCACCGGTCTCGGGGTTCTTCGGCGTGGTGCAGTTCTCCTCTGAAGCCGACGCGCAGGCGTTCTTCGCCGACGCGGCCGAGAAATGGCATCGCTGCAACGGGCAGGCGCTGGTGCTGAACCAGCCCGACCACGGTGCGCAACGGACGAGCAGGATCACTGACGTGACCGTCGACGGCCACATGGTCTCAGCGATGGTGATGCAGGACTCCGGGTCGATGTCCCAGCGTGCTCTCGGAGTCGCGGCGGATTGTGTTGTGGACGTAGAGGTTTCCGATATCAACGGTCTTGGCGGTCCGCAGGGCGCATCAACGGTGGCGCGTCTGATGCTGGAGAAGGTAGGCGCGGCTTAGCCACCCGTGCCCGTCGGAATTCGCGGGTGGTGCACACATGGGCCGTGAGTCGGTCACAATAACGCGGTGACCAACATCGGTACGGCCAAGCGGAGATGCGCCGCGGCTGTCGTGATCGCAGCATCCGTCCTGCTCACAGGCTGCACGAGCACCGTCACGGGCACCGCGGTACGTCCGCCGAATGCGGGGCTCAGCGATGTGCCGCCGCTTGACGAGTCCAAACTCGAGGACGTGGTGCTCTCAATCGATGAGATCAACGCGATCATGGGTTCATCGACCATGGAGGTCACCAGCGAGCTGGACGAGATGACCGACCATTCCGACGCGGTGTCGGACGCGGAATGTCTCGGCGCGATCTACGGAGCCGAGGAGCCCGTGTATGCGGGCAGCGGCTGGACCGCCGTACTGGACCAGATTTCGCGCGAAGAAGGCGACGACAACGAACACTGGGTCGAGCAGACGGTCGTGCTGTATCCCTCGGCTGACAAGGCCCAGGAATTCTTCGAGAAATCCAAGGGGCAGTGGGAGAGCTGCGACGACTACACCGTTTCGGTGGACGACGGCGGCGATGCATACGACTGGGATATCGAAAATTTCAACGCGCAAGACACCCTGATCACGCAGGTGACGACCCAACAGGACGCCGCCGGATGGGCATGCCAGCATGCGCTCTCACCGGTTTCGAACATCACGGTCGAGGTGTGGGCATGCAGCTACTCCCCGAAGGACGAGGCCGAGACCATCGTCACCGACATCATCGCCAACGCCGCCCAGAAGTAGCTCCGAGGTCAGGACACCGCGATCATTTCGGTCGTCCTGAGTTCAACCCCGGGGATGTGGCGTCCGCGCGGCTAGATTCAACCCGTGCGCGTAGAGATCATCGAGACCTCGAGCCTCGGTGACCGCAGTTATGTGGTTTTCGACGGACCAAACGCGGTCGTCATCGATCCCCAACGCGACATCGACCGGGTGACCGACCGCGTCCGCGATCTCGGAGTCGCCATCACGCATGTTCTCGAAACCCACCTCCACAACGACTATGTGACCGGCGGCCTCGAGCTGTCCCGGACCACCGGGGCGGAGTACGTCGTCCCCGCCGGCGACGACATCGGTTATCTCGCCCGCCGGATCGGCGACGGCGAGGTCATCGACGCCGGCACCTTCACATTGCGCGCCGTCCACACACCCGGACACACCCGCGAACACATCAGTTACGTGCTTCAAGACTCCACGGAGACAACGGTCGGCGTTTTCACCGGCGGCTCGATGCTCTACGACAGCACCGGGCGCACCGACCTTCTGGGCGAGGAGAACACCCGCGAACTCACCACCGCGCAGTTCCACTCTGTCAGACGGCTCGCCGACGAACTTCCCGCCGACACGCCCGTGTTTCCGACCCACGGTTTCGGCAGCTTCTGTGCGGCGTCTGCGACGGGCCGTGAATCGTCGACCGTCGGGGAGCAGCGCGACAGCAATCCCGCGCTCACCCAGGATGAGAAGAAATTCGTCGACGAGCTGCTCGAGAACCTGTCCGAATATCCCGCCTATTACGAACACATGGGGGTGATCAACCGTGACGGCCCTGCCGCAGTTGACCTTTCAACGCCGAAGCCGGTCGATTCCGAGGAGTTGAGGCGCCGCATCGAGGCCGGCGAGTGGGTCGTCGACCTGCGTAAGCGCACGGCATTCGCCGCCGGCCACCTCGGCGGTTCGTACGGATTCGAGCTATCGGATTCCTTCGTGACCTATTTGGGCTGGCTCTACGCTTGGGGTGCGCCAGTGACGCTCATCGGTGACGATGCCGAACAGATCGCCACCGCCAGAAGAGAACTCACGCGCATTGGCATCGACAACGTTCGGGGTGGGGCGAGTGGGGCGATCGCGACTCTCGCTGGAGTCACGCCTTTGAGTTCCTACCGAGTGGCGGACTTCGCCGCCCTGGCAGCCGAAGTCGACCGTGACGACGTCGCGGTCCTCGACGTACGCCGTAGTGACGAGTTCGAGCAGGGTCACATATCGAACGCCATCAACATCGTGGTCCACGAACTGGCCGACCGTCTGGATGAGCTTCCCGCAGCAGAAATCTGGGTGCACTGTGCCAGCGGATATCGGGCATCGGTCGCCGCGTCGATACTCGATCGGTACGGCCGCAAGGTGGTACTGATCGACGACAAGTACGCGACGGCCGAGGAGCTTGGCCTGACCGGGTCGAACTAGATCATGTATTCCAGCTGAAGCTGGCCCTCGCGTTCTTCTGAGTGCGCACTTCCGAGCAGCGTCTGCGCGACGCGCCGCGCCTGCACGCGCAACTCCGGTACCGCGATGGTTTCCCAATAGGTGCCCTTCAGCATGGGGCCCAGTGCGAGCAGCCATGGCGATCGGTCACCGGCGTCGGTCAGCGCGATGTGATCGAAGTCCACGGCGATCCCCATATCGGTGGCATCGGGGGCGATCGCGCCTCGCCGGAGCAGGTTCTGGAGTAATACCGATTGTGTCGCAGTGAATTTCGTGGAGGGTCCGGTGGCGTTGAGGACCAGGTCGCCTTCCAGCTCTGCGCCGCCGGCGAGTTCGACGACGATCCGGTCGCCGGACGCTTTCACCTTCTCGATGGAATCGGCGTGGACCTGTAGTTGGCCGGTCAGCTGTGAGCTGGTGACCTGTGAATGGATATCCGGAGCGATCCGGTGTCGGTAGACGTTCCACCGGGCCGCGTGCTTCTTCGCGAACCTGAGCCGTTCCTCCCGGCTGAATCCACTCCAGATGCGCTGTGTGTAGGGACGCAGTTTGTCGACGATGATTGCGGGATTGGCGTTGCATCCGTGCAGGATTGCGCAGTGCTCTTCGATGAGCAGCACCAGCTCGTCGAGACCGAGCGTCGTGACGTCGACACCTTCCGGCGGAAAGTCCGGATAGCTGATGCCGCGGAAATGCGCGTGCGGAAACCAGCCGTGGCGCGACACCGCGTGAATGCGGCCGAGCCATCCTTTGGCGCGCAGGGTGAGGATCGCATCGACGGTCGTGAGTCCCGTTCCGAGGAGGACGACGGTTCCATCGGCGGGCAGGCGTTCTTCCCAGGGGTGCCAAGGGTTGCCGACCCAGGCTGGATGGTCCGACAGACTTTCGGTGCCGGGCAATGGTGCCGGGGTCTCGTTGCCGGTCGCCAGCACCACGCGGTCGGCGGGCACCGCCGAACCGTTCGCGAGGCGCACGAGACAACCGGTTTCCTGCGGTTCCACGTCAACCGCCCTGCCGATGATGAATTCTGACGACGCAGGTGCCATCTCGCCGGGGCTCTGCAAGTGATGCTGGACGATGGAGCGTAGATAGTCGCCATAGATCTGGCGGGGTACAAAGCGTTCGCGCAGTTCGATCTCGTTGGTCGATTCGAATTCTGATCGCGTTCGCAGCCATTGCAGAAAGTGGTCGGGCTCGTGCGGGAACGCGGACATGTTCCGCGCCGCGACGTTGAGCAGGTACTCGGGCCGCCTCGATCGGTAGGCGACTCCGCGTCCCACCGAAGGGTCGTCGTTGATGACAGTGATGTGCAGCGGTTGCTCGGTCAGGCGCGCAATGTTCACCGCGGTCATCGCGCCGCTGAAGCCGCCACCGATGACGGCGATCCGTAGAGATCGCGCCGGTTGATCCACGGGACCCCAATGCTCAGATGCGGCGGGTGATGGGCGCTGCTGCCAAGTGAGTATCTATCGACTCGAAGGCAGCACAGCGGTCAATCAATGTCGAGCGGGACATGCTTCACCGAGCGCGGGGTCGTGAATGCGCCGACGGTTGCTCCTTTTCAGAGTCCTTGGCTGCACGAATTGAACCGCGGCGGTGCACCGTTCATGCAAGACCATGCCAAGTCCGCGGTTAGAATCTGTGTGGTTTTATGTTGCTCGTCGCAGTGGCGGTGGGGACGCGGATCCGCACCGGGGGCGAAAGGTGACCTTGCGACCAACCTGATTCAAAGGGAACACGGTCCCTGTCCTGCCGTTCTGCCTCCGACGCTGTCTGTGCGAGTCCGGCGAGGACCGGTGGGCGCCTAGCCTGCATGCATGGGCGATTACCTGCGATTGACCGCCCCTGAAGGGGGAGCAGCTCCCGATTTGCAACCCGTCGGCCGATGGCCATGGATTGTGTTGCTTCTCGGTGTGGCGATCGTCGTACTCGGCGGCTTCCTGTTGAGTCATGACACCGACGTGGACACCGCCGGGACGGTTCAGCCGTCAGTGGCGCAACAGACGGTGCCGTGAGCTCGCATCACCGAGTGGCGGCCAGCGCGCGTTCACGCCTGATCAATTCGCCCCATACGTTGAACGCATCGATGTTGTCCGCTGATGAGGTCCCGCTCGCGACCGCGACCAGGCCGCTTGCGATGCTGCCGATACCGATGCCCGTTTGACGCGTTACCTGCACCAGTTCGGCGAATGCCTCGGCCGGTGAGCAGCCGCGCAAGCCGACCAAGACACCGATCGCTGTATCGATCACCTTGCGTGACGTGTCATTGGCTCGAAGACCCGTATAACTCATGGCGACGATGGTCGTTCAAAAATCCGTGCCTGCCAACAGATCCGCGCACGCTGATTTAACGGTTTGTCGATGCCCCGTGCAGGGTCGTTTAAGACGGCTGGCGTAGCAGGCAGAGCGAGTTGACAATCAGATCATGCTCCCCGTTCTCGATCTCGCGGAGTCGGACACGGCGCCGGCCCGATTCCAGGCACAGTTGCGCGAAGCCGCGCACGAGAGCGCATTCTTTTACCTCGTCGGTCACGGTGTATCGCAGACCCAGATGGACGTGGTACTCGGACTGGCTAGACAGTTCTTCGCACTGCCCCTGAATACGAAGAACGAGATCAGCCAACTAAAGAGCCCGCAGTTCCGCGGCTATTCGCGCATCGGCGGCGAGCTCACCAACGGCAAGGTCGACTGGCGCGAACAGATCGACATCGGACCGGAACGTCCAGTGATCGACAGAGCTGAAAGTTACTGGCGATTGCAGGGCCCGAATTTGTGGCCGTCAGCGCCTGCGGGTTTCCGTGCGGCGTTCGAGGATTGGGCTGCGTCGTTATCCGAGGTCGGTATCCGGTTGTTGCGCCACTGGGCGGTCTCGCTCGGCGCGGCGGAAGACACCTTCGATGCGGCCTTCACTGATCGGCCCGCGACATTGATCAAAGTAGTGCGCTATCCGGGTACCAGCGACACGTCACAAGGTGTTGGCGTGCACAAGGATTCAGGTGTGCTGACCTTGCTGCTGCTGGAGCAGGGCTCCGAAGGGCTGCAAGTCGAAGGCGTAGCAGGCCAATGGGTGGACGTACCGCCGCTGGCGGGTGCGCTGATCGTCAACATCGGTGAGCTCCTCGAGGTCGCGACGGGCGGCTACCTTCGCGCCACGCGACACCGCGTCCTCGCGCCACCACCACGCACCGATCGGGTCTCCATCCCGTTCTTTCTGAACCCTGCGCTGGATGCGACTGTTCCGATCATCACGCTGCCCGCCGAGTTGGCGGAGCTGTCACGCGGAGTCGAGGCGGACCCGGACAATCCGATCTTCAACACCTACGGCGAGAACGCCTGGAAATCACGGACGCGAGCCCATCCTGACGTCGCTGAACTTCATCACGGCATCACACCGAAGGGCGCCGCTTCCGCCTACTAGATGCGATTTCATCGGGGTGATCGCAACCATCGGCAGATCAACCGCAGCCGGTTAGTTTTCCGGGGTGTTCGATGTGCGCCGGCTGGTGGTGCTGCGGGAGGTGGTCCGCTGCGGGTCGCTGTCGGCCGCTGCGGCGTCGCTCACCTACACGACGTCGGCGGTCTCACAACAGATCACGGCACTCGAACGCGATATCGGCTCGACGCTGCTGGTGCGCAGTCCCACGGGCGTGCGGCCCACCGCGGCGGGCACCCGGCTGCTCGAACACGCGGAGACCATCCTCGGCGCGATCACGAACGCCGAACGTGATCTTCAGCGGCTGGCGAGCGCGCAGCCGGGGGTGGTGCGCATCGCGACATTCGTAAGCGCCGCCGCGACGATACTGCCGCGCGCGATTGCGCGCTTCCAGGTGTTCTGCCCGGGCGTCGGCGTCGAACTGGTATCCGCCGACCCCGAAGAGGGCGTCGGACTGGTGACGAACAACGGCGCTGACGCGGCGGTGATCACCGAGGTTCCGGGGGAGGCGCCCGAGTTTCCACGGGTCCACTCGGTCGCCGTGTATGACGACGAGTTCTTCGTCGTCCTGCCGGCCGGCCACCGGCTCGCCGCGAGAAGCGAAGTGCCGTTCACGGCGCTGGCGCAGGAACAATGGATCGTCAGCACCGATACGGGGACGTGCCCTGATGTGAGGGTCTTCCAGCGGGCGTGCCGCAATGCCGGCTTCATTCCTTCGGTCACCTTTCGCACCGAGGACTACTCGACGGTGCAGGGCCTGGTTGCGGCGAATCTCGGTGTGTCACTGGTGCCTTCGCTCGCTGCGGTCGGAGCGAGAACCGACGTGGCTTTGCGACGTGTGGCGGGCCGGCGGCCGGTGCGGCGTATCTCGATGGCGACGGCCGGCCCACCCGACGAAGGCACACCCTTGGCGACGTTTTTGTCACTCGTCCGCGAGGCAAGCGCGCGTATCAGCGCCGATGCCGTTTACAGCGTTCCTGAACGCCCCTTCAGCGTCGCTTGACTCCCGTTCCGTCAAACCGCCAGCCGCCCTACGGTTCCGATATGACCACCACCGAAAGCACCACTCCCGTTCTGGCGTCCGCCGCTGAAGCGCTGACCGTCGCCCACTCGCTGGCAGTGGACATCGCGGCCGGCGCAGTCGAACGTGAGCTCGCCGGGGCGTGGCCGGTGGACGAGCTGGAGCAGGTGGGCCGATCGGGGCTACTCGGCATCACCGTTCCCGTCGAACACGGCGGTCCCGGCCTTCCGCATGCCACGGCGGTGGAGGTGCTCCGCATTCTCTCGCAGGCGGACTCGGCCGTCGGGCAGCTGCTGCTCTCGCATTTCGTTCTCGCCCATGCCATCCGTGGCTTGGAGCAGAACGACCCTGCGCCCCGCATCTATTCCGATGTACTCGCGGGTGCGCAGCTCGGGAACGCCACCGTCGAGCGCGGGACCCGCACGAGCGTCGACCGGCTGACGACCGTCGCGCGCCAGTCGGACGACACGTGGCTGCTCAATGGGACGAAGTACTACGCGACAGGCACACTCGGCGCGACGTGGATCGCCGTCGCTGCCCGAATCCCCGACACCGAGCCCTCGCATGGCGCGACGGTTTTCGTGCGGCCCGACGACGCCGGCGTCACGCTGAACCTCGACCGGTGGTCGTCGTTCGGTCAGCGTGGAACCGCCAGCGGTGAGGTCGTTTTCGACCACGTCGCTGTCGACGATGTGTTCGTCGTCGACGAGGGGCCTGATCCCGATCCGGTGACGGCGCCTCCAGCAGTGCTGGGTGCAGTCGACCAAGCGCTGCACGCCGCCGTCGACATCGGCATCGCCCGTGCGGCTCTGGAGGACGGCGCACGCTTCGTCACCACACGATCGCGGCCGTGGTTCGAGGCGAACGTGGACAGCGCCGCGGACGAACCGCACGTCGTCCGGAGATTCGGCGAGCTGACCGCCCGGTTGTACTCGCTGGAGGCGCTGCTCGCGACCGGCGCCAAGCTGGTCGACGACGCGCTGGCCGAACCGGAACTCACCCGCGAGGCTGCGGCCAAGGCATCGCTACAGGTCGCCGCGGCCAAGGCGCTGGCGCAGGAGTTCGCAGTCGAGATCGCCAGCGGCATCTTCGAACTGGCGGGCGCCTCGGCTACCGACCGCGGACATGCACTCGACAGACACTGGCGCAACGTGCGTGTGCACTCGTTGCACGACCCGGCCCGCTGGAAGTACGTCCACCTCGGCAACTACACCCTGCACGGAACCAAGCCGCCACGGCTCGGTGTTCTGCTCTGACCCTTTCGACAAGAGGAGTTCGTCATGGCTGGCTTCTATCTCACCGGCAGCATCAACGTCCCGACAATCGACGATGCGTTCCGCCTCGTCGGCGACCGCCTGCAACCCGGCGCCACCCGCGTACCCGACGGTGAACCGGGGGATCGAGCCAACTGGGTGCTGACCCAGGCCGACCATTTCTTGCAGAACCCGACGCTCGACGTCGTCGACAGGAAGGTCAGCGTACGTGCGGGCTCCACCGTGTCATTCGGTCCGGTGGATTACCACACCATCGCGGCGCAGTCGTATGCGCGCTTCGTCGTGGCCCGCCAGGACGGCGTGCTCGCCGAGGATTCTCGATTTCTGGTCTCCATACCTACGCCGTTCAATGCCGTGAACTCGTTCGCGGAGCTGGATTCTCAGGTGGAGGTGGCGTACGCCTACGAACAACAACTGCGCCGGAGCGTGGAAGCACTGCAGGAGGCCGTCCCGCCAGGAGATCTCGCGATCCAGTGGGACCTGCCGACCGAGCTGGCCACCATCGAGGGTTGGTTCCCCAATCCATACGGCGGTTTCGAGCCGATCTTTGCGGCGACGGCACGGCTGGCATCGTGGGTGCATGACGACGCGGAGCTGACTTTCCATCTGTGCTACGGAGATTCGAAGTTCGGTGCATCACCGTTCATGGGAGATCCGCCCGACGAGCAAGCCGCGGCGCGTGGAGGAAGGCACATTCTGCCGCGCGATGCCACCGCGATCGTCACCCTCGCCAACGGGCTGTCCCGGCACGTGAAGCGCCGCATCGATGCGATTCAGGCGGCCACCGTCGCCGCGTGGACGAAACGTGCGCATTGGCAGCCGCTGAGCGGGCTCGCGCTCGAGGCGGACACCGAGATCTACCTCGGGCTGCTGCACGCCGAGGACGGCGCGGCCGGCGCACGAGCGCGAGCGGAGCTGGCGGCAGAGTTCTTGCCCGACTTCGGAATATCGACTGAATGCGGGCTCGGCAGGCATTCGACGGAACAGCTGGAAGCAGTCCTCGTGGCGTGGCAGGAGTACGCGGCGGCCCGCGAACCGGCACTCGCCGCAACGTGAGGGCGATTAGGTCGGCGCGTTGGCCGGAACGAACACCCCTGAGCTGTCGGCTTCCTCCTCGGCGCGTATCACGTGCACCACGGCGTTGATCAACGCCAGGTGGGTGAACGCCTGCGGGAAGTTGCCGAGATGCCGTCCCGTCCTTGGCTCGATTTCCTCCGCGTAGAGGTGCAGTGGGCTGGCGAATGACAGCAGTCGCTCGCACAGGTGCTTGGCGCGGTGAATCTCGCCGATCTCGACGAGCGCGGACACCAGCCAGAACGAGCAGATCGTGAAAGTGCCTTCCTCACCGGACAACCCATCGTCGGTTTCCTCGACGCGGTACCGCAGCACCAAGCCTTCCTCGGTGAGTTCGTCGGCGATCGCCAGCACGGTCGCACGCACGCGTGGATCGTCGCTGGGCAGGAAGCGGGTCAGCACTGCCAGCAGCAGCGAGGCGTCCAGCGCATCGTCGCCGTAACGCTGAGTCAGCACCCCGCGGGAGTCCACACCCTTCTTCAAGATGTCGGCCTTGATCTCCTCGGCGATTGCCCGCCACTGCTGTGCGTAGGACTTCTCGCCTTGCAGCTCGGCGAGTTTGGAGCCGCGATCCAGTGCGACCCAGCACATGATCTTGCTGGACGTGAAGTGCTGCGGCTCACCGCGCACCTCCCAGATACCGCGGTCGGGTTCCTTCCAGTGCTTGATGGCTTCCTCGACCTGCTGCTTGAGCACGGGCCACAGGGTGTCGGAAATCTGCTCGCGCGATTTGGCGTGTAGATACACCGAATCCAGCATGGTGCCCCAGATGTCATGCTGCATTTGGTTGTACGCACCGTTGCCGATGCGCACCGGCCGTGCGCCGTCGTAGCCCGACAGGTGATGCAATTCTTCTTCGACCAGGCTGCGTTCGCCGCCGACGGCGTACATCACCTGAAGAGGATGGCGCTCACCGTTATTGGCACCGGACACGTCGGCGATGAACGCGAAGAAGTCATCGGCTTCGCGATCCAGACCCAATGTGTACAGACCCCACAACGCGAAGGTCGAGTCGCGTACCCACGCGTAGCGGTAGTCCCAATTACGCTCGCCCTGAGGGGTTTCCGGCAGCGACGTAGTGGGTGCGGCGAGTAGCGCGCCGGTCGGCGAGTACGTCAGACCCTTGAGCGTCAACGCGCTGCGCTGCAAGTACGCGCGCCACGGATGATCCGGGAATTCACCGATGTTGATCCACTGACGCCAGCACTCGCTGGTCTGCCACATCTTGTCGGCGGCCTCTTCGTACGTCTGCGGCGCCGGGTGCTTGGACCAGCTCAACGCAACGAAGACGTTGTCGCCCTCCTTCATCCTGGTGCGCGCCCGCGCCTCGTGGCCTTCGAGCCCCAACCGCAAGTTGGTGGTCAGCCGCATCGTCGGATGCGCATCGGGGTCGCGGTGCGCTCGCGCGATCGCCTCCCCGTAGGCCTGCGCGGAGTACTCCCACGTCGCGGGAATGCGGTGGTAGTCGAACGCCGGTTCACAATTCATCACGAGCTCGACGGTGCCGCTCACACATCGCACGGTGCGCAGCAGGATGTGCTCGGCGTCCCAGTCCATCGGGGTGCGCCGGTGCGTGCGCGACCGGGTCTCGAGGTCGTGCCAGGGACCCATGACGAGCGCGTCGCGCACGATCACCCAGCCGGTGTGGGTCTGCCACGTCGTCTCCAGGATGAGGCTGCCCGGCAGATATCTGCGCGCGGCAGGCACCGTCACGCCGTAGGGCGCGAGGCGGAAGTGGCCGGCGCCGCGGTCCAGGATCGCGCCGAAAACGCTGGGGGAGTCGGGACGCGGCACGCACAGCCATTCGACGGAGCCGGCCGAGGAGATCAGGCAGGTGGTTTCGCAGTCGGACAGGAACGCGTAGTCGGCGATCGGTGGGAACGGGTTCCGCAAGGACCCGCCGGAGGTGTACGGCACGGGGGCCGTCACCGTCAACGGGGCGTCGTAATCGATGTCTCTCGATGGCCTGCCAGAGGCCGCGCTGTCTTGCAGAACCATGCCGCCATCATCGACTGCCGACCTGCCTGGCGTCTACTTATCGGCTGCGTGTCCTGCCGCGGTGCGATCAGCGCCGGGCAAACTCCGGCACGTGTTCGGGCAGTGGGCCGATGGCGATCCCGTAGCCCGCGGCCGTGCGCAGCGGGCGCAGCCGTGCCGCGATCCGCACCAGCAGCGGCGGTTTCGTTGGCTTTGTCGAGGTCACGGCCACCGCGATGACCCGATTGTGCACCAAGCGCTGCACCGCCTGGATCAGCGCCGCCGGCAGCCAGCGCCGGGCCTGGACGCGGGCCAGGTGCTTGGTGGAGATGGTGCCTGCCCGTAGCGGGCCTGCCACTATTCGCGCCGCCGCGACGGCATCCGCCACCGCCAGGTTGATCCCGACGCCGCCGACCGGTGACATGGCGTGCGCAGCATCACCGATCAACAACAGCCCGTCGCAGTACCAGCGCCGCAGTCGGTTGAGTTGCACGTCGAGCAGTTTGACGTCGTCAAACGACGTCAATGGCGCGAGGTGGTCGGCCAGCCACGGCACCAGGCTCACCACACCGCGGTGCAGTGCCTCGATGCCCTGGGCGCGCAGTTCGGCGTCGCGGCCCTTGGGTATCACGTAGGCGCATTGGTAGTAGTCACCGCGATCGATGACGATCTGCGCCGCCCCGGTGCCCAGGACTCCGGCCAGACCGGGCGGGTCGTCGGCGTCGCGCGGGAGCCGGAACCACCACACGTCCATTGGCGTCCCGAAGCTTCTCGGCCGTAGACCCATCGCGGTGCGCAGCGTCGACGAGCGACCGTCGCACGCCACCGTCAGCGCGGCACGCATCTCCCGTTCCTCGCCGTCGGGGCCGCGGTAGCGGACACCCGCCACTCGCTGCTTCTGTGGGTTGCCGCTCATGATCGGCCCGAGCACCTCGGTGCTGCGGAGTAGGCGGAACGTCGGCTCTTTCTCAGCGGCGGCGGCAAGTAGCTCGAGGAAATCCCATTGCGGTACGAGCGCAATGTGCTTGTGCGGACCGGGAATTCGGCTCAGATCGATGCTCACCTCGGCGCCTTGGACACTCATGGTCAAGGTGTCGATCTCGCGGTGCGGCAGTCGCGCGAACTCGGATGCCAGTCCCAGTTCGTCGAGCAGACGCAGCGTGCTGGCGTGCACGGTGTCGCCGCGGAAGTCACGTAGGAAGTCGGCATGCTTTTCCATGACGGTCACGTTCACGCCCGCACGAGCCAGCAGGAGTCCGAGCATGATGCCGGCGGGACCGCCACCGGCGACGATGCATGTGGTGGTGTCTGACTTGTCGGCCGGCACGGGGACATTTTCGCATCGAATAGTCTGGCCGCATGGGCGGCTTCCTCAGTTGGTGGGACGGAGTCGAGCTGTGGCTCTCCGGTCTGCCGTTCGTCGCCCAGACCGCGGTGGTGATGCCGGTCGTGCTGGCACTGGCCTACGGCGTGGCTGTGGTGCTCGACGGGGCACTGGGCAACGGGATACGGGTACTGCGCCGGGTTCGGCACGACGATGAGGATGTCGATAGATGAAGGGTGGCATGCCGCGGTCGAGGGTGACGTTGGTACTGGTCATCCTCTTGGTGCTGGTCATCGTCATGTGGTGGCTCACCCGCTAGAGGGCAAACTCGAAAAGAGAACCTGGGAAGGCTCTGTTATTCTTCGCGCCATGCGTACGGCGTCCGGCAACAAGAGCGGCCACATCTTGGCCCTCATTGCCGTGGGTTTCGCTGCCGTCGCTGATGTCTGTTGTTGTCGCTGACCCCATACCCGTCCGCGGTCTGGTGTCGGTAGCGGCTGAACCAATGCCCTGACACTGATTCATCACCTTGCCGTCGTGACGGGATTACCACGTAACTCCCGCAACGAAAGGTCATCATGGTCAACATTCACAAGACGTGGCGCACCGCCGCCGTCCTGGCGGCGTCCGCGGCACTGCTCGCCGCGTGCGGCGGGGGTTCCAGCGACGTCGCGGGCGGCGACGGCGATCAAGGCGCCGCCGAAACCACCCTGACAGTGGTCGCCTACGCCGTCCCGGAACCGGGCTGGAGCAAGATCATCCCCGCGTTCGCGGCGACTGACGAGGGCAAGGGCGTGGCTGTCACCACGTCCTACGGCGCCTCGGGTGACCAGTCGCGCGCCGTCGTCGACGGCAAGCCGGCAGACATCGTCAACTTCTCAGTCGAACCCGACATCACCCGTCTGGTCAAGGCCGACAAGGTGGCCAAGGACTGGAACGCGGACGCCACCCAGGGCATCCCGTTCGGCTCGGTGGTGTCCCTGGTGGTCCGCAAGGGCAACCCGAGGAACATCAAGGACTGGGATGACCTGCTCCAGCCGGGGCTCGAGGTGGTCAGCCCCAGCCCGCTCAGTTCGGGTTCGGCCAAGTGGAACCTGCTGGCGCCCTACGCCGCCAAGAGCAACGGCGGCCAGGATCAACAGGCTGGGCTCGACTTCGTCAACAAGCTGGTCACCGAGCACATCAAGACGAGGCCGTCGTCCGGCCGGGAAGCCACCGACCTGTTCCTGCAGGGCACCGGTGATGTGCTGCTGAGCTACGAGAACGAGGCGATCAACATCGAGCGCCAGGGCAAGCCGGTCGAGCACATCAACCCGCCCCAGACGTTCAAGATCGAGAACCCGGTCGCGGTCGTCACCTCCAGCGCACACCAGGAGCAGGCCAACGCGCTGAAGAACTTCCTCTACACGCCCGAAGGCCAGAAGATCTGGGCACAGGCGGGTTTCCGGCCGGTTGACCCCGCGGTCGCCGAAGAGTTCTCGACCGATTTCCCGACTCCGGAGAAGCTGTGGACGATCGCTGACCTGGGTGGCTGGAGTGAGGTCGACCCCGAGTTGTTCGATAAGGAGAATGGGTCGATCACCAAGATCTACAAACAGGCCACCGGATGACAGCTGCTGTTGACGACGAGGCGACCCGGCCGAAATCCACCGGAGACGGTGGAGCCGGGCCGCCTCGCGGCTTCTTCAAGAGCCGTTACGGCAGCACGAGGCTGCGCGTCGGCGTCGCGACGACATGGTTGTCGGTCATCGTGCTGCTGCCGCTCGCCGCGATCGTGTGGCAGTCCGCGGGCGGCGGATGGTCGGCGTTCTGGCAGGCGATCACTTCGAACGGTGCGCTGGAGTCGTTCCGCGTCACGTTGACGGTGTCGGTGGCGGTCGCGGTGGTCAACCTGTTCTTCGGTTTGATCGTCGCCTGGGTGCTGACGCGAGACGACTTCCCCGGCAAGCGCTACGTCGACGCGATCATCGACCTGCCGTTCGCGCTGCCGACCATCGTGGCCAGCCTCGTGATGCTGGCGCTTTACGGCCCCAACAGTCCCATCGGGCTCTCGCTTCAGCAGACCATCTGGGGCATCGGCATTGCGCTGGCGTTCGTCACGTTGCCGTTCGTTGTCCGTTCAGTGCAACCGGTGCTGCTGGAACTGGACAAGGAAGTGGAGGAAGCGGCGGCGTCGCTGGGTGCGGACAACTTCACGATCTTCAGGCTGGTGATCCTGCCGGCGCTGCTGCCCTCGCTGCTGTCGGGTGCGGGATTGGCCTTCTCCCGCGCGATCGGTGAGTACGGCTCCGTCGTCCTGATCGGCGGCGCGGTGCCGGGCAAGACCGAAGTTTCATCGCAGTACATTCGCCAGCTGATCGAGTTCGACGATCGAACCGGGGCTGCTGCGGTTTCCATTGTGCTGCTAGTGATCTCCTTCGTCATCCTCTTCATCCTGCGCACCGTCGGATCGCGTGCAGCCAAGCGTGAGGAGCTGTCTGCATGACCCTGTCGCCGGCGACGCGCTATCTGCTCCGTTTCCTCGCGCTCGGCTACATCTTTGTCCTGCTCGTCGTTCCGGTCGGGCTGATCCTGTGGCGGACGTTCGAGCCGGGCGTCGGCGCGTTCTTCGAGTCGATCACCACCCCCGCGGCACTTTCGGCCCTTCAACTGTCACTGCTCGTGGTGGCGATCGTGGTGCCGCTCAACGTCGTGTTCGGGGTGCCGACCGCGCTGGTCTTGGCGCGCAACAAGTTCCGCGGCAAGAGCATGCTTCAAGCCGTCATCGATCTGCCGTTCGCGGTGTCACCCGTGGTGGTCGGCGTGGCGCTCATCCTGCTGTGGGGCTCGGCCGGCATATTCGGATTCCTCGAGAACGACTTCGGCATCAAGATCATTTTCGGCTTCGCCGGGATCGTGCTCGCCAGCATCTTCGTCACCATCCCGTACGTCATCCGCGAGGTCGAACCGGTGCTCCATGAGTTGGGTACCGACCAGGAGGAAGCCGCTTCGACACTGGGTTCCAGTGCGTGGCAGACGTTCTGGCTCATCACCCTGCCATCGATCAAATGGGGACTGATGTACGGCGTCGTGCTGACCGTCGCGCGCACCCTCGGGGAATACGGCGCGGTGATCATGGTGTCCTCGAACCTGCCGGGCATCTCCCAGACTTTGACCCTGCTGGTGTCCGATCGCCACAACCGCGGCGCGGAGTACGGGGCATACGCCATCTCGACACTGCTCATGGCGGTGGCCATCGTCGTTCTGATCGCTCAGGTGATCCTCGACGCCCGCCGCGAAAAGACAAGCAAATAGGCCCGAGGAGACGTTGACATGACGAACGCGATCACCGTGCGGGGCGCCAATAAACACTATGGCGACTTCGCTGCTCTGGACAACATCGATTTCGACGTGCCGGCGGGTTCCTTGACGGCGCTGCTCGGACCCAGCGGGTCGGGAAAATCGACGCTGCTGCGGGCGATCGCGGGCCTCGATCAACCGGACACCGGGACCGTCACCATCAACGGCGCAGACGTGACCGGTGTGCCGCCCCAGCGTCGCGGTATCGGCTTCGTGTTCCAGCACTACGCGGCGTTCAAGCATCTCACCGTGCGCGACAATGTCGCCTTCGGGTTGAAGATCCGTAAGAAGCCGAAGACAGAGATCACGGAGAAGGTCGACAACCTCCTCGAAGTCGTTGGGCTGGCAGGTTTCCAAACTCGCTACCCCAATCAGCTCTCCGGTGGGCAGCGTCAGCGCATGGCGCTGGCGCGGGCACTCGCGGTCGACCCGCAGGTGTTGCTGCTCGACGAGCCATTTGGAGCCCTGGATGCCAAGGTGCGCGAGGACCTTCGGGCGTGGTTGCGCCGGCTGCATGACGAAGTTCACGTCACCACCGTGCTGGTGACGCACGATCAGGCGGAGGCCCTCGATGTCGCCGACCGGATCGCGGTGCTCAACAAGGGCCGGATCGAGCAGGTCGGTTCACCTACCGACGTCTACGACAAGCCGGCCAACGCATTCGTGATGTCGTTCCTCGGCGCGGTTTCGTCGCTGAACGGCAGCCTGGTCCGCCCGCACGACATCCGTGTCGGCCGAAATCCGGATATGGCGATCGCAGGCAGTGATGATTCCGTTCAGACGACGGGCGTGCTGCGGGCCACCATCGACCGAATTGTCATGCTGGGCTTCGAGGTTCGCGTGGAGCTCACCAGCGCGGCCGACAAAACCCCGTTCACGGCGCAGATCACGCGCGGCGACGCCGAGGCGCTGGGGCTCAAAGAGGGTGACACGGTGTATGTGCGTGCGACGCGTGTTCCCGCGCTTCCCGGCGGTACCGACATCCCCGCAGCCGACGAAGCCGACGAGGACGAATCGCTGACCACGGCCTGACTCCTCTTGGCGGGCTGAGCCCGCGCGCCTAAGATCCGCCCATGAGCGACGCGGTCCTCGGGAGCATCATCCTGTTGACGGCTGCGGCCGTCGCCATTGCGGCGTCCGTCTACTACTCGCGTCGGTTCAACGGATTGTCTCCAGAGGAGCAAGAGGAACGCACCAAGCGATGGTCGGCCGGTCGCGGCGGGGGCAACAGCGGTGGGGGATGCGGCGGCTGCGGCGGCTAGCTCAGAAGTAGCCGTTGGCAGGTGGCCGGACTCCGTTGACCGCGTAGTTGCCCGCCGCATGGGCCTTGTACGCCAATGGGCTGTGCGTGGCGACGGTGCGGGCATTGCGCCAATGACGGTCCAGGTTCAGCGCGCGGGCGGTCGCCGATGCGCCGCCGGTGTCGAACAACCGCTCCGCCGCCGCGATGGTCAATCGTTCGGCCACCAACTGAGCCTTCGCGACCGTGACGGCGACGTCGGCGACAGCGTCCTGGTCGTGCTGCAGACCCTGGTTGACCAGACGGTCGATCGCATCGGCGGCCGCCAACACGACGGCCTCGGCTGAGGACGCCGATGCCGAGATGTCCCCGACGGCTTGCAGGACAAAGGGATCGGTGGCCGCACTGTCGGCCACCGAGTGCGACGCGGGGCGCGCTTTGGTGCGGACGTAGTCGACCGCGTCGTCGAACACCGCGTACGCGATGCCGACCGCCACCGACGCCAAGTAGAGCTGCAGGAACGCTGTTCCGTGGCCGAGCGTATCGCCTTCGGATACGGTGACGACCTCTTCGGCGCGAACCTCGACCTCGATGAACCGTGTTCCGCCACTCGCAGTGGTGCGCTGGCCGAATCCGTCCCAGTCGTCGAACAATTCGACGCCGGTGCGGTCCACCGGGATGATCGCCTGCACGTCGCGGCCGTCGGCGTCCAACGCCGACACCGCGATGACGTCCGCAAACAGCGTGCCGGTCGAGTAGAACTTGTAACCGTTGAGCCGCAGTACGCCCGCGGTATCGGGAAGCACCTTGGTGTCGGCACTCGACGGTGCTTTGCCCGCCCCATCGGTGATCGCGTTGCCGACGACGATGCCTGCGTTCACCCGCGGGAACCACTCCGCGCGCTCGCCGGGTATCGCACGGTTGCTCAGCAGACGCTCGGAGAAACCGAAGTGTGCCCGCAGGGCCTGGGCGACATTCGAACTGCCGCGGCCGATCTGGATGACCGCGCTCAGCACATCGCGCACTTTGCCGCCCGGCCCGCCGAACTCCGTCGGCACCCGCAGCGCGAGCACACCGGTGCGCCGGATCGCCTCGACAGCGCCGTACTGCAGGACGCGGTTGCGTTCGGCGGCGGGGTCGTCGTTGCGCAACGAGGCGATGACGTCGGACAGTCGCGCCAGACGTTCGGTGACCGACCCGTCGAGCGGCTCGGCGGCGAACGGTCCGCGCGGTGCAACAGGTTCGCGAGTGACGGTCACATCAGCTCCATGGTCATCGGAAGTGGGGGATGATCTTGTCCGCGAATCGGTCCAGCTCCGATTCGATTGGCTGGAACTGGAGCATGAACAGTTCGACACCGGCCTCGTGGAACACGTTGATGCGCTCGATCACCTGGTCGTAGCTGCCCACCAGGCCGGCCAGTGTCCCGCCGTTGGAACCGATGCGCTTGGTGCCGGACAACACCTTGTACATCTGGGTCTTCGGGTCGGTGCCACCGGAGATCTCGGGCCGGCTCTCCGCGTCGCTGAGGGCCTGCAGATAGTCGAGTTCCGCGAACGCCTCCGCCTCCGTCTCACGCGCGATCACGAAGGCGGACAGTCCGAATCGAAGAGGCGCACCCGCTCGCGGACGGGCGCGCAGATCCTCGATGACGTCGATGGTTTCGGGCAGTGGACGGCCGTTGATGAAGAATACGTCGGCGTATTCGGCCGCCAGCGCCCGGCCGGGTTCGGATTCGCCGCCGACGTACAGCGGCGGTGGGTCTGCCGGCGCGGGCCGGATGACGGCCGGGTGGCCGCCGCGGTCACCGATCGCGACGTGCTTGCCGGCCCATAGTTCGATGACGGTCGCCAACCACTCACGCGAGTACGCGTACCTGTCATCGTGTTCGAGCGGATTCAGTCCCAGGCCTTCCAATTCGGGCAGAAACCACCCGGTGACCAGGTTGACGGACAGCCGCCCGTCCGCGATGTCGGCGACGTTGGCGGCGATCTTCGCGAACACCAGCGGGTTGAACAGCAGTGGTTTGACCGCGCCGATCAACTCGATGCGTGACGTGGCCTCGGCGAGCGCCGCAATCGTCGACCACGTTTCGAGGACGTCGTCCTCGGTGTTGCTCGGGTGGATGACGTGCTGTGCCAGCAGCGTCGAGTCGAACCCCGCCGCTTCGGCACGCAACAGCAGATTGCGCGTGCGGCGGTAGCTCGCGTCCGGAGCGTCCTGCGGATGCAGGCGTGCACCGTGATTGCCGTACACCGGGGCCCACACCCCGAAACGTGCTGCACTCACGAGCGGGCCAGGTAGCGCTTGCGTTCCCAGTCGCTGACCTCGCTCGAGTATTCCACCCACTCACTGCGGGCCAACGCCGCGAAGTCGCGCACCGAATCGGCGCCGAGGATCTCAGCGATGGTGTCGTCCCGGGTGGCCAGTTCCAGTGCCACACCCAGTGATTCGGGTAGCGGGGCACCCTTGGTGTACAGGTTGCCGCCCTGCGCCGGCGGGGGAGTCGCCTTCGCCTCCAGGCCCGCGATCACCGCAGCCAAAGCCGATGCGATCAACCAGTACGGGTTGGCGTCCGAGGCGCCGCTGCGCAATTCGATACGCGTGGCCGACGGGTCGGACTCCACCAGGGAGCGCACGGCGGCACTGCGGTTGTCGCGGCTCCACGTGACCGTCGCCGGTGCGAACGAATCGGGGATGAAGCGCCGGTACGCGTTGACGGTATGCGCCCCGAACAACGTGATCGACGGAAGGTGCTCGAGCAGGCCGGCGATCGCGTGCAGGGTCGTCTGGTTCTCGGCGCCGTCGTCGGCGGCGAAGACCGGCTCATCGTCGCGCCAGAGCGAGATGTGCAGATGCTGCGAACTGCCGGAGTGCTCGGTGAACGGCTTGGCCATGAAACTGGCGATCTTGCCGTGCTTTCGGGCCACCTCCTTGGCCGCGTACTTCAGCCGCACCGCATCGTCTGCGGCCTCCAACGCACCGGTGTAGACGAGATTGGTCTCGATCTGGCCGGGGCCGTACTCGGTTTGAATGCCTTCGAGACGGGTAAAGGCGCTGAGCGTCTGGTAGAGATCGGTGAGCAGCGGATCAAGAGCGTTGGCGTTTTCCAGCGAGTAGGCGTGGATGTCGTCCTGGAACGGCGATCCGTCGGCGTTGAGTAGATAGAGCTCGAACTCGACGCCGATCTTCGCGGTGTAGCCCAGCGATGCGAGCCGCGCCAACACTTTCCGAAGGACCGCACGCGGGTCGAGGAGCGACGGACTGCGGTCGTGGGCGACGATGTCGGAGATCACGTGACCCACCCGCGGCCGCCACGGCAATGGTCGGTAGGTCGTCAGATCGGGCACCGCGAACACATCGGGGTACCCACCGACCCAGTTCGTGAGATCGAGCGACTCGACGACCGTGCCCTCGGTGTTCCAACCCAAAGACGCTTCGCAGAAGGCAAACCCACTGCCGAGCGCGCGATTCAGGAATTGTGACGCAGGGATCCGCTTGCCCTGCGCATGGCCGAACGGATCAGCCCATGCCACCTCGATCTCGGCGAGCGAGCCATCACCGATGGCGTGGCGCAGTTCCCGCTCCCTCGCCGTGGTGGTGGCCTGCGGCGCCGGCGCGTCCACGGTGTATGTCATGACGTCACGGCGGTGTTGTCACGCACCCTCGTCCCGACGACGACGCCAACTACGAACGCCGCGACGAGAAGTCCGATGATGACCCAGGCCAGAATGCTGGAGCCGCCGACCAAGGTGCTGAGATTGGTGAGGATGAGCACCAGCGAGCCCAGCAGCCCGATCAGCCCGAGCGCGGGGGCGATGCGGACCCGCCACAGCGAATGACCGCGCCGGTCCTTGCCGAAGTACACGAGGACCGCGACGCTGGTCGCGATGAGCAGCACGATCACTCCGACGGTGGTGGCGCCCGCGAACCAGGTATAGAACTGCGCGGCCGGGTCGAGCTGGAAGACCACGGCGAGGATGACACTGATCGCGACGACACCCGAGATCCACAGCGACGCCTTGTGTGGCGAGCCGTGTTTGACATGTGGGTGGCTCAACGAGGCCGGCAGGACGTCGCGCTGCGACAGGGCGAAGAGGTAGCGCGAGGCGATCGTGTGGAAGGCGAGGATGCAGGCAAACAGGCTGGTGAAGTAGAGCACGGTGATGATGTCGGCGCCGACGATGCCGATGTAGCGCGACGCGGTGTCGCCGAGGAATGTGCCGCCGGAGTCGGTGGCGTGAGCCACCGCCGCGTCGTCTCCCCAACCGGAGATCAGCGCCCAGCTGGTCACCGCATAGAACACGCCGATCAGGATCAATGCGACGTAGGTGGCGCGCGGAATGGTCCGCTCGGGTGTGCGGGCCTCGTCGCGATAGATGGCTGTCGCTTCGAAGCCGACGTAACTGATGATCGCGAAAAGCAGTCCGATGCCCAGCGACCCGGACACGATGGCGCTGGGGTTGATGATCCCCGTCGACAGTCCGTGGTCGCCGCCGCGGGCGACGATGACGAGATCGAGGACGACGACGATCGCGATCTCAGCGCTCAGCAGTACCCCGAGCACCTTGCTCGACAGTTCGATGTTGCGGTAACCGAGGAACGTCACGACGGCGAAGGCGAGCGCCGCGAACAGCCACCACGGCAACGCCGGTCCGCCGAACAGTTCGACCACCGCGGTCCCCGCGGGTCCCAGCAGGCCGTAGACACCGGCTTCCAGCGCCACATAGCTGACTATCGCGACGAAGGCGATGCCGATACCCGCGGGGAGCCCCAGCGACTTTCGGACGTAAGAGAAGAACGCGCCGGCCTCCTCCACGAACGGGGTCATCGCCGTGAATCCGACCGCGAACAGCAGCAGAATGATGGTCGAGATGATGAATGTCGCCGGGAAGCCGGCTCCGTTGCCCGAGGCCAGGCCCAGCGGAACGACGCCACCGATCACACCAAGCGGTGCGGCGGCGGCCACCACCAGGAAGACGATGGATGCCACCCCGAGATTGCCGCGCAGCTGGCGTGCTGGTGCGGGTGGATCATCTCTCAGCGAATCGGGCGCGTCGATGATTTCGGACATGAGAAGGCCATCCTTCGATGGAAAGAGTCGATAGGTTGACTGGACGCTAGGGCGAGGCGGGTCGATTGACCACATCTGGAGTCATCGTGAGTCTTATAGACGGGGACGCGGGTACACGGCGCGACAGTTCGCACAAGGCTTGTCATCGGCGATGTAGGAAGGCTTGCGCGGGGCGCGCAAAGGAGACCATCGTCGTCCGCTATGACGACAACAACTACGACAACAACTAACGGCACTGAATCGATATCGCCCCAACGCATTTCGCGTCTACGCGTGCCGGAACTGGACGAGCTGCGGGAGGCGGAAGTCCGTAACTTCTTCGAAGGCCAGCAGCGCGACGAGGGACTCACCTCCAACTGGTTTCGTGCGCTGTCACTCAACGAGCAGGACTTGGCGCGGCTGAACGGCTACCTGCTGCCGTTGTTGGGTGTCGGTGGACGGGGCGGTCTGACGATCAGGGAGCGGGAAGTGATCGCCACGGTCGTGTCAGGCGAAAATCGCTGCGCCTATTGCCATACCAACCACGCCAACAAGCTGGGTAAGGTCGCTCGGGACTGGTCGTTCGGACAACGGGTGGCGATCGACCACCATCAGGTAGCCGAGCTCACCGACCGCGAACGTGCCCTAGCCGATCTCGCTGTCGCCGTGAACGGAGATCCGCAGTCCATTCGCGACGACGACATCCAACGGCTGCGGGAACTCGGCCTCGACGACCACGAGATTTTGGAGGGGATCTCGATCGCGGCCTTTATCGGGGCCACCAACCGCATCGGGATCGCGTTGTCGGTCCCGCCCAATCCCGAATACACGGGCGTGCCAAAGCGTCCGGAGGCGTCGGGGAGTGCCTTCTGAAGTACGCTCTAATTCTCCCGACATGTACACCAGGGTCGTGCAGCGGCCGCCGACCACAACCCTGGTGTACATGTCGCGAACGCTTTTGGTGGAGCGCGACTAGGCCGCCGCGGCCTTGACCGCGCGGCCCACCTCGGTGCGAATCGCCGTGTACTCGGGCGAGCGGCGTAGTTCGTCGGCGTCGATGCCCGTGCGGGGGAGGTCGACCGGAAGATCCAGCGCCACTTGCCCGGGTCGGCGCGTGAGCACCACGATCCGCGATCCCAAGAACGCGGCTTCGTCGGCGCTGTGGGTGACGAACACGGTGGTGCGGCCCGATTCGGCGCTGACCTGGCGGACGTCCTCCTGTAGCCGCTCCCGTGTGAGCGCGTCGAGCGCGGCGAACGGCTCGTCGAGCAGGAACAGCGGTGTCTCAGCGGCCAGCGCGCGGGCGATCGCGACGCGCTGTTGCTGGCCGCCGCTTATTTCCCAGATCTTGCGGTCGGCGGTACCTTCCAGGCCAACCCGGGAGAGCAGCTGGTCACGTCGATCGGATCGGCGTTCCCGTGGCACCTTCGCGTACTTGAGTGCGAGGTCTATGTTTCCGCCTACCGTGCGCCACGGGAACAGCCGCGGCTGCTGGAACACCACACCCGCCGTCACCCCGGGCGTCGGCGCAGTACCCGACACCTGCACCCGGCCTTCGCTGGGTGATTCGAAGCCGGCGAGTAGACGCAGCAGCGTGCTCTTGCCGCAGCCGGACGCACCGACCAAGACGAGGAACGACCCGGGATCGATGCTGAGATCGACGGGACCAAGCGCGGTGACCTCGCTGTTCCCCCTGCCGTAGCGATGGGACACCCCGGCGATCCGGATCGCCGCGTTGTTGTCCTGCTCGGCAATGCTTTTCAGCTCACTGACTGAGGACACCGGGCAGCCCCTTGGTGTAGATCGCATCCTGGAACGTCTGCAGTGGTGCCGCCGACGGAATCTGCTTCTGATCAGCCAGGAATTGCGACGCGCTCTGCAGGTTCACCGCGATGTTGCCCGGAGCGCCCTCGGCGCCAAGCCATTCCGGAGAGGCGACCTGTTCAGGCGTCAGGAACACACCCTGCTTGATCTGACCCTCGGTTGCTTCTGGTGACAGGCCGATCTCGGCGGCGACAGCCTTGGCGGCAGCGGCCGGATCGTCGCGGATCAACGTCAGGGCACGTGCTTCCTGCTGGCGCCAGGTGTCGACGACCTCCGGATGAGCCGTGGCGAACTCGTCGGAAACCACACCCAGATCCAATGTCGGCTTACCGTCCTTGGCCAGTTGACGGCTGGTGATGAGGTCCTTACCGCTCTTGCGCAGATCGTCCAGGGTCGGCAACCAGGTGTACGCCGCATCGATGTCGCCGCGATCCCATGCCGCCAGGATCGCCTGCGGCTGCAGGTCGACCAAACGAACATCGCTGGGGGACAGCCCATTCTGAGCCAGGGCGGCCAGCAGGCTGTAGTGGGCCGTCGAGGCGAATGGCGTGGCGACCCGCTTGCCCTTCAGCTGCGCGATCGTGTCGATACCCGTGCCGTTACGTGCAACCAGTGCCTCGTTGTCGCCGGCCACGTCGAGGACGAACGCGACCTTGTACGGAATGTTCAGCGGTGCCGACAACCCGCGGGCGACCGGGCTGGAGCCCAGCGCTCCGAAATCGAGTTCCTTCGCGATGAAAGCGGTGTTCACGTCGGCGCCGGAGTCGAACTTGATCCACTTGATGTTGTAGTCGGGCAGGGCTTCTTCCAGCCAACGGTTGTTCTTCACGACGAGATCGCCGCTGGGAAAAGTCTGGTATCCGATCCGAATGGTCGGCTTGCCGGCTTCCTGTCCAGGCTGGTCGACCGAGCAGCCGGCCAGTGCCATGGTGGCGACGGCCAGCGCGGCGATTACGGCCTTGAATTTCATATCTTTCCTCTCCAGGGGACAGCGCGCCGTTCGATGGCGCGAAGCAGACCGTCGATGACAAGTCCGGAGATGCCGATGGCGAAGATGCCGACGAGCACGACCGGCGTGTTGTTGTAATTGCTTGCGTCCTTGACCAATCCGCCGATACCGGGGATGCCGTTGAACAGTTCGGCCGCGACGACAGACGAGTACGCCATGCCGACCGCCAACCGGATGCCGGTGAACGTCTCCGGCAGTGCCGAGGGGACGACGACGTCGCGGATGACCTCGGTGCGCGACGCGCCCAGAGCTCGGGCGGCCTCCTGCAGACCCACCGGCGCCGCGACGACGGCGGCGGTGGTCGCGACGGCAGCGGGCGGCAACGCCGCCAGGGCGAGCAGCGTGATTTTCGGTGCTTCGTCGATGCCGAGCCAGATGACCAGAAGGAAGAAGTAGGCCAGCGGAGGAAGGGCACGCAGGAACGTCAGCCACGGTTCGAGCACGCTGCGCACCCAGCTGACGGACCCCATGACGAGGCCGAGGAGTACACCAAGCGACACGCCGATGACGACACCGACGAGCACCCGGCGCAGGGTCATGTAGAGGTGCTCCCACAGCAGGTAGCCCGCATATCCACGAACTCCGTCGTGCGTGGTGGAGACGTCGATGAAGGCCCGCCACACCGTGCTGGGGTACGGCACGAACGTCTGGTTCCATATTCCACTGGCGGCGACCAGCTGCCACACGATGAAGAAGACGACCACCGACAGCAGCGGGAGTGCCGCGCGGGTGAGCCTGCCGCGCCACTTACCCGCGGACGCGGCGGCGGCCGGCGAGTCGACCTTCGGCTCGTCGGGAGCGATATCTACAAACACCGACACTGTGAACGACTTTCTGTTGCTGAGACGAAACGGGATTGGATCAGCGACAGCAGGAGTCGTCAGACAGCGGCGCGGACATTGGAGTATTAGTACCGGCTCGAAAGCGGCCGAGGGATATCTACGCTCAGCGAGAGTTTATTGCCGCGTGGCGGCGGAAGCTGAGCCCAGATTCAACACGAGTGACTCGGCGGGTTCGCCGGCGCCGCGGTTGTAGGGGAGCTTCGACAGGACGGTGGCCATTGCGCAGGTATTGCTCAGGGCCGCATAGGTCAAGCCTCCGCCGATCGCGGCGGCGATCCACTTGGCCTTCGGCACAGCGACGCTGCCCACGACAGAGGTCAGCACGATCGATCCGGCGACCAGCCGTACCTGACGCTCGAGGTCCCAGCGTTGCTTGCCGCGATTTACGGTGTATCCGCGTTGTTCCCAGTCGAGAATCCCGTCCTGCAGCACGCGGGTGATGGTGCCCGCCGAACTCAGGATCTGCTGGGCCTGGGCAGAGCGTTGACCCGAGCGGCACACCAGGACGACGACATCACCATTCAGTTTTTCCACCACATCGGCTTGGTGCGAGCGCAGCACGTCCAACGGAAGATTGAATGAACCCGGTATGTGCGCGGATTCGAACTCGGCGGGAGTCCGAACGTCGACGATCCGCGCGGGTTCGGCGGAGTCGAGGAGATCGCGCAGGTCAGTCGAGCTGACGGTGTCGGTGTGCGCTGCAGTCATGGCGGTCGGCTACCCGGTGCAATGTCGTGACAGTGCATTTCGCTCGCCCTGAACCTAAATCTCTCGGGACCTCAGGCGAGCCCGAGTGCGATGGCCCCGAGGCTCTCCAACACCGCATCCGAGTTCGGCGGATGCAGAGTACCGGTCCGCACATCCCGGTAAAGACGTTCGAGCTCATGACGTTTCGACACCGACGACGCCCCGACGACCTGGACCGCTATGTCGACGATCTCGCGAGCCGTCGCGGTCGCGAACTCCTTCGCTGCCAGCGCCCGCCACGGTGGCAGGCCGCCCACTCCCTTGACGGTCGCGGATTCGATCAGCGCGACCGCCGCCTCGATTTTGATCTCGGCCTGCGCGATCTGCCGTTGCACGGCCGGCTTCTCGGCGTGGCTGACGACGTCCTGACGCAACGACGACCGCGTTTGGGCGCCCAGGATCGCGGTATCGAGCGCCCTGCGGGCGATTCCGACGTACACACTCGACAGCAACGGCAGGTACCAGCCCAGCAGGAGGCCGATGTAATCGGGATAGTTCGGGCCCACTGGATGAATCGCAACGGTCTTGTGAGGGTCTGCGCGTGCGTCGTCGAATACGGTGTCGTGACTGGCTGTTGCGCGCACACCGAGCGCATTCCAGGTTTCTTCGATACTGACACCGGCCGTCTCGCGATCGACGAAGGTGTGCACGATCAACGGGTTGTCCGGATCAGAATCGTCGCGGGCGTGGATCCCGATCTGATCCCACACCGGCGACAACGACGTGAAGGTTTTGCGACCGGTGATGCGGTACGACCCGTCGGACTGCGGAATCGCGTGAACCAGCGCGTCATCAAGGCCCACGTCGTTGCCCTGCTCGCCGTGTCCGGCGGCGAACACGTCGCCCGAGGCGATGTCCCGTATCAGCCACTCGAGATCACCGATACCGCGTGCCACGGCGTCTGCCGCCGACCCGGCCCAATAGAGATGCATGTTGAGGGCGAGGGCGCTCGCTGGCGCCCAGTAGGCGAGGTGACGTTGTTCGCGGGCCAGATCGGTGAGTGACAGCCCGACGCCGCCGAGCCGCTCCGGCAGTGGAGACTTGAGATATCCAGCGCCTAGGATTTCGGCGAAATCCTCAGCAAAGAAGGAATTCTCGGTGTCATACCGTGCGGCCCGGCTGTGGAATCGCTGGTAGTCCTCCGTGGTGAAGTAGCGACTCTGGAAGCCGTCCGCCAACGGGCTGGTGGGGCTGACCACGGTCGGCCGCGCGCTGGGTACATGTGTGACTACAGCCAAACCGGGCCCATGGTCGTTGGTGACGGTCATAGCTCCGATGATGCCGTCTTCTCGGCGGCACACCATGATTCGAGTCGCGCAGATTCTGAGTGCGATTTCGGTCGCGCCTGTCGGCGTCGCCCGCAACCAGTGCCGGCCCCCGGCGCGCCCGCGACTCCTGTGCGAAGGCAATGCATCGGTTTGGCGGCCGAGTCGAAGGTCGACCGCGATGAGTTCGGGTCCGCGCGCAACGTGCTGCTAGTCAGGCGCCGCCGCCTGGTAGACACCGACTGGCCAGATAAACTAGCTTGGTTATGCGCTTAATCAGACGGATCCGCGTAGCGGCGCATCGGAGCGCTCAGCGAAAGGATGAAGGACCTTGACTATCACGATTCCGGTCTACAACCCCTCGACCGAAGAGCAGATCGCGGAGGTCCCCGACGCCGACCAGGCGGTCGTCGACGCGGCGGTGGCCCGGGCGCGCGACACATTCGAATCCGGGGTGTGGCGCAAGCTGCCCGCGGCACAACGCGCGGACGTACTCTTCAAGGCCGCAGCCATCATCCGAGACCGCCTCGACGAGCTTGCCGCGATCGAGGCGCAAGACAACGGCATGAATCTGAACGGCGCCCGCCACATCATCGGCGTGGCGCTCGACGTATTGATGTACTACGCAGGCTGGGTCGGCAAGATCCACGGCGAGTCGAGCAATGTCGTATCCGAAGTTGTTGCCGGAAGCGGTGTTTACGACAATTACCACAACTTCACCCAGTTGGAGCCGGTCGGTGTGGTCGGTCTCATCATCCCGTGGAACGGCCCGTTCTTCGTGGCAATGCTGAAGACGGCTCCGGCGCTCGCGGCGGGTTGCAGCGCCGTTCTCAAGCCGGCTGAGGAGACACCGCTCACCGCGCTGAAGCTCGAGGAGATCTTCCGTGAAGCGGGTCTGCCCGACGGGGTTCTGAACGTCATCACCGGGTACGGCGAGACGGCCGGTGCAGCGCTCACCGCGCACCCAGATGTCGACAAGATCGCATTCACCGGGTCGACAGAGGTCGGCCGTCTGATCGTCAAGGCGGCCGCGGGCAACCTGAAGCGCGTGACGCTCGAGCTGGGTGGCAAATCGCCGCTCATCATGTTCGACGACGCCAACCTCGACAGGGCGATCGCGAGCGCTGGATTCGGCTTTCTCGCCGGCTCTGGACAGAACTGTTCCTGCACGTCCCGCATGTACGTCCAGCGTGGCATCTACGACCAGGTGGTCGACGGCCTCGCCGCGTTCGCCAAGATGCTGCCGATGGGCGGTAGCGATGAACCCACGTCGGTGATCGGGCCGCTGATCAGCGAGAAGCAGCGTCAGCGTGTGCACGGCATCGTGAGCGACGGCGTGGCCGCCGGCGCCGAGGTGATCACCGGCGGCAGGGTGCTGGACCGCAAGGGCTACTTCTACGAGGCGACCGTCGTCACCAACACCACGCCCGACATGCGGCTTATCAAAGAGGAAATCTTTGGACCGGTCGGCTGTGTGATTCCGTTCGATGAGGAAGAAGAGGCGCTGGCGGCCGCGAACGACACCGACTACGGCCTGGCCGCCACCGTCTGGACGGAGAACCTCGGTCGTGCCCACCGCGTCGCGAACGAACTACGGGCGGGGCAGGTTTGGGTGAACAGTGTGCTCGCAATGGATTCCGCGATGCCGATCTGTGGTCACAAGCAGTCGGGTTGGGGCGGCGAGCGTGGCCGCAAGGGCATTGAGGCCTACTTCAATACCAAGGCGGTGTACGTCAACCTCGGATGAGGTGGCCGGCCTCTGCTCAGGTCGAGGCGCGCACGATCAGCCGAGTGATGTCGGCCGGCTGCGGTGGTGGCAGCGACGGATAGTTCAGCTCGGCGAGCAGCGCCGCGGTTGCGACGTCGGCGACCGCGGTCGGGTTGAACTCGACCGTCGTCAGCGGCGGTGAGCTCAACGCACCGATGGGCGCCGCGTCGACCCCGATGACCGCCAGATCCGCGGGGCACGTCAGCCCGGCCTCGCGCACGCCGAACAGGATCAGGCACGCGACCTCGTCGCTCTGCGCGCAGACCGCGGTGACACCGTCGCGTACCCAGGAGGTGACCACCTCCGCGACGTTCTCGTGGGTGACATCGCCGACGCGGACGGGTGGCAACCCTCTCGCATCGGCCGCTGAGAGGACCCCGCCCAGCCAGTAGTCACCCAGGGCGCGCCAACGCTTGGCCCCCGCCCGGGCGAAGGCGATCGCTCGGTGGCCGCGCGCGACGAGATGGTCAATTCGCATCTCGCCCACCGATTCTGGGGGATTGTCCAGTGCGGGCAGCGTCCCGATCTCGATATGCGGTATGTTCGCCGACTTCATCGCCTTCACGACGCGGTCGGGTAGCGGGAACAGGCTCGTGACGGCGACGGGATCGATGTTTTCGATCGCGTCGACGATGTTGCTGTCGTCCTCGGTCTCGAAGATTTGGATCTGGAGCAGCCCCGCGCGTGCCAGATCGGCCGTCATCCGACTGCCCGCCTGCAACGGCATGTCACCTACGGCGATCCGCGGCACCACGTAGAGCACCGCACCGCTCCTGCCGCGCGCCAGGTTGCGCGCGGCCAGGTTGGGTCGGTAACCCAACTGCTGGGCGGCGCGGATCACGGCGTCGCGGGTCCGCTCGGAGATCCGGTGCCCCTCGACGTCGTTGAGGACGTAGCTCACGGTGGCCGTCGACACGCTCGCCAGACGCGCCACATCAGCGGTGGTGGGTCTGGGCACGCGCGCATCACCGCTTGCGTCACCCCGGGGACCGGCCATGCCACATCGTGGCACGTTCAGTCGCGGCCCACGCGCATAGCTGGTGTCAGAGCTGAGCCCAGACCGACTTCGTCTTCAGGTACGCGTCGATACCTTCTTGGCCGAATTCGTGACCCCAGCCCGACTGCCGGTAACCGCCGAACGGCACCGCGTGGTCGAACACCAACTGACAGTTGATCGTTACGGTGCCTGCCTGCAGACGCTTACCCAGCCGATGCGCGCGGCTGAGGTTGTTGGTCCACGCCGTGGCGGCCAGACCGTAGGTCGTGTCGTTGGCCATCGCGACGGCTTCGTCGTCGTCGTCGAACGGCAGGACGGTGACCACGGGCCCGAAGATCTCCTCCTGGTACAGGCGCATGTCCCGGTTGACGTTGGTCAGCACCGTCGGGTGCACGAAGTAGCCCTTGCGGTCGAGCCGGTGGCCGCCGGTGACCACCTCGGCGCCGTCGGACTTGCCCTCGTCGATGTAGCCCATGACCCGGGTCAGCTGCTTGGCGCTGATCAGCGGACCGCTCATGCAACCCTCTTCGTCGGGTCCGCCGAGCTTGACGAAGTTCGCCATGTTGGAGATGCCTTCGAGCACCTGGTCGTAGACCCCGCGCTGGACGAACACGCGCGAACCGCACACGCACCCCTGTCCGGAGTGCACGAAGATCCCCATCGACGCCATGAAGATGGCCTTCTCCAGGTCCGCATCGTCGTAGATCAGCACCGGCGACTTACCGCCGAGCTCGAGCATGACCTTCTTGAGGTTGCCCGCCGATGCCCGCACGATCTCCTTGCCAATCTCGGTCGAGCCGGTGAAAGCGACCTTCTCTACGTCGGGATGTGCGGTGATCGCCGCGCCCGCGGTGTGGCCGTACCCGGTCAGCAGGTTGACGACACCCTCGGGCACGCCGGCCTCGTGGATGAGCCGGTTGAGCAGGATCGCCGAAAGCGGCGTCTCCTCGGCCGGTTTGACGACCATGCTGCACCCCGCGGCCAGCGCAGGGGCGAGCTTCGCGCAGGCGTTGAAGATGGGTCCGTTCCACGGGAAGATCAGGCCCACAACGCCATACGGCTCCTTGAGCGTGTAGGTGTGCATGTCGACCCACGTGTCGGTGGCGATGCCCGCGGTCTTCACGTCGTACGCGTTGCCGCTGATCTTGGAACACCAGCCGGCGTAGTAGCGGAAGAACTCGGCGCAGTTGGGCAGGCCCAGCGTCGCCTGCATCAGCGGCATACCGGTGTTCAGCGAATCGAGCTGCGCGATCTCGTCGGCGTGCTCGTCGATGAGGTCGGCGATCTTCCACATGATCTTCGCCCGCGCGCGCCCGGGCAGTTCCGACCACACGCCCGCCTCGAAGGACGCTTTCGCGCGCGCGACGGCCTCGTTGACGGCCTCGGCGCCGCAGTCGGTGAACTCGACGATCGGCTCTTCGGTCACCGGGTTGATGACCGAGATCGTTTCTCCCGTTCCCGGCCGAGCGGTGAGTTCGTCCAGAACCGTCTGCAGCGTCATCGTTGACCTTTCTCGTCGCCCATGAGGAGCGTTTTCGCCCACCATGCTGAGCAACTGCTTAGCACGGTGGCGACGCGAGGGTCAAGGTAGGCACAAGCGGATTGGTTAAGCGTTTACCGTCAGGCGGCAGCGGAGACGACGTTCACCGCGTCGAAACGGTCCAGAACCGTCGCGGCGACCAGGTTGTGTGAGCCCAACGGCTCGGCCATCGGAATGGAGTGAGCTGCGGCGTAGGACGCCACTCGGTCGGTGATGACGCCGTGCGCCAGGAACCACGGGGCGATCACCAAATTCCGGGCGCCCTTGGCGCGCAGCCGGTCCGCGGCCTCGGCGACGTTCGGTCGTGGGCCCGCCGCGGACGCGACTTCGGCGCCCGCCCATCGGGTTCCGGCGCTCAGGACGCGCGCCACGTCCGCCGTCCGCGCGTTGGCCGCCTCGTTCGACGAGCCGACGGCCACCACGAGCACGCCGAGCCCGTCCTCTTCAGGGGACACCCCGATTTCCGACAGCCGCTGCCGCAGCACGGACAGCAGGGCGGGATCTTCGCCGAGCACTTCCGCCTGATCGACCCGCGCACCCGACTGCTCGATCATCTCGGGGATGTCGACCCGGGCGTGATAGGCGTCGGCCAGCAGGAACGGCACCACGACGCCGTCAGGAAGGCCGGTCAGCACGTCGCGCAGATTCGGGTCCGATTTGTCCAGGAACGCCGCACGGACGTCGAGCCACGGCCGCAACCGCCGGATGCGACCGGCCACGGCATGAGTCACCGCGGCCGAGCGCGGATCGACGCTGCCGTGGGCCGCCAATACAAGCGTCACGACGCGTGCAGCCCGCATTCCGTCTTGGTCTGGCCCGCCCAGCGGCCGCTGCGCGGATCCGCACCCTCGACGGGCTTTGCGGTGCACGGTGCGCAGCCGATCGAGGGATACCCCTCGAAGACCAGGGGATTGACGAGCACATCGTTGGCGTCGATGTAAGCCTGCATCTCGTCGTCGGACCACGCCGCGATCGGGTTGATCTTCACCAGTCCGAAAGCCTTGTCCCAGCTGATGAGTGGCGCGTTGGCGCGCGTCGGCGCCTCGACACGACGGATGCCGGTCACCCACGCTGAGTAACCGCGCAGCGCCTTGGACAGCGGCTCGACCTTGCGCATCCGGCAGCACTCGCTGGCCTCGCGGGCGAACAGGTCCTTGCCGAACAATTCGTCCTGCTTGGCGACGCTGTTCTCCGGCGTGACGTTCACCACGTTGATGTCGTAGACCGCCTCGACGGCGTCACGTGTGCCGATGGTCTCGACGAAGTGGTACCCGGTGTCGAGGAACAACACGTCGACGCCGGGGCGCATCTTCGCCGCCAGGTCGACCAGAACGGCGTCCTGCATGTTCGACGCGACGACATAATTGCCGCCGAAGTTCTCGTCGGTCCAGCGCAGCAGCTCGTTGGCGTTGGCACCCTCGAGTTCCGCGGCGCCACGCTCCGCCAACGCAATCAGGTCAACCTCGTTCAGAACGTCTGTCATCGCAAATCCGCCTCGTCTGCTCGTACGGCCCACGTAGCGAAACGCTCGCCGTCCTCGCGATGTTTCACGAAGTTGCGAACGACCCGTTCGATGTAGTCACCCAGCTCGCTGGACAGCACCTTGTGCTGACGCAACTTACGGCCGAAACCGCTGTCCAAGCCCAGACTTCCCCCTAGGTGGACCTGGAAACCCTCCTCGGGGCCGTCGCCGTCGTCGACCATCTGGCCCTTGAACCCGATATCGGCCACCTGGATCCGCGCGCACGAGTTCGGGCACCCGTTGATGTTGACGGTGATCGGCACGTCGAGCTGAGCGTTGATGTCTTCGAGCCGCTTCTCCAGCTCCGGAACCAGCACCTGTGAACGGCTGCGGGTCTCGGCGAAGCTCAACTTGCAGAACTCGATGCCGGTGCAGGCCATGAGGTTGCGGCGCCAGTGCGACGGCTGCGCGGGCAGTCCCAGCGCGTCCAGGCCGTCGCGCAGTTCGTCGAGCTTGTCGTCAGGAACGTCGAGGATGATCAGCTTCTGATACGGGGTGAACCGGATCCGGTCGCTGCCCGCGGCCTCGGCCAGATCGGCCACCTTCGTCAGGATGGTGCCGGAGACCCGGCCCGCGATC
Organism: Mycobacterium sp. NPDC051804; assembly: GCF_044452905.1. Classification (NCBI taxonomy): domain Bacteria; kingdom Bacillati; phylum Actinomycetota; class Actinomycetes; order Mycobacteriales; family Mycobacteriaceae; genus Mycobacterium; species Mycobacterium sp. NPDC051804. Next base: position 154,652 of record NZ_JBITCD010000007.1, on the reverse strand, counting down.
GGTGCGACGCCGACGGCGTTCAGCCCGTTCTTCAGCTTCTGCACGCCGACGTGGTCGATCGGGCGTGTGACCGGGATCGGTGCGGGCCCGTCGATCAGCGGCCGCTTCAGGTATTCGGTCTCGAGAACCTCGCGGAACTTTTCGACACCCCAGTCCTTGATCAGGAACTTCAGCCGCGCCTTGGCCCGCAGCCGGCGGTAGCCGTAGTCGCGGAAGACGCTGACCACGCCCTCCCAGACGTCGGGCACCTCGTCGATCGGTACCCAGGCGCCCACCCGCTGGCCCAGCATGGGGTTGGTGGACAGACCGCCGCCGACCCACAAATCGAAGCCTGGACCGTGTTCGGGGTGCTCGACGCCGATGAACGCCACGTCGTTGACCTCGTGGACAACGTCCTGCAGGCCCGAGATCGCGGTTTTGAACTTGCGCGGCAGGTTGGAGTACTCGGGCTTGTTGATGTAGCGCTTGACGATCTCCTGGATCGCGGGAGTTCCGTCGATCACCTCATCGAGCGACTCGCCGGCCAGCGGTGAACCGAGGACGACGCGTGGGCAGTCACCGCACGCCTCGGTCGTCTGGAGGCCGACCTCGTCGAGCCGCCGCCAGATCTCCGGCATGTTCTCGACCTCGATCCAGTGGTACTGGATGTTCTGCCGGTCGGAGATGTCGGCGGTGTCGCGCGCGAACTCGGTGGAGATGCCGCCGAGCGTGCGCAGTGAGGCCGCGGTCAGGGCGCCGCCGTCGCTGCGGACGCGCAGCATGAAGTACTCGTCTTCGAGCATGTCGGTGTTCTCGTCGCCGGTCCAGGTGCCGTCATACCCGGGCTTGCGCTGGGTGTACAGGCCCCACCAGCGGAAACGGCCGCGCAAGTCACCCTTGTCGATGCTGTCGAAGCCGCCCTTGGCGTAGATGTTCTCGATACGCGCCCGCACGTTGAGCGGGTTGTCGTCCTTCTTGGACTGTTCGTTCGGGTTGAGCGGCTCGCGGTATCCGAGCGCCCATTGACCCTCGCCCTTGGGGCGCTTGACGGGCTTGGGCTTTGATTCTGCTGTTGTCATGTGGTTGGGCTCCTTAGTGGAGCCGGATCGCGCATCTCACCGGTGGGCTGACCGGCGGCGCAGATCCGGCGGCCAGCTGTAAGTACAGGTGGGCAGGTCAGCGCGTCAGGGCAGACAACAACAGGTACAGACGCGCTTGAAGTCGACATGGCGCCGCACCACCAGCGATACGCGGTGGGGGAAGATGCGGGCGGACTTCACGATGCCAATTGTGCCACGGGCACCGACAAATGCCCTAACCGGGCCAGATTTGCGCTCACCGTGAGCAAAAGGCGGGATCTGGGAAACTGTCTGCATGACAGTCCGGACGGCAGGTGTGCGTGAGCTGCCAGATCTGGCGCTGACGCCGGGCCGCGCGTTCGGCATCTACGTGCACGTGCCGTTCTGCGCCGCGCGCTGCGGGTACTGCGACTTCAACACCTATACCCCCGCCGAACTGGGCGGGACGAACCCCGACAGCTGGCTGGTAGCCCTGCGCGCCGAGCTGGCCCTCGCGGCCGATCGGTTGGGATCCACGCCTGATGTCGACACCGTCTTCGTCGGGGGCGGCACGCCGTCGCTGCTCGGCGGTCCCGGTCTGGCCGCCGTACTGGACGCGATCCGCGCGCACTTCACGCTCGCCCCGGACGCCGAGGTCACCACCGAGGCGAACCCCGAATCGACGTCGCCGCAGTTGTTCGAGCACCTGCGCACGGCCGGCTTCACGCGGGTCTCGTTGGGCATGCAGTCGGTCGCTCCGCACGTGCTGGCGGTGCTGGATCGGGTGCACTCACCGGGCCGGGCTCTCGAAGCGGCGCGCGACGCCCGCGCCGCCGGCTTCGAGCACGTCAACCTCGACCTGATCTACGGCACACCGGGGGAGACCGACGACGACCTGCTGCGCTCGGTGGACGCCGCCGTCGAGGCGGAGGTCGACCACGTGTCCGCCTACGCGCTAGTCGTCGAGGACGGCACGGCGCTGGCACGCCGGGTTCGGCGCGGTGAGGTCCGCCAACCCGACAACGACGAGCTCGCGCACCGCTACGAGCTGATCGATGCGCGCCTGTCCGACGCGGGTATGGGTTGGTACGAGGTCTCCAACTGGTGCCTGCCCCGCGGCGAATGCCGGCACAACGTCGGCTACTGGGACGGTGGCGAATGGTGGGGCGCAGGCCCGGGTGCGCACGGTTACGTCGGCTCGACGCGGTGGTGGAATGTCAAGCACCCCAACGCTTATGCGCAGTCATTGGCCGACGGGATGTTGCCGGTGGCTGATTTCGAGCAACTGGATTCCGGCGCGCAGCACACCGAGGACGTCATGCTGCGGGTGCGGCTGCGCGACGGGCTGCCACTTGGCGTCTTGAACGACGCCGAACGAGACCGGGCCCAGACCGTCATCGACGACGGGCTGTTGACGCGCGACGGCGACCATTTGATCCTGACCGACCCGGGTCGCTTGTTGGCCGACGCGGTGGTCCGCACTCTGCTTGACTGAGATTGAACGATTCTGCGGTGGTGATCCGTTGTGTTGTGCGACGACGACGGAAAGCGAGGAATACGCGGGTGCATCGCATATGACCGATCCTGATCAGGCCGCGCTCCTGCGAGAGATCCACGACGCTCACAGTCACGACCTGCAGCGTTATGTACTGCGCCTGACGCGGGGCGACATGCCGTTCGCCGAAGACGTGGTGCAGGAGTCGCTGCTGCGGCTGTGGCGGAAACCCGACATTCTCACGCAGCCCAGCGAATCGGCGCGGGCGTGGCTGTTCACCGTCGCCCGCAATCTCGTGATCGACGACCGCCGCAGCGCCCGCTTCACGCGGGAGCTGCAGAGCGACAACCTTCCCGAGCGACCATCACTCGATGCGATCGGACCCGCCGTCGACAAGTGGGTACTGGCCGACGCGCTGAAGTCGCTGTCCAGTGATCATCGCAACGCGATTGTGCGCGCGTACTACCTCGGCCAGACCGTGGCCGATATCGCTCAGCAGGAACAGGTTCCCGAGGGAACTGTCAAATCCAGACTTCATTACGCGATGCGCGCGTTACGAATTGCGTTGCAGGAAAGGGGGGTTGGTCGTGACTGACAACAGACCCGACGACCTAGCCGAATGGGATGCGGCCTACGTCCTCGGTGCGCTGAATCCGGAGGACCGGCGCACCTACGAGAACTACCTGGCGACGAACCCAAAGCGAAACGCCGAGTTCGCCGAGCTGGCGGGGATGCCCGACATTCTTGATGTGCTCAGTCCCGAAGAGGCCTTGGCATTGACCGATCTGCCGGGCAGCCCGCCGGCCGAAGATCGCCCCGACAACGTCGCATCGCTGACCGCCGCGTCGGCGAAGCGGCGATCCCGACGGGCCGGCATCGCGGGCGTGGTCGCGGCCGCCGCGGCATTGGCGATCATCGGTGGTGTCGTGGGGGCGACGGTCTTCCCCCGCCCGACGGCGGTGCAGACCGTGGCGATGTCGCCGATGCAGCCTGGGTCTCGTCCCGGCCTCAATGCCCAGCTCGCCGTCACTGAGAAGAAGTGGGGCACCGAGCTGAACTGGGCCTGCGAGTACACCAAGGAGTGGTCGCGCGATGTCGAGAGCTACGACATCGTCGTGACGACGAAGAGCGGCGGACAGGTGGTCGTGGGTTCGTGGCGTCCGGCCGGTGACGAGGCCACCGGATTGTCGGCGGCGACGAGTATCCCGACGTCGGAAATACGCAGTGTCGACATCCGGGTGACCGGCACCGATGAACCGCTAGCAGTCACCACTCTTTGAACGCTCTCGCCGAAATTAGCGACCGCGCAAGCGCTTCGGAACGTGATCGGCGCCACGCTCGTGATCACCGCGTCGGCCCTGCGTAAAGACCAATTCCGACGCCTCGTATGCCAGGATAGCCACCATGCGGGGTTTGTTAGGCAAGGCTAGCCAGACTTCGAAGCGCCTGGGGCTTCGTTGACATGGCCGCCATCCCAGAGCCCATCGCAATCGTCGGCATCGGCTGCCGACTGGCAGGCAGCATCAACGACCCGGCGCAATTCTGGACGTTCCTGACCGAAGGTCGAAGTGACGTCCGAGAGGTGCCGGAGGAGCGCTGGGAGCCGTACCTGCGCCGGGACCCGCGCAACGCCGCGGTGCTCAAGGAGACCACGCGCTGGGGCACCTTCCTCGACGACCTGGCTGGATTCGACGCCGAGTTCTTCGGGGTGTCCCCGCGCGAAGCGGAACTGATGGATCCCCAGCAGCGACTGGCCCTCGAAGTGAGCTGGGAGGCGCTCGAACACGCGGGTGTGCAGCCGCGAACCCTGGCGGGCAGCGACACCGCTGTCCTCATGGGCGTCAACTCCGACGACTACGGCAAGCTGATCATGGAGGACCTGCCGGGCATCGAAGCCTGGACCGGGATCGGCACGTCCCTGTGCGGAATCGCCAACCGCGTGTCACATCTGCTCGACCTGCGAGGGCCGAGCGTCGCACTCGACGCCGCGTGCGCCGCGTCGCTGGTGGCGGTGCACCAGGCCTGCCAGATGCTGCGATCCGGTGAGACGTCGCTGGCCCTAGCCGGAGGTGTCAGCGCGCTGATCGGCCCGGGACTGACCCGGGTCCTCGACGAGGCTGGGGCCACGGCGCCCGACGGTCGCTGCAAGACGTTCGATGCCAGCGCCGACGGCTACGGGCGCGGCGAGGGCGCGGCCGTGGTCGTGCTCAAACGGCTTGCCGACGCGGTTCGCGACGGTGATCGGGTGCTGGCCCTCGTACGTGGCGGCGCGATCGCACAGGACGGCCGCACGGTCGGCATCATGTCGCCCAACGGCGACGCCCAGGCCGACATGTTCGCGCGGGCATGCGAATCGGCCGGTGTGCCACCCGCGAGCGTCGACTTCGTCGAGGCGCACGGAACCGGTACGCCGACAGGCGATCCCACGGAAGTCAGGGCGCTGGCGTCCGTCTACGGGGTCGATCGCCCCGCGGATGCGCTGTGCCGCATCGGATCGGTGAAGCCGAACGTCGGTCACCTCGAGGGTGGCGCGGGCGTGGTCGGCCTCGTCAAGGCGGCGCTGGCCCTGCACCACGAGGCCATCCCGCCGACTGCCGGCGTGAAAACTCTTACCCCCGCGGTTGATTGGGCGAGCAGCGGCCTACGGGTGCCGACGACGGTCGAACCGTGGGCACGCACCGTCGGCGTACCGCGCCGCGCCGCGGTGTGCAGCTACGGCTACGGCGGCACGATCGCGCACATTCTGTTGGAGGAAGCGCCCTTAACCGAGACCGCGCCCGCCGCTGAGATTTCCGCCGCGCCGACGGTCGTTCCGGTCTCTGCGCGCTCGTCGGCCCGACTGCGGGCCCAGGCGCGCGCGCTGGCCGACCACCTGCGTGCCGGCGACGACACACTCGATCGAGTCGCGGCCACGGCATGGACGCGCCGCACACACGAATCATCAAGGGCCGCAGTGGTGGCCGACGATATCGACGGTCTGGTGGCCGGGCTGGACTCTCTCGCTGGCGAGGACCCCGATCCGCTGGTCGTCACCGGCAGTGCGCTGGCAACCGAGGGCGCCGTCTGGGTGTTCTCCGGCCACGGATCGCACTGGGCCGGTATGGGGCAGCAGCTGCTCGACCGTGAACCTGCGTTCGGCGCGGTCATCGACGCGATCGATCCGGTGTTCCGCAAGGAGCTGGGATTCTGCGCGCGGAATGCTTTGCGCACCGGCGAGCTCGGCGGTACAGACCGGGTGCAGGCGTTGACATTTGCGATGCAGGTGGGCCTCGCCGCAGTGCTGCGCGAAAGGGGAGTGACCCCCGCGGCGGTGATCGGGCATTCGGTCGGCGAGGTCGCCGCGTGTGTGACGGCAGGTGTGTTCGACCTGACGGTGGGCGCCGCGGTGGCGTGCTACCGGGCGCGTGGATTCCAGTCGGTGATGGGCAGCGGCGCCATGGCGCTGGTTCGTCTGCCGTTTTCCGAAGCCGAGCGACGACTCGAGGAGCATCCCGATGTGGTGGCGGCGATCAGCGCGTCACCCGCATCGACCGTGGTGTCCGGCACCGTCAGCGCCGTCGAGCAGATCTGCCAGGTCTGGACCGACGACGGCGTGATGATCCGCCGGGTAAACACCGACGTGGCTTTTCACAGTCCGGTGATGGATGCGCTCACCGCCGAACTCGGCCGGCTCACCGGCCAGCTGCCGCCGTCCCGTCCCGCCGAAATACCTTTGTACACAACGGCACTGACCGACCCGCGGTCGACGGCGCCTCGCGACCAGAACTACTGGGTGGCCAACCTGCGTGATCGGGTGCGCTTCGCGGAGGCGGTGACGGCCGCGGCCGAGGACGGCCATCGCCTGTTCTTGGAAGTTTCCGCGCATCCAGTCGTCGCGCATTCGATCGTCGAGACCTTGACGCACGCGGGGATCGACGAGCACGCGGTCGTGCCGGTGCTGCGTCGCGACCGTCCGGAGTTGCAGTCGGTGGCCACGGCGGTCGGTGCGCTGTACTGCCACGGTGTCCCCGTGAGGCACGGTATCGGCGCCTCCGCGCCGTGGGCCGACTCGCTACCAGTCACGCAGTGGCAGCACCGCCGCTTCTGGCGCACGCCGACGCCGCCGCCCGGTGGCCGCGGAGTTCATGACGTCGACACCCACACCCTGCTCGGCGGGCGGATGGACGTGACCGGCGCGGTCCCATCCACCGTGTGGCAGACGCGGCTGGACATGGACAGTCGGCCGTACCCGGGCAACCACCCCGTGCAGAACACAGAAATCGTGCCTGCCGCAGTCATTTTGAACACTTTCCTTGGCGCGGTGGCCAACCTGAACACTCGCGCTGACCGGTCGGGAACCGATCTCGTGGATGTCCGATTGCGGACGCCCGTGGCGCCCAGCCGGGCCCGCGATGTGCAGGTGGTGCTGCAGGACCGCGGCCTGACCCTTTCGACGCGACTGGTTGACGACGACGATACGACCGACGACGGCGGGTGGCTGACCCACAGCAGCGCGGTCGCCGCGGCCGACGACGACATCGAGGACCTGCTCAGGCAGGTGCTCGACGAGTCCGCCGCGCAACAGCGGTGCACAGAGTCTCTTCCGGCGGACCATGTCGTGAAAACCCTGGCGACGCTGGGCGTGGCGGCGATGGGGTTCGGTTGGGAGATCGTCGACATGCGCCGCGGCGACGGCGAGCTGATCGCGCGGGTCGCCGCCGACGGCGAGCGGACCGAGCCCGCAACGTGGGCGTCGCTGCTCGATGCGGCGACGTCCGCGGCCTCCACCATCTTCGACGGACCACCGCGACTGCGGATGCCCGCCCGAATCGAGCGCGTGCAGGTGTACGGCCGTCCGCCCGCGGTGGCGGTGCTGCACGTGCGACGACGGCCCGGAACCACCACGACGGACGTGGTGATCGCTGAGGAGTCGGGCGCTGTGCACGTATCTCTGACCGGGATGTCGTTCGAGGAGCTCGAAAACCCTGCGGGTAGCGATCTCTCGCGGATGCTGCATCACGTCACGTGGCATTCGGTCCCGTGGGGACCGGACGACCGGCCATCCGCGGTGTTTGTCGTCGGCGGTGACGCCGACACCCGGCGCTTCGTCACCCGCGACCTCGCCGCCGCCGACGTACCGTACGCGGCATACGCCGAACCGGCCGAGATCGACACGGCTGCCACGGAACTGGATCGCGACGCCGTGGTGCTGGTGCTGCCACGCGCGCATGACACGCCGCAGAAGTCGGTCGAGGTCGTGATGCAGACGTTGCGGCACCTCCTGGATCGCGGTGCTAAGGCCCGCGTGTGGGTGCTCACCCAGCGGGTGCACGAAGGCGGCAATGTTGTGCACGCGCCGCTCTGGGGGCTGGCCAGAGTCGCTGCCGCCGAGCATCCCAAGATCTTCGGAGGGGTCCTCGACATCGGTGACGCGAACCTGCCTGTCGGCGCACTCGCATCGCTACGTGGTCATCCCGTCGTCGTGATCCGCGACGGCGAGGCCACGTCCGCGCGGTTGGCATTCGCCGGTCGGGGGACGGGTGCACCGATGCAGTGTTCGGCTGGCGGTACATACCTGATCACCGGCGGCACAGGCGTTCTCGGCCTGCGGATGGCGCAGCGGCTCGCCGACATCGGTGCTCGACGCATCGTCCTGCTGTCTCGCTCGGGCATGCTGGACCGCGCCGAGTGGCGGGATGCGGCGGAATCCGAGCTGATTCGCACCGTGGCCGCGCTCGAGGAGCGCGGCGTATCAGTCCACATCATGCCGCTCGACATCGCCGCGCACGACGCCGCTGAGACGCTACGCGTCGCTCTGCGGTACCTGCCGCCGGTACGGGGTGTCATCCACGCCGCAGGCGTGGAAGCCGGTGCGCTGCTGGTCAACACGAGCGCCGAAGATTTCGAAACGGCCATGCACCCCAAGGTCGACGGCACCTTGACGCTGCATGAGGTGTTTCCACCGGAGCAACTGGACTGGATGGTGCTGTTCTCGTCGTGCGGTTACCTCGCGGGCTTCCCCGGACAGGGTGCGTACGCGTGTGCGAACTCCTTCCTCGACGTCATGGCCCGTCACCGCCGTGGCCTCGGCGACCGCACCGTCAGCATCGCCTGGACCGCGTGGCGAGGCTTGGGCATGGGCTCGACGTCCGGTTTCGTCGCGGCTCAGCTCGACGCGCTGGGCATGGGTACCATCGGCGCTGACGAGGCGGTCCGAGCGCTCGACCTGGCGATGCGTGGCGACCAACCGAATGTCGTTGTGCTGCCTGTGCTCCCGGCGGCGACAGCGGTCCCAATGCTCGCCGACGTCGCGCCCGTGGAGGAGGACGAGTCGGCGCCGGCAGAGTCGGCGCTGGGCAGCTTCGTCGGAGACGACGGCGAGCCCGACCCGCAGCGGGTGGTCGAGTGTGTCGTCGCTGCCGTATCGGCGCAGATCGGACTGCCGGAGAACGACGTAAACGCCGGACTGCCGCTGGTCGAGATCGGCGTCGACTCGATCATGACCGTCGGGCTGTTGCGTCAGCTCGAGAAGCAGACCGGCTTGTCCCTGCCGCCGACGCTGCTGTGGGAGTACCCCACGGCCGCAGCGGTGTCGGAGCGAATCACCGAGCTGCTCGCCTCACCGGAGACCGCGCAGGAGTCCCGCGAGGTACCGGTCTCCTGACCATCGAGTGCGTCAGGACGACGCGAGCTGCGCGACGACCTTCTTTTTGTCGACCTTGCCGACCGCGGTCTTGGGCAGCGTCGACATCGGCGCGAGCACGTCGGGGCGCGAGTGCGAGGACACGCCCCGCTCGTCGAGGAACTGGTTCAATTCGGCGAGTGTGATTGCAGGACCGCTGAAGACGACTGCAGCGCAAATCTTTTCGCCCAGGTAGTCGTCGGGCAGGGCGACCGCGGCTGCGGTGTAGATCGCCGGATGTGCGAACAGGTGCTCTTCCAGATCGGATGCCGACACGGTCTCTCCGCCGCGGTGGATGACATCCTTGATGCGCCCGGTGACCTCGACGTAACCCGCTCTCGGGCCGTCGTCGAAGATCCGCACGCGATCCCCGGAGCGGTAGAAGCCGTCGGGGCTGAATGACCGAGCGTTCGCCTCGTCGGCACGGTAGTAGCCGTTGAGGGTGTATGGGCCGCGCACCAACAGCTCACCCTCTTCGCCCGGGGCGACCTCGGCGCCCGCCTCGTCGACGACGCGCATCTCGTCCAGTGGCGACATCGGTTTGCCCTGGGTGTTGACCACGACGTCGATGGGATCGCCGATGCGGGTGAAATTGAGCATTCCCTCTGCCATGCCGAAGATCTGGGACAGGCCGGGGGTCAACCCGTCAAGAATGTAGCGCGCCTCCTCGGGCGTCATCCGTGAGCCGCCCACCTGAACCGCGCGCAGCGACGTCGGCAGCACGGGTTCCCATTCACACGCTTGGGTCCACACCTTGGCGAGCGCGTTGACGAGGCCGGTGACGGTGATCTTGTGCTGGTCGATGAGGGCGAACGCCGATTCGGGGCTGGGGTCGGCGGTGAATACCGTCGTGGCGCCGACGGTCATGGAGCCCAGCAGGCCCGGGCAGCCGAGCGGAAAGTTGTGTCCCGCCGGTAGCGCGACCAGATACACGTCCTCGCCGGTCATTTCGTACGCCTGCGCACACGCCGTCGCGTTGTAGACGTAGTCGTCGTGGGTACGGGCGATCAGCTTGGGTAGACCTGTCGTGCCGCCCGAGACGAGCAGCAGTGCGGGCGTACTCGGGTCGACCGGCGCCCGCTCGCGCATCGGACCGTCGAAATCGGCGAGCTCCGACCATGATTGGAAGGGGCCGGGATCGCCGTCCACGAACACCCGACTCAGCCGCGGATTGTCGTTCACGAGAGCCTGCGCCAGATCCCGGTAGTCGAAACCGGCGACCCGGTCTGCGACGACGAGTCCGACCGCACCGCTCACGTCGGCGAAATGACTGAGCTCCGCGTAGCGGTGACCCGGCAGGCACATCACCGGGACAGCGCCCGCGCGCAGCAGGCCGAACAACGCGACGGCGAACTGCGCCGAGTTCGGCAGCTGCAGCATCACCCGGTCGCCGGCGGCGATACCGCGGTCGGCCAGAGCGGACGCGATGCGGTCGGCGCGCGTGTCCAGTTCGGCGAACGTGTAGGTCACGTCCGGGTCGATCACCGCGGCGCGGTCCGGCCACGTCGCGGCGGCGTCGCTGAGGATGGAGTCCAGGCTGCGGCCCGTCCAGTAACCGGCGCTGCGGTACTCCTGGGCACGGTCGGCCGGGAACGGCACAAAACCCGTCGTCAGGTCGCTCTGTTGGGGGTCTAAACCGGTGCTCATGAGTGGGTGTGACCCCTCCGGGTAGGCGTGTTCGGTGCCTCGAATATAAGGTAGCCTCGCCGGGTTAGTTAGGGCAGCCTGTACTAATTTGGAGGGACAGCGTGGGTGTTGCGGGTGGCGCGACAGAGAACAATGGTGCCGCCGTCCGCACCGTCCGTGAGGAAGTGGCCGAACTGCTCGGCGTGCCGGCCGACGAGGTAGACCCCGACGCCGACCTCATCGCCTCCGGTCTGGACTCGATCCGCATGATGTCGCTGTCGGGTCGCTGGCGTAAGCAGGGGATCCCGGTCAACTTCGCCGCGCTGGCGGAGAACCCGACGGTGGCGGCATGGTCGGCGCTGGTCGCACAGCACTCCGGCGGAGAGGAATCCGCCGCACCCGAATCGGTGGATCTTGGCGACGACGACGATGGTGTCTTCCCGTTGGCGCCCATGCAGCACGCGATGTGGCTGGGCCGCAACGACGATCAACAACTCGGTGGCGTCGCCGCACACCTCTATGTGGAATTCGACGGTGCCGACGTCGATCCGAACCGCCTGCGCGAGGCGGCAGCGAAACTGGTTGCGCGCCACCCGATGTTGCGGGTGGAGATCCTGCCCGACGGTACCCAGCGGATCGGTGAGCGCGGCCTTCCCGTCACGGTCTACGACCTGCGCGAGCTGGACGCCGACGCGGCCGAGGAGCGGCTGGAAACCATTCGGCAGCAGAAGTCGCATCAACTGCTGAACGGTGATGTGCTCGAGCTGAGCCTGTCGCTGCGCCCGGACGGGCGCACACGGTTGCACGTCGACATGGACATGAACGCCGCCGACGCGGTGAGCTATCGCAAGTTCATGGCCGATCTCGCGGTGTTCTACCGCGGCGGGGAACTGCCAGAACTGGGCTACACCTACCGCCGGTACCGGGCCGCGCTGGCGGCCGTCGATCCGGGACCTTCGGACGAGGACAAACAGTGGTGGGCCGAACGCATGCCCGAGCTGCCCGAATCGCCTGCGCTGCCGCTGGTTCCGCCCGCCGAACAGGCCGACCCTCAGAGCAGCGTCCGGCTCTGGCACATCTTTGACGTCGAGACGCGTGACGCGCTCTTCGCGGCCGCGCACCGGCGCGGCTTCACGCCTGCGATGGCCGTGGGGGCGTCGTACTCGAATGCGTTGGCGCGCTGGTCGAGTGGCTCGCGGTTCCTACTCAACCTGCCGATGTTCGGTAGGGAACCGTTCCACCCCGACGTTGAAAAATTGGTCGGCTGCTTCACCTCGTCGCTGATGCTCGACATCGACCTGACGCGCACCACCACACCGGCGGAGCGGACTCGCGCCGTGCAGGAAACGTTGCACAACACCGCTCGTCACTCGAGCTACTCCGGCCTGTCCGTGCTGCGCGACTTGGGGCGCCACCGCGGCAACCAGGTGCTCGCGCCGATCGTGTACACCAGCGCGCTCGGGCTCGGCGATCTGTTCGCCGGAGAGGTCACCGATCTGTTCGGCGCCCCGGTGTGGACGATTTCGCAGGGCCCGCAGGTGCTCATCGATGCGCAGGCGACGCCGCTGGCCACCGGTCTGATGATCAACTGGGACGTTCGCGTGGATGCCTTCCGTCCCGGTGTCGCCGACGCGATGTTCGCCTACCACCTGGCCGAGTTGACGAGGCTGGCCATGGATGACGCGGCATGGGACGCAACCGATCCGCCCGCCGTGCCCGAGGCGCAACGCGCCGTCCGTGCGGCGGTGAACAGCATGACGGCACCGCCGAGCGGTGAGACCATCCACGACGGGTTCTTCCGCAATGCGCTGGCCACACCCGACGCGCCGGCAGTGTTCAGCGACGACGGCGACCTGACCTACGGCGAGCTGCGTACCCGGGCGCTTGCGGTCGCGGAAGCGTTGCGCGGCAGCGGGGTTCGGCCCGGCGATTTGGTGGCGTTGATCGGTCCCAAGTGCGCCGAGCAGATCCCAGCGCTGCTCGGCATCCTGGCTGCCGGCGCGGCCTACCTACCGATCGGCGCCGACCAGCCCGCTGACCGGACCGCCCGGATCCTCGAATCCAGCGGTGTCGCGGCCCTGCTGTTGTGCGGAGGCGCCGATCCGGTCGAGACCACCGTGCCGGTCATCACCGCGTCGACGGCGATGCAGGGCTCCGCCGACGCGGAACCCACGCCGGTCGAACCGCACGACCTGGCCTACGTGCTGTTCACGTCGGGGTCGACGGGCGAGCCCAAGGGTGTAGAGCTAACCCACGACGCGGTGATGAATACCGTCGAATTCGTCAACGGTCGTTACAAACTCGGCCCGTCGGACCGGAGCCTGGCACTGGCCTCGCTCGAGGCCGACATGTCGGTGCTGGAGATCTTCGCGATTTTGCGGGCCGGGGGTGCCGTCGTCGTCGTGGACGAGGCGCAGCGTCGGGACCCCGACGTGTGGGCGAACCTGATCCAAAAGCATTCGGTGACGTTCCTGAACTGGATGCCCGGCTGGCTGGACATGCTGCTCAAGGTCGGCGGCAGGCGGATGGCGACCCTGCGCGTGGTGCTCCTCGGCGGCGACTGGGTGCGGCCCGAACTCATTCGGGGACTTCGTAAGTCAGCGCCGGCAGCGCGGGCGGCGGGCCTCGGCGGTGCGACCGAAACCGCCGTGCACGGCACGATTTGCGAGGTCGACGACCCGCCCGCACACTGGACATCGATTCCCTACGGCACGCCGTTCCCGAACAACGCATGCCGGGTGGCGGCAGCTGACGGTTCAGATTGCCCGGACTGGGTGCCGGGCGAGTTGTGGTTCTCGGGACGAGGCATCGCCCGCGGCTATCGCGGGCGGCCGGATCTGACGGCCGAGAAGTTCGTCGAACACGACGGCCGAACCTGGTATCGGACAGGCGATCTCGTCCGCTATCAACCGGACGGAACCCTGGAGTTCGTCGGCCGCATCGACCATCGGATCAAGATAAGTGGCTACCGCATCGAACTCGGTGAGGTCGAAGCGGCGCTCAAGCGCATACCGCACATCGACGCGGCGGTGGCCGCCGTCATCCCGGGCGAACCTGATGTGCTGGCGGCGCTGGTGCGCACCGATGACCCAGGCCTGGATTCGCATGCCGTCGCGGCCGCGTTGACCGAGCTCGTTCCCGCGCACATGATTCCGAAGATCATCGTGGTCAGTGACCGGATCCCGTTCACCGTGAACGGCAAGCTCGACCGTAAAGCCGCCGCCCGGCTCTTGGCTGAAGCCGAACTGCCCGCCGCTGACATCTATCGGCCAGCATCCACACCGCTGGAAGCCGCGATCGTGGCTATCGTCGGCGATGTTCTGAACGTGCCCGGCGACAAGATCGGCGTCGATGACGACTTCTTCTCCCTCGGTGGCGATTCCGTGCTGGCCACCCAGGTGGTCGCCCGGGTTCGGGATTGGCTTGACACGCCCACGGTGCTTGTCACCGATATGTTCGCGGCGCGATGTGTGGCCAAATTTTCCGAGCGACTCGTCGGTCGTGAACCGGACGGCGATCGACTCAACATGGTCGCCGAGGTGTACCTGGAGGTCACCGGGATGGACAGCGCCGCAGTGATGTCCGAACTGGCGGGCGGGTAGTTCACCGCGACGAGTGGCCACTTATCGGACGCTTTCAGCGCAAAGTGTCCAATAAGTGGCCACTCGGCCCGCGGTTACTTGAGCGCGGCGGCCAGTCGACGCCACTGCTCGCGGGGGAACTCCCTGGGATCGGCGGTCAGCACTTGCACGCAGACGTGGTCGGCGCCCGCGGACAGATGCTCGTTCACCCGGCCAAGCACGGTCTCCTCGTCGCCCCACGCGATGATCGCGTCGAACAGCCGGTCGCTGACCGACGTCACATCCTCCTGGGTGAAGCCGGAGCGCAGGAGGTTGTTGGCGTAGTTCGGCAGGGCCAGATACGAACGCAGCCAATCGGTTCCAAGCGAGCGCGCCTCGTCCCTGTCCTCAGTCAGTAGCACCGTTTGCTCGGGAAGCAGCAGCGGGCCCTCGCCGAGATGCTCGCGGGCATAGCGCGTGTGATCCGGCGTCACCAGATATGGATGCGCGCCACGGGACCGCGTCGCGGATAGTTCGAGCATCTTCGGGCCGAGCGCGGCGAGCACCCGGTTGGCCACCGGTACCGGGTTATCGGTCGCATCGATGGCATCGAGGTACGCGCGCGTCGCAGCGAGCGGCTTCTTGTATAGGCCCGGTTCTTTGGAGTCGATGAGCGGAGCGTGGCTCACTCCGATGCCCAGCAGGAAGCGTTCACCGTGTTTGGCGGTCAGCTCGGCATACGCCGTCGCCACATCCGCGGGCTCATGCATCCACAGGTTCAGGATTCCGGTGGCGATCACGACGCTCTTGGTCG
This sequence comes from Mycobacterium sp. NPDC051804, assembly GCF_044452905.1. Lineage (NCBI taxonomy): Bacteria > Bacillati > Actinomycetota > Actinomycetes > Mycobacteriales > Mycobacteriaceae > Mycobacterium > Mycobacterium sp. NPDC051804. The sequence goes on along the minus strand of NZ_JBITCD010000007.1, from coordinate 139,459 downwards.
CCCCCAGCAGCTGGCTCACCGAATCGAGCACCGGTCCGCCGACATCGGGGATCCACAGCGCGGTGAATCCGAGCTCCTCAAGATCGGCCGCGGCCTCGGCGGCCTCCCCGGCGTCGCCGTAGCGCAACTGTGAACTCCACACTCCGACACCGGCCAGATCCATGCGCTATTCCTTTCCGGGGCAACTAGCCACTCACGCTACCGTCGGCGCCCGGCAGAAGACTTCTGGGCCCCCGGACCTATGTGCACCACGTCTGCCCAGCTGGCGGGCCGTCCGGACATACGCGCACGTGGGCTAGCTCACCTGCTCACACCCCGGATGTATGGGTGTTCGACAACCTCAATTAGGGTAACCTCACAAACTTAGGACAGCCTGCGCTAATTCATCCTGGGAGGGGTTTTGTGCGTTATCGCTGCGATGCCGCAGGCCGCTCACAGGCTCACTCAGAAAGACCTACGGAACCCCCGCCGAGACCATCGCCGACCTGCCGATGATTGACGAACAGAGCCAACTGACCTTCCAGCCCTGGATCAAGCGGTCCCTGGGACGGGCAAGCGACGGCGCGACCGTCGTATTTCCCCACGCCGGTGGCGCCGCCGCGGCATACCGAAGCTTCGCCGCGGCGCTGGCCACCGAGGGCGCCGACGTCTACGTCGTGCAGTACCCACAGCGAGCGGACCGGCTGACCCACCCCGCCCCCGAAACCGTCGAGGAGCTGGCCGCACAGCTGTTCGACGCCGGCGACTGGGCCCAACTCGGACCGCTGAAACTGTTCGGCCATTGCATGGGCGCGGTGATCGCCTTCGAGTTCGCGCGCGTCGCCGAAGCCAAGGGTGCGGACCTGAGCAGCCTCTGGGTGTCGGCGAGCCAGGCGCCGTTCACGATCGCAACGTCGCCGCGCCTTCCCACCGCCGACGCCGAGGTGATCGCGAACATGGTCGACCTCGGCGGCACCGATGAGCGGCTGCTCGCCGACGAAGACTTCGTCGATCTGCTCGTTCGGGCTGTGCGCGCGGATTATCTGGCATTCAACCGCTACGCGTGTGGGAGCGACGTTCAACTGCGCGCCGACATCCACACCATCGGCGGCCGTGGGGACCACCGGATAAGCGAGGAGATGCTGCGTCAGTGGACGACCCACGCCGGCGGAGCTTTCACGCTGTCGCTCTTCGATGGCGGGCACTTCTACATCAACGACCACATCGACGCTGTCGCGGAGTTGGTCAATGAGGTCTGACGATGCGGACCCCATCGTCATCTCCGGGATGGCGATCGAGGCGCCTGGCGGCATCGATACCGCCGACGCCTACTGGTCGTTGCTGTCCGAGCGACGCGAAGGGCTGATCCCCTTCCCGCGGGACCGCGGCTGGTCGGTCGGCAAGGTTCTCGACGGATCACACCGCGACGGGTTCAAGCCGATTCACGATCTCGGCGGATTCCTCTCCGGTGGGGCGACTTTCGACGCCGAATTCTTCGGTATCTCGCCGCGCGAGGCCGTTGCGATGGACCCGCAGCAGCGGGTCGCTTTGCGCGTCGCGTGGCGTGCGCTCGAGAACACCGGAATCAACCCCGACGACCTCGCCGGTCACGATGTGGGCTGCTATGTCGGGGCATCGACGATGGGCTACGGCCCCGATCTTGCCGAATTCACCAACCTCACAGGCCATTTGATGGCCGGTACCGCCCTGGGTCCGGTTTCCGGGCGGATCGCCTACACGCTCGGCCTGACCGGGCCGGCGATGACCATCGACACCTCATGCTCCTCGACGCTGAGTGCAATTCACCTCGGCGCACAGGCGATTCGGTCTGGGGACTGCGACATGGTGCTCGCCGGTGGGGTCTGCGTGATGGGCTCACCGGGTTTCTTCGTCGAGTTCTCCAAACAGCATGCGCTCTCCGACGACGGCCACTGCCGTCCCTACAGCGCGCACGCGAGCGGCACCGTATGGGCCGAGGGTGCGGCGATGTTCGTGTTGCAGCGACGTTCCGGGGCAGTGCGCGACGGCCACCACATACTCGGCGAGTTGCGAGCGACGTGCCTGAACCAGGACGGCCGCTCCGTCGGTCTGACGGCACCAAGCGGCGAGGCGCAGGCGCGGCTTTTCCAACGTGCGCTCGACCAGGCCGGCGTGCGTCCCGAAGACGTCGGCATGGTCGAAGGTCACGGCACCGCAACCCGACTCGGCGACCGCACTGAACTCATCTCACTGGCACAGACATACGGCGCCACCGAACCGGGCCGCGGCGCCCTACTGGGATCGGTGAAGTCGAACATCGGCCACACCCAGGCGGCGGCGGGCGGGCTCGGCCTGGCCAAGGTGCTCATCGCCGCCGCGCGCGCCGCCGTGCCTGCGAGCCTCCATACGGACGAGGCGAGCCGTGAAATCGATTGGCAAAAACAGGGTTTACGCCTGGCCACCGAACTCACACCATGGCCCGCGACGGACGGTCATCGTCTGGCCGCGGTGACGGCGTTCGGAATGAGCGGTACCAACGCGCACGTGATCGTCTCCATGCCGGAGGCCGCCTGATGCCCGCCAACGGATTTCCCGACGGGCGCTTGCCTGTAGTGCTCACCGCACACGCCGAGGAACTTCTTGCCGCCGACGCGGAAGCGATCATGCGGTACCTGCACCGCAGCACCGACGTGTCGGCGGTTGCAGGCACGTTGTTGCGGACGCGGAGGCTGCGTAGGCATCGAGCCGTCGTGCGCGCGGGGAGCATCGCCGAATTGACCGAAGGCTTGCAGGCCATCAGCGCAGGAACCGAACACCCGATGGTGGCAAGATCATCGGAAACAGGCACCGGGAAAACAGCTTTCGTGTTCCCCGGACAGGGCAACCAATGGCCGTCGATGGGCACCGACGCTTACGATCGATCGCCGGTGTACCGCGCGCACGCCGATGAATGTGCAAAGGCCTTCGTCGCCGCCGGCCAACCGTCGCCGTTGACGTACCTGACCGCGCAGGCCGATGACGGTGACTGGTCGCAAGTCGAGATCCAGGGAGCACAATTCATTCACGCCGTGGCATTGGCGCATGTCTGGCAATCCTGCGGCGTGGTGCCCGATATCACGGTGGGTCACAGTCTGGGAGAAGTCGCAGCGGCCTACATCGCCGGACGTACGGCGCTTGCAGATGCGGTCACTGTCGTCGTCGCGCGCGCGAGGGCGGTCGATCGCCTGCACGGCGACTACCGCATGGCGGCGCTGGGGATTTCGGTCGAGGACGCCGAGCGACTGCTCACCACCGTCGACGGCTGGCTCGAGGTGTCGGCGGTCAATTCGCAATCGGCGGTCGTGGTTTCGGGTCAGCTGGACGCCGTCACGGCGCTGGTGGCCGCCGCGTCGACTCAGGGTCTGTTTGCCCGCGAACTCGACGTGAACTATCCAGGCCACACCAGCGCGCTGGAAGCGCTGCACGACGATCTGTCGGCACTGTTGCCGAGCGGTCAGTTCAACGACGCACCAGTGCAATTCATCGGATCGGCGACCGGCGAAGCCGTACCGGCGGGGACCGGTTACGCCCACTACTGGTATCGCAATCTGCGCGATACTGTGCGTTTCGACCGCGCCATCGACGCCGCACGCAGACACGGCGCCACCCGGTTCGTCGAACTGTCGGCGCACGCATCGCTGTTGTTCGCGCTGGAAGATCTGACCGGCGACGGGCCTGAGCCTTCGCTCATCGTCGGATCGGGACGACGCGACGAACCTCTCGTCGACACCCTGTCGGCCGGCATCGCCGTCGTTGGGGTCACCGGCCCGGCTTTCGGTTGGGCCGATTTGGTCGACAAGAACATTCCCGTGCTGCAGGGCTTTCCCAACGCGCCGATGCGTGACGTTCACGTGTGGGCCGAGCCCCAACCGCTTGCGCCGGTGTTCGGGTTGACCGTCTCGAGCGAGAAGTGGGAACAGAGAACCGAATCCGCCAAGGCAGGCGGGATAAAGCGCATCGCGGTCGTCGACCTCGCGGGTCCCGGAAGTGCGCTCTCGGCGCAACTGAGGACCGCCATCGAGCGGCATGGCGACGCGGAACCGGCCGAACCGGGTGAGGCCGATTTGATTCTCGCGATCGCCCCGCTGCTCGACCATCCCGATGCCGAGGTGGCCGCACAACAGATCGGCCGACTGGTGGGTGGCGGCCTCTTCGACTACGCCGACGCCGGGGGAGCGAACGGTTGCGACGTGTGCCTGGTGACTGTCGGCGGCGAACACGTACGGCTCGACGAACCCGTGGCGCTTCCGGCGCAGGCCGCTTTGGCGGCGATGCAGCGCAGCATCGGATTCGAGCATCCCGATCATGCCTTCCGCCATCTCGATCTGCCGTCTTGGGAGATCGACGACGCCACCGCGTCGGCCGTCATCGACGCCGCACGCAGCCATGTGCACGAAGGAGCGGTCCGCGACGGTGCTTCCGGCCCCGTCGTTTTCGTTCGCACACTGCCCGAGCCGGACGCTCCCGCTCAGGACTGGAAGCTCGATGACGGGCTCCTCGACAACATCGTCATCACCGGCGGAAGTGGGGCCGTCGGCCTTCACTTCGCGCGCTACCTCGCCGAGCACGGCGCCCGTCGCATCGTCCTGCTGAGCCGAGCGGGTGTCGACGCGGCGACCGTGGCGGAACTGGCGGGCGTCGCCAGCTTCCGCGGCATCGAGATCGTCGGCCCGCCGTGCGATCTACGCTCCGCCGAACAGGTGTCGACCGTCGCGCGTGAGCATGGCGGCGATGGTGCGTCGCTCCTGATTCACGCGGCGGGTGCCGCGACCTTCGACGACGTGAAGGGTGTCTCCGCGGAGGCGTTCGCCGATACGGTGGCCGCCAAGATCGGCGGCTTCGCGCGCATCACCGACCTGTGGCCGCTGCGTCCGGACACGCGGATTCTGGTGTGCTCGTCGGTGTCCGGGGTGTGGGGCGGTCGCGGCCACGCCGCATACTCGGCCGCCAACCGGATGCTCGACGTGATGGCCGGTCAGCTTCGCGCCAAGGGTCAGCACTGCGTCGCGCTGCGATACGGACTGTGGCGGACCGACCCCGGCCGCGGCAGCGGTATCACCGAACGTGCCGGCGTCAGCGCGATCGAACGCTCCGGCCTGCTGCCGATGACACCGGCATCCGCGGTTGCCGCCAGCCTGCGGGATTACGTCGCCGATCCGCTGATCATGACCGCCGACACCGACCGCCTGCGGAAATTCCTCGACAGCCAGACCGCCAGGGAAACCGCTGCGGTGGCGGCATCAGACATCACCCCCAACGGCGACGGCCCGGCCCGGGTCATCGCCGAAGTTGCCGCGGTGCTCAGCATCGACGCGGCGACGATCGACCAACAGACATCCCTGCTCGACCTCGGCTTGGATTCACTGCTCGCCCTCGACCTGCGCAAGCGGCTCAAGCGGGCAACCGGCGGATCGGTGCCGTTGGGCACCCTGCTCGGCGGCATCACCAGCGCCGAACTCATCGCCGCACTCGACACCCGATCAGACAAGGTGGAAACGACGCGTGACTGACATCGCCGATATCCGCGAACAACTCGATGAGCGACGGCTGGAGCTGTTGCGGCGCAGGCTCTCCGAGAAGGGCCTGAGGTCGGGCGAGCCGACGGCAGGCGATCCGGCCGACGCCGCGCTTTCCGACGGACAGCGTCGCATGTGGTTCGTTCAGATGGCCGATCCCACCGGGGCGATCCTCAATATCTGCCTGTCCTACCGCATCACCGGCGCACTGGACGTCTCGCGGCTACGCGACAGTGTGAACGCCGTCGCTGCGCGTCACGCGCTGCTGCGCACCACGTACAGCGCCGACGCCGACGGTGAGCCGCAGCCGACCGTCCACGACGATCTGACGCCAGGCTGGTCGGCTCATGACCTGTCCGAGTTGTCCGAAAACTCCCGCAGGTTGCGGCTGGAAGTTTTGGCGCAGCGGGAGTTCAGCGCAGCGTTTGACCTGAGTTCCGATTCGCCGCTGCGCCTTACGGTTGTGCGCACCGGTTCCGACGAATACGTCATGCTGCTCGTCGCGCATCACATCGCGTGGGACGACGGCTGCTGGGACGTGTTCTTCGCCGACCTCACCCGCGCGTACAGCGGTGAGCAGCTCGCCGCACCCACCCCGATTCCGGCGCCGGTCTCCGGTTCCGTCGACGGCGACCTCGACTACTGGCGCACCGTGATGGCCAACCCGCCAGAACCGCTGGAACTGCCGGGGCCCAACGGATCTGCGATCCCGACGAGCTACCGGTCGCAGCGCACCACTCTGCGACTACCCGACGCGACCGTCGATCGCGTGACCGCCGTGGCGAAGGAGTCCGGCGCGACCCCGTACATGGTGCTGCTGGCCGCGTTCGGTGTGGTGATCCACCGCTACACCCATTCCGACGATTTCCTCGTCGCCGCGCCGGTTCTCAACAGGACCGCCGACCTCGATGGCGTCATCGGCTACTACGGCAACACTGTCGCGATGCGCCTGCGCCCGCGGCGGAGCCAGACGTTCCGCGAGGCGATTACCGACGCCCGCGACACGGCAGTCGGTGCCTTCGCTCATCAGCGGGTCAACCTCGACCGGGTGGTCGCCGAGATCAATCCCGATCGCCGGCACGGTGTGGAGCGCATGACGCGCGTCAGCTTCGGAGCGCGCGGTGCCGACGGCCACGGCTTCAATCCAGCCGGAATCACCTGCGAGCGTGCGGAGTTACGAAGCCAGTTCACCCAGCTGCCGTTGGGGTTCATGGTCGAGTTCGACGGTTCGGGCATCGAGGTCGAAGCCGAATACCTGGTCGAGGTGCTCGACGCCGGGCTGGCACGACAGCTGCTGGAGCACTACGTGGTGCTGCTCGACAGTGCGCTGGCGAGCCCCGAGTCGCCGATCAGCGATCTCGACCTGATGGGGCCCGCCTACGCCGATTGGCTGCAGAAGGTCTCCGCCGGAGAGGAATTCAACACTCCAGCAACGACATTGGCAGAGTTGGTCGAGGCGCAGGTTGACCGTAGCCCCGATGCGACGGCCGTGGTGTATGAGGGGCGCCACTACACCTACCGCGAGATCAATGAGTCGGCGAACCGGTTCGCGCATTGGCTGATCGAACAGGGGATCGGTACCGAAGACCGCGTCGCGGTACTGCTCGACCGTTCTCCCGAGTTGGTGATCACCGCGCTCGGGCTGATCAAGGCCGGGGCGGTGTACCTGCCGGTCGACCCTACCTATCCAGAGGACCGGCTGAATTTCATCCTGTCCGACTCCGACCCGAAACTCGTCCTGCGCGGAGCCGTCGACGGGCTGGACGGCTACCCGGTGACGAACCCGACCGACGCCGAACGGGTGCGTCCGCTCGGACCGGAGAGCACCGCCTATCTGATCTACACATCGGGCTCCACCGGCCTGCCCAAGGGCGTGCCCGTTGTGCACCGGCCCGTCGCCGAGTACTTCGTCTGGTTCAAGGGCGACTACGGGATCGACGAGAACGAACGACTGCTGCAGGTCGCCTCACCGGGCTTCGACGTGTCGATGGGGGAGATCTTCGGCATGCTGGCATGCGGTGGGCGGCTGGTCATTCCGCGCCCCGACGGTCTGAGCGATGTCGGCTATCTCACCGACCTGCTACACGACGAGGGCATCACGTCGATGCACTTTGTGCCGTCGTTGCTCGGACTGTTCCTTTCGTTGCCCGGGGTGAACCAGTGGCGCACTCTGCAGCGGGTTCCGATTGGCGGCGAGGCGCTGCCCGGTGAGCTCGCCGACAAATTCCTCGGTACGTTCGACGCGCTGCTGCACAACTTCTACGGACCCACCGAGACGGTGATCAACGCGAGCCGCTACAAGGTGCAGGGCAAGCAGGGCACCCGGATCGTGCCGATCGGCACGCCGAAGATCAACACCCAGATGCACCTGCTCGACGACGCGCTGCAGCCCGTCCCGGCCGGTGTCATCGGCGAGATCTACATCGGCGGAACGCATGTCGCGCAGGGTTATCACCGCAGGCCGGGGCTGACCGCCGAGCGCTTCGTCGCCGACCCGTTCACAACGGGCGGCAGGCTCTACCGGTCGGGCGACCTCGCGCGCCGCAACGCCGACGGCGACATCGAGTTCGTCGGCAGGGCCGACGAGCAGGTGAAGATCCGTGGCTTCCGCATCGAACTCGGAGAGGTCGCCGCCGCGATCTCCGTCGACCCCAGCGTGGGTCAGGCGGTCGTCGTGGTCAGCGAGCTGCCGAACCTGGGCAAGAGCCTCGTCGGGTACCTCACGCCGGCCGACTCACCTTCCGGGGCTGCCGAGGACGTCGACATCGAACGCATTCGCGCCCGCGTGGCCGCGGCGCTGCCCGAGTACATGACGCCCGCGGCGTACGTGGTGATCGACGAGATCCCGATCACCGCGCACGGCAAGATCGACCGGGCCGCGCTCCCAGAACCCGACGTCGACTCTTGGGTAGGGGCCGAATATCGCGAACCCGCCGAGGGCACCGAGCGGCGCGTCGCCGGCCTGTACGCCGACCTGCTGGGCCGCGACCGGATCGGCGCCGACGATTCGTTCTTCGACCTCGGTGGTCACTCGCTGCTCGCCACGAAACTCGTTGCGGCGGTGCGATCGCAATGCAACGTGGACATCGGTGTGCGTGAGGTCTTCGAGCTCGGCACAGTCGCGAAGCTGGCCGAGCGCATCGACTCGACATCCGCGTCGGACTCGCAGCGTCCGCGGCTGGTGGCCGTTCCGCACGACGGACCGCTGCAGATGTCGGCGTCGCAGCTGCGGATGTGGTTCCAGTACCGCATCGACGGGCCCAACCCGGTCAACAACATCCCGTTCGCGGCGCGGCTCACCGGGCCGTGCGACGCCGACGCCTTCGTGGACGCGGTACGCGACGTCGTCGCCCGGCACGAGGTCCTGCGGACCACCTACCGCGAAATCGACGGTGTGCCTTATCAGATCGTTAACGACGCAGGCGCCGAACCGATCTCGGTGCGACGCGCCCGCGGTGAGGACGAGGCATGGCTGGACGCCGAACTCGGCAACGAGCGGCGACACATCTTCGATCTCGAGGGTGCGCTGCCCGTCCGCGCGGCCGTGCTGTCGACACCCGAGGCACACGTGGTGTCGCTTGTGGTCCATCACATCGCGGCGGACCACTGGTCGGCCATGGTGCTGTTCAACGACCTACTCGCGGCGTACCGGTCCCGGGTGGCCGGCGAGGCGCCGTCGTTCGCGCCGCTGAACGTGCAGTACGCGGACTACGCGGCATGGCAAGCCGCACTGTTGGCGGACACCGACGGACCCGTTGTGGCACAACGCGACTACTGGCGCGGACGACTCGAGGGCCTGCCCGAGGATCCGGGGCTGACGCCCGACCTGGAACGTCCGCCGGTGCTCAGCGGTGAGGGAGATGCCGTTGAGTTCAGCATCGACGGTGAGATCCGCACGAAGCTCGCCGAGTTCAGTCAGCAGCTGGGCGTCACCGAGTTCATGCTGCTGCAGCTGGCCGTCGCCGTCGCGCTGCACAAAGCCGGTGAGGGCAACGACATCCCGCTGGGCACCCCGGTGGCCGGCCGCACCGAGGCCGAGCTCGATCAACTGGTCGGGTTCTTCATCAACATCGTCGTATTGCGCAACGATCTGACGGGCAACCCGACGCTGCGCGAACTGCTCGGGCAGGCCCGAGACACCGCGCTGGGCGCCTACGCCCACCAGGATCTGCCGTTCGATCAGGTGGTCGACGCTGTCCGGCCGGCCCGTTCGCTGTCGCGCAACCCACTTTTCGGTGTTGTCGTGCACGTGCGTGAAGCCCTACCCGAAGGGCAGGTCGTGGAGTCGTCGGCCGACGGTGACACCGTGTTCACCGCGCTCGAGCCGCCGTTCGATGTCGCGCACGCCGACCTGTCGGTCAACTTCTTCGCCTCTGCGCAAACTGGCTCAGCCGGCGGCGACGACGGTTACCGCGGGCACGTCATCTATCGCACCGACCTGTACCGGCGCACGACCGCGCAGCGGCTGGTCCGCTGGCTCGGCCGGGTGCTCGCCGCATTCGCCGACGATCCGGATCAACGGCTGCGCGACATTCAGGTCGCCGATCGTGAAGAACGGCAACGGGTGTACGGGTTCAGCGCCGCCGCCGGGATCAGCGTGCTTGACCAATGGCGGGATCCGGTGGCGGTCGGTGTGATCGGTGACGTCTACGACCATCACGACGACGAGCAGGGCGCACACCTGCGGCCGACCGGTAAGCGGGCCCGCTGGTCCGACACCGGTGAGATCGAGTACATCGAAGCCACCACGCCGTTGACGCCGACCGGTCCGTCAGGTCCGGCAGGGCCATTCGAACCCGCCCGCACCGACACCGAACGTGCGCTCGCCGCGATGCTGACCGAGGTGCTCGAGCTTTCCGAGGTCGGTCGCAACGACGACTTCTTCAGCCTCGGTGGCGACAGCATTCTCGCCGTGCAGGTGGCGGCCAGGGCGCGCGACGCGGGGCTGGCGCTGACCGCGCGAATGGTGTTCGAGTATCCGGCGATTCACGAGCTGGCGGCCGCCGTCGACGAAAAGGGCAGTGCGCCCGAAACCGCCGATGTCCGCCACGAGCCGATGGCTGCCTCAGGGCTGTCGGCGGACGAACTGGCGGCGGTGACATCGATGTTCAATTCCTCACGCGATGGTGCGCAGTGACCCGAACCCACACCAAGACCGATGCCGAGGTGGCCGTCGAAGATGTGATGGCACTCAGCCCGCTGCAGCAGGGGCTGTTTTCCTTGGCGCAGCTGAGTAGCGGGGACGGTGGCTTGGCTGGCGGGGAAGACCCGTACGTGATCGCGATGTCCGCCGACATCTTCGGCGAGCTGGACTCGGACTTGTTGCGTACTTGCGCCGCACAGCTGCTGGCTCGGCATCCGAACCTGCGTGCCAGCTTCTTCCGCGGTGATCTGAGCCGTCCGGTGCAGGTCATCCCGTCCCGTGTCGACATTCCGTGGCGCACGATCACCGCGACCGCCGACGAGGTCGAGGCGCTGGACACCGATGAACGGCTGCGCCCGTTCGACCTCGAAAGAGGACCAGCGATCAGATTCGTGCTCATCGAGGTGCCCGAGTCACATTGGCGTTTCGTGGTGGTAGCGCACCACATCATCATCGACGGATGGTCGCTGCCGCTGTTCATCGGCGAGTTGATCAGCATGTACAGCGCGGGCGGGGACGCCGGGGTCCTCCCCCCGCCGCCGCGGCTGTACCGCGATTACATCGGCTGGCTCGCCGCGCGTGACCAGGACGCCAGCCGCACGTTGTGGCGCGAACACCTTGGCGGCACAGACGGTCCCACGCTCCTGTCGCCGACGCTGTCCGCAGGCGAGCTCGAGGTCGGGCCGGCCCGCCGCACCGAGCTGAAGCTCGACATCGACGCCACTGCCGCCCTGGCCGACGCGGCACGGTCGCGCGGCGTCACCGTGAACACCGTGGTGCAAATGGCCTGGGCAACACTGCTATCCGCGTTCACGGATCGCAGCGACGTGGTGTTCGGCGTGACGGTGTCAGGTCGCCCCAGCGAGCTGACTGGCGTCGAGACCATGGTCGGTTTGTTCATCAATACCGTGCCGCTGCGGGTGCGGCTGGATCCGTCGGCGGGGGCGGGCAGGCAATGTATTGCGCTGCAACGCGAGGCGGCGAAGCTTCGCGACCACAGTTACCTGCCGCACGCTGAGCTACGAGCGCTGGGAGGGATCGGCGAGTTGTTCGACACCCTGCTGGTGTACGAGAACTTCCCGCCCGGCGGATTGGTCGGCGGCGGGGAGTTCACGGCCAACGGCGCCATTTTCCGGCCTGCGGCACTGGAAAGCCTCTCGCACTTTCCTGTCACCGTCGCCGCACACATGGTCGACGATCAGCTGACGGTCATGGTCGAGGTGGTCGACGGGGCGCTCGGCTCGATGGCGCCCGACAGCCTGTGTGAACGACTGCTCAACACCGTCCAACTCTTGATCACCAAGTGGGACAGCCCGCTTCGCGACATCAACGTCCTGCTGGACGGCGAGGAACCGCGCACCGAGATCGACGAGGCGCCCGAACCCGCCGAAACCGGGGTGCACACCAGGTTCACGGAAGTCGCCTACACGCGGCTGGCGTCGCCGGCACTGAGCTGGTCCGGTGGCGAACTGACCTACCGCGAACTCGACGAGGCCGCCGATCAGGTGGCGGCCCTGCTGGTCGGCCGTGGGGTTCGCGTCGAAGACCCGGTGGCCATCAATCTTTCGCGCGGCCCGCAGTACGTGATCGCGATGCTGGGTGTGCTGAAGGCCGGGGCAGCCATCGTCCCGCTCGATCCCGCGATGCCTGCCGACCGGATCACCGACATCCTCGCGCAGTGCGGTGCGACGGTGATCGTCGACGATCAGCTCATGTCTGCCGCCGCGGCCGAGGTGGCCGACGGATTCGAGTGCGTCCCAGCGCATCCCGGCCAGGCTGCCTACGTCGTCTTCACCTCGGGCACCACGGGCCGACCAAAGGGCGTCATCGGCACCCATCAGGCGCTGCTCGCATACGCCGAGGATCATGCCCAGCACATCCTGCGGCCCGCGGCCGCCCGGTTGAGCCATCCGCTGCGCGTCGCGCACGCCTGGTCGTTCACGTTTGACGCAGCATGGCAGCCGTTGGCGGCGTTGCTCGATGGACATTCGGTGCACATCATCTCCGACGAAGTCCAACGGGACGCCGAGTCGTTGGTCGAAATCATCGCGCGGTACGGAATCGACCTGATCGACACCACGCCGTCGATGTTCGCCCAGCTGCACGCAGTCGGACTGCTGACCACGGTTCCGCTCGGCGTACTCGCGCTGGGCGGCGAGGCCATCGGTATTCCCGCGTGGAACCTCATCCGCGATGAATGCGCCCGCACCGGTATGACGGCGTACAACTGTTACGGGCCAACAGAATCCACCGTCGAGGCGGTGGTCGCTCCAATCGCCGAACATCCGGAGCCGACGATCGGCGGGCCCACGTCGGCGACCCGCGCCTACGTTCTCGATTCGTGGCTGCGGCCCGCGCCCGACGGCGTGCCCGGCGAGCTCTACCTGTCCGGTCGCCAGTTGACCCGCGGCTATCTCGCCAGGCCGGCGGAGACCGCAAGCCGGTTCGTCGCCGACCCGTTCGTTCCAGCCGAGCGGATGTACCGGACCGGTGACGTGGTGCGGCGGCAGCCCGACGGTGCGCTTCAGTTCCTCGGCCGTTCCGACGCCCAGGTGAAGATCCGCGGGTTCCGCGTCGAGCCCGCCGAGATCTCGGCGGTGCTCCACACGCATCCTGCCGTGCGTCACGCCCACGTCGCGGTTCGGCAGCGTGCCCGCGGTGGTCCGCGGTTGATCGCGTACGTGGCCGCCGGACCGGCGCCGGACCTCGCCGAGCTGCGGGGCATGCTGTCAAAGCGGTTGCCGCGCTACATGGTTCCGCAGAGCATCGTCGTCGTCGACCAGATGCCGCTGACGTCGCACGGCAAGGTCGACGAGACCGCGCTGGCCGCGCTCCCCGTCGACGACGGTCCATCGGCGGGACCGGAAACCGAAACCGAAGCCGCACTGGTCGCTGTGCTCACCGAGTTGCTCGACGGTGTCGAAATCGATGTCACCGCAGAGTTCCTCCAGCTCGGCCTCGACAGCATCGTCGCGCTCTCGGTCGTGCAGGGCGCCCGCAGGCGCGGTATTCCGTTGCGGGCGCGGCTGATGCTCGAGTGCGCAACCATCCGCGAACTCGCGGCGGCGATCGACAACGAGTCCGTCACCGTCGACCGCCACGGCGATGAGGGGAGCGGGCCGATACCGGTGCTGCCCAATGTGCATTGGCTCTACGAGCACGGCCAACCGCGGCGGCTGGCGCAGACCGAGACGGTCCGGTTGCCCGACGGGATCACCCGCTCGGATCTGGACCGGATGCTCAAGGCCGTTGTCGACGGGCACGAAGCCCTGCGCAGCCGCCTGGACATCGACACCATGACACTTGTCGAGCATGAGCCCGCGGACTTCCTCACCGAGGTATCGGTCGAGGGCGACATGGCCGACGCGGTCGCCGAACATTCCGCATATGCGGTGGAACGGCTGGACCCGCAACGAGGATCGATGCTGTCCGCGGTTTGGCTGCGGGAGTCGGACGGTCCGGGTGTGCTCATGTTGGTCGCCCACGTACTCGCTATGGACCCCGCGTCGTGGCGGATCGTGCTGGGTGAACTCGACGCGTCGTGGCACACCATCAAATCGGGTGTGGACCCGCTGCACGCAACAGAGCACACCAGTTACCGGCGGTGGTCGCGGCTGCTTGCCCAGCGCGCGGCCGAATTGGACACCTGCGACTACTGGGCGGCCCAGCTCGAGGGTGCGGATCCGGTGCTCGGTACCCGTCGCCTCCAGCCGGAGTCCGACCGGATCGGCGACGTCGTCGTCACCATGTCGCTCACAGATCCCGAGGTGTCCGCGCGCGTGCTCAGCGGCGCCGAACCGGCCCAGAACATCCTGGCGGCCGCGGCCGCAAGGACCATCGACCGGTGGCGAGAGCACCGGGGTCAGCAGCAGGCGCCGCCGTTGCTCGCGCTGGAAACGCACGGCCGCGCGGACGGAATCATGGACGACGCCGACACTTCGGACACTGTCGGCCTGCTCACCGCCATCTATCCGCTGCGGATGGATGCGCCGGGCGCGATCGACGCGGTGCCGGGTGACGGTATCGACTTCGGATTGTTGCGCTACCTGCGTCCGGATACCGCGCAGCGACTGAGGGCGTATGCCGAACCGCAGGTGCTGCTCAACTTCCTCGGCCGGGTGCACGTCGCTACCGGCGGCGAGCTGAGCCCGGATCGTGCACTGCTGGCCGGGGTTTCACCGCGACCGGAGCCCGATCTCGCCGTGCGGCATGAGTTGACCATCCTGGCGGCGGTGATCGGCGAGGCCGACAATCCGGTGCTGGGCACACAATGGCGCACGCTGCCGGACATCCTGTCCGCCGATGACGTCGCCACCCTGCAGTCGATGTGGCAGGACTCGCTACGAGAGGTTGCACCATGAGGCCCACCCTCGCCGTCGTCGGCGCAGGAGCCAAGGCCGTCGCCGTCGCCGCCAAGGCCGCCGAGCTGCACAACATGGGCGTCGAGGTGCCGAAAGTCGTTGCGGTGGAACGGACCGGCGTCGCCGCCAACTGGCAGGCGGAAGGTGGCTGGACCGACGGTCAGCACCGACTGGGCACCAGCCCCGAGAAGGACGTCGGTTTCCCGTACCGCTCTTCTCTGGTGCCGCGCCGCAACGCCGAACTGGACGAACGCATGACACGGCACAGCTGGCAGGCATATCTGATCGCCACCGGCCAGTTCGCCGAATGGGTGGACCGCGGCAGGCCCGCGCCCACACATCGCAAGTGGAGCCAGTATCTGCGGTGGGTGGCGGGCAACTGCGAGATGAACATCGTCACCGGTGAAGTCACCGGCATTTCGGTCGACAGCACGGCCTCGACTCCGCGGTGGGCGCTGCACACGTCCGAGAAGGCGGTGCTCGCGGACGGCGTGATGATCACCGGTCCGGGGCAACCCGAGCGGTCGATACTTCCGGGCAACCCACGGGTGCTCTCCATCGCGCAGTTCTGGCATCGGACGGCGGGCAGCGAGCTGATCACCGCCGAACGGGTAGCCGTCATCGGAGGCGGGGAGACCGCCGCCTCGATGCTCAATGAGCTTTTCCGGCATAGGGTTTCGACAATCACCGTCATCTCGCCGGGGGTGACACTGTTCACCCGCGGCGAGGGTTTCTTCGAGAACAAGCTGTTCTCCGACCCCACCGGCTGGACCAGTCTGACGATGGGTGAGCGCCGCGACGCGCTGGCGCGCACGGACCGCGGAGTGTTCTCCGCGCGGGTGCAGGATGCGCTGCTGTCCGACGACCGGATCCGCCACCTGCGGGGCCGCGTCGCACACGCGGTGGCGCGGGACAGCCGAATCCGCCTGACGCTGAGTACGAATCAGGGCGGCGAGAATCTCGAAACCGTGCACGGCTTCGATCTGGTCATCGACGGATCGGGCGCCGACGCGCTGTGGTTCGTACCGCTGCTGGGTCAGGACGCGCTGGATCTGCTCGAACTCAGCCTCGGCGGACTGCTGACGGGCGACTCGCTGCAGGAGTTCATCGGCGATGATCTGGCGCTCACCGGCGTTACGCCCAAGCTGTTCCTACCCGGCCTATCCGGGCTCACCCAGGGGCCGGGTTTCCCCAACTTGTCCTGCCTGGGACTGCTGTCCGACCGCATACTCGGTGCC
The DNA here is from genome assembly GCF_044452905.1 of Mycobacterium sp. NPDC051804. Lineage (NCBI taxonomy): Bacteria > Bacillati > Actinomycetota > Actinomycetes > Mycobacteriales > Mycobacteriaceae > Mycobacterium > Mycobacterium sp. NPDC051804. The sequence goes on along the minus strand of NZ_JBITCD010000007.1, from coordinate 123,204 downwards.
GACTACGGGTCATCGGGACGTTCACTGGACCTTTCAAGGGAGAGAAGCGATGAGCACGAACCCATTCGATGACGACAACGGCACCTTCTATGTGCTGATCAACGATGAAGAGCAGCACAGCTTGTGGCCGACCTTGGTCGATGTGCCCGCCGGCTGGCGGGTGGTGTTCGGCGATAGCACACGCGCCGACTGTCTCGCCTACATCGAAGAACAGTGGGCCGACGTGCGTCCGCGCAGCCTGCGCGAACGCATCGAGATGCGCTAGGCGTCCGCGGCGATCCGCCAGCCCGCACTCTGCTGCTGCTGTCGCCAGAACTCGGCGAAGCGACCGCCACGCTGGTTGAGCTCATCGATGGTGCCCTGCTCGACGATTCGCCCGGAGTCGACGAACAACACCCGATCGGCGTTGCGGATCGCTCCCGGCCGGTGCGCGATGATGACGCGGGTACGGCCGCGAGGGTCGTCTCTGATGGCGTCGGTAATGGATGTTTCGTTCTCGGTGTCCAGGGCGCTGGTCGCTTCGTCGATCAGCAGGACCCCAGCCGGTTTGACGAGTGCGCGCGCGATGCTGACTCGCTGACGTTCGCCACCGGACAGCGCGGCGCCCGCCTCGCCCACTCGCGCAGACTCACCGTCAGGCAGGCGCGAGATGATCTCGTCGACCCGTGCCAGTGCCATGGCACGTCGGACGTCGTCGTCGCCCGCGTCGGGATGCCCGGCGCGGACGTTGTCCTGGATCGGGCCGTCGAACAGATACGGATGCTGAAACACCATGCTCACCAGCGCCTGGCGCGTCGCAGCATCGAGATCGCCGATGTCGGTTCCGTCGACGAGGATTTCGCCGGACGCAGGTGTGTGCAGACCCGCGATGAGCGAGAGGATGGTGCTCTTACCCGAACCCGACGGGCCGACGATCGCTGTCGTCGTTCCCGATTCGAGTACGAAATTGAGCTCGGCGAGGATGTCGCCCGTGTCCTCGACACCGTCATACCGGAAGCTCACATCACGGAATTCGATTCGTGGAGCGCCCTTTCCGGCGGCGGCAACCCCGTTCGCGGTGGACGTACTGGGGGCATCGATGATGCTGCGCAGCCGGTTGAGGACGCCGCGCGAGTTCTCGACGGCTCCGGACAGGTCCGCGAGCACGTTGAAGGGCTCCAGGAACCGCACCGTGACGATCAGCAGCGCGACGGCCTCCGGTGCGCCGATCTGACCCCGCACCGCCAGCGTCGCGATCGTGCCCGCCAACACGATGAGCGCGATCTGGCTTGCCGCGCTGAATAGCAGCTGTCCGGGAATTTGGAACAGCAGCAGCCGCATCGTGGCGCCTTGTGCTGTTGACACGGCCTCGCCGGTCTGGCTGCGCGCAGCCGTCGCCCGGCGGCTGGCCCGCAGCGCCTGCTGCGTCCGCGCGAATTCGAGGATGCGTTCGGTGAGCGCGCTGTGCGCGCGACCGTCGGCCGCATCGGCGGCCCGCACGATCCGTTGGCTGGCCACCAGTGCACCCAGCATCAGGGGCAGTGCGATGGCCGCGGCCACGCCCAATTGCCATGAGACGAAGAACAATCCGACCGTGATCGCCGCAGGCAGCAGTATCGCACCGAGAAACGGTGTGAGCAGGTTCGCGACGAAGGACACCAGATCCGGTGCGCTGGCCGCGATCGCCTGCCGTGCCATTGCGGTGTTGTCCGTGGTGAACCAGCCGAGGGGGACATCGGTGAGCCGGTCGGCCATCCGGTGCTGGGTGTCATTGGCCAACACGAAGCCGATGCGATAACCGATGCGCGCCTGGATCATGTCGATGATCCACCCGCCGACGGTGGCGGCGGTGAGCGCCCCCAGCCACGTCAGCGCATCCGCAGGCGTCGAGCTGAACAAGGCGGCGAGCAGCGGCACCAACAGCAGCGCGCAGGCGGCGCGCAGGATCACCGAAACAAACGTCAGCACTGCATAACCGGTGAGTGCCCCGCGGTATTCGGCGGGGACCAGACGAATCAGATTGCCGATCATCGGGTGGCCTCTCCGGTGAGCACTTCCTGGGGTGTTCCGGTCTCGCCCCGGCTGTCCCACAACTGCCGGTATCTGCCGTCGGCGGTGAGCAACTCGGTGTGGGTCCCGATCTCGGCGATACGTCCGTGGTCGAGGACGACAATCTGGTCGGCTTCGGTGATGGTGTGCAGCCGATGAGCGATCACGAGCACCGTCCGATTGTGAATGAGTCGACCCAATGCCTGCTGCACAAGGTATTCCGACTCGGGGTCGGCGAACGCGGTCGCCTCGTCCAGGATCAGGATCGGGGTGTCGGCGAGCAACGCCCTGGCGATGGTGAGGCGTTGACGCTCGCCTCCGGACAGCTGGCTGCTGGCGCCGAGCGCTGTCTGGTATCCATTGGGCAGCCGCATGATCCGGTCGTGGATCTGTGCGTCCGTCGCCGCCGCCTGGACCTCTGCGTCGCTCGCGTCGGGCCGGGCGAGTGCGATGTTGTCCCGGACCGTGCCCTGGATGAGTTGGACATCCTGGAACACGAAGCCGACCTGGGTGTACAGCTCGTCGGCCTCCAGCGTCCGCACATCGCGTCCGTCGATGCTGATGGAACCGGCGTCGACATCGTGGAAGCGCGCGAGTAGCGATGCCAGCGTTGACTTTCCGGAACCCGATGAACCCACCAGCGCGGTCACGGTCCCGGGTCGCAGGGCCAGCGAGACGTCGTGGATCACCGGAACTCCGGGGCGGTAGCCGAAGGTTACGTTGTCGAAGTTGACGGTTCCTGCTGCGGCAGGGGCGCTCACGGCTGCGGCGGGTGAGGTGTCGAGTTCGACCTCGTCGAGCGTGACGGCGATGCGACGCGCGGCCTGCATACCCTCGCGCAGACCGGCGAATCCGAAGGCCATTCCGAGCAGCCGGGAGCCGAACGTCGTTCCGAGGATCAGGAACGGCAGCAGGGTCAACGGCTCCATTGCCCCTGACACGACGAATAGTGTCCCCGCGAAAGCGATGAGCCACAGGAACGTTGACGGGCGAGTGGTCAGGTCCATGAACGTCTTCTTGCCGATGAACGGCCGCTGCCAGACGTTGATGAAGTCGATGTACTCGTCCAGGCGCCGTCGGAATGACGACCCCGCCGCGCCTCCGAAGACCCGGATCACCGGTTGCCCTTCGAGGTAGGCCGCGGCCTCACTGTTCATCCGTTCGGCCCACCGGGACGCCTCGGTGATCTTCGGGCCGCTCTGATAGACCATCGTCCACGTCGTGAGGATGTACACCAGAATCGGCAACAGCAGGACCAACGCCAACCGCCAGTCGACGACGAACAGGTACACCAGCACCGCGATCGGCGCGACGACGGCGGCGACGGCATCCGACACCGCATGGGTGACGAGGTAGTGCAACGACAGGGTGTCGTCTTGGATCAATTTCTTGACCGCACCGGATCCGCGTTGGGTGAACCATCCAAGCGGTACCCGGGCGAGCTTGTCGAGCAATCGTCGGCGCACAGTCGCGTTGAAGAGCATGTCGACGACGTGCAGCCACAACAGCAGTGCGGCGCTGAGTGCGGTGCCCGTTCCGAGCAGCACCACAAAGACGATCAACGTGCTGCGTAGCGCCGGCTCGCCGGCGCCCGCCAGCAGCTGCCTGGCCAGCTCGACGAGAACGATGAAGGGGGCCAGCTGAATCAGCGTGATCAGCGTTTCGAGAATGCCGGTCGCGATCAGCTGCGGCTTCACCGGCGCCAGCAGGTCCTTGGCGGCCTGGGAACGCCACCGCCCCTTCGGGGCGGCGCTCTGGGACTCGGAAGAAGCCGGCGATTCGACTACCGCGCTGGCAGATTCGGCGCTCGCGCCGGTGGCAGACTCGGCGCTCGCGCCGGTGGCAGACTCGCCGCTCGTGCCGGTGGCAGATTCGGCAGGCTTGTCGTCGCTGTCGCGGCGGCTGCCCATCTCGCGTCCCTGCGTCCAGTACGCCTGCGCCTGCAGGTCGGACTTCGGGAAGCCGAACACGTCGCGCATCCGCTTGCGTAGGTGCTTGAGCGATCCGGCCTCGGGGCCTGCCCATGCCGCCCAGTTCGACCAGTCGCGATCCTCGATGGCCGCGGCCAGCGCGAGCTCGTCGGTCCTGTCTACCCAGTGCAGCGTTCGACGGGGATGCTTGTTGATCGGGATGAGTTCGTCGTCGGGGGAGTGCCGTTCGAGGTATACCTCGACGTCCACGTCGGACGGGAGTGCGGCGAGGATCGAGTTGATTGCGGGTATTGATGCCGAGTCGCCGATGAGCAGATAGCCGGCGGGCAATTCGTCGGGGACCGCGAAACCCTTGGAACCCAACGCCACAACCGGAAGCGTCATCCCCGGTTCGGCCTTGGCCGCCCAGTGACTCGCCGGCCCGGACGGCTCATGCAGGACCATGTCCACCGCGAATCTGCCGGTTTCCGGCTCGGTCCACACGAGCGTGTAGATGCGCTGGAACTCGCTGTCGCTGCCCTCGGGGTCGGGAAACCAGAAGCGCAGGAACGCCGTTGGTTCGACGACGACGTCCTGGAAGATCGTCGGTGAGGACATGGTGATCCGGACGAAGTGCGGCGCTACCCGCGTGACCTCGACGACCGTGGCCTCGTGGTCACGCCCCCCAAAGCTTCGCAGCAGGGCTCCCTGCAGGCCTCTTCCCATGTCCAAAGTCCTCTACTCGGCGAATGTCCGATCACGACAAGTCCCCGCCGTGCTCTCCCCGAGCACAAGTGGGCGGGGAACCTGCAGCTAGTTAGCCTAGCCTAACCTGCGGCACCCTCGGGCGGTCCCGCGCGGGGAGGTTTGTTCTACCCCGCCGGGAGACCTCGGCTGATCTACCGTTGTGACCGTGACCACCAGCCGGCGCGCGCTCAGCGTTGCCGCCATGCTGTGGATTTCGGGGGCGGTCATCTTCGTCGGCTTCGAGGCGATCGCAGCGTCCGCGATCCCGTCCTACAGCTACATCGGGAAGTACATCAGTGTGCTGGGCGTTCCGGAATGGTCGCCCCGCGCGACGCTGATGAACTGGGGCTTCTATCTGCAGGGTGCGCTGTTTCTCGCCGGGGCGCTGGTCGCCGTGCGCGCCATCGGCGGACGACTGAAGGGCGTGGTGTTCTTGCTGCTGACGGCCGCAAACGCCGCCGGTAATCTCCTCGTCGGCTTCGTGCATGGCTTCTCACCGTTGTGGAACGACGGCTACGAATGGCTGCACGGGCTTGGCGCGTTTCTGGCGATCGGCGGGGGCAATGCGGCCATCGTCGTGGGTTCGATCGTGGTCGGTCGTGTGTCGGCCCGCTGGTACCGGCCGGTCGGGGTGATGCTTGGTGTGGCGGGCTTGGTGCTCGCTGCGATGCTGTACACGTACGCGAGATGGGCGGCCGACTTTTCGCATATCGGCCTCGTTGAGCGGGCGTGTGTGTACACGATCATCACCTGGCAGATCGTCACCGGCATAGTCCTGTCGGCCCGACCCCGCATCGACGTTGCGGTGCCGCGCGCGGAAGGAGTGGGTTGATGGCCGAGACGACGCGCGTGGTGCTGGCTGATGATGACGTGCTGCTGCGGGCGGGTTTGGCCAGCCTGCTCGAAGGGTCCGGGTTCGAAGTCGTGGGCCAGGCCGGCGACGGCGAGCAGTTACTCAACCTGGTCCGCGCGATGGCGCCCGACCTCGTGGTGACCGACATCCGGATGCCACCCACGAACACCAGCGAGGGCCTGGACGCCGCCCGGCAAATCCGGCAGGAACTGCCGGACACCGCGATCATGGTGTTGTCCGCGCACGTCGCCGTGGACGATGCGATGGACCTGCTGGCAGCAGGCGACCGTACCGGCTACCTACTGAAGACCCGCATTACCGATGTCGCCGATTTCATCGACTCGCTGGAACGCGTCGCGCGCGGCGCGTCGGTGGTCGACCCGGCGCTGGTGCGCGAACTCGTGTCGGCACGTAAGCGGAACGATCCGCTCAGCGTACTGAGCGAGCGCGAGAGCGAGGTCCTGGCGTTGATGGCCGAGGGCCGATCCAATGCCGGTATCGCGCATCGTATCTGGGTCACCGAGGGCACCGTCGAAAAGCACATCCGCAGCATCATGAACAAGCTGAGCCTGCCCGAGACGGGTGAGGATCATCGCCGCGTGCTCGCGGTGCTCGCCTTCCTCGACGCCCGCTAGATCTCGACCGCACCCTATGGGGGTTAGCGGTAAAGACAGCGCACCCCGGTGAGTTCGATTCTGGTGAGATGACGGAACGACTTGATGCCCTGATCCTCGGTAGCGGCAACGGTGGGATGTATCTGGCCTGGCACCTTGCTCAGTCGGGACAGCGCACGGCGGTGGTGGAGCGGCGCTGGATCGGCGGTTCGTGCCCGAACATCAACTGCCTGCCGACCAAGAACGAGATCTCGGGCGCTAAGGTCGCCGATCTCACGCGTCACGCCGACGTATTCGGTATCGGCACGGGTGCCGTCACCGTCGACATGGAACGGGTGAGGCAGCGCAAGCGCGACATGGTCGACCACATGATTGACGGCACCCGCAAGCAGTACGAGAACACCGGCGCCGAACTCGTCATGGGCAGCGGCCGCTTCGTGGCGCCGCGAACCCTCGAGGTGCAACTCAACGACGGCGGTGTGCGCACCCTGAGCGCAGACCGGGTGTTCTTGAACCTCGGTACACACGCAGCGCTTCCCGTCGTTCCCGGACTCGCCGAAGCGCAACCGATGACGAACATCGAGTTGCTCGAAACGGACTATTTGCCAGCCCATCTCATCGTCCTGGGCGGCGGATATGTCGGACTCGAACTCGGCCAGGCCTACCGCAGGTTCGGTAGCCGCGTCACCATCGTCCAGCACGGCGCGCAGATCGCTGCCGCCGAGGACTCCGACGTCGCCGATGAACTGCGGCGCCTGCTGACCGACGAGGGTGTCGACGTGATCGAGTCGGCCGACACGGTCTCGGTGCACGGTCGTTCCGGCAGCGAGGTGACCGTCGTGGTCCGCACGCCGTCGGGCGAGCGGCGCATCGCGGGGACTGACCTGCTGATCGCCACCGGGCGGGTACCGAACACCGCGGACATCGGGCTGGAGGCGGCCGGAGTGACCGTCGACGATCACGGATTCCTCGACGTCAACGAACGGTTGGAGACGACCGCACCCGGTGTCTGGGGGATCGGCGAATGTTGTTCAGGCCACGAGCAATTCACCCATGTGTCGTTCGACGACTACCGCATCATCCGGGACAACCTGGCCGGCGGACAACGTAGGTCCGACGACCGGCTCATCCCGCGATGCATGTTCACCGATCCGCAGCTGGCCCGCGTGGGGCTGACCGAACGTGAGGCGCAGCGCGATGGCATCGACGTGCGGGTCGCGCGGCTGCCCATCAGCGCCGTGCTTCGCACCCAGACCACCGGTGAGACAAGAGGATTCATGAAGGCCCTGGTCGGTGTCGACGATCGCGTACTGGGCTTCACGATGGTTGGCCCAGAAGCCGGCGAGGTGATGGCGGTCGTGCAGATGGCGATGATCGCCGGCTTGCCGTATCAGGTGCTGCGCGACGCCGTGCTGGCGCATCCGACGATGGCGGAGGGACTCGGCACACTGTTCACGGGCGTGCCGGAATCTGCGGTCGCCTAGATCGAGACCTGCTCGGCTATCGGGATGTCCATGTCGAACACGCGCGCATGCAGCACGATCCGGTTCCGCAGCGCCGAACGAACGGCGCGGTGTAGTCCGTCTTCCAGATAGACGTCACCGTTCCACTTCACGGCGTGCGGGAAGAGGTCGCCGTAGAACGTCGAATCCTCCGACAGCAACCGATCGAGAGCCAGCACGGTCGTGGTCATGACGAGTTCGTCGAGCCGGATTTGCCGGGGCGGAATCTGCGCCCACTGCCGATGCGACAGCCCGTGATCGGGGTACGGCCTTCCGTCGAGAACGCCTTTGAAGATCACCGGAGCCGCCCCGGCGGCGACATGTGGCTCAGGAGCCGCCCCGGCGGCGACATGTGGCTCAGGAGCCGCCCCGGCGGCGACTTTTGGCTCCGCGCAGCCGTCCCCCGCGTCGTCCCCCGAGGCAAACGCATCACTTGCCGAGGCTATCGCAAACAGCTAGTTCGCAACGCTTACGTCCGCTGGTGGTCTATCGCCGCTGATGATGGCCGTAAAATGAATCAACCGGGTACGAGAGGCAGGTGAATGCATGGGGAGCGCCGAAGATCGTCGGTTCGAGGTGCTGCGCGCGATCGTCGCCGACTTCGTGTCCACCAAGGAGCCGATCGGTTCGAAATCGCTCGTCGAACGCCACAATCTGGGGGTCTCCAGCGCGACCGTCCGAAACGATATGGCGGTTCTGGAGGCCGAGGGCTACATCGCCCAGCCGCACACCAGCTCGGGTCGGGTGCCCACCGAGAAGGGCTACCGCGAGTTCGTCGACCGTTTGGCGGACGTCAAACCGCTGTCGGCGGCCGAACGGAGCGCGATCCTCGGATTCCTCGAATCCGGTGTCGACCTCGACGACGTGCTGCGCCGTGCGGTGCGACTCCTCGCGCAGTTGACCCGCCAGGTCGCGATCGTGCAGTACCCGACACTGTCGACATCCTCGGTGCGCCACCTCGAGGTGGTCGCGCTGACACCGGCACGCCTGCTGCTGGTCGTCATCACCGACTCCGGCCGCGTCGACCAGCGCATCGTCGAACTGGGCGACCCGCTTGACGAGCACGATGTCGCCAAGCTGCGCGATGTGCTTGCTCAGGCGCTGGAAGGTAAGCCGCTGGCCGCCGCATCGATCGCGGTCGCCGATCTGGCTTCTCAGCTCAACGGCAGCGGTGGGCTGGCTGACGCGGTCGGGCGCTCGGCCACGATGCTGGTGGAGACGCTTGTCGAGCACAGCGAGGAACGGTTGGTGCTCGGCGGCACGGCCAACCTCACCCGCAATACCGCCGACTTCGGCGGGTCGCTTCGGTCGGTGCTCGAAGCGCTCGAGGAGCAGGTCGTGGTGTTGCGGCTACTCGCGGCGCAGCAGGAGGCCGGCAAGATCACCGTGCGGATCGGCCACGAAACCGAGGCCGAGGCGATGGCCGGAACTTCGGTGATTACCACTGCATACGGAAGTTCGGGCAAGGTGTACGGCGGGATGGGTGTGCTTGGACCCACGAGAATGGACTATCCCGGAACTATCGCCAATGTCGCCGCGGTTGCTCTCTATATCGGGGAAGTCTTGGGTAGCCGGTAGGACCGGCAGAATCAGCAGGAAAGGTCAGGCAAGGTCAGCGTGGCACGCGACTATTACGGGCTGCTCGGCGTGAGCAGAAACGCGAGTGATGCGGAGATCAAACGCGCTTACCGCAAACTGGCCCGGGAACTGCATCCGGACGTCAACCCCGACGAGGACGCGCAGGCGCGGTTCAAGGAAATCAGCGCAGCCTATGAGGTGCTCAGCGATCCGGAGAAGCGCCGCATCGTCGACCTCGGTGGCGATCCGCTGGAATCGGCCGGCGGAAACGGAGGCGGGTTCTCCGGTGGTTTTGGGGGCCTCGGCGACGTGTTCGAGGCGTTCTTCGGCGGCGGAGGAACCTCCCGCGGCCCGATCGGCCGTGTGCGGCCGGGTTCGGACTCGCTGCTACGGATGCGGCTCGAGCTTGCGGAGTGCGCGACGGGCGTGACCAAGCAGGTCACCGTCGACACCGCTGTGCTGTGCGACCTGTGTCAGGGCAAGGGGACCCACGGCAACTCCAAGCCCGTCACGTGCGACACCTGCCACGGGCACGGTGAGGTGCAGACCGTGCAGCGTTCGCTGCTCGGCCAGGTGATGACGTCACGGCCCTGCCCGGTATGTGGTGGCGTCGGGGAGGTCATCCCGGACCCATGTCATCGCTGCGGCGGTGACGGCCGCGTGCGCGCACGGCGCGAGATCAGCGTCAAGATCCCCGCGGGCGTCGGTGACGGTATGCGTGTCCGGCTTGCGGCACAAGGTGAGGTCGGGCCCGGCGGCGGGCCGGCCGGCGACCTGTACGTCGAGGTGCACGAGAAGGCCCACGACATCTTCGTCCGCGACGGCGACGATCTGCACTGCACCATTTCGGTACCGATGGTCGACGCGGCGCTGGGCACCACAGTCACCGTCGATGCGATCCTCGACGGCCCGACCGAGATCACCGTCGCCGCCGGAACCCAACCCGCTCAGGTCACCACGTTGCGTGGGCACGGCATGCCGCACCTGCGGTCCGGGGTACGCGGAGATCTGCACGCCCATATCGATGTGGTGGTGCCGTCGCGGCTCGATCATGAGGACATCGAGCTGTTGCGCAAAGTGAAGGAGAAGCGCGTGCGCGACAAGGCGGAAGTGCGTACAGCGCAGGCGAATTCTTCGGGGGGCGGGCTCTTCAGTCGGCTGCGCGAAACGTTCACCGGTCGCTGAGAGACCGTGACCGAAGCGCTCTTCTACGTCGAGGCGCTGCCCGGAGAAGGTGAGCTCACCGTCGTCGACGGAGATGAAGGCTTCCACGCGGCCAATGTCCGGCGCATCCGGCCCGGCGAGAAACTCGACCTGAGCGACGGCGCAGGCGGCGTGGCCCACTGTGTCATCGAAGACGTCGGCAAAGGCACACTGACAGCTCGCGTGCTGGACCGTCGAACCGTCGCGGCACCCGCGCCACACATCACCGTCGTCCAGGCGCTGCCGAAGTCCGACCGCTCCGAGTTGGCCATCGAGCTGGCCACCGAGGCAGGCGCCGACTCGTTCGTCGCCTGGCAGTCGTCGCGCTGCGTGGCGCGCTGGGACGGGCAGGCCCGCGTCGACAAGGGGCTGCGTCGGTGGCGGGCCGTCGCCAAGTCGGCCGCGCGACAATCGCGGCGGCCGTACATCCCCGAGGTCAGCGGCGTGGTGTCGACGAAAGAGCTGGTTGAGCGGGTGCGCGATGTCGAATCCACGCCGGTTCTCGTCCTGCACGAGTCCGCGACGCAACCGATCACCGAGGTGCCCCTGGCCGACACGGAGGCGCTTCTTCTTCTTGTCGGCCCCGAAGGCGGCATCGACGACGACGAACTCGCCGCACTCTCCGGGGCGGGTGCGACGGCGGTGCGACTGGGACCCACGGTGCTGCGCACCTCGACGGCCGCGGCGGTCGCGCTGGGGGCTCTCGGCGTGCTCACCGAGCGGTGGTCAGCCGGTTAACCATTGGGTTGCATCGGTACCCGGCGGTAAACTGGGTACTCCCAGGCAAAACAAGCAGGCCAGACCAGAAAGCAGGCAGAAAACCGCACGTGACGCCCAGCGAAACGAACGCTGACTCCGACGCGACCGTTCGCAGCAGCATCGATGTTCCGCCCGACCTCGTCGTGGGCCTGCTTGGATCCGCCGACGAGAACCTGCGCGCACTCGAACGCATCCTTGCTGCCGATATCCATGTCCGCGGCAATGCCCTGACCCTGTCCGGCGAGCCCGCCGACGTGGCACTGGCTGAGCGGGTGATTTCCGAGCTCGTGGCGATCGTCAACAGCGGGCAGCGGCTCACCACCGATGCCGTCAAGCACAGCGTCGCCATGCTCACCGGAACCGGCAACGAGTCACCGGCGGAGGTGCTGACCCTCGACATTCTGTCGCGGCGCGGCAAGACCATCCGCCCGAAGACGTTGAACCAGAAGCGCTACGTCGACGCCATCGATGCGCACACCATCGTCTTCGGCATCGGCCCCGCGGGCACCGGCAAGACATACCTGGCAATGGCCAAGGCCGTCAACGCATTACAGTCCAAACAGGTCACCAGGATCATCCTCACCCGCCCCGCGGTGGAAGCCGGCGAGCGCCTCGGGTTCCTGCCCGGCACGCTGAGCGAGAAGATCGATCCGTATTTGCGGCCGCTGTACGACGCGCTGCACGACATGATGGATCCCGAGTCGATTCCAAAGCTGATGAGCGCGGGCATCATTGAGGTCGCGCCACTGGCGTATATGCGTGGACGTACTTTGAGCGACGCGTTCATCATTCTCGACGAGGCGCAGAACACCACCAGCGAGCAGATGAAGATGTTCCTGACCCGTCTCGGGTTCGGTTCGAAAATCGTTGTCACCGGCGACATCACACAGGTCGATCTGCCCGGTGGCGCGTCGTCGGGACTACGCACGGCGATGCGGATTCTCGATGGCGTCGACGACATCCACTTTGCCGAACTCACCAGCGCCGATGTGGTGCGGCACCGTCTGGTGGCCGACATCGTCGACGCGTATGCGAAGTCTGAGGAGCCCGACTTGATGAACAGGGCGCAGCGACGTGCGTCCGGCGGTCGGCCACGGCGGTAACGGAATTAAACGATGAGTATTGAGGTGTCCAACGAATCGGGCATCGATGTTTCCGAAGAGGAACTGATCAGCATCGCCCGATTCGTCATCCGCAAGATGAAAGTGAACCCCGCCGCCGAACTTTCGATGGTTCTGCTCGACACGTCGGCGATGGCGGACCTGCACATGCGGTGGATGGACTTGCCCGGCCCCACCGACGTGATGAGCTTCCCGATGGACGAGCTCGAGCCGGGAGGACGGCCCGACGCGGCCGAACCCGGGCCGTCGATGCTCGGCGACATCGTGCTGTGCCCCCCGTTCGCCGCCGATCAGGCTGCCGCAGCGGGTCATTCACTCGGCCAGGAGCTGGCGTTGTTGACGGTGCACGGAGTGTTGCACCTGCTCGGGTACGACCATGCCGAACCCGACGAGGAGAAGGAGATGTTCGCGCTGCAGCGTCAATTGCTTGAAGAGTGGGTCGCCGACCAGGTCGAGGCTTACCACCAGGACCGCCAGTCCGAGAAGGACCGGCGCCTGCTGGACAAGTCCCAATTCTTCGACGAACCGTGAACAATTTTGGTCAGCTGATCGGCGCGATCGTATTGATCGGCGTGGCCGGTCTTTTCGCGGCGACCGATGCGGCGATCAGCACGGTATCGATGGCCCGCGTCGAGGAACTCGTGCGCGACGAGCGCCCCGGTGCGGTGCGGCTCGCAAGGGTGATGGCCGAGCGGCCGCGCTTCATCAACCTCTGTGTCCTGCTCCGAATTGCCTGCGAGGTCAGCGCGACGGTGCTTTTGGCAGCCTTCCTCGACGACTATCTTGGCGTGAGTTGGGGACTCGTCTCGGCGGCGGCGATCATGACGGTGGTCAGCTTCGTCGCGATCGGTGTCGGTCCGAGGACGGTCGGCCGGCAGAACGCCTACTCGATTTCGCTGTTGGCTGCGCTTCCGCTGCAAGCGATTTCGATCGTACTCACCCCTGTCAGCCGACTGCTGGTGTTGCTCGGTAATGCGCTGACACCGGGCCGCGGCTTCCGCAACGGACCGTTCGCCTCGGAGATCGAGCTGCGTGAGGTCGTTGACCTGGCGCAGCAGCGCGGCGTGGTGGCCGACGACGAGCGACGAATGATCCAATCGGTGTTCGAACTCGGCGACACCCCGGCCCGCGAGGTCATGGCGCCACGTACCGAGATGGTGTGGATCGAGGGCGACAAAACGGCGGGTCAGGCGACCTCGCTGGCGGTGCGCAGCGGGCATTCGCGCATCCCGGTGATCGGCGAGAACGTCGACGACATCATCGGGGTCGTCTACCTCAAAGACCTTGTCCAGCGGACGTATTACTCCAATAACGGCGGCCGCGACACCAAGGTGTCCGAGGTGATGCGGCCCGCGGTGTTCGTCCCGGACTCCAAACCGCTGGACGCGCTGTTGCGGGAGATGCAGCGCGACCGTGTCCACATGGTGTTGCTCGTCGACGAGTACGGTGCGACGGCTGGGCTGGTCACGATCGAAGATGTGCTCGAGGAGATCGTCGGTGAGATCGCCGACGAATACGACACCGACGAAGTCGCACCGGTGGAAGAACTGGGCGAGCGGCGGTACCGGGTGTCGGCGCGATTGCCGATCGAGGATCTCGGCGAGCTGTACGACATCGAGTTCGACGAGGACCTCGACGTCGACACGGTCGGCGGGCTGGTCGCATTCGAGCTGGGCCGTGTTCCGCTGCCGGGCGCCGAGGTGACATGGGACGGCCTGCGCCTGCTCGCCGAGGGCGGGCGGGATCATCGCGGACGCGTGCACATCGGCACCGTCCTCGTCAGCCCGAACGAGCAGCCGGAGAGTGACAATGAGTGAGCTGGACGCCGAGGACGCCAAGCTGGTGACGCTGGCGCGCGGCGCGATGGGCCGGGCTGAGGCATCGAGCGGCGCGGCGGTGCGCGACCTCGACGGGCGCACTTATGCGGGCGCGCCGGTGGCGTTGGACTCGCTGGGGCTGACGGCACTGCAGGCCGCCGTCGCGGCTGCCGTCTCCAGCGGTGCGGCCGGATTAGAGGCCGCTGTGCTGGTCGGTGGCACCGTCGACGACACCGGCGTGGCCGCGGTGCGCGAACTGTCGCCGGACGCCGTCGTCATCGTCACCGATAGGGCAGGCAACCCCGTATGAACGCCGAGTCAACGGATCTCTGCGATGAGTGACGAGTTTCGTTCGGGCTTCGTCTGTTTCGTCGGACGGCCCAACACCGGTAAGTCGACGCTGACCAACGCGCTGGTCGGTACCAAGGTCGCGATCACTGCGAATCAGCCGCAGACCACCCGGCACACGATCCGCGGCATCGTGCACCGCGAGAACTTTCAGATCATCCTGATCGATACTCCGGGCTTGCACCGGCCGCGCACGCTGCTGGGCCAGCGGCTCAACGATCTGGTTAAGGACACCTACTCCGAGGTCGACGTCATCGGGCTGTGCATCCCCGCCGACGAGCGAATCGGGCCGGGGGACCGCTGGATCCTCGAACAGATCCGCACGATCGCGCCCAGGACCACGCTGGTCGCGATCGTCACCAAGACCGACAAGGTTCCACGCGATCGCGTTGCGGCCCAACTGATCGCGGTGAGCGAGTTGCTGGGACCAGACGCCGAGATCGTCCCGGTGTCGGCGACCATCGGTGAGAACCTCGACGTGCTGACCGACGTGCTGGCCGCACAGCTGCCGCCGGGGCCCGCGTTCTACCCCGACGGCGAGCTCACCGACGAGCCAGAGGAAGTGCTGATGGCCGAGCTCATCCGCGAGGCCGCTCTGGAAGGCGTGCGCGACGAGCTGCCGCACTCACTGGCCGTCGTCATCGACGAGGTTGAGCAACGCGAAGGGCGTGACGACCTGATCGATGTCCACGCCATCCTCTACGTCGAGCGCGACAGCCAGAAGGGCATCGTGATCGGCAAGGGCGGCGCGAGGTTGCGTGAGGTCGGCACCGCGGCCCGCACACAGATCGAAAAGCTCTTGGGCACAAAGGTTTATCTCGACCTTCGGGTCAAGATAGCCAAGAACTGGCAGCGCGACCCCAAACAGCTAGGACGTCTCGGCTTCTGAGCGCTTGCGCGAAGAAGAATTCAGCACCGTTCGTTACAGGTAGGCGATGCAGTGCGCTGCGTCGCCCGGCGCCTGCTCGGCCACGACCGTACCGTCCAGGGTGATTCGGCACCCCTGGCTACCGGTCTTGGTGACCACGACGACCTGCAGCAGCGCCACATCCGGCCCAATCGACACCGTCTGCGTGAACGGCGCCGCGGTGTCCTCGGGGATCCGGCCGCCCGGATCGAGGTCGATCGAGTACACCGTGCCCGATCCGGTGACCTCGTAGAGGACGCTGCGTGACTGTGCGGACGCCGGTGCGATGCCGATGCTCGCCGACACCGCGGCCGCCGCGAAGGTCAGCGCGGCAGCCTTGGTCATGTTGATACCCACGAACCCTCCCGAAACAACGAAGATTTTTGCCACTTCAACGAAACCTGACGATAGCCTCAGGCCACATCCGAGTCAGTGGTTTGAATATATTCGCTGAAGGGCGATATTTCAGCCCGGCGCCCCTGCGCCCGGTTGTCCGAACGGCCTATTCGGTGACTGCACCGGAGGCGCGCCGTCACCCTTGCCGTAGACCGCGACCACGACGGTGCGATCGATCAGATTCGCCGACCACACACCGATGTCGACGTTGGCGCAATCCGACATGATCGCGTTGTAGTCGGGCCGGTGGTACCACTGGTTGATCAACTCGATGCCGCTGATGGCCAGCGCCGGATTGATGGCCGTCGTCTCGGATACCGGCCCCGCGTAGCCGGCGTTGCGCGCGCGATCGGCGACAGTCGAACCGTCAGAACCGATGTCGCCGTTGAGCGCGCGATTGTTGAGGACGTCGTTGGTGTGCCATTGCGCGGCCAACCGCAGCTTGGGGTTGATCTTGATGTCGGTGGTGCAGCCGGCCTGATGCTGCATCGTGTAGACGTTGGCCACCACCCCGTCGTTGAGCCGCTTGTTGTCAGCGCCCGCCGCCGGTGTCCCCATCACGCCGCCGACGGCAACCACCAGGGCCGGGAGTGAATATGCCCAGTTCCGCGCTGTCATGGGCGATGACATTACGCCACTTCGCCGGGCCTGATCTGCTCAATGGAATCGTCCTGCGGCCCGGTGGGCTCCGGATCCGGCGCCATCGACGGCGTCCACCATGCCTCCGGTTGCTTGTTGGCCCAGCCATTGATCGCTTCGAGCTCGGCGGCCAGCGAGATCAACAGCGGTTCGCTGTTGGCCGGGCCCATCAGTTGGACACCTATCGGGAGACCGGAGGACGTGAACCCCGCGGGCACGTTGATCGACGGCCAACCC
Organism: Mycobacterium sp. NPDC051804; assembly: GCF_044452905.1. NCBI lineage: Bacteria > Bacillati > Actinomycetota > Actinomycetes > Mycobacteriales > Mycobacteriaceae > Mycobacterium > Mycobacterium sp. NPDC051804. Next base: position 106,545 of record NZ_JBITCD010000007.1, on the reverse strand, counting down.
AGAAGGTTCCATGGCCATGTGACCGGGCAGGCCCGAATCATGGTCCGATCAGTGGCCAGACCGCTGAGGGTGTCGTAGTCGTGCACCTTGGGCGGAGGTTGTGCGGTTGTCGGTGCCAGCACGACATCGACGAGGTTGAAGATCCATCCGATCCGGCGGTGCGACGCGGCTTCGCGGACACGGGCCTTGCGCAGGGCGTTCTGCGACAACATGAAGCCGGTGCGCATGTTGGCCCTTGTGCGCTTGTCGAGCGTGACGTCGTGGCCCAGGCGATCAGCCCAGTCCAGCAGTCCCGATGTCGACCGCGACAGGAAGCTCCACGACATGGCCAGGTTGTATCCGGGGTCGGCATCGACGATCGTGTGCCCGAGCTCTTCGAGTTGCGCCGCGGTGGCCTCCATCGCGGCCCGGATCTCGGGATGCAGCTTGGCCCGAAAGACCGTGTACGGGAACTTGGTGGACAGCGCGATGCGCAGCGTTCCCGGTGCCCGGCCGACATAGTCCGACACCTGAACTGGCGGTGGCTGGTGAAGGTCACCGGGAACATTGCCCGACGCCGCGTCGAGCACGATCGCCGCGTCGGTGACCGTGCGCGCCAGCACGCCGTTGACGGTGATGCCGTTGAACGCTTCCGGCAGTGGCCACGTCGAGATCCTGCCGCGCTGCGGCTTGATACCGACCAGATGCGTCCACGCTGCGGGGATTCGGACGCTGCCCGCCCCGTCGGATCCGATCGCCGCAGCCACCAGACCGGCTGCCACCGCGGCGGCGCTACCACCCGACGATCCGCCCGGCGTGTGCTCCCGCGACCACGGATTGCGGGTGTGCCCGAAGGCCGGTCCACTGGTGAACGGCCACTGACCCAGCTCGCAGGTGTTGGTCTTACCGACGATCACCGCGCCCGCGGCCTTCAGCCGTCGTACGACTTCGGAGTCTGCGCGCGCGGGCTCGATATTGCCCGCCGCCCCGAAGCTGGTGGGCACGCCCTTGACGTCGACGTCGTCCTTCACGGCGATGGGGATACCTAACAGCGGAAGATGTTCGCCCGCTGCACGTTTGCGGTCCGCTTCGGCGGCGTCGGCCAGCGCTTGGTGGGTCAGCACCACCCGGAATGCATTCAGCGCGGGCTGGCTTGCCGTGATCGCGTCCAAGGAACGGCGTACCAGGTAATCGGACGTGACGGAACCACTCGCCAGCTGGAAAAGCTGCTGAGTGAGCGTGGGGAAACGGGCGGGCTCGACCATCACCTACAAAAGTACCGGCGCTGCGTACCCGAACATGTCCGATCGCAATGGGAGACTGTTGTGATGCGGCTGTACCGGGATCGAGCGGTGGTGCTGCGTCAGCACAAGCTCGGTGAAGCCGACCGGATCGTCACCCTGCTGACCCGCGACCACGGGTTGGTGCGCGCAGTGGCCAAGGGGGTGCGGCGCACCCGCAGCAAGTTCGGCGCCCGGCTGGAGCCGTTCGCGCACATCGATGTTCAACTGCATCCCGGCCGCAATCTCGACATCGTCACCCAGGTGCAGGCCATCGATGCGTTCGCCACCGACATCGTCAGTGACTACGGTCGCTACACCTGTGCGTGCGCGGTCCTCGAGACAGCCGAACGGCTGGCAGGGGAGGAGCGGGCGCCGATGCCCGCACTGCACCGGCTGACCGTCGCCGCATTGCGGGCGGTCGCCGACGGCAGCAGGCCGCGGGAGCTCGTGCTGGATGCTTACCTGTTGCGCGCCATGGGAATCGCCGGATGGGCGCCGGCTCTGACCGAATGCGCCCGCTGCGCGACGCCGGGCCCGCATCGGGCGTTCCACGTCGGGGCTGGTGGCAGCGTGTGCGTGCATTGCCGGCCGTCGGGTTCGGTGACGCCGCCTCAGGCGGTGCTGGATCTGATGGCCGCACTGGTCGACGGGGACTGGGAGCACGCGCAGACGTCGACGTCGTCGCATCGCAGCCAGGCCAGTGGCCTGGTCGCCGCCCACCTGCAGTGGCACCTGGAACGTCAGCTGCGAACGTTGCCGCTGGTGGAGCGGATGTACCGGGTCGATCAGACAGTCGCTGACCTACGGGTGTCGCTGGTCGGGCAGGATATGGCGCATGGCGAGCACACGGGGCGGCAAGAAGACCGCGAAGTACCCACAGCTGCCCCCGGCGCCTGACGACTATCCGACGTTCCCCGACAAGTCGACCTGGCCCGTCGTCTTCCCAGAACTGACGCCGCGCAGCAACGGCAAGTTCGCCCGACCGCCGCAACACACGTCGAAGGCGGCCGCACCCGAGATCCCGGCGGGGCAGGTGCCCAACCACGTCGCCGTAGTGATGGACGGCAACGGGCGTTGGGCCACCCAACGCGGACTGCACCGCACCGAGGGCCACAAGATGGGTGAAGCGGTGCTCATCGACATCACCTGCGGAGCAATCGAAATCGGCATCAAGCACCTGACGGTGTACGCCTTCTCTACCGAGAACTGGAAACGCAGCACCGAAGAGGTGCGCTTCCTGATGGGGTTCAATCGCGAGGTGGTCCGTCGTCGCCGCGAGAACCTCAATGACATGGGCGTGCGGATGCGCTGGGTCGGGTCGCGGCCGCGCATGTGGCGCAGCGTCATCAAAGAGTTCGACATCGCCGAGCAGATGACGGTCGGCAACGACGTCATCACGATCAACTATTGCGTCAACTATGGCGGCCGCACCGAGATCGTCGAAGCGGCCCGCGAGCTGGCGCGGCAGGCGGCCGACGGAAAGATCAACCCGAGTCGGATCAGTGAGGCCACGTTCGCCAAGCACTTGCACCGTTCCGACATTCCCGACGTCGACCTGTTCATCCGTACATCGGGGGAGCAGCGGGCGAGCAACTTCCTGTTATGGCAGGCGGCCTACGCCGAGTACGTGTTTCAGGACAAGCTGTGGCCCGACTATGACCGCCGCGATCTGTGGGATGCGTGCGAGGAGTACGTGAACCGCAACCGCAGATTCGGCAGGGCCGAATGATGTCTCTGAGTGGTAGGGCCTAGATGTCTCTGCAGGATCGGCTGGCCGACGTCCTCGGCGAAGTCCTGGCTCTGAGCCGGGAAGAGGACGGCGCGATCACGGCGCATCACGACGGCACGATCGCGTCGTTGCGGGTGGTGGATATCGCCGACGGGCTCGAATTGGTGTCACTAACACAGATTTTGGCATGGGACCTGCCGCTGGACGCCAAACTGCGCGCGGCGGTGGCCGATCACGCGCACAACACGCTGCTGGGCACTGTGTCGCTGGCCGCCAAGAGCGGCCACAAGGAAGTCGCGGCCGGAGCTAAACGCAATTCCAAGAAGGCCGCGGATGTGTTGCTGCGCTACAACTTTCCCGCGGCGGGTCTGACCGATGACGCGTTGCGCACGCTCATTCTGATGGTGCTGGCCACGGGGGCCGACGTGCGCCGTGCGCTAATCTGACTGCGCAGTGCCCGCACACGCACCACAGAGGCCGAAGATCTCGATGGTGTGGCTGACATCTGAAAAGCCATGCTCGCGTGCGACTTCGGTGGCCCAGGTCTCGACCTGATCGCCTTGCACCTCGACGGTCGAGCCGCACGCCCGGCACACCAGATGGTGATGGTGATCGTCAGAGCAGCGCCGGTATACGGCCTCGCCCGTGTCGGTGCGCAACGCGTCGACGACGCCGGCAGCCGCCATCTGCTGCAGCGTGCGGTAGACGGTAGTGAGCCCGATACCCTCACCGCGCCTGCGTAATTCGTCGTGCAACTCTTGCGCGGACCGAAACTCGTCGAGCTTGTCGAGCAGTGCAGCGATCGCGGCGCGCTGGCGGGTGGAGCGGATTCCTGTCGTCACGCGTGGCCCTCCGCCGAGTGGGTCACGGCCGCGACGACGATGTCGGCGAGGTGGTGGTCGACGAGGCGGTACATCACCTCGCGGCCGGACCGTTCACCCGATACCACTCCGGCAGACTTAAGGATCCGCAGATGCTGGCTGACCAACGGCTGGGGGACCGCCAGCGCGTCGACGAGTTCGTGGACGCAGCGCGCCGACTCTCGCAGTTGCAGCACGATCGCGATTCGCACCGGCGCGGCCAGCGCCCGCAGCAGGTCGCCGGACGTGTCGAGCACCTCCCGAGGCGGCAGCTCCGGAAATGGCTCGCCGCTGTGGTCGTGCCCGTTCTCGACGGGATCATGAGCGAAAGTGGAAATCGTTTTCATTATGGCGCCAGAATACATGCGGACTTCCGCATGTCAATGCTGTGCGACCTTCTCGATAAGGTGTTACCCCGTGGCTTCCATCATCGACACCGTCGCCAACCTCGCCAAGCGTCGTGGACTCGTCTTCCAGGCCGGCGAGATCTACGGAGGAACCAAGTCGGCGTGGGACTACGGCCCGCTCGGGGTGGAACTCAAGGAAAACATCAAGCGGCAGTGGTGGCGCTCGGTCGTCACCGGACGCGACGACGTCGTCGGCCTTGACAGCGCGATCATCCTGCCGCGCGAGGTGTGGGTGGCCTCGGGACACGTCGAGGTTTTCAACGATCCGCTCGTCGAATGCCTGAACTGTCACAAGCGCCACCGCCAGGACCACATGCAGGAGGCGTACGCGGAGAAGAAGGGCGGCGAGCCGGACGACGTGCCGATGAGCGAGATCGTCTGCCCGGACTGCGGCACCAAGGGGCGATGGACCGAGCCGCGCGACTTCAACATGATGCTCAAGACCTACCTGGGTCCGATCGAGACCGAGGATGGCCTGCACTATCTGCGGCCGGAGACGGCGCAGGGCATCTTCGTCAACTTCGCGAACGTCGTGACGACGGCGCGTAAAAAGCCGCCCTTCGGCATCGGCCAGATCGGTAAGAGCTTCCGCAACGAGATCACCCCGGGCAACTTCATCTTCCGCACGCGCGAGTTCGAACAGATGGAGATGGAGTTCTTCGTCGAGCCCGACAGTGCGCCCGAATGGCACCAGTACTGGATCGACACCCGGCTGCAGTGGTACGTCGATCTCGGAATCGACCGCGACAACCTGCGGTTGTACGAGCATCCAAAGGACAAGCTGTCGCACTACAGCGACCGCACCGTCGACATCGAGTACAAGTTCGGCTTCCAAGGCAATCCGTGGGGTGAACTCGAGGGTGTGGCGAACCGCACGAACTTCGACTTATCCACGCATGCAAAGCATTCCGGTGTCGACCTGTCGTTCTACGACCAGGCTAGCGATATGCGGTACGTGCCTTATGTCATCGAACCCGCGGCCGGCCTGACCCGTTCGCTGATGGCGTTCCTGGTCGACGCGTATCACGAGGACGAGGCACCGAACGCCAAGGGCGGTGTGGACAAGCGCACGGTGCTGCGGCTCGATCCGCGGTTGGCGCCAGTGAAGGCCGCGGTGCTGCCGTTGTCGCGTAACGAGCAGCTGTCGCCGAAGGCGCGCGACCTTGCCGCCGAGCTCCGCAAGTCCTGGAACATCGAATTCGATGATGCCGGCGCGATCGGACGTCGTTATCGCCGCCAGGACGAGATCGGTACTCCGTTCTGCGTGACGGTCGACTTCGATTCGCTCGACGATCACGCTGTGACCATCCGCGAACGCGACGCCATGACGCAGGAGCGCGTCGCGCTCGACACCGTCAGCGACTACCTGGCGACGCGGTTGAAAGGCGCGTAAGTATTGCGCGAGCGTGCGTGTCTGAGGGCGACGCGCCGCGGATTTGCTCAACTTTGCGCACGCTCGCACCTCAGGGCTGATCCCGAACTGTCGGTCTATCCAGAGACGGGCGTCTAGCTGCTGAGGCACGTTCGCTAAAGACTTGACGATTTTCGTCATGACCGATGTTGTGGGGCAGCTCTTCGACGCTCAGGGCGATGTCGCGACGACGGCTCAGCTGCTCGCAATCCAGACGCGCAGTCAGCTCGATAAAAGGATCGCGAACGGGCAATTGCTAAGAGTTTGGCCCGGCATCTACAGCCGCTCTGAGCCGGACACCTCAATACGTCTGCGTGGGGTGGATCTACGAGCCGGCGAGCGGGTGGCGATCTGTCTTGGCACGGCGGCGGCCGCGTACGGATTCGACACCGAAGATGTCATCGACCTGCACGTCCTCAATCCGGAGGGGCATCAGCTGCGCAACAGCGACGGTCTCTTCGTGCATCGCCGCGAGGGTGCGCCGATCTGCGAGGTCGACGGACGGCTGGCGACGACGCCATCGTGGACTGCGATCGAGGTTGCGCGAAGCCTGGGTCGTGCACGTGCCCTTGCCACATTGGATGCGGCGTTACGAAGCCGGAGCTGCGACGCCCGCCAACTGTGTGACGCGGCAGCGCAGCAGGTTGGCAGGCGTGGAATCGTCATGATTCGCGAATTGATTCCGCTGGCCAGGCCGGAGGCCGAGTCTCCGATGGAGAGCGAGGCGCGGCTAGCGATGATCGATGGCGGAGTGCCGCCTGACGTGCTTCAGTACGAAATCGTCGATCGCAGTGGTCGAACATGGCGGCTCGACTTCGCTTGGCCCGATCGCAAGGTCGCGGTGGAGTATGACGGCTTCGATTGGCACAGTGACCCGGACGCGTTTCGCAAAGACCGTCAGAAGCGAGCCGCCCTTCAGGAGATGGGGTGGTCGCTGGTGTCGATCGTTTTCGATGATGTCAGGCATCGAACCCGGGACATGTTGCGGCGCATCGAAGTTGCATTGCAGCGCAGCCGGGCCACGTGAGCGTGCGTCGACTCGGCAACCAAAGCGGCGTGTCGCCCGCAGACACGCACGTTCGCGAGAGAACGTCAAGCTAGAAGCGGCCGCCGCCGCCGCTGTAGCTGCGTCCCGACGAGCGCGATGACCCGCCGAACGACGTCGACCGACCCATCCCGAGCCCGCCGCCGAAGCCGCCGCCGAAGCCGCCGCGCAGCGCGCCGCTGAGGATGTTGCCGATGATGATGCCGCCGATCACCCCGCCCATGTCCGAGCCGCTGCCACCCCCGCCCCAGCCCGACGTGTAGTGCCGCTGCGCTGCCGCGACGTCATTGCTCGCCAGCGTCTGTGCTTGTCCGGCCAGCATGTCGGCACCGTTGGCGTGCGCGATCGCCTCGCTGATGTTCGTCGGCCTCTTGTCCTGGGCCGCCTGAAGTTGGCGCACGGCTTCGGCGAGTCGGGTGCGCGCCTCGGGCCCGATGCTGCCGCGACGGGTGTCGATGAAGTCAGACACGCCCCGCACACGGGACTGCGCGGAGAACAGCGCCTGATCGAAAGCGCGGCTGAGGCGTTTGGCGGCCTCTTGTTCCTCGAGCACAGTCGCCAGCAGGCGATCCAGTTCGGCGTCAGCCTTGGTCAGGCGCGTGAATGCACCAAGCGGATCGGAGCCGCCGTTCTTCTGAGCGTCGGCGATTGCGGCCGCAGCTTGGTCCCGTGCCGCTGAGAGCTCACTTTGATAAGTGGTCTTGCCCTGCTGCAGCAGCCCGTTGGCCTGGTTCACGCCGTTCTGAATGTCGGCGATCGCCTCGGGGAGTGCTGCGACGGCGCGGTTGATGTCGACGCCGGCGCTGTCGATCGCGTCGAGCAGCGAACGCGCCTGCCCCAGCGATGATTCCGCAGCGCGGATCGCGTCGACCAAACCCATCTGCTGGCCGACCGGCCGGGCGACTAGATTGCGGGCGGTGCTGATGTTCCGGTCGGCGAAACCCAGACGCTCTCGTGCGGTCTGCACGTTGCCGGCGACCGAAGTGAGTGCGGCAGCGTCGAATTGGTTGTGCAGGGCAGCCAGCGCCTGCTCCGATGGGTCAAGACGGGCGGTGAGGTCGACCATCTGCTGGGTCATGGCGTCCAGCCGCGACGGCGCATTGATGACCAGATCACGAAGCTTGTCGAAAGCCTCCGACTGCGCCTCCAATTCCCGGTCGGCCTTCGCGGCAGCAACCACCACACGGGTAAGTAGGTCGCGGCGCTGCGCCGTTGTCTCGGGGACGGCGTCGTCGAGGATCTGGCGGACGTTGAACGCCTGCGCCAGTGTCGTCCTGGCATTGGTGACTGCACGGCTGAAGGGTTCAGTCTGTTCTGCACCGAATTCCTCGACCGCCAAAGACAATTCGCCGTCGCTGGTTCGTACCGCGTTGTCGACGTCGACCACCATCATCTTGGAGAGATCATCCAGCGCATCGATCGGGACGGAAGCCAGCGCCTGCGGGTCGGAGGGATCCACCCGCTTGGCCGCCGCGAATTCGGCTTCACGCCGCTTGCGGCGCCGACGCCGCGACCACACGACCAGCGCCAGCACGATCAGCGCCACAACCAACAGCGCGACGACCACGCCGACCCACGAGACCGCCGCGCCGGGTGTCGCCGCCGACGGTGTGAGTAGGCCGTCGGCCGCGGCCACCGCGGCACCGGCCCAGTCTCGCTGCCGCAGCTGTGGCTCGATCTCATTGCGCTGCAATGCGGTCGCCTCAGACTGGCTGGCCACAGTCGACGGCACGAGGAACGCGTATGACCGCTCGTCGGTGGCGACTGCCAGCAGTGCGTCGTAGTCGCCGAAGCTGCTGATCTGCATCGTGACGCGGGCCCAGCCGACCGGATCCTGGTTGAAATTGTCGACATAGACGACCCACAGCCGGACGCGCCGCTCGTTGTACAGGTTGTCCACCGCGCTCTCGACCTGCGCCAGCTGATCGGGCGACAGCACGCCCGACCTGTCGGTGACGTAGTCGGGCACGCGGAACGGTGGTTCGGCGGCGGCGGCCGGAGCGAGTACCAGGGCAGCGGACAGCACTGCGAGCACGACGCTGAGCAAGCGGGCGATGCGCATGCAGGTCAATCTAGTACTGGCAGACTGTGCGGCGGTGGCAGCGAATCAGGATCTCTACGACGAGTTCGACCGCGAGCGGCTGGTGGTCGAACCGCCCAAAGCTGCCGCGCTGCCCGGCGCCGGTACACAACACCGGACCCCGTTCGCTCGCGACCGCGCCCGAGTGCTGCACTGCGCCGCACTGCGCAGGCTGGCCGACAAGACGCAGGTCGTTGGTCCGCGGCAGGGCGAGACGCCGCGCACCCGGTTGACCCATTCGCTCGAGGTCGCCCAGATCGGCCGGGGGATGGCGATCGGGTTGGGCTGCGACGACGACCTGGTCGACCTGGCGGGCCTGGCGCATGACATCGGACATCCGCCGTACGGCCACAACGGCGAACGCGCGCTCGACGAGATCGCCAAACCGTTCGGCGGTTTCGAGGGCAACGCGCAGAACTTTCGGATTCTTACGAGGTTGGAACCCAAAGTTCTTGACGCCGAAGGCCGCAGCGCGGGGCTCAACCTCACCAGGGCGGCACTCGACGCGGTCACGAAGTACCCGTGGACCCGAGGTGATCGCGTCAAGTTCGGGTTCTACGAAGACGACGTCGTAGCGGCCGAATGGGTGCGCGATGGCGCTCCTGCCGAACGGCCGTGCCTGGAGGCTCAGGTGATGGACTGGGCCGACGACGTTGCCTACTCCGTACATGACGTCGAGGACGGTGTCATCTCCGGACGTATCGACCTGCGTGTGCTCGCCGACGCCGACGCGGCGGCAGCCCTGGCGCATCGGGGCGCCGAATCCTTTGCCGCGTTGACTCCGGACGATCTGCTGGCCGCCGCCGAACGGCTGTCGCAGGTGCCGGTTGTGGCGGCGGTGGGGAAGTACGACGGCACGCTCGCAGCCGCGGTGGCGCTCAAGCGGTTGACCAGCGAACTCGTGGGTCGATTCGCCAACGCGGCCATCAGTGAGACGAGGACCGTCGCCGGAGCCGGCCCGTTGCGGCGCTTCGACACGGACCTGGCGGTACCCACGGTGGCGCGCGCCGAGGTGGCGCTGCTCAAGACGCTGGCGCTGCAGTTCATCATGTCCGATCACGTCCATCTCGGGATCCAGGCCGATCAGCGGACCAGGATTCAGGAAGTCGCCCTTGCACTGTGGGCGCAGGCGCCGGGCAGCCTGGACCCGCAGTTCGCGGCCGATTTCACCGCCGCGGATGACGACGGCGCACGGTTGCGCGTCGTGGTCGACCAGATCGCGTCCTATACCGAAGGACGGCTGGAGAGAGTGCACGAAGCGCGGTCGCCCCGGCCTCTAGACTAATTCGGTGGCCGGCCGCATTCCCGATCGTGACATCGCGGCCATCCGTGAAAAAGTGCGCATCGAGGACGTCGTCGGCGACTACGTGCAGTTGCGCCGGGCGGGCGCCGACTCGTTGAAGGGCCTGTGCCCGTTCCATGACGAGAAGTCCCCGTCGTTTCATGTGCGGCCCAATCACGGGCACTTCCACTGTTTCGGCTGCGGCGAGGGTGGCGACGTCTACGCGTTCCTCCAGAAGATCGAGCATGTCAGCTTCGTCGAGGCAGTCGAATTGCTGGCCGACCGTGTGGGCTACACCGTCACCTACACCGGCGCCTCGTCGACGAACGTGCAGCGCGACCGCGGCAGCCGCAGCCGGCTGCTCGCGGCCAACGCCGCCGCCCAGGAGTTTTACGCCGAAGCGCTGAAGTCCGACGAGGCCGCGCCGGCGCGTGATTATCTGCTCAAGCGCAATTTCGACGCCGAAGCCGCGGCGAGGTTCGGCTGTGGCTTCGCCCCGTCGGGGTGGGAGACGTTGACAAAGCACTTGATGCGCAAGGGTTTTGAGTTCAAGGAGCTGGAAGCCGCTGGCCTGTCGCGGGAGGGGCGACGCGGTCCGATGGACCGTTTCCACCGCCGTCTGCTGTGGCCGATCCGCGCCAGCGGCGGGGAAGTGATCGGCTTCGGCGCGCGACGCATCTTCGACGACGACCAGATGGAAGCGAAGTACGTCAACACCCCGGAAACCGTGCTGTACAAGAAGTCGTCGGTGTTGTTCGGACTCGACCTGGCCAAACGCGACATCGCCAAGGGGCATCAGGCGGTCGTGGTGGAGGGCTACACCGACGTGATGGCGATGCACCTTTCCGGAGTGACGACGGCCGTCGCGTCGTGCGGTACCGCGTTCGGTGACGAACACCTGGCGATGCTGCGACGACTCATGATGGACGACAACTTCTTTCGCGGTGAGCTGATCTACGTCTTCGACGGCGACGCCGCGGGACAACAGGCCGCGATGAAGGCGTTCGACAGCGATCAGAACGTCGCGGGCAAGTCGTTTGTCGCCGTGGCCGACGACGGGATGGACCCGTGCGATCTTCGACTGAAGGCCGGCGACGGCGCGCTGCGTGATCTGGTGGCGCGGCGAGTGCCGATGCTCGAGTTCGCCATCCGCGGATTGCTGCCCGACAACAAGGAACTCGACGACAACCCGGAGGCGAGAGTCGACGGGCTCCGCCGCGCGGTGCCGATGGTGGCCCGGATCCGCGATGTGGCGTTGCGCGACGAATACGCGCGGCGGCTCGCCGGGTGGGTCGGCTGGGACGACGTGGCGCAGGTCGTGAACCGCGTCCGTGAGATCGCGACGGGGAAGCCGCAGGGCGGGCGCGCTGCCCGCCGCAGGCCGTCGCCCGAAGCGGCGGCCCAGGTGCGCCCGGATCCCGCGGACCCCACGCTGTGGCCGCAACGTGAAGCGCTGAAGTCGGCGCTGCAACACCCGGCGCTGGCCGGGCCGGTGTTCGACTCACTGACGGTGGAGAGCTTCACTCATCCCGGCTATGCCGCCGTCCGGACGGCGATCGCGGCGGCGGGCGGCGCATCGGCGGGGCAGTCGGGCGGGCAGTGGATAGACACGGTGCGCGGGCAGGCGGGTTCCGAGGCCGCCGCGGGCCTGGTCAACGAACTCGGCGTGGAAGCCATCAACGTCGACGACGACGACAAGATGCGGCGTTACATCGCCGGAGTGCTGGCCCGCTTACAGGAAGTGTGGGTCGGGCGGCAGATCGCCGAGGTCAAATCCAAGTTGCAGCGCATGTCTCCGGTCGAGCAGGGCGACGAGTACCACGCCCTCTTCGGAGACCTGGTCGCCATGGAGGCGTATCGCCGCAGCCTGCTGGAACAGGCCAGCGGCGATGACCTCACTGCGTGACGCGGCGTAACGCGATAGGGTAAGCGCGCGATCAACCGTCGGGGAACGGTTAAGAAAGGCTCACTCGTGACATCGACCAAAAACCAGGCACGTCGGCTCATCGCCGTAGGCGCGTTTGCGGTCGCCGCCGTCGCGGCGCCTTTCGCAGCATCGGCGCTGACCAGTGACGCCACTGACGCAGTTGCCCTGCCTCCGGGCTGCCTGGCGTGGTTCGGAAACGCGGAAGACGGTCACTGCCTTGGCTACTCCAATGGCAACGGGGCAAACGTCGGTACCCCGGAATTCGGATTCGAAGGAGGCAACGGTAACAGCGGACCGGGCTTCTCCACAGGACCCCTGATGCCGGGTCGCACCATCACCGATCCCTACGCGCCCTAGCTGTCAGCGCCCTCGGCCCTTCGGCACCGCGTCCGGTCCGATCACAGTCGTTCCGTCGTCGATCTCTGTCAGCGTGACCAACTGTGGGTCCGGCGATACTCGATCCGCAATCTTGCGACGTCCCGCATCGATCACCGCCTTGGCGGCTGGGCTCTCGGTGACGGCCTTGTAGGTCCCGGCGATCTGTTCATACCGGCGTCGGCCCGCCTTCGTGCCCAACACGTAGCCGACAGCCAATACGGCGACATACCGGATCACAAGACCCCTCCCGGACGACGGTGCGTTTCCCTTCCATCCTGCCTCACTTCCCTGGGTGCGCGTGGGGCGGAGGCGCATTGGCGGTGCGCCTGGGAGGTGCGCTAGAGTCATGCCTCGGCCCGCGCTGATGAAGACGTCGCGGGTGAGCCGTCCCCTGTAGCTCAACTGGCAGAGCATTCGGCTGTTAACCGAAGGGTTGCTGGTTCGAGTCCAGCCGGGGGAGCAAGGTCTATTTAGCGCGAGCGCGCCGCTCCAAGAACTCTCCAAGTCGCATGCACGAGCCTTGGGCGCATGTTGATACGACGCCCCTCAGCCTGGATCCTCGGGTCCGCCATGGCCGCAGCCATCGCCCATTCCATGTACGCCGAGCAGATCGCTCAGGCTTTCGCCGACGCCTTCGAACCCGACCTCGAAGCCTGGGAGCACATCCCGGTGGGTTACGCCACCGCGCAGCTGGCCGGGTGACGGTCCGCCGACACCAAAACGTCCTGAGGCTTCGCATTGCGAAGCCCCAGGACATCAGTGGCTAGTGAATGAACTACCAGCAGGCCTGGTGCCGGTCAGCCTGGAACAGATTGTCCGCGGCGCACGGTCCCGCATTGGCGGACACCAGGTCGCGAACCTGGTTGTACAAATCGACGGTCGCCTTGGTGGCCAGCTGCGCCGCGAGATCGAAGTTGTTGATCGGCGGGTTGGTGCCCGGAACCTGGATGATGCCGCGCGGGCTGTTCCAGGCGTCCTTGTTCAACGTGGAGTGGCACTCGACGAATCCCGGCGGCGGGCCGCCGGGGGGGCAGCCACCCAGCAGGTCATCGTGGTTGGCCTGAATGTCGAAGAATCCGGTGTGCAGGCCCGGAGGGAACGCCGCGGGATCGCATGTCGGCATCAGCGGAGGCGGCATCCGGTCGAGCTGGTTGATCGCGATGTTGTCCTCAACCCAGTTGGAGTGCGAGTAGAAGTCCTGGAGCGCATGCGCGAGCCCGCCGAAGGCCGCGCGGGCGGCGGGGCCGTCGACCAGATCGCTGCCGCCAGGGCCTGACGGCACGGCGCCAGAAAGGATGATCGGCGTGAAGAAGTTCCACGCCTCCTGCGTCCGGTTGCAGATCTCAGCGGGATTGTTGGCGCTGTCGATGTGGCGGAACTCATCGGCGAAGAACGCGTCGCTACCGACCGCGCCCGCGCCGGGTGGCGGGCCGACCAGGATCTGCGCGATCGCGGTCTGATCAACCCCGAGGGGCTGCAGCGCATCGCGGGTGACGCGCTCATGATTTTGAATCTGGAACGCCTGCGCAGGTGGCGCCAGGGCACCCACAACTGCGGCAGTTGCTGCGGCAGCCACCGCAACGGAGAGACCCATCTTGGGCCGGCTGAACGAGAACATCGATTACTCCCCTCAAGCCATGCAGGCCCCCTCGGACCCCGCACAAAATTCTCGCAGCGTTCTGCCAGGGCCGGTTCACTAATTTGCGAATTGTGACTTGCCACACGGACAGCTGGGGCTAGTGGTGCCTATGTGTCGATGATGTTTTCCGGATGCAGCATTTCGGCATAGCGAAGCTGCTCGGGTATGCCGAATCCGTCGACCAACAACTCGGCATGAGGCCGCAGATTGCGGCACCGCTCGTTGATACCGCGGGTGACGGCCTTGGCGCGTTCGGTCGACAGGAAGCGATGCTCCATGAACCACGCCCGGTCTTCCTCGATCACCGAGAGCGCGTATAGGTCGCACACCATGTTGAGAATTTCTCGCGCCTCCTCGTCCTCGCAGGAGTCGACGCCTGCGACGAACGCCTCGAGGATGATGCGTTCCATGTGCGCCCGAGCGGCGTGCAGCACATGGTCCTGCACCGAGTTGAATGCGTCGAATGCGCTCATCTCCTTCGACTTGCCCTGCAGCCGGCGGGCCACCGTCGCCAGGATGTACTCCTCGCGGTCCTCGAACATTTTGACCTGTGTACCGCGGTTGAAGAGACTGCCTTCCTCCTCGTTGTCCTGGCGGGTGTCGAGGATGGTCTGCATGATCGTCTCGGCCGCAGTGCGTTTGAGCACCCGCTCGCCGGCGAAGTTCGCGGCGAACCGCACCCACTCGACCGGGCTCATGCCCTTGATGTCGTCGGCGTAGGCGGTCAGCAGTTCCTTGGCGACGAGTTGGGTCAGCACGTGGTTGTCGCCCTCGAAGGTGGTGAACACGTCAGTGTCGGCCTTCAAGGCGATCAGCCGGTTCTCGGCCAGATAGCCTGCGCCGCCGCATGCTTCGCGCGCTTCCTGGATCGCGCGCGTCGCATGCCAGGTGTTCGCGGCTTTCAGTCCGGCTGCCCGCGACTCCAGCTCCCGCTGTTCCTCGCGGTCGGGATCGTCGGCCGTCTGCAGTTCGTGACACTTGGCGACTAGCTCGTTCTGCGCGAACTGCAATGCGTAGGACTTCGCGATCAACGGGAACAACCGGCGCTGGTGCACCAGATAGTCCATGATCAGCACCTCGTTGTCCTCCCCGGGTGCCTCGAACTGCCTGCGCTCCAATGCATATCGGGTCGCGATGTCGAGAGCGACCCGCGCGGCGGCACCTGCGCTTCCGCCCACCGTCACGCGCCCGCGGATCAGCGTGCCCAGCATCGTGAAGAAACGCCGGCCCGCGTTCTCGATCGGCGAGGAGTACGTCCCGTCCTCGGCCACGTCGGCGTACTTGTTGAGCAGGTTCTCCCGTGGGACGCGGACATGGTCGAACTGGATGCGTCCGTTGTCCACGCCGGGCAGGCCACCTTTGTAGTGGCAGTCACTGGTCGTCACGCCGGGCAGATCGTTGCCCTCGCTGTCGCGGATCGGCACAACGAAGCAGTGCACCCCGTGTCCCTCGCCGTCAGGGGTGATCAGCTGCGCGAAAACCGCGGCGACCCGGGCGGTTTCAGCGGCACCACCGATATAGTCCTTGCGCGAGGTGCGGGTGGGGGAGTCGATCACGAACTCCTGTGCCTCGGGATCGTAGGTCGCGGTGGTTTCCAGGGCCTGCACGTCGCTGCCGTGGCCGGTCTCGGTCATCGCGAAGCAGCCCAGCAGCTCGAGGTCGATGATCTTCTTGACGTACGCCTCATGGTGGCGCTCAGTGCCCAGGTTCTCGATTGCTCCGCCGAACAAACCCCACTGCACTCCCGCCTTGACCATCAGCGAGAGGTCCGACATGGCGAGCATCTCGATCTGGGTCACCGCCGCGCCGACGTCGCCGTTGCCACCGTGTTCCTTCTTGAACCCGTCCTCGGCGGCCCCGTGCGCGGCCATGATCTTCAGCTGTTCCCCGACCTTAGTGCGGGCGATGACGGTGTTCGGCGTGTAGTGCGGTTTGAAGACCTCGCCGGAAAGCTCCTCGCGCATCTTGTTCTTCACATCGCGCCAGCGACCGTCGAGAGCGTTGCGTAGATGGTCCGCAGTGGTGGTCATGACTCGACCGTAGCCGTTTGACGGCCCGGCGAAACTGTGATGTGGAAAACCTAGGCAAACCTTGCTAGACCAGCCGAAACAGGTGGCGTTGAATCGACGCCATGGCAAAGGCGGGTACGGGCGGACCGGCAGCACCGACGGGCGTGCCACACAGCGCCACGCACCGGCACTCGAATGTGACGGGCGGCTGGTTGCGCGCCGCGACCTTCGGCGCGATGGACGGCCTCGTCAGTAACACGGCCCTCATCGCCGGTGTCGCGGCCGCGGCCGACGCACACACCGTCCTGATCAGCGGTATCGCCGGCATGCTGGCGGGCGCGTTTTCGATGGCGCTGGGGGAGTACACCTCGGTGAAGACCTCCAACGAGCAGATCGACTCCGAGGTCCTCGTCGAAGAGCGCGCGTTCCGCAAGCATCCGCAGGCCGAGCGGAGCGAGCTGGTGGCGATGCTGATGGATATGGGAATGGAACGCGAGACCGCCGCCAGGGCGACCGACGAGATCCACCGCGACCAGAACCGCGCACTCAACTTTCACCTTGTCCAAGAACTCGGCATCGATCCCAGTGAGAAGCCGTCGCCGTGGGTCGCCGCCGGATCGTCGTTCGTGATGTTCACGATCGGTGCGATCATCCCGCTGATCCCGTATCTGCTCGGATTCGAATCGTTGTGGGGTGGATTGCTGTGCGGCGGCATCGGCCTGATGATCGCGGGCGGTCTAGCCGCACAGTTCACGAGGCGCCCCGTATGGTTTGCATCGTTGCGGCAGCTGGCATTCGGGGCGATCGCCATTGCCGCCACTTATGGCGTCGGCAGCCTCATCGATAAGCTCCTTTAGTGCCTATCCTTGCCCGCGGCGCGGCCGTGTGCTGCCTGTTGCTGCCGGTCTGCGGGGTCGCGACCGCAACGCCGTCCGGACCGACGTACGTCGGCCAGGTGGACATCGCGCGGGATACCACGTTCGCGGGAACTGTGGTCGGTGGCCTGTCGGGCATCAGTTACGACCCGGGCTCGCAGCTCTACTATGTCATCAGCGACGACAGGTCATCGAAGAATCCCGCTCGCTTCTACACTGCACGAATAGCGCTGTCGGATAACGGGATTGCTCAGGTCGAGTTCGTATCGACCCGCCCCTGGCTGGACACGGACGGTCAGCCGTTTCCGCCGCTCGACGCCAGCGCACGGCCGCCCGTGGTGCCGCCCGACCCCGAGGGCATCGCGTTCGACGCGCGGCGGCAGGTGCTGTACTGGTCCAGCGAGGGCGAACGCATCACCGACGACCCGAATGGCCCGGTTCTGCTCGACCCATGGGTGCGGATCGCCACGCTCGACGGCGGCTACATCGGCGAGTTCGCGCTGCCCCCGGTGCTGCGCATGTCGATGGACCCGAAGGGGCCTCGTCAGAACAACGGACTCGAAGGCCTCACCCTCAGCCCGAGTGGGCGATACCTGTGGGCGGGCATGGAAGGCCCCGGATACAACGACCGTGAATCGCCCACCGAAGCGGCGGGCGCGCTGACGCGGATCACCCGCTTCGATGTCGAATCACGTTCGGCGACAGCGCAGTACGCCTATCCGCTCGATCCGGCAACCGCTGGTCCGGGCAGCGACAACGGGTTGTCGGACCTGTTGGCGCTCGACGACGATAACTTCCTGGCGATCGAACGCGGCTTCGGCACCCACACTGCGGCACGCATCTATCGGGTCAGCGTCGGTGACGCCGAAGACGTGCTGGCGCGGTCGTCGCTCTCGGGAGTACCGGTGCGGACGATGCACAAGACGCTGCTCGTTGACCTGACGAGCGCGGTTGCGGCGCTGGACAACGTGGAGGGCCTCACGTTCGGGCCGACGCTTTCCGGCGGACGCCAGTCGCTGGTGCTGGTCAGCGACGACAATTTCTCGCCTAGCCAGATCACCCAGTTCCTGACGTTCGCGCTCTAGCTGTCGCTGCCGACGGTGATGGCCGTCGCCTCGCTGACGTCGTCGAGTTCCTCTTCGTCATCGATAGTCGTCAGATGGGAGCTACTGATCGCCAGGACACCGGCGGCAAGCAGTACTGCCGCCGCGCCGACCCAGTACGGCGCATGGACGTTGACCCGTTCACCGAGCACACCGGCCAGCCATGGCGCCAGTGCGGCACCGGAGAACCGCACGAAGCTGTAAGCCGCTGAGGCGACACCTCTTTCGATCGGTGCGGCCTTCATCACGGTCTCGGTGATCAACGTGTTGTTGATGCCGATGAACAACCCGGCAACCACCACACACGTCGCCAGCACGGTCTTATTGTCCGTGCCGAGGGCCATGAGCACCAGGGTCGCCGTCATGGCCAGCAGGTTCACCAGCAGCGTCGGCACCGTCCCGAAACGGTGTTGCAACCGCGGCGCGACGACCACCGACGTGAACGCCAACGCGACACCCCAGCCGAAGAAGATCAGACCGATCTCATGGGCGCTCATGTCGAGCGGGAACGGCGTGAACGCCAGCAATGTGAAGAAGCCGAAGTTGTACAGCAGCGCGGTGATTGCGACACCGAGCAGACCGCGGTGGCGAAGCGCCCGGAACGGGTCGGCCAGCGTCGTCGCGCGTTCGGCGGGTGGCGTCGACGGCAGCAGGAATGCGGTGACGACGACGGCGAACGCCATCAACGCCGACACCCCGAAGAACGGTCCGCGCCACGAGATCGACCCGAGCACACCGCCGACCAGTGGGCCGACCGCGATACCGACACCCAGCGCGGCTTCGTACAGGATGATCGCCTGCGCCACCGAGCCTCGCGCCGAGTTGACGATCGTCGCCAACGCCGTCGCGATGAACAGCGCATTACCCAGACCCCACAGCGCCCGCCAACCGACGATCTCGGTCACGGTCTCCGACATGCCGGCCAGGCCCGCGCCCGCGATGATCACCACAAGGCCGAGCAGCAGTGTGCGTTTCGGGCCGATGCGGCTGGCCACTACGCCGGTGATGAGCATCGCGACGCCCATCACCGCCATATAACTCGTGAACAACAACGACACCTGCGACGGCGATGCGTTCAGGTTGTCGGCGATCGGCTTGAGAATCGGGTCGACGAGGCCGATACCCATGAACGCGACGACGGACGCGAAGGCAACGGCCCAAACAGCTTTGGGTTGACGCCACATACGGGCGAATACTCCTTTTCGTATCGCGATTATTTGGCGGTGCTGGGGGAGGCGGCATCCGAGAGAAGCCCGCGCAACACACGCACCGCCTCACTGAGTGCCTGCCGGTCCGCGGCATCGAGACGCTCCAGATACGGATCGATGGCGGCTTCGCGGTCCACGCGCACCTGCCGCAACGTCTCGATTCCCTTGGACGTGATCTGGACCAGCACGGCCCGCGCATCGTCGGGGTCGACGCTGCGAGAGACGTAACCCCCGTCTTCGAGCCTGCGGACCTGGGTGGTCATCGTCGGCTGCGAGCAGTGATCGAGCACCGCAAGATCCGATATCCGGGTCGGCCCCTGGTCCTCGATCGTCGACAGCAGCCGCGCCTGCGCGAACGGCAGGGGTAGCCGTGCGCGCTGCGTGGCGAGTCGATTGATCCGGGCGACCACGTGCAACAGGTCGGCTCCGAGGGTCTGAGTCATGTCACCACTATTACATAGTTTGACTATGCAGTTCAAACCACGGCGAGACCGATTGCTGGTCGCAGTGAGGCGACGCCCGTTCTTAGAAATTGACTGGCAGAATCGTGCAATGGCCGTGACCGGGGATCTGGGCGTGACTCGCCGTTCCGGTGCGCTGAGCCCGGGCGAACTGGCCCAGGCATCGGTGATCGCGGCACTCTCAGCGGCGACAGCGATCATCGCCGTCGTCGTTCCCTTCGCCGCAGGCCTTTCGTTGCTCGGCACCGTCCCGATGGGTCTGCTGGCCTACCGTTACCGGCTGCGCGTGCTGCTCACCGCGACCGTGGCCGGCGCGATCATCGCGTTCCTGATCGCCGGCCTCGGCGGCTTCATGACCGTCGTCAACTGTGCCTACATCGGCGGGCTGACCGGCATCGTCAAGCGTCGAGGGCGCGGCACGACGACCGTTTTTCTCTGTTCACTCGTCGCCGGTGCGCTCTTCGGTGTCGTCGTCGTGACGGCCCTCGCGGTCCTGGCGCGGCTGCGACACCTGATCTTCGAATCGATGACTGCCAACGTCAGCGGGGTCGCCGCGATCATCGCGAGCGTCCCCAATATGGAGGGCCTGGCCGAACAGCTCAAGCGCGACTTCGCCACCGCCTTGGACTACTGGCCGATCTTGTTCTTCGCATCGTCGGTGTGGTCTATCGCGTTCGTCACACTCATCGGCTGGTGGGCGTTGTCGCGAGTGATGTCGCGACTGGTCACCATCCCTGATGTGCACAAGCTCGAGTCGTCGGCCGACACCGGAACGATCGCACCCGTGCCGACGCAGTTGCACGACGTCCGGTTCCGTTATCCGAATGCCGATCACGACGCGCTCGGCCCGGTGTCGCTGAATGTCGAACCGGGTGAGCACCTCGCGATCACCGGCGCCAACGGTTCGGGCAAGACCACTTTGATGCTGATGCTGGCCGGACGTGAACCGACTGCGGGCACCATCGACCGGCCCGGCGGTGTGGGGCTCGGCCGGCTCGGCGGTACGGCGGTGATCATGCAGCATCCCGAGAGTCAGGTGCTGGGCACCCGAGTCGCCGACGACGTGGTGTGGGGCCTGCCGCCAGGGAAGACCACCGATATTCCCAAGCTGCTCAGCGAGGTCGGGCTGGACGGATTGGCTGAGCGCGACACCGGCGGTCTGTCCGGCGGTGAGCTGCAGCGCCTCGCGGTCGCGGCGGCGCTGGCGCGCGAACCCTCTCTGCTGATCGCCGACGAGGTCACCAGCATGGTCGACCAAGACGGCCGCGGTGCGCTGATGTCGGTGTTGGCCGGGCTGACGAAACACCACGACATGTCGCTGGTGCACATCACCCACTACAACGACGAGGCCGATGCCGCCGACCGCGCCGTCAACCTGACCGGCAACGGTGGCGCCGCCGACAACACCGACATGGTGGAGACCGCCTCGGCGCCTGCGGCCACTGTGGCGGGGGATCACCCCGCCGACAAGCCGGTGCTCGAAGTCCGCGGCGTGAACCACGAATATGGCAGTGGAACACCTTGGGCTGCAATGGCTTTGCGTGATATCACCTTTACCGTCAACGAGGGCGACGGCTTGCTGATCCACGGGCTCAACGGGTCGGGCAAATCGACGCTGGCATGGATCATGGCGGGGCTCACCGTCCCAACCGGCGGCAACTGTCTGCTCGACGGGGAGCCGGTGTCCGATCAGGTTGGCGCCGTGGCCATCTCGTTCCAGGCCGCTCGCTTACAGCTGATGCGAGGTCGCGTCGATCTGGAGATCGCGTCGGCCGCCGGATTCTCACGGCGTGACCGTAAGCGGGTGGGCGAGGCGCTGGCCATGGTCGGCCTGGACAAGGCGCTGGCGAAGCGACGCATCGACCAGCTCAGCGGTGGCCAGATGCGCCGCGTGGTGCTGGCCGGGTTGTTGATGCGCAAGCCGCGTGCGCTGATCCTCGACGAACCGCTCGCCGGACTGGACGCGGCGAGTCAGCGCGGGCTGCTGAGACTCCTCGGTGAGCTGCGGCGCAACTCAGGACTGACCATCGTCATCATCTCCCACGACTTCTCGGGCCTCGAGGAAGTGTGTCCGCGCACTCTGCATCTGCACAACGGGGTGCTGGCCGCGACTCCGACGGCGGCGGGAGACAGATCGTGACCGCCCCGACCGCGAACAAGCGGCCGCGCCGGTCGGTCGTGCTGCTGCGCCCCGTTCCGGGTAACAGCGCCATCCATCGGCTGTGGGCGGGAACCAAGCTGCTCATGGTCGCGGCCATCGGTGTGTTGATGACCTTCTACCCGGGCTGGGTACCGATCGGCGCGGTTGCCGTACTGGTGCTCGTCGCCGCGCGGATCGCACGGATACCCCGGGGAGTGCTGCCTCCGATACCGGGCTGGCTTTGGATTCTGTTGTTCTTCGGCGGTCTCACAGCGACTTTCGCGGGTGGCAGCCCCGTCGTCGACTTGGGCTCGGTCGAGGTCGGGTTCGGCGGACTGTTCAACTTCCTGCGTATCACCGCGTTGTCGATCGTTCTGCTCGGCCTCGGCGCGATGGTGTCGTGGACGACGAACGTCGCCGAAATCGCGCCCGCCGTAGCCAAACTGGGGCGGCCGCTGAAGGCCTTGCGCATACCCGTCGACGAATGGGCGGTGGCGCTGGCGTTGGCGCTGCGGGCCTTCCCGATGCTGATCGACGAATTCCGTGTCCTCTACGCGGCGCGCAGGCTGCGGCCCAAGGGCGAGGCGGCCACCCGGCGAGGGCGCGTCCGCGCCGCAATGCTCGAGCTCGTCGACCTGCTCGCGGCGGCCGTCACCGTCTCTCTGCGGCGGGCCGATGAGATGGGCGACGCGATCACGGCTCGCGGCGGCGCAGGGCAGATTTCGGCACGTCCGTCGGGTCCGAAGGCTCTCGATTGGTGGGCGCTCACGATCGTGATCGTGGTGTGCGGGACGGCGCTCGCGCTGGAGCTCACGGTCCTGGGCACCAGCGCCGCCACGCGCTAGACACCCACTGCCGGCTAACTGAGACGTCGCTGCCGCCTGCATTGGCGTGTCGGGGCGGCTATTACGGTGGTGGCGTGACAGCGCAACGCCAAGTCGACCCCGACTTCCTCGCACTGCCGCGCCATGACCTGGCCGATGCGGCGTTGTCCGCGGCGATCGCCGCCGGAGCCAGCTACGCCGACCTGCGCGTACACGCGATCACGACAGAGCACATTCAGCTGCGCGACGGTGAGCTGGAAGCGGCCGTCGTAAACCGCGAGATCGGCCTGGCGGTGCGGGTCATCGTCGACGGCACCTGGGGCTTCGCCTCCCACGCCGAACTCCATCCCGGCACGGCCGCAGAGACGGCGCGCCGAGCCGTGCACGTCGCGGCGACGCTGGCGCCGTTGAACGCCGAGCGCATCGAACTGGCGCCCGAGCCGGTCTACTCGGATGTCAGCTGGGTGTCTGACTACCGCATCGACCCGTTCGGCATCGCTGCGGCGGACAAGGTCGCGGTGCTAGGTGAGTACTCCGGACGGCTGATGGCCGCCGACGGCGTCGACCACGTCTCGGCCGGGTTGCACGCGATGAAGGAGCAGACCTTCTACGCCGACACGTTCGGCTCGTCGATCACCCAGCAGCGCGTGCGGTTGATGCCGACGCTGGACGCCGTGACCGTGGATGCCGCGGCCGGGTCGTTCGAGACGATGCGCACGCTGGCGCCGCCGATGGCCCGGGGTTGGGAAGTCGTCGCGGGCGACGAGGTGTGGAATTGGTCCGACGAGCTGGCGCAGCTGCCGTCCCTGCTGGCCGAAAAGGCGAAGGCGCCCAGCGTTTTGGCGGGGCCGACGGACCTGGTGATCGACCCGACCAATCTGTGGTTGACGATCCACGAATCGATCGGGCACGCCACTGAGTACGATCGCGCGATCGGTTACGAGTCCGCATACGCGGGCACGTCTTTCGCGACGCCAGACAAGCTGGGCACCATGCGCTACGGATCGCCGGTGATGAATGTCACCGCCGACCGCACCGTCGAATACGGCTTGGCCAGTGTCGGTTACGACGATGACGGTGTGCAGGCCCAGAGCTGGGACCTGGTGCGCGACGGCATCTTTGTCGGCTATCAACTCGACCGGGTGTTCGCTCCTCGGCTGGGTGTTGCGCGGTCCAACGGCTGCTCGTACGCCGACTCGCCGCATCACGTACCGATCCAGCGGATGGCCAATGTGTCGCTGCAGCCCGGGACGGACGACTTGAGCACCGACGATCTCATTTCCCGCGTGCAGGACGGCATCTACATCGTCGGCGACAAATCGTGGTCGATCGACATGCAGCGCTACAACTTTCAGTTCACCGGGCAGCGGTTCTTCAGGATCCGCGACGGCCGCCTGGACGGTCAGCTGCGCGACGTCGCGTACCAGGCGACCACGACCGACTTCTGGGGATCGATGGAAGCCGTCGGCGGACCGTCGACGTGGCGCCTCGGCGGCGCGTTCAACTGTGGCAAGGCACAGCCGGGCCAGGTCGCGGCGGTCAGCCACGGCTGCCCGTCGGCGCTGTTCCGCGGGGTGAACGTACTCAATACGCGCGACGAGTCGGGGCGGTAGTCGGTGATCGGAGCACAGCAGGTAGTCGACCTTGCCCTGGCCGAGGCCAGTCGGCTGGGTAAGGCCGACGAGACTGTCGTCCTGGTGACCGACCGCGCGGACGCGTCGCTGCGGTGGGCGGGCAACTCGATGACCACCAACGGCGAATCGGTGAGTCGCAGCACTGCGGTGATATCGATTGTGCGACAAGGAAAGACCGCGCGGGTCGGGTCGGTGCGGTCCAGTGACGTAGACCCGTCGTCGATCGCCGGCCTGGTGGCGGCGTCGCAGCACACGGCGCTCTCAGCGCCCGACGCTCCGGACAGCGCGCCGCCGTTGCCCGCGGGTGACGCACCTCTTGATTGGGACGCCCCGGTGGCGGGCACCAGCGTGCAGGCGTTTCTCGACGTGGCAGGCAGCCTCGCGGCACGCGGGTTCAGCGGTACGGATCAGCTGTACGGGTTCGCCACGCACAAGGTCGAGACGACGTTCCTGGCCACCTCGACCGGGCAGCGGCGGCGTTTCACCCAGCCCACGGGCTCAGTGGAGATCAACGGCAAGCGTGACGAGGCCAGCGCATGGGTTGGCTTCAGCACGCCCGACTTCGGTGACGTGCCAACGGATTCGATGCTCGAGCGACTGTCGACTCGGCTGAGCTGGGCGAAGCGCAGCGTCGAATTGCCCGCCGGCCGGTACGAAACGATCATGCCGCCGTCGACAGTTGCGGACATGATGATCTATCTGTGGTGGACGATGGACGGCCGCGGCGCCGAGGAGGGCCGCACCGCACTGTCGGCTCCCGGCGGCGGGACGCGGGTGGGGGAGAAGCTCACCGATCTCCCGTTGACGCTGTATTCCGATCCCTTCGCCGAGGGGTTGGCGTGTACACCGTTCGTGACGGCGTCGGCGTCGTCGGAGCGCGCATCGGTGTTCGACAACGGGATGGATATCGGGCGCGCGGACTGGATCCGCGACGGCACGATCAGCACGTTGGCGTATCCGCGTGCGTCGGCCTCGGAGTTCGGCGCGCCGGTCGCGGTGCCCGCGGACAACCTGCTGATGACCGGCGGGACGGCCAGTCTGGCGGACATGATCGCGAGCACCGAGCGGGGTCTGCTGCTGACGACGCTGTGGTACATCCGCGAGGTCGACCCGGCGGTGCTGCTGCTGACGGGCCTGACCCGCGACGGCGTCTACCTCGTCGAAGACGGTGAGGTGACGGCCGCCGTCAACAATTTCCGCTTCAACGAGAGCCCGCTGGACCTGCTGCGGCGGGCCACCGAGGCCGGCGCCACCGACCGCACGCTGCCGCGGGAGTGGGGCGACTGGGTGACGCGGGTGACGATGCCGTCGCTGCGGATACCCGACTTCCACATGTCCTCGGTGAGTCAGGCGCAATAATCGGTCGATGAGCGACGAAAACCTGGCCGAGCGGATCGCCGCCCTGGTCGCGATGTCATCAGGGGACGGGCGCCTCGACACGCTGACGAGGCTGACGTGCGGCAGGGCGTTGTCGTTGCATCCGCTGCCGATGGAGATCGACCTGATCGACGGAGGCGCTGAGCACGAGCCGCTGGTGTGTACGTTCGCCGAACAGTTCGCGGTCGACGTATCGGGCATCACCGACAACCAGCGCAAGCTGCTGTCAACAGCGCTAGGTAACAACGTGTTTCGGACCGTTGTGATGATCTTCGTCGCGGACTTCGTCCCGCGGGTGTGGGCGGGGTTCGAGGCGTTGGGGCTGCGCAGGGCTGGCAACGGCGGTGACGTCGTCGAGTGGGATCACGACTCCGACCCGACGGACGCCCTGCTGAACGGGTTCCTGCCCGCAGTGGCGCGCCTGCGCGGGCTGGATCCGGTGACGACGGAGGTTGTGCGGCTGCGGGGGGCGGCGCAGCACAACTGCCGACTGTGCAAGTCGCGGCGGGAGACCAGTGCGCTGGATGCCGGCGGGTCGGAGCACCTGTACAGCGACATCGAGCAGTACGAGTCATCGGAGAAGTTGACCGATGCGCACAAGGCGGCGTTGCGGTTCGTCGACGCGATGATCTGGACGCCGTCGCAGATCACGTCCGAGATCGCCGCTGGGGTGCGACGGCATTTCTCGGAGGATCAGGCGTTCGAGTTGACGCTGGACATCATGCGCAACGCGGCCAACAAGATCATGGTGTCGCTGGGGGTTGACGCCCCACTGGTGACCGACGGCACCGAGCTGTTCTCGGTCGATGCCGACGGGCAGACGGTCTCTGCCGGTTAGGACATGCGAATATAGGTGCCGCATCAGCTGGGGGCGGTAGCTCAGTTGGTTAGAGCCGTGGACTCATAATCCATTGGTCGCGGGTTCGAGCCCCGCCCGCCCCACTTTCTTTGTGTATGACATCGGTGATGGTTGACGTTTTGACTTCGGCTGATGCGCGACAGTGTTTCGACTGATGCTTTACACCTATTCCGGTTGATCCTTGACACTCCCTAGATGAGGGAGTTGAGCGTCGCCTACAAGCGGTATGAAGCCGGTGGTCCTGAAGGGCTGAGCAGATTTGTGATTGCCACCCGACACCAGGACGGCCAGCGTGTTGGTGCTGCACTGCGCGCGGGTTCTTCCCCAAAACCACCGCTGCGGTCAATCCACCCGGGGAAAGCGTTTCCCGGCTCCTGCGTCAAGACGTAATTGCGACGCCCGCGCGCGCGCTTCGGCGGCTCGCCCGCGGGCTTCGGCGGCTTCTGCCTGCGCCCTTGCTTCCGCTGCGCGGGCTTGGGCTTCGGCGGCCTCAGCTTGCTTCTTCGCTTCGGCGGCGCGTGCTTCGGTATCGGCGGCTTCGGCTTGCGCCTGCAGGCAGGCACCCACCTCGGCGGCGCGGGCCCGGGCTTCGGCGGCTTCTGCCTGCGCCCAGGCTTCGGCGGCGCGTGCTTGTGCTTCGGCGGCTGCTGCTTGCTTTCTTGCTTCGGCGGCGCGGGCTTGGGCTTCGGCGGCTTCTGCTTGTGCCCACACCTCGGCGGCGCGTGCGTGGGCTTCGGCGGCTTCTGCCAGCTTCCTCGTCTCGGCGGCGCGTGCCTCAGTTTCGGCAGCTTCTGTCCGCGCCCGTGAGTAGGCCTTGGCTTCGGCGGCGTGGGTTTGGGCTTCGGTGACTCCCGCTTGCGCCTTGACCTCGGCAATCAAAGCTTCGGATTCGGCGGCTAGCGCTTCGGATTCGGCGGCTAGCGCTTGCGCTTCGATGGCTTTTGCCTGCGCTCGAGCCTCGGCGGCCAGCGCTTCGGCTTCAGCGACCAGCGCTTCGGAACTGGCGGCCAAGGCCTGGGCTTCGGTGGCTTCTGCCCGCGCTCGCGTCTCGGCGGCCTGCGCTTCGGCTTCGGCAGCTTCTCTGCGCGCACGCTCTTCCAAGTCCCGCTGCGGCGGATCCGGTGGGGCTTGCGCCCACCCTCGGTCGCCGCGTCCTGCGCTGCGCCCTTTCTCGTGGCGACCCGCGACCTGCCTACGGTGCTCACCCAATCTCTGCTGGTCAGCCAGGAGTTCGATGAGGACTAGAGCCAATGCGGCCAGAAGCAGCAGCGGCACGAAGAGCGATGGGCGTGTGGCCACCCCGGCGAAGCCGACTACAGCCAGCGGCACCGCGACTAGCATGGCGAGCGACGGATACCGCTCGCCTAATCGGACGATCACGTGCGCACCATCCATGAACTGAGATCCGGCCAAGTATCGGCCGTCCTGGAAGACCTCACGTTTCCATCCCTCCGCAGAGATGTTGGCCTTCGTATTGTGACGGACGACACGGCGGCAGGATAGATCTAACACACGTTTAATCGGCGGGAAGGCCGCGTACGACCAATCGGACGAGCCAACGCCATCGCCGAGCGGATCACGGCGAGGGTCGATCTAGCCCTCCGCGGGCCGGGACAATCAAGCGCACGGCACACGCCATCCAAATAGCAAACACTTGCTCGCGGCGCCGCTCGCGTTCGGGCGTTTCGGCCCCGACTTCACCCCGAATCGGCGGCTACACCGATTGACGGACTCTTCATCTTTACGGGCACACACAGAGAGCAGACAGCGGGCGTCGATATGCTGCCCGAGCGACCCGCGCCCGCCGACAGCGACTGCGGCTGCGGCTGCGACAAGTTCAGTCGTGGTGTGGTGCATCGCGACGTGAGTATCGGTCTTGTTCCGATGACACCTTGCCGCACACTGCCCGACGGAGGACGATAAATCCCGACGGCAGCGCCGTCGAGACGCTGCCCCGTCATCAGAGGAGGCAGATTGTGTATGCGCGAACGACCACCCTTCAATCGAACACTGGGTCAATCGACGTCGGCATTGCCAATGTCCGTGACAACGTGATGTCCGAACTCGAGGGCATCGACGGTTATATCGGTCTTTCGCTGTTGATCGACCGGTCATCGGGCCGCTGCATCGTCACCACCGCCTGGGAGACCGAAGAGGCGATGCGCGCCAGCAACGAGGCGGTACGGGAAATTCGTCAACGCGCCGCAGAGCAGTTCGGCGGCGAACCGGACATCGCGGAATGGGAAATCGCGGTCCTACACCGTGACCATGAGTCCCGCGAGGGCGCCTGCGTCCGCGCCACCTGGGTCAAGGTAGAGCCCGACCAGATCGAGCGGGGCATCGATATCTTCAAGATGGGGGTACTGCCGGCGTTGAACGACCACGAAGGGCTCTGCAGCGTAAGCCTGTTGGTCGACAGAGCAACGGGACGCGGAGTGTCCTCGGTGGCCTACGACAGCGTCGAAGCACTGCAGCACAACATGAGCAAGATCGAGGAACTGAGGTCTGCAAGTACGCGGGAAGCCTCCGCAGAGGTCCTCGACGAATGCAACTTCGAGTTGGCGATCGCCCATCTGCACGTTCCCGAGATGGCCTGACCGGCCGCCGTTATTTCCTCTCGCTCACGAAAGGAACATCGGAAAGTAGAGAGATCCCAACACAGCGGGTGACAATCCGCTTCAATACGTCTCGAACGCAGGCAACTCGTTCCAGCTGGGCCACGTCGTCTCCCAGACGCGGGTGATCCGGCCGTCCTCGAAGGCGGCGATGAGCACTACTTCGATACGCGTAGGAGTCTCGTCGGGGCGGCTCGTAGTGATCCAGACCCGGCCGGCGACCTTGTCCTCCGTCTCGACCCACGCCTCTTCGTCGTACTCAACGGCGTAACTGATCTCTGTGCCGTACACGGTGCGGTGACTCGCTACGAACTCGTCGAAGTTCTGCGCCACCCCATTCGAGTACATCACGAACGACGGATCGTAGAACCGGTCCGCGGCCCTGATGTCCTTGGCGACCACCATCTCCTCGAACATCTTGCGCAACACAGCGACACTCATAGCCACAGTCTCCGGGACGAGGTGGCGCTCACGGTGTATTTCGCGCCGCGAGTGCCGCAGCCACGCCCGCGTGCTCGTCGACCCAGATCGTCGCGGGACTGGCGCGATAGTGGTGCCGGTGTGCGCGTTCAGGCGAATAGCGAGTCGTTGTGCTTGGGGCAGAACGCGGCGACCGCTGAACTTCCTATGCCGTCTGCCTCCTTTTCCGTGAAAATCCCCTTGGCAACGATACTTTCGACCGCGGACAGATACGACGTATGCCCGGGAGATCTGTCCAGCGCCGCGCAAACCATCCGGCCTTCGGCGACGACTTCGTCAAAGGAAACACGGCCCTGATAGTTGACCCCGTTCCCGCTGAGCGCCTTCGAGAACCAGTCCTCGGGAGTTGGTTCGGCGAGAGCCACCGGGCTGAGGGTAAGAGCCACGGCGGTGAACGATACCGCGAACATTACAACAGGCCTCATGGGTCGCCTCCTTCGCAGAGAAGGCAGACGATACTCCCGCACGTCGCGCTGCGGTTCAGTTCTGCCGGGTCAACGGCAGGATGGGGTGTTACCGCTCAAACTACTTCTACACGCAACGTTTTCGCGCCCAGCCTACGTCACGAAACCGCGGTCAGGATGATGCTGGCCGCATACCGCGCCGGCACATATCCGAGGTAGCGCCAGCTGACACCCAAGTCGCCGAGCTCGATGAGGGCCCGCATCTCGTGCTCGTAGTACCGGTCGTAGTTGAACAGCTCGTCGAACACGATGACGGTTCCGGCGGTGAGGCGTTCGCGGATCGCCGAGAAGACGGTCGCGGTTGAACTGTAGAGATCACAATCGATGTGGGCGAACGCCACCTGGCCCGGGTGGGTCTCGACGAAGCCGGGCACTGTGTCCTCGAACCAGCCGTCGATGAGCTCGACATTGCCGGGAACTTCCGACGGGCGACCGGTGAACGCGCCCTTCGACCAAGTCTCGTCGTCTGACACGACCCACTCCTCGGGCAGTCCCTCGAAGCTGTCGAATCCATACAGAGGTGCGTCGGCTGCCGCGGCACACTCTGCGAGCGTCGCGGTGGATGTCCCGATGCTGACACCGAATTCGAGCCAGAGGCCGGGGATCTGGACGTGCGTGGTGGCCTCACGCAGGTGCTGTGCCCTGGCGAGATCGCTGGGTTCGGCCTCGAACGGCTTGGACGCCAGGAGCCGCGCAACCTCGTCGCGCGCGGCGGACTGCAGAAATGTAGTGGTGGTCATCATGATGTTCTTTCCTTTCCAATTTGGTTGTTACTTGGGTTCTTCGGTCTGCAGATGACGCGCCAGCGGGATGCACAGCGCGGCACCGAGCAGTCCGACGACAACTGTGGTGGTGGCGACCATGTGGGGCCCGCCGTTTTCGAGGCTTGCCGCGGCCAACAGCGGCGACACGATCCATGCGACCGGCAGCGTGGTGGCCCATACACCGTGGTACATGCCACGTCGCTCCGGTGGCGCGATCCGGTGGACGACGCCGACGCCGACAACGAACCAGGCTGTCTCGCCGAGCGCTACCCCGAAGCCCGCCGCGCTGAAACCCGTTGTGGTGGTGGCAAATGCGGCGATTGCCATACACGCCGTCGTCCACAGCGTCGCGGCCGCCAAGATGTCCAGTCTCGGACGAATCGCGATTCGCTCACTCAGCCACGGTGTAATCACGGGCGTCAGCAGGACAACTCCGAGTGCGTTCGCCACCTGTGCCCAGCCGAACGCGTCTGGGCCGAGGCCGTGCAACCGCATCACCATCGGTATGTCGGCGAAAAGGGCGGTCATCACCGTCAACGTCGCCACGCTGGAGAGGTAGAGCAGGACAAGGCGCCTGTCGGCGAACGCCTGCCGGTAGCCCGTCATTGCAGCGGCCGGCGTCGTGCTAAGCGATTCGCGGGGCAGGCACGACAGCGCCAGCGCGGCGAAGGTCGCACACGCGGCCGCATGCACCAGGAATAGTGCCGGCACACCGATCCGAATCGCCAACAGCCCGCCGAGCGCACCGGTGATGGCTCCGCCACCGTTGACCACCCATCCATAGCGGAAGGCGTCGATTCTTGCCCGCTGTGCGCTATCCGGGATCAGCTCGGTGATCGCAGCACTGATGATCGGGCGCGGTGCATCGAACAGGAGGCCGAACACCACGGCACCGCCGACCAACATCGGCACGCTGTGCGACACGGCCAGCGCGCACAGCACCGCGGCCGCACCGACCATCGCCGTCATCAACGTCAGACGTCCGCCGATGCGGTCGACCAGCGAGCCACAGATCAGTAGGCCTAGCACCCAGCCAGCACCGCACGCCGCCAACACGAGGCTGACGACCGTGGGGCCGTGCCCACGATCGGCGACGAAGTAGCTCATGAAGGGATAGGCGAATCCCAACGCGCGCACCAGAAAGCTGCCGACGAGCAGCAGCCAGATCTGCGGCGGGCAGTCGGCGAAGCCAGAGCGACCAACGCGGGGCGGTGCCTGGTCCCTCGCCGTAGATGTCATGGGGAAAACGTATGTGGGCGTGGAACAAGCGGATATCCGCTGATCGGCCGTCGCAGCGGGGAGGCCACTTGTCCGCCGATTGGGGGACAGCGGTTTCACCAGGCCGGTGGGCCGATCGACCTATGCCAACGTGTCGTCGGCGTTCATAGTGTTCTGCCTTATGACTGAACAGCACACCGACGTGATCTTCACGCCGCCACCGACTCCCAACGGTGGCCTACACGTCGGACATGTATCGGGACCGTATCTGCGCGCAGACCTGAATCGACGGCTGCTCGGTGCGGTCGGTAGCCATGCGGCGCACGTGTCGCACATCGACAACTACCAGACCTATGTGGCCAGGAAAGCCAGTCAGCTCGGTCAGGAGACGCTGCAGTTCCGCGACGAGATGACCGCATTGATCCGGTCCGACTTCCAAGGCTTCGGAATACGTTTCGACCAGGTCATCGACAACACCACCGATGACTACCGCGCCTACCTCGACACGGGTCTTGCCGAACTGTTCGGCAGCGACCGAGCCCTTCGGCAGCCGGAGTTCGTCGCTGCCGACACCTGGCAGGGGGCCGTCGAAGCATTCGCCTCCGGAACCTGCCCCACCTGTCTGCAGCGTGCCTTCCTCAACGTATGCGAGAACTGTGGCAACCCGATGGACCTCACACGCGTCATCGGCCCTGTCGAGGAGTCCACCGGCTCCGGCGAATTCGTCGAGGTCGACGACTCGCCGCTGCCGACGGTGCTGATGATCGACGGCGACGACGTTTTGTGGCTGCAGAGTCGGCACCGTGAGATCGGCTTGGACAATCCGGCTTTGGTTCGGTTCATCGACGAGCTGGAACCCGGTCGCGTCGCGCTGACCTTCCGCAGCGAGTACGGATACACGGTCGCGCCAGGCAGGGTGATCAACCCGTGGTTCGAGATCTTCTTCGCGCATTGCTATGCGCTGGGACAGCTCATGGGTCTGCCGACCGACATCAGTTTCGATCAGCTCAAGAGAGAGCTGTCGACGGCTGGGTGCCGGCCGCGGGTCACCTGCTACTTCGGATTCGACAACAGCTACTACTACGCCGTGTTGTTCCCGCTGCTCGCGCGGATCCTCGATGTTCCCGAGATGATGCCAGTCACGCTGAAGGCCAACAGGTTTCTTCGCATCGGGGGCAGCAAGGTGTCCTCGAGCAGGGGCAACGTAATCTGGGCGCACGACCTGGCGTCGCGCCATTCGGCAATGTCCCTTCGGGGCGCTTTGGCGACGGTGTCACCGGAGGTGGCCGAGCTGGACTTCCGAGAGGAAATGCTGGAGGAGCAATCGTCGTGGCCGGCTCCGTCTGACTCGGCGTGTTCCATGTTCGAGCATCCGGCCACACTGACCGGCAAGACCTTTCGTTCGAATCTCGAACGGATCGCCTCTCCCGAGAGGTTCTCTATCGCATTGATTCTCAACAGGATCGGCAATGCGGTGAAATTCGCCGAATCCGTCCATGCGTCCGACGCTGAGCGCGTCGAACTGTTGGGGATGGTCGCCCATCTACGGGCCGTCCTAGAGATCTAGTCACCCCCAAATCAACTTTCCTCAACGTTCGAAAGGATCATCATGAAAACACTGGTCAACCCACCCAAGCTGCTGCTGATCGGCATCGGCGACGTCACCATCAGGCTCGCGCATCTTCTCGCCACGAACGACCAGCCGGTCGACATCGTCATGGCGGGTCGTTCGCTGGAGAGGGCCACCCGCTTCGCCAACCTCACCAAGCTGGCGGCGTCGAACCTCGGCCACTATCGCAACGTCGAAGCGCTTGCGGTGGACCTCGCTGATATTGACCGCACCGCGGCGGAGATCCGTCGCATCCAGCCCGACCTCATTTTCATGGGTGCCTCCGTCCAGGCCGCGCGCGCGATCATGGACACCGCGCCAGAAACCTTCAAAGAGCTGGATCAGGCGCAACTCGGACCATGGCTGCCGATGCACCTCGCATTGAATTACGAACTCATGCAGGCGGTCCGCCTTGCCGAGTCCCACGCGGTCGTCGTCAACGCCGCCTACCCGGATGCGGTCGGCCCGGCCCTGGCCACCATAGGTCTGGCTCCGCACATCGGTATCGGCAACATCGCCAACGTCGTCCCCGGCATCACGTGGGCTGCGGCGCAGGAACTGGACACCCACCCCAGTGAGATCGACATCAACCTGATTTGCCATCACTACTTCAGCCATCACGTGCACCGCTTCGGCGAAGCACACGGGATTCCCTACGGGCTGACCGTATTCCGAGATGGCGAAGAGCAGTTCGTCGATCACGACACGGTCTTCGCCCGGCTCGCGGCTACCCTGCGGCGCCAGGGCGGTAAGGACGGACAGCAGGTCACCGCGACGTCGGCGGCGCGTACGGTCTTGGCATTGCTCGGTAGCGATGTGCGTCAACTGCATTCGCCGGCACCGGGCGGCCTGCCCGGTGGATACCCGCTGCGGGTGTCGCGCGAGCGCATCGATCTGGTGCTGCCCGAGGGCCTTTCGTCGAGCGACGCCGAAGACATCAACCGTCGCTCGCAGATTCTCGACGGAATCGAGCGGATTTCGCCCGACGGCACAATCGTTTTCGCTGGCGAGCAGATGTCGATCCTCAACGACCTTCTGGGCTACCACTGCGAGAAGCTGCACGTCACCGATGCGCGGCAGGCGGCGACCGAGCTCAGGGCGAAGTACGAGCGGTACCTCGAGCACATCGGCTCCCCGCAGCTCGTCTGAACAACAACGACTACTGGAATTCAGGTAAAGACATGAACGACCATTTTGATGCTGCCGTCCTCTTCGATCTGGACGGTACCCTCGTCGACTCCCAAGGGGCGGAAACGCTTGCGATGCAATGCTTCACCAGACAACTGGGAGGCACGATCCTAGCGACGGACATCGCCGACCTGGTCGCAGGTCGGCGCATGCAGGAAGCGATCGACATGCTGTGCGCGCGCATCGGCGTCGACCCACCCGCGGACGCATTGCTTCGCGTGCGCCAGCTCGCCGAGTACTTTCTGGAAAGACGTCTGCGCTGCATTCCCGGCGTCGGCGCTGCGCTCCGCCAGATCGATCACCCGAAATTCGTGGTGTCGAACTCGCCGGTCGACATGATCAACGACCGACTGTCACGTACCAAGCTGTTGCATCACTTTCCCGCAGCGCACTTTTCTGCGTACGAGTACCAAACCTGGAAGCCCGCTCCCGACCTGTACCTGGCCGCGATTCACGACCTCGGCCTCGACCCGGATGCGGCAATCGCGGTCGAAGACAGCAGGGTCGGCGTGCAGGCCGCCGTCGAGGCGGGGCTCCGGGTCTACTGGTATCAGCCGAGCTTTCACGGGGCGAACTGCTGGGTGGGCCGGGTGCGCATGTTCGGCCAGATGTCGGCGCTACCAGCGATGCTCGTCGAGGATCTGCCGCTCACAGCCCGCCGACAGCGTTCCTTGATGGTCGTTTAGCTACTGGGGATGGTCGGCAAGGTACGTCTGGACCGGGATCGGTGTCGTCGACATGTAGCCGA
The DNA here is from genome assembly GCF_044452905.1 of Mycobacterium sp. NPDC051804. NCBI lineage: Bacteria > Bacillati > Actinomycetota > Actinomycetes > Mycobacteriales > Mycobacteriaceae > Mycobacterium > Mycobacterium sp. NPDC051804. The sequence goes on along the minus strand of NZ_JBITCD010000007.1, from coordinate 70,949 downwards.
TTGGCAGCAGGACGTCACCGGAGGTGGTGCGGTAGTAGACCTCCCAGCGGTAGTACCCGGCGAACGCGCCAGGGTCGGCCGCCAACACTCCGGCATAGTCGTGAACCGCACGCACGTATCGATCCGAGTTGTTGTACCGGAAGATGGCGTTGTCGGGATCGCCGGCGAAGTTGTTGGCGGCGAGGTAACGCCCCGCGGCCATGATGCTGTCCCGAAGTGAATGGATGTCACCGCCGTCGCCGTAGGCCTCGAAGGTGGAGGGAAGAAACTGCATCGGGCCTTGCGCACCGGCCGTGCTGGTGCCTTCGATGCTGCCGAAGCGGGTCTCGATGAGATGGACCGCGGCCAGATAGTTCCAGGGGACGCCGGTCGCCGCCTCGGCTTCGCGATAGTGGCCCATCAACACGTCTGCCGGAGCGGGCGGGACGATCCGCCACGCAGGCACGGTGTCTTTCACTTCGGTCATCGGGTACAGCTGACGGCGGGCGTCGACGTTGAGGTCGTAGGTCGACCCGAGCTCCGGTGGAATTCGAGGGCGGATGACCGGATCCCAGTCGGGAGTACGCCCGATCGCCCGATACGCCGCCTGTTGGCGACGCGCCGCGGCGGTGAGCGCCGGTTCCGGCGTCGACGGGTCGCGCAGCGCTCGCTCGTCGGCGATCAGCTCGTCGGCCAGCTGCACTGGATCGGACGAGATCACCGGTTGCGCGCCGACGGGTGCCGCAGGCGGTCCCGGGGAGGTCGGCTGGTCCATCGTCTGTGCGGGGACGCTATCGGGTGCGGACGTCGGGGCAGGTGACGGCTCCGACGGGGTGTTCTGTGTACAGCCTGCGAGGACGCACATGGCGGCGGCAAAGCTGAGCAACGCGCGTAGATGGTGTCCGCTCACCGTGTGAGTCTGTCGTATCGGTTCGTCCTCGGATCGGAAATTCCTGACAGACTGCTAATGATGACCGATATCTCCCGGCTGCACCGCGAGCTCGTCGCCCGCGTCCTCGGTGGTGGCGGGACAGCATCAGCGGAGTTGCGCCGCGCCGCCTTTGAGGCTGCAGGTCTGGACGAGCCGTTGCACACCCTGGTCGACAAGGTGTGTCACCACGCCCAGCGGGTCAGCGACGACGACATCGCCGCCGCGCGCGCCGCAGGGCTGAGCGAGGACCAGATCTACGAGGTCGTCGTGTGCGCCGCGATCGGGCAGGCGGACCGCCAGTACAGCGATGCCCTCGTGGCGTTGGCCGCCGCCACCGGGGGAGCGAAATGAGGCTGCGAATCCTGGACCACGGCCACCGCCTGCCGACGAAAGCCCTGCTCAGCGTCATCCGGGTGGTCAGCGGGCATCCGGTGGTCGACGCCGTCAAGCTGGCGTTTTACCGTCCCGACTTCTATGGTGCCGGGGCCCTCACCCACGAGGCGATGCGCGGGCCGTCGGAGTGGTCGGTCGGCGACCGGGAGCTGATGGCCGCGTTCGTCGCGCAGACCGTCGAGAGCCCGTTCTGCATCGCCGCGCACTCAGCCACATCGACCCTGTGGTTCGGCGATGCCGCGAAAGTCAGTGCCACGCTTGCGGATCTGGACACGGCGCCGATCGAGGAGCCGATGCGGGCCACGCTCCGGATGCTGGGCAAGGTTGCTTCGGAGCAGACAGTAGATGCTGACGACATGAGGGCCGTGCTGGCCGCCGGTGTCACTCCGGCACAGATCGAAGACGCCCTGGCCGTCAGCCTGGTCTTCGGCATCACCGCCCGGCTGGCGAATGCGTTCGACTTCGATCTGGCGACGCCGGCCGCCATGAATGCCGGCGCCAAGCACCTCCTTCGTCGCGGATATCGGTAAGCGCTGCTGCGCTAAAACCAGACTTTTCGGCCGCCGACCGGGCGGCCGACCGCGCCGAGAATCCACAGCACGACACCGACCACGATGAGGATCGCGCCGATGGTGTAGAGGATCGAAAGGCTGGTGAAATAGCCGATCAACAGCAGGATGATGCCGAGGATAATCATGGTCAAACTCTTCTCTTGTGGTAACGCGATGGATCCTGGGGACACCTGACTTGCCGGTTCTGACGCATCCGAAACATTTGCGAATCGGGCCCGTGACACACTGACCTCGGCGCCACCGGACAGCCGTCGAGGAGATGTGAATGGCTTGGGATTTCAGCACCGAACCGGAGTTTCAGCGCAAGCTCGACTGGGTCAAGCAATTCTGTGAGGAGAAGGTCGAACCGCTCGACCACGTCTTTCCGCACGCGGTGCGCCTGCCTGATCCCGCGGTGAAAGCCTATGTGCGCGAACTGCAACAAGAAGTCAAGGACCAGGGCCTGTGGGCGATCTTCCTCGACGAGGAACTCGGCGGCCCCGGTTTCGGTCAGCTGAAGCTCGGATTGCTCAACGAGGTCATCGGGCGTTATGCCGGAGCGCCGCACATGTTCGGTGCCTCCGCGCCCGACACGGGCAACATGGAGATGCTCGCCGCCTACGGGACCGACGAACAGAAGGAGCGGTGGCTCAAACCGCTGCTCAATCAGGACATCTTCTCGGCCTACTCGATGACCGAACCGCAGGGCGGCAGCGACCCCAACCTGTTTCGGACCACCGCCGTCCGCTACGGCGACGAATGGGTCATCAACGGCGAGAAGTGGTTCACCTCAGCCGGCCGCGTGGCCGACATCCTGTTCGTGATGTGCACCAACGGTATGTTCGTCGTGCCCCGCGAGACGCCCGGCGTGGAGATCATGCCCGAGCCCCGCAACCACAACCACATCATCTACCGCGATGTGCGCGTGCCGCTGGACCACCTGCTCGGACCCGAAGACGGCGCAAAGACGTTGGCGCAGAGGCGTCTTGGCGGCGGCCGCATCCACCACGCAATGCGCACGATCGCCCAGTGCAACCTCGCGTTCGACATGATGTGCGAGCGGGCGTTGTCCCGTGAGTCGCACGGCAAGCTCATCTCCGACCACCAGATGGTGCAGGAGAAGATCGCCGAGTCCTACGCGATGATCAAGATGCTGCGGCTGTTCGTCCTCGAGACGGCGTGGAAGATCGACAACACCTCCACTCAAGAGGCGCGCACCGAGATCGCCGCCGTGAAGTTCACGATGGCCAAGACGCTGCGCGAGGTGTCGTTCAACGCGCTCCACATCCTCGGATCGCTGGGCACCACCGACCTCACCCCGATCCAGGCCATGTACGCGGCCGCGCCCACGATGGGCATCGCCGACGGCGTGGACGAGGTGCACAAGGCGACCGTCGCCCGCCGCGTGCTGGGCGGGTACACCCGTCACGAAGGCAACTTCCCGACCGAGTTCCTGCCCTACAAGCGGGAAGAGGCGCGCAAGAAGATGCAACCGCTGCTGGACGCGCGTCCGGAACTGGCCGCCGCGGCCGAGGCCTACCAGAAGTACCTGGGCCGCCGTCGCTGACGCCTAACCGCCGGTTCGGACGTTGAACGGTAACCGCGCCGTTCCCAACTGGTTCAGCGATCCGTCGGCGTTCATCGCGTACGCCGCGACGCCGCCCTCGCCGTCAATCATCGACGGATCGAGCGTTAGGCGATAGCGCAGCGTGACGGTCTTGCCCTTCGGGAATTCCTGGACGTTCTCGTATCCGCCCATGAAATCCGTGCCCGTGCCCGCGGCCGGGTGTTCCAGCGGAATCCAGCTGCCGGTGGCCGGATCGAAGTAGTCGATGGTGCCTTTCGCGATAGGGATGCCTTCGGGGACGCAACTGCAATTCTCCAGCACCACAACGACACCCACCGACGGATATGAGACCGGCGAGGCGTTGCACAGGCTCACCTCGAATTCGACCGGCGCCGCGCCGGGAGTGACGGTGCCCGACGGGATGCCGCTGACCGAGACGTCGATCTGGTCGGTCTCAGACACCGCATCGTAGATTTCGACAGTCGGCACGGGCCTGTCCGCCGGGTTGACGGCGCAATCACTGGCCGGTGTCGCCGTCGGCGCGCTCGTGGCGGTCGGCGACGCCTGAGGTGCCGTCGTGGCCGGCGCGGTCACGGTGGTCGTGACCGTTGCCGTCGCAGGCGTATTGGACGTGGTTGTGCCGTCGCCGGTATCGGTCGTACTCGTCGAGCACGCGGCGAGCGAGAACGCGGCGGCGAGTGCGGCCGTCGCGAACAAGGCGCGTGTGGGTGGTTTCGCTGTCATCGCGTGTCCTTGTGTCTGCTTGGCGTGCCGCGCGCAGGACTGCACGCGGTCGTTGCGACAAGTGAATATCGGCGCAGCGCCTACCGATCCCAATTTCGGCAGGCTGCGCAGGACTACCGCGCGAGGGCACCGACGAGAAGTTGCGTATCTGGCTGGATGGTCTCTTCGGCCAGCTTTCCCCACCTGATGCGGGCGAATTGCACGGCGCGATAGACCAACTCGCCGTCCTGCGTGGCGTTGTAACGGGTCGCGACCCTGGTGGACCATGGGCCGCCCTGCACGATCACGTCCTCGGGTTCGAAACGCAGGCGCGGGAAGCGTACGAACAGGGCACGCAGCCAGGCGCGTAGCGCTTCGGGCCCGCGAAGGTCCACCGCCAGCTCGTGATCGCCGAGGAACACGAAATGCACGTCGTCGGTGAGCGGCAGATCGTCGACCCGATGATCGGACAGGCGCTGCCACCCGGCCTGCGCCGCCCTACGCACGAGACTTCGATAGATCATGGGAGAACCGTAGGGTGAAGTCATGCGGATCGCCATCATCGTGCTGGGACTTCTCGTCGCCTTCTTCGGGATCGTGTTCACTCTGCAGGGCTTCGGCGTCATCGTGAGTGACAGTCCGATGACAAACACCACCACCTGGTCGATCCTCGGACCGATCATCGCGATCATCGGTATCGCGCTGGCTGTCTCCGCTGCCCGCCGTCGCCGTCCCTAGGGTTTCTTCGGTCTGTGTGTAACACCTCGGTGGGGCTAGCGATGAACCATCTGAGGCTGGAGCATCGACCGCTCCCGGTCCAGGCAAATCGTCGGGGGAATGAAGGAGTCGATAAACGTGGGTGCACCCCTCGAATTTTGCTCGAAGCGGGGCGTCGTCGCTGTTCTGGCGACCGGCGTCGTGATTTCGTTGACTGCGCTGACCGGGGGAATGGCCCCGGCGATCGCCGCGCCTGGCGACGACAGCGGGGCGACCACCACCGTGGTTGCCCCAGCACCTGAGGTTTCGGCGCCCGAGCCCGTCGAGGTGGCCCCGCAGGCCCCCGCCGAGGCGCCGGCGCCGGTGGTGCCGCAAGTCCCGCAGACCCAGGCACCGCAGACCCAGGAAGCTCCCGCGCCCGCCGAGGTCGAGTCGACGCCTGAGCCGCAGGCCCCGGTGGAAGCACCCTCGCCCACGGTTGCTCCGCCGGTCACGACTGTCGCGCCGGCCGAGCCGAGCGAGGCTGACGTCACGACGGCCTCGCAGGCCCCCATCACGCCCGCGCCGGGCACCTCAACGCCCGAATCGTCGTCCGAGGCCACTACGGCGGCTGAGTCGCCTGCCTCGTCGACCACGGCCACCACCGCGAGCGAGTCGGCGTCCACGCCGTCATCGGAGGCCCAGGAATCGGGCACGGAAACCAGCGCAACGACGTCGACTTCGGAGCCCAGTGGCACCGAAACCTCGACGAGTGAGTCGGCCGAAGCGACCGAGTCCGAGACGAGCGGCAACGAGTCCGAGACACCGACGGTGTCCATCTCGCAGACCGCCAAGGACATCGAGACCGTCGAGCCCCAGCAGCTCGACGCTCCCGCCGAGGACGTCCAACTCGCGAGCAAGACGGCGCCGGTCGACGAGAAGATTCCTGCCGCGGCACCCGAGCCGGAGCTCGCGTCGTTCTCGAACGAGATCTCGACGAGCTTGAAGCTCCCGGGCCTCGACGTGAACACGAGCGCGACAACGAACTTCGCCATCGACCCGCCGGTCGAACTGGTCAGCCCGGTGCGGCAGTGGCGCCCGGACTGGGTGCAGTACGACGAGTACTACCGACCGATCATCCTCAACCCGTACCGGCAGCCGGTTCGCATCGTCTACATGTACGAGATGACGCCGCGGATCATGGTGGTTCCGCCGCTGGGCCGGATGATGTTCGAGGCGGCGCAGTACGCGGCGTACAGCTTCACCGCGGCGCTGCTGGCCCCGGTCGTCGCCGCGGCGAACGTCGCGCAGACGCTCACCAACATTGCGGTGGGGAGCTTCTTCGGTGGCGGCTACTACCCAGGTGTCGGGATGCCTCCGCCACCGCCCCCGCCGCCGGTGATGCGGTACGACAACGTGCCCGTGTTCGTGAACTACTCGAACGCACGGTACGAGCCGTTCCGTGTCAACCGCATCGTCGATGTCGGCGATGACCCGCAGTTCGGTGAGCGCAAGGTGCTACTCGACGGTGTGACGCCGGCGTGGGGCGTCTGGAACCAGTCATCTAGTGGTGAACGGCAATTCGAGGTGCACCGGACCCAGCAGTTCCCGGGTCTCGAAGCGCCCGCCGAGGGTCCGCTGCCGGGTGACTACCGCCTGCGGCTGGCGTCCGACGACACGTCGACGGGCGGCCTGTCCGGCCGGGACATCTTCCTGATGGTGTCGGCCGGTGTCATCGGCACGCTGGGCTTCGGCGCGATCGGATTGGCCTGGTTCCTCGGCCGTCGCCGCAACCAAGGGATCTAGAGTCCGCTCGCTGACCCGGTGCCCTCGCACCGGGTCAGCTTGCGTGAGGGCGCCGGTTCAGCCGGCGCCCTTTCCGTTGTCGATCCGGTACACCGCACCGTGGATCGCGGCGGCGTCGTCACTGGCGAGGAATGCAATCGCCTTCGCGACGTCCGACGGTTCCATGAACCCGCGCGGGGATGCGATGCGCATGATCAGGTCCCAGTCGGCGTTCTCGGGTGCGGTGAACTCGGTCGCCTGCGGAGTCGGCATGCCACCGGGGCAGAGCGCGTTGACCCGGATACTCGACTTGGTGAACTCGACGGCCAGCGCGCGGGTGAGCCCGACCAGTCCGTGCTTGGCCGCGCAGTAGCCCGCCGAATAGACCTCGCCCTCCACACCCGCGATGGAGGTGACGTTGACGATGTTGCCGCTGCTCTCCAGGAGGTGGGGCAGCGCGGCGCGGCAGAGGTAGAAGGGGCCGTTGAGGTTCACCGCGAGATCGAGGTCCCACTCTTCGTCGGTCATCGTGGTCGTGTGGCGCATCTGGTGGAAGCCCGCGACGTTGACCAGCACGTCGAGCCGGCCGAACTCCGCGACGGTTTGGGCGACAGCGTCCTTGCACGCATCGGCCGATGAGATGTCGACCGAGGCGTACTTGCCGCCGGGCACCGTCTCGAACACCGACGCCATCTCGTCGGCCCGGCGAGCGATTCCGAAGACCTTCGCGCCCCGCTCCGCGAAAACCTGCGCCACGACGGCGCCCAATCCTGACGAGACGCCGGTGATCAATGCGACCTTGCCGCTGAGCTGAGTCATGATCGACACCTTCTCATGGCTCACGAGCACGGCGGATCGGGGAGCGGCTCCGAGCGGTACGGCGCTGGCCTACACCCTGACTGTCGTGTCGGTTTCTCGCCAGCGTTCTCGTTGCCGTCCTCCCTACCGTTGCGCATGTGAAATCCGAATCAGCTGCAGTGCCTACCACCTCGCTCACGGCATTCACCGTATGGTTCATGGCCGTTGCCGCGGCTTTGGGAACCGCGAGCATGTACCCGCTGCAGCCCGCCGTGAGCCCGATAGCCGATGCCCTGCACGCCTCGCTGCCAGCGGTCGGAGCCTCATTGGCATGGGGACCAGTTGGTTATCTGTTGGGGCTGGCGTTGCTGGTACCACTCATCGACCAATATCGGCCTCGACGCGTGCTCAGCATCCAGTTCGCAGCATTGGGTGCCGCCCTTGCTCTCAACGCTGCGGTCACCACTTTGTGGGGGTTTGCAATTCTCGCGGTCGTTGTCGGTGCAGGGTCAGCCGTAGGCGCTCAACTGAGTTCGGCAGCCGGCCGCCTCGCCGATCAACGCCGGCGAGCAACCGTTCTGGGTATCGTCACCGCGGGGATTTCAGCAGGCATAATCATCGGCCGTATCCTCGGGGGATATCTCGCTGACCAAATCGGTTGGCGGCCAATGCTGATCGTATTCGCCACCGCCTGCTTCATCATCGCGTCGGTAACCCGCTACGTCCTCCCTGACGTCTCGGCGAGCTCGACGACGGGTTACCTCGAGACGCTTCGTGGACTTCCAGGGCTTTACCGGAAACACGCCGTGCTGCGATTGGCCGGATGCCGAGGTGCGCTGTGGTTCTTCGCATTCTGCGCGTTGTGGGCTGGTCTTGCCGTCGCACTATCGCTGCCGCCGTACTCGTACTCTCCAGAGCGTATCGGCGGCTATGCGATAGCGGGCCTGTCAGGGATCTTCGCCACACGAATCGCTGGTCACTGGACGGACCGCGTCGGCGCTCGACCGGTCGTCCTGGCGGGACTGGTGGTGGCTGCAGCGGCCGCCTTGGCGCTGGCGGCACTACTGCCGATCACGCCGCTTGCATTCGCATGCCTCGCATTGTTCGACGCGGGACTTTTCGCCGCGCAGGTCGCCAACCAATCGACAGTCCTGGCGATCAATCCATCCGCGCCAGCCCAGTTCAATAGCGCATACATGGTCGTGTATTTCATTGGCGGCAGCCTCGGAACTGCGTGCGGCGCGGCCGCCGCAAGCGCCACTGGATGGCCCATGACTGCGATCGCTGCCGCCGCCACCATCTGTGGGGCCGCCGTCCTCACCGCTGTCACCCGCAGCCTGGCTCGACACTGCTGAAAGGTCGCTCCGGAGGAACAGCAGCGAGCAGCTTGCGGGTGTAGTCATGTTCGGGGGAAGCGAACAAGTCGGCGGCAGGACGGTACTCGACCGCCGCACCGTCGCGCATGACCAGCACGTCGTGGCTAACCTGCTGAACCACCGCGAGATCGTGGGCGATGAACAAATACGTCAGGCCCATATCGCGCTGCAATGTCGCGAGCAGATCGAGCACCCGCGCCTGTACCGAAACATCCAGCGACGCAGTGGCTTCGTCGAGGATGAGTAACTCGGGCTCGCCCGCCAGCGCACGCGCGATGCTCACCCGTTGGCGCTCACCGCCCGACAGTTCGTGCGGGTATCGGGACGCGAACGTCGTTGGCAGCCCGACGATTTCGAGCAACTCGTCAACCCGCGAACGACGCGCGCCCTTGCCGTCCACCACTCGGTGCACCCGCAGCGGCTCCTCGATCGCCGTACCGACCAGGCCACGAGGATTGAGTGTCGAGAAGGGATCCTGGAAGACCAGACTGATTCGCCTGCGAAGCGCCTTCTCCGCGGATCTCCGGACCCCGAAGACGTCGGCATCTACCAGCTTCGCCGAGCCCGCATCGGGAATGACGAGGCCCGCGAGGGCGGCGGCCACCGTCGACTTACCGGAACCCGATTCACCGACGAGGCCGAGAGTCGTGCCGCGCCTTATCTGAAACGACAGGCCCTTCACCGCATGGACGACCGACGTTCCTACCGGTGTGCTCACGTTGAAACGTACGTCGAGGCCGTCGACGTCGAGCAATGTCTCTGCGTCGGACGGGGGCGTCGGGGGACCTTCGGCGCCGACGACCGGGCGAGCCTGCAGCAGTTCGCGGGTGTACGGGTGCCGTGGGCGATCGAACACATCGAGAACCGGCGCCTGCTCGACGGCATGGCCGTCCTGCAGGACCGTGACGTCGTCGGCGATCTGGCCGATCACGCCGAGGTCGTGGCTGATCCACACCACGGCGGTGCCGAAGTCGCGCTGCAGATTCCGGACGAGTTCGACGATCTGGGCCTGTGTCGTGACGTCCAGCGCCGTGGTCGGTTCGTCGGCGACCAACAGTTCCGGGTCGCAGGCCATCGCGATGGCAACCATCACGCGCTGCTTCTGTCCACCCGACAGCTGGTGCGGGTAGGCATGGAGACGTGTTTCGGGGTCGGGGAGCCCAACGGCCTCCAGCAGTTCGAACGCGCGGTCGCGCGCCTGTCGACGCGTCATACGACGATGCGTCTCAAGCGATTCAGTGATCTGCCGTTCGATAGTGAGCAGGGGATTGAGCGACGTCCCGGGATCCTGGAAAACGAAGCCGATCCGGCCGCCGTGCACGCTGCGCAACACCCGGTCGGACGCGCCGGTGAGCTGGACGTCATCTGGTTCGCCGGCGAGGGTGCTCGTTCCGGACACCGACGCGCCCGGTGCGTCCAACAGACCGGTCGCCGCCAGCACCGACATCGTCTTGCCCGATCCGGACTCGCCGACGATGCCGAGCGTCTGTTCGGGCGCCACGTCAAACGAGATGCCGTGCACGATCTCGCGCTTGCCGATGCGCACCCGCAGATCGCGCACACTCAGCGCCGGGCACTTCACTGCTTTCTCCGGGCTTCGATCATGGTGCGCTGCTTGGGATCCAGTACATCGCGCAGGCCGTCGCCCACCAGGTTGAACGCCAGCACAGTCACCAAGATGGTGGCGCCGGGAAAGACCGCCATCCACCACGCCATCGTCACGAAGCCCTGCGAGTCGAAGATCATCCGGCCCAGCGACGGCTGCGGTGGCTGGATCCCAAGCCCCAGGAACGACAGCGCCGCCTCGGACAGGATCGCGAACGCCAGCGACACCGACGTCTGCACCACCAGTGGTCCGGCGATGTTCGGCACGATGTGCCTGCCGAGGATGTAGAGATGGCCGGTGCCCATGCTGCGCGACACCGAAACATACGGTTCGACACGCACACTCAGCGTGCTCGCACGAGCGACGCGGGCGAAGATCGGCGTGTAGACGATGCCGATCGCCAAAATCGTGGTCGTTGTCCCGGGCCCGAGGATCGCGACCACCGCGAGCGCCAACAGCAGCACCGGGAACGCGAACATGACGTCGACGACCCGCATGAAGATCGTGTCCAGCCAGCCGCCGCGGTAGCCGGAGACGACGCCGATCGTCACGCCGACGACAACGGCGAACGCCACGCTGATGACCGCCACCCGCAGCGATGCCTGCGTCGCAACGAGCACGCGAGAGAACACGTCGCGGCCCAGCTCGTCGGTGCCGAACCAGTGCGCGTGGCTGGGACCCTGCAGCGCGTCCGGCACGTTGACGTCGTTGACCCCAAACGGCGCAATCCAATTTGCGGTCAGCGCGACGATCGCGATGACGACGAGGATCGCCCCGCTGACGACCGTGACGGGGTTGCTCAGCAGCAGGCGCCACGACGACACTCGGGTATTCGTTTCGGCGGTGGTCATGACAGCCGGATCCTCGGGTCGACGATCGCGTACAGGGCATCCACGATCAGGTTGATGAGCAGGAACAGCGCGGCGATCAGCAACACGGCGCCCTGGATCACGGGATAATCCCTTGTCGCCACGGCGTTGTAAACGAGACGGCCGAGACCCGGCCACGCGAACACCACCTCGACGACGATGACGCCGCCGAGGATCGTCGCGAGCTGGATACCAGTGATCGTGAGCACCGGGATGAGCGCATTGCGCACGGTGTGGCGGAACGTCACCACCCGTGGCGACAGCCCCTTCGAGCGTGCGGTGCGGACGTAACCCATCGAGGCGACCTCGAGCACCGCCGAGCGCACATACCGCGTCATGATCGCCCCCGCGACGACCCCCACCGTCAGCGCGGGCAGGACGACGTGGCGCAACCAGCCACCCGGATTGTCCAGCAGCGGTTGATAACCCGACGTCGGAAGCCAGCCGAGCGTCGTCGCGAAAAGTGCGATCAGCAGGATGCCCATCCAGAAGTCCGGCACCGAAACCCCGAACTGGCTGGCGACCCGGATGAGTGCATCGCTGATGCGGCCCTCGTGCAGTGCCGACCAAATGCCGGCAGGCAGTGCGATCAGCAACGCGATGACGATGCCGACCACGGCCAGCGACACCGTCGCGGGCAGTCGCTCCAGCAGGATCACCGTCACCGGATCGCCGTTGCGGAAACTGACGCCGAGGTCTCCGGTCAGCGCGTTGCCGATATAGCTGACGAACTGCTCGACGATGGGCTTGTCCAGACCGCTAGCCGACCGCAACGCCTCGTACGCCTCTGGGCTGTAGCGCGTGCCCAACGCGATGCGCACGGGATCTCCGGGCACGAGGTGCACCAACGCGAATACGACGACGAGGACGCCCAGCATCACGACCGCCGAGTACGCCAGGCGTCGCGCCAAGAAGCGCGCAATTGGATGAGTCACCAAGCGGGTCACTGTGTCTGGCCTTGGTCGAGTTCGACACCGCGGAACCGGACCGCGCCGTCGCGACGCGATTCGAAGCCGGAGACAGCGGTGCTCCACGCTTGGATCACCGATGGGTTGTAAAGGTAGATGTAGCTCACCTCGTCGGCGATCCGGGTCGCCGCGCGGGCGTACACCTCGCCCCGCGCTTCACGATTCGTCTCGACCCGTCCCGCGTCGAGGAGTTGGTCGACCTCCGGATCGGAAAACTTCTGCGCGTTGCTCGTGCCGCCGGTGTGGTGCTGCGCGTAGTAGAAGTCGTCGGGATCGATGTTGCCGAGCCAGCCCATCATGAGCATGTCGAAGTTGCCGGTGTTCTGTTCGTCCAGCCAGGTGGCGAAATCGACCGTACGGATGTTCACCGTGATGCCAAGTGGTGCAATGTTATCCGCGATGACCTGGGCGGCCGTCACCGTCTCCGGGTACTCGCTGGTCACCAGCATGTCGAGATCGGTGTCCGTGATCCCGGCCTCCTGCAGGAGGCTTGTGGCCTTGTCGACGTCGTAGTCGTACCGGTGGTAGTCGGTGTACCACGGATTGCCTTTGGGGATCGCGAGCTGGTTCGCCGCGGCGGTCCCGTAACTCGTGGCCGCGACGATCGCGTTGCGGTCGATGCTGTACGCGATGGCCTGCCGCACCCGCACGTCGTTCCACGGTTCACGCGCCTCGTTGAGCGCGAGATACCAATAGTCGTTGCTCGCGGTGACCGCCAGGTTCAGCGTGTCGTCGTCGCGCAGTTGCGCCACTCGCTGCGGCGGGATCGAGTCCGTCCAGTCGACTTCACCGGCCTGCAGCGCCGACAGCGCCGTCGTCGGCTCCGAGATGAAGCGGAACGTCACACCCGAGACCTTGGGCGGCCCACCCCAGTACGACGGGTTCGCCGTGAGGGTGATGGAATCGCCGCTTTTTTGCCCGCTGAACGAGAAGGGGCCCGTGCCGATCGGATGTGTGGCGATCTGACCGCTTTCCACATTGCGGCGTTGCACGATTGCCATGCCCTTGAACCCACCAATGTTCGTCAGCAGGTTCGGCGTCGGCTGTTTGAGACGGATGACGACGGTCTTCGGGTCGGGTGCGCTGACATCGACAACGGCGCTGAACTTGTCGACGTTCGTCAGCTGCTCGTCGATGATGCGGCGGAATGAGTACACGACGTCGTCGGCGCTGAACGGGCTCCCGTCGTGAAACGCGACACCCGGCCGCAGCCGGAAGGTCCAGCTGAGCTGGTCAGGGCTGACGGTCCACGACTCGGCCAGTGCGGGTCGCATCTCGAGGTCGGCATCGGGTTCGACGAGTGTGTCGAAGACGTTCTCGAGGACCTCGAAGGAGAAGTAGGCGCTGGTCTTGTGCGGGTCGAGCTGGTCGGGTTCGCCCGCGATCGCGGCGATGAGGTTGCCCGACGACTCGCCGCCGAGGTCGACGCGCTGGCCGGTCGAGCACGCAGTCGGACCGCACAACAGGGCGACGACAGCGACCAATGCCGCCAGTCGTCTCATCGCCATCACCCCGAACGCATCTACCCGCTGCGCGCGGGACTTGAAACGCCGGGCGTGGTCAAAGGGGTGACGGACCAGCCTGTGCACTGGAATACTGCACGGGATTCAACGTCTGTTGCCGAAGGGGTGCACATCGTGAGGTTCATCCAGGGGCTTGTCGTGGCCCTCCTCGGGATTGCCACCGCACTCGGAGTCGCTGGACCGGCGGATGCGCAGGGCCCGGCCGCCAGGGCGCCGGGTACGCCGGAAGGCGTCTATGACGTCAACATCGACGGGCAGGCGCAGACCACATGGGAGATCTGGCCGATTTGCGTGCCGACCGTCGGCGACCTGCGTGAGCCCCTGCTGTTGCCGGTCGCGTGCACGCTGAAGGTGGGACCGTCCAATATGGCCGGCCGGGATGCGCGCATGGTCGACGGCATGTGGCAGATGGTCTACAACGACAACACGGGTCGGACCTGTCCCGATGGCAGCAAGGCCCCGCAGCAGACGATCTTCCGCTTCGACGGGTATTCGTTGACCGGCGAGATGAAGGTCATAACCGGCGATGAGTGCGGCACTGAGCCCGCGATGGTCGTTGCGCCGCTCACCATGAAGTTCAACCGGCCGCTGGGGATACCCGTCACCCAGTACCCGCTGCAGTGTGAGCCGGGTGGCCTGCGCCGCTGCTTCTGAGTTGCCTGGCGACTCCTCGATCGGACGGCAGGCGGGCCAAGGTCTCGGAGCCCGCCGGCGGGCGGCAGTTCCACTGCTCAACGGGAAGGTCGTCGACCTGACCGGTCCCGGGCTCACCGAGCGCTGGGGCGTCACGTGCACCGATCTCGGGGCGTCGGTCCTGGCACCCAACGGAAAGCTGGTGTCCGTATTCGGTGACACCTTCTCCGGTCACAAGGTCGGCGAGGGCGACTGGCGCTCACCCGTCGTGCTGATCGGAACCGGCGACGCCGACCACGAAATCGTGTACGAACGGGCGGGCGGTGCTGACCCTGACTACGCCCGTCAGCTGTGGCACTACCTGCATGACGATGCGTCCACTGGTTGGAGCCGTAGCGGCATCAGCACCGTGATCCCTTCCGATCTGCTGCGCGTCGACGACTCGATCTATCTGCACGTCATCGTCAACCGCGGCTTCGGCACCGTCGTCTGGACCGAGATCTGGCGTTCCGACGACTGCGGGATCTCGTGGGCGAACATGGGGAGCGAGGCGACGTTTCCCGCCGCGCTGCACGGCGGTCATGCGCAGTGCTGGTCGTGGGACTTCGACCCCGACGACGGCTGGGTTTATGTGGTGGCGACGGGTTTTCAGCGCGACAAGGGCATCATCCTGATGCGCGTGCGGCCCGAGAACATCGGGGAGCGTTCGCGATATGCGAGTTGGGGCTTCGCACGCGGACATTGGGGTTGGGGCAACGTGGCCACGCCGATCACCCCGCCCCGCGAGAAGTGGGGAGAGCTGACGTTCCGGCGGATGGCGCGGGGCAAGTGGATCCTCGGCGGGTTTCTCGCGTCGGAGTACGCGCTGGGCTACCGGGTCGTCGAATCGCCGGTTGCCAATATGCATACGACGCCGCTGCAGACGCCGGTGCTCGGCTCCGAGTGGCACGGGGAGAACCATATGAAGAATCACGTCGCGCAGCTGTACGGCGGTTACGTGCTGCCCGCTTCGCGGTTCGACATCGAAGGCGGTGTGGGACTGGTGGTCTCGCAGTGGAACACCACGCAGGGCTGGCCGTATCGGGCGATGCAGTTCAAGGCCGCGCTGCGAGATACGACGAGGACGGCGGACCCGTCGGATCCGATCAATCTGTAGGGCTAGACGGTGAACCCGCCGTCGACGTTCCAGTGCGCACCGGTGATGTATCCGGTGTCGGGCCCCGCCAGATAGCTGACCACGCCGGCGATGTCACTGGGCTGACCGTAGCGGCCGCCGGCCATGACTTTCTTTGCCATTTCGGCGAATTCGCCTTGGTCGGGGTTCATGTCGGTGTTGACGGGGCCGGGCTGGATGTTGTTGACGGTGATGCCGCTCGGGCCGAGGTCGCGCGCCAGGCCACGGGTCAATCCCGCGACGGCGGCCTTCGTCATCGCGTATACGGCCAGGCCGGGTCCCGGCACCTTGTCGGCGTTGATGCTGCCGATGTTGATGATGCGTCCGCCCTCGCGGAGGTGCGCGAGCGCAGCTTGGATCGCGACGAATACGCCGCGGATGTTGATGGCGACGATCTTCTCGAACTGGTCTGCCGGGAAGGTCGCGGCGTCGCCCAAGATCGCGATGCCGGCGTTGTTGACGAGGATGTCGAGGCCGCCGAGCTTCGCGACGGTTTCCTCGACTGAGCGGGTGACTTGTTCGGGGTCGGCGGCGTCGGCCTGGATCGCGACGACCGTCGCGCCGTCGGCGGCGACTTCACCGGCCAGCTTCTCGGCCTCGGCTTGAGAGGCGCCGTAAGTGAATGCGACGGCGGCTCCGTCGGCGGCCAGCCGTCGCACGATCTCCGCACCGATGCCGCGGGAGGCTCCGGTGACCAGTGCCCGTCGTCCTGCGAGTGGCTTACCGCTTGCTGATGTCATGGCGGTGATAATGCCGCAGCCGCGAGAAACATTCCCGTTGTCGATCAACCCCGGCCTAATGTGGTGCCCGAGATGGGGGCCGAGCGAAAGGTAATGGTTACCGCGTGACTGTTGACTCTGAGAAGAAGCGGATCGTCATCTTCGGCACTGGCTTCGTCGGCCAGATGGTGATCCCCGAGGTCGTCAAACACCCGCTGTTCGACCTGGTGGGCGTCGGCGTGAGCAACCCCGACAAAGTCGGCCGCGACGTCGGGGAGATCTGCGGTCTCGACGCGACCCTGGGAATCACGGCCACCGACGACATCGACGCGCTGATCGCGCTCAAACCCGATGCCCTGGTGCACTACGGACCCACCGCCGCGCACGCCGAGGAAAACATCAACCTCATCACCCGGTTCCTGCGTGCGGGCATCGACGTCTGCTCGACCTCCATGACGCCCTGGGTCTGGCCGACCATGCACCTCAACCCGCCGAACTGGATCGAACCCATCACCGAGGCCTGTGAGCTTGGCGAGGCGTCCTGCTTCACCACCGGTATCGACCCCGGCTTCGCCAACGACCTGTTCCCCATGACGCTGATGGGGCTGTGCTCGGAGGTCCGCACCGTCCGCGCGTCCGAACTTCTCGACTACACCAACTACACCGGCGACTACGAGCGTGAGATGGGCATCGGCAGGCCGCCGGAGAAGAAGGCCATGCTCGAGACTCCGGACATTCTGGTCTTTGCCTGGGGCGGAACGGTTCCGATGATCGCGCACGCGGCGGGGATCATGCTCGACGAGATCACCACGACCTACGACAAGTGGGTCACCCCCAACGAGCGCAAGTCCGCCAAGGGCGTCATCCCGGCGGGCCACGTCGCCGCCGTGCGGTTCACGATCAACGGCCTCTACAAAGGCGAAACCCGCATCCAGCTCGAACACGTCAACCGGATCGGCGACGACGCCGCACCCGACTGGCCGACCGGCAACCAGAACGACGTGTACCGCGTCGACATCGAGGGCACGCCGAGCATCTTCCAGGAGACCGCGTTCAGGTTCACCGACGGTTCGGGGCGCGATGCGGCGGCCGCCGGCTGCCTTGCCACCGGTCTGCGCGCGCTCAACGCTGTGCCCGCCGTCAACGACCTGTCCCCGGGCTGGGTCACCGCGCTCGATCTACCACTGATTCCCGGGGTCGGGACCATCCGCTGAGTAACGTTTTCGCCGTCCGATCAGATTGACATCTCCGGACAACAATGAAGATCGAGACGGGGAGACATGTCTGACGGGCTAGGGCTGTCGGTAGGGGCCACCCGCCTGACCGCGGTCGTCGTAGGCCGAGCGGCGCTGTCGCGCTCCTCGGTGCTGACGCGCTTTCCCCACCGACCGCCCGAGGTAGGGGTGCCCAGCGAGAATCCCAATCTCAACGAGCGCGGACTGATCCTCACCGACTTCGTCGACCGGGTCGGTGACCCGGTCGGCATCGTCGCGGCGGACGGGTCCACCCACCTCGCCGACGGCGTGCTCGCCGACGCGCTGCGTGCGCTGCTGTTCACGATGACGGGCGGCAGGCCACCGGCCGACCCGGTCGGGGTCACGTACCCCGCGCACTGGCGTCCGGCGGCCGTCGAGGGCCTACGCAGCGCGCTGGCCGGTGTGCCGGAGTTCAGCTCCGCGCCGCTCGTGTCCGACGCCACCGCCGCCGTCACCGCCCTGCAGGCCGACCCGGGCGTACCGACGCGGGGCATCATCGCGCTGTGCGACTTCGGCGGCACGGGTACAAGCATCACCCTGCTCGATGCCGACGCCGGCTATGCGCCGCTGGCCCCGACCGTTCGCCACACCGATCTCTCCGGCGATCTCGTCGACCAGGCCTTGCTCACCCACGTGATCAACGATCTGTCCACCGCCGGAAGCATCGACCTGTCCGGCACGTCGGCGATCGGCTCGCTCACCCGCCTACGGGCGGAGTGCCGCAACGCCAAGGAGCGACTGTCCACCGCGAGTGTCACCTCGTTGATGGCCGACGTCCCGGGACACCGCGGCGAGGTGCGAGTGACTCGCACCGAACTCGATGACGCGATCCGGCAACCGGTCGCCGACTTCGCGGGCGTGCTACAGGAAACGTTGGAGCGCAACGGTGTTCGCGAGCTGGCCGCGGTAGCTTCCGTCGGTGGCGGAGCACGTATCCCGATCATCACCACGACGTTGTCCGACCGCTTCCGGGTGCCGGTCATCACCAACGGTCAGCCCGACCTGACGGCGGCGATCGGCGGTGGGCTGACCGCCGTACGCGGAACCGTCGAGGATGGTCAGACAGCCATGGCCGCTGCCGCCGCAGCGGCGGCGCCCGCCACCGAGATGGCTCCCGAAGTGGTCCCGCTTGCCGACGAGATGGCACCGTCGGGCGGAGCGCTGGCATGGTCGGACGCCAACGACCTTCCGGAAGTTGCGCCCACCGATCACTACGACTACGACTCGCCCGCTGACTCGCCGGCCGATGCCGCCGACGTCCGGCCGCAGATCCAGTTCCAGTCGGACCCGCATGACGACGAGCGCTCCGCGAAAGCGCTGCCCTGGTACCGCCGGCCGGAGATCGCGATGGGGGCGGGCGTGCTCGCGGTGCTGGCCGCCCTGGCCGCGGCCGTCATCTTCGTGATGCGCAGCGGCGACACCCCGCCGGAGACGGCGTCGACCACGGCTCCCGCACAGCCCTCGACGACGAGCGCGGAGGCGCCGCCACCACCGGCGGAAACGGAGGCCCCGCCGCAGGAAACCGTCATGCAACAGGCGCCGCCGCCGCCGGTGACCGAGACGGTGACCGCGTCCCCGACCGAACCGCCACCCCCGCCGCCGACCACCGAAGCGCCGTCGCCGACCACTGAAGCGCCACCGCCGCCGCCGACGACGACGCAGCCGCCGCCGAGCACGCCGCCGCCGCCACCGACCATCCCAACGCTGCCGTACGAGACAATTCCCGGTCTGCCGTTCGTGCCGAACCCGATCCAGCCGCCGCAACCGGCACCGTAGGTTCGCCGGCAGTTCTAGGCTGGCCGCCATGACGACCGACGGCCTGCTTTTCGACCCCAACACCTACGATCCGCCGCAGTTCGATGCCGAAACGCGCAGGCTGTTGCGTGCGACCATCGACTGGTTCGAGGGTCAGGGCAAGAAGCGCATCCTCGACGACGATCTGGCCGCGCAATGGCCGGGCGACTTCGTCGACTTCGTCAAGCGCGAGAAGCTGTTCGCGACGTTCCTGACGCCGTCGGAGTTCGCCGCAGGCAACCCGGACAAGCGCTGGGACGCGGCGCGCAACGCCGCCCTCTCGGAAATCCTCGGGTTTTACGGCCTGACGTACTGGTACACGGAGCAGGTCACCATCCTCGGGCTGGGACCCATTTGGCAGAGCGAAAACAAGGATGCCAAGCTGCGGGCCGCCGACGACCTCGAGGGCGGCGAAGTGATGGCCTTCGGGTTGTCCGAACGTTCACGTGGCGCCGACGTCTACAACACCGACATGGTGCTGACGCCGGCGAGCGAGGAGGACCGCGCCAACGGGATCCTGTACCGGGCGACGGGGGAGAAGTACTACATCGGCAACGGCAACGTCGCGAGCATGGTGTCAGTGTTCGGCCGGCGCGGGGATGTGGAGGGCCAGGACTCTTATGTGTGGTTCGTCGCCGACAGCAGGCACGACGACTACCACCTGATCGACAACGTCGTACACATGCAGATCTACGTCAGCACCTTCCGGCTGGAGAACTATCCGGTGCGGGAAGAGGACATTCTGCACACCGGCGTGGAAGCCTTTGCCGCGGCGCTGAATACAGTAAACGTCGGCAAATTCAACCTGTGCTCCTGCTCCATCGGCATGTCAGAGCACGCGTTCTACGAAGCAATCACCCACGCGCAGAACCGCATCCTCTATGGCAACCCCGTCACCGAATTCACCCATGTACGAACCAACTTCGTCGACGCGTACTCTCGTCTGATCGCGATGAAGCTGTTCAGCCAGCGCTCCGTTGACTACTTCCGCGCTGCGAGCCTCGACGACCGGCGCTATCTTCTGTTCAACCCCATGACCAAGGCCAAGGTCACGATGGAGGGCGAAACCGTGCTGCGGGCACTGCACGATGTGATCGCCGCCAAGGGTTATGAGAAGAACACGATGTTCCGCGAAGTCGCGCAATTCATCGGCACCCTGCCGCGGCTGGAGGGCACGGTGCATGTGAACGTCGGCCTGGTGCTCAAGTTCATGCCGAACTACATGTTGAATCCCAAGGAATATCCGGCAATTCCGATGCGCAACGATGCCGCGGACGACACGTTCTTCTGGAACCAGGGGCCGACGCGAGGTGCGGGCAAGGTGCAGTTCGCGGACTGGACACCGGTGTACGAGGAGCATGCCGGCATTCCGAACGTCGCGGTGTTCTACGAGCAGGCCAAGGCGTTTCGGGATTTCCTCCTCACCGCTGCGCCCGACGCCGACCAGCAGCAGGACCTGGACTTCCTGCTCAACGTCGGACACTTGTTCTCGTTGATCGTGTACGGGCAGCTGATCCTCGAGCAGGCGGCGCTGACCGGACTCGACGCCGACATGCTGGACCAGATCTTCGACTTCCAGATCCGCGACTTCAATACGTATGCCGTTGCGCTGCACGGTAAGCCGACCGCAACGACAGCGCAGCAGGACTGGGCGCTGGGTGCGATCCGCAAGCCCGTGCCCGACGCGGAACGGTTCCACCGGATCTGGGAGCGGGTGAAGGCCTACGACGGCGCCTACGAGATGGCGCCCTGACGGCGGCGCACACCCGTCACCGCCGAACCCGGCAGCCGACCCGCGCGGGAATGGCCGGCGAGTCGGTCGCCGTCGACGGTGACGTCGAAGTCGAGGTTCAGCCGCATCGGTTTTCGTACTGACTGACGCCACGTAATCCGTTGTCCGTCAACCACGATGCCCTGTAGCGGAACCGTCTCGTCCCTTCCGGTCGCCGTACCCGTGAGGATGCCATCAGCGTCAGTGAACGTGTAGACGACGGCCATCGATCCGATCGGCGTCTTGATCGTGACGTCCCAGTCTCCTGTGATGCTCATTGCGTCCACACCGTGCCTCGTCGTTCGTAGGCGAAAAGTTCTTCGACCGCGAGAGCGACCTTCGCGCCGTAGGTGCGGTCGAGCAGGTGCAGGGCCAGGTCCAGACCGGAGGTGACCGCGCCAGACGTCACGAGGTCGCCGTCGTCGACGACACGTGCGTTCACGACCGTCACGCCCGTGGCCTCGAGCAGGCCCACGCCGAGGTGGTGGGTGACCGCGTTGCGGCCCTCCAGCAGGCCACCCATCGCCAGCGCGAGGGAACCGCCGCAGACGGTGGCAACGGTGACGTCGGGATTCTCCATCGCCTTGCGCAGCAGCGGGATGGCCGCGGATTCGGCGAAGCGCGCGAGCAGGACGGGGATGGTGTCAACCTCGTCGGGATCGCCGTCGATCGGTCCCGACGCACCGGGCACCACGATGAAGCCAGGTTTGGACGGGTCGAGTTGGGCGGTGGCATGCAGGACCATGCCGAGGGTCCCGCTGATCACGTCTCTGGGGCCCTCGGCCGACACTAGTTCGACCTGGAGATCACCACCCGCGACGTCACTCCCGGCGGCGAGCACCTCGAAGGGTGCAGTGGCATCGAGCGGATCGAATCCGTCGAACAACACGATTTGTGCGTACACACCCTGATCGTCGGGGTACCACGGCCAGCACGATAGTGGCCAGATCGCCACATATCGCCAAAATATTGCCACCACACGCTATGGTGCCTGTATGCACGTCGTCGCTGTCTTGGCACTGCCCGACACCATCGCATTCGACCTGGCGACGCCGGTGGAGGCGTTTGGCCGCGTCCAGTTGCCCTCTGGCGCACCGGGATACCACGTCCTGGCGTGCGGGTCGCAACCCGAGGTCACCGCAGGGCCGTTTCGTATCGTCACCGACCACGGTCTCGAAGCGCTGGCCGCCGCCGACACCATCGTCATTCCCGGGCGCAACGACGCCACTGCCGACACCCCGGATGACGTGCTCGCGGCGCTGAAGGCCGCGCATGCCCGGGGCGTGCGAATCGCGTCGATTTGCTCAGGTGCCTTCACCCTGGCCGCCACCGGACTGCTGGACGGGAAGCGCGCGACGACACATTGGATCGCCGCCGACTTCTTCCGCGAGGGCTTTCCTGACGTCGATCTTGATCCTGACGTCCTCTATGTCGACGAGGGACAGATCCTGACATCGGCGGGTGCGTCGGCCGGTTTGGACCTGTGCCTGCACATAATCGCCCGTGACTACGGAGCGGCGGTGGCGGCCGACGCGGCTCGGCTCGCCGTCGCGCCCCTGCATCGCAGCGGGGGGCAGGCACAGTTCATCCTCCGAAATCAGGCCGCTGTCAAGCACATTGCCGAGCGCACCGAACTCGACGGTGTGCTGGCGTGGATCGAACAGGAAGCGCATCGCGACGTGACGTTGCACGATATCGCGGCTCGTGCCTCGGTGAGTGTGCGCACCCTGAACCGGCGCTTCCAGGCGGAGACGGGGCAGACGCCAATGCAATGGCTGACGGGAGTGCGGGTCCGGCATGCCCAGCAGCTGCTCGAAAGCACTGCCTACGGTGTCGAAAGGATCGGCCGCGAGGTCGGATTCACCTCTGCGGCCAACTTCCGCGAACAATTCCGGCGGCTGACCGGAGTAGCACCGCTGAACTACCGCAACACGTTTCGTGAGCGGATGGCAGGGTGATCGCTACTTCGATTGCCTCTTGACCAGCACCACATTGGCCATCGGGATCTGCGTCTGTTCCGGCGCTGCGGCCAACCGGCTGGCGACGCCCTCCTCGAGCTGATCGAAGAACGTCCCTCTTCGCGGGTCGGCGTGGCCCCCTTCGAGCGCGCCGGCGAAGGTGGGAAAAGCCGCTGCCCGGCAGAAGCCCGCCCACTGTGCACCGAAAGCCTTGGCGTCCTTGTCGATTTGATACTGCTTGAAGAAGCGGTCCTCGGCGTTGAACAGATCGAGCTGCTCGATCTCGAGATTCTCGAAGCGCCCGGACGGCGCGAAGCACGCGCGGAAGTCGGTGGCGCTTCGCCCGGCGATCGGGAGGGCCATCCGGTGCTTCTCGTCCTCGGTGATCACCCCGGCCGCGGCGAGTTCGGTGACAGTGTCGTACATGCTGTCCATCAGCGGGTTGTACCCGAATGCGCCCGACTCGTCGACACCGGGCGTCATCACCACCATCCGTCCTCCGGGCGCTAGCTCCCTGCCGCGAAATGCGACGAACTCATGCCAGTCGTGTGCGGCCTGACGTGCGTACTCGGCCTTGACTCGTTCGTCGCTGCTGTACGCGACGTGGATGTGGTCGGGGATCGGCGCGGGCGCGCGCCTGAGCCACTGAATCGCCCACGAACTCCAGCCCAGGTTGACACTGTTGGACGGCACGATTTGCGCGTAGAACGAGCGGCCCACAGCCGATGCGAACGTGGCCTTATCTTTTCCCAGGTAACTGTCCGGGTCCTCGGCGAGTGTCTTGAACATGGCGGTGAAGTCGTTATCGGGCAAGTCGGTGTGCACGACAAGGATTGAATGGTCGTGCCGGGTTCGCTTGCGCAGCATGGCGATTGCCGCACCCATCGGCAACAGGGAGTTGTGACCGTTGGAAGCTCCGTAGTCGGCGATCACGATCGGCTGCGGCTGCTTGGGGAGCGGCACAGCCTCGGCCGCCTTTTCGAAAATCGCTATGGCCGCCGGGAGCCCGGCGGCCTGCAGGCGGGAACTGGCCGTATACGAACCGCTGTCCATCGGCTCAGGTCGCACGACGATGCTGGACTCAGGCATCGCGACCTCCCGGACATGTGGGGCAACTACTCCTCACCCACGACGGTAGCGCCCTTATACGGGATAGGTTACCGAAGTAAGCCGCTCCGAGATCTCCCAAAGCCGGCGTCCGTCGGCCTCGTTGCTTGCTCGCGGAAGGATCTTGGCGCCGGTGACGCCGCCGCCGGCGAGCTCGAGGATTCCCCGCGGTCCGTAGAACGCGCCGCCTTTCGCTTCGGGGGCGGTCGCGCCGTACAACGCGGGCAGAATGCCCTCGTCGATCTCCTGCCACATGAACGGCGCCGCCGAGCGGCTGACGCGGTAGAAGCGCTCGAGCAGGGTCGGATTGGCCTGGCCGTGCGAGGGGCCGCTCAGCTGCAGGTTCGTCTTGCACAAACCCGGATGCGCCGCCGTCGACAGGATGCCCCAGCCTGCCTTCCGGCTTCTGCGGTCCAACTCGATCGCGAACATCAGGTTCGCCGACTTCGACTGCGCGTAGGCCGCGGTGGCGTTGTAGCGGTTCTCCCACTGCAGATCGTCGAAGTGAATGCCGCCCAAGCGTGCTGCGGAACTACTCAACGACGTCACCCGCGGACTGTCGGCGGCGCGCAGCAGCGGCAGCAGATGTCCGGTCAGCGCGAAGTGTCCCAGATGATTACAGCCGAACTGCAATTCGAATCCGTCGGCGGTGGTCTCCCGCTGCGGCGGCTGCATGATGCCGGCGTTGTTGATCAGGAGGTCGATCGGACGTCCCTCGGCGTTGAGTTCGTCGCCGAGGGCCTTCACGCTGGCCAGCGACGACAGGTCGAGTGCTTTGATCGTGAGCTTGGCGTCCGGAACCGTCGCCCGAATCT
This sequence comes from Mycobacterium sp. NPDC051804, assembly GCF_044452905.1. Taxonomy (NCBI): domain Bacteria; kingdom Bacillati; phylum Actinomycetota; class Actinomycetes; order Mycobacteriales; family Mycobacteriaceae; genus Mycobacterium; species Mycobacterium sp. NPDC051804. The sequence goes on along the minus strand of NZ_JBITCD010000007.1, from coordinate 45,957 downwards.
GCTCGATCGCGGACTCACCCTTCGCGCGATTGCGGATGGCCATGATGACGTCGGCGCCCGCGGCGGACAACCGGGTCGCGATACCGAGACCCAGGCCCGAGTTGGCGCCGGTGACAACCGCGAGCTTTCCGGACTGATCGGGGACCGTCACTGCACCTTCACGGACCATGGGTATCTCCTCTGAGTCGGATGGATATCCGAACAGTAACGGACCGCCGGTCTGATAACAAGAGCCCGTTGGTCTGATAATGTGAACGTCTTGTGACGTCCTTTCAGCGCGCACGACGGCCCGAGCAGATGGCGGCCCGGCGGCTGGCGATCATGAATGTCGCGCGAGAAATGCTCGCCGAGAAGAGCGTCGGTGACATCAGTTTGCGTGAACTCTCGGATCGGGTCGGGCTCGCCAAGTCGAATGTGTTGCGGTACTTCGACAGCCGCGAAGCGATCTTCCTCGAAGTACTCGACGAGGAGTTCGCGAGGTGGCTCAGCGACATCGAAGACGGTCTTGGTCGGCCGCGTGCCAGAAAACGGGCCTACGCCAACGAGATACGGGTTGCGACCGTGATCGCGGACTCGGTGATGGCGCGTCCTCTTCTTGGCGAGCTGCTCGGATCGATGGCCTCGGTGCTGGAACGCAACATCTCGCATGGTTTCGCCCGCGACTTCAAGGCCAGGGCGATGGGGCGGATCGGTGCGTTGGCGGAACTGGTGCACCGCCATCTGCCCTGGCTGCCTGAGGAGTTCGTGGCTTTCTTCGCCGAAGGATCGTTGATGTTGACAGCGGGCGCGTATCCGTTCTCGGTGCCCACCGAGCCTGTTCGCGCCGCGATTGCAGATATTGGACTTCCGGATCCTGGGCAGCGATTCAGCGAAGGACTGCGATTGGGCCTGCGGACATGGCTGATTGGCGCGGCGGCACAGACCGAGGCATAAAAGACATACGGACGAAGTCGTGACACACTTTCGGCCATGAGGCTGGCGCCGCGGATCGCGATCGTGGTTTCCATACTCACGATGATCGCGGCGGTCTTGGGCTTCGTCGCGTCGCTCGTGCTGAACACCTTCGTGCTCGACGAGTACGACGCCTACGGCGAAGTCGCGATCCCGGGGTCCACCACTTTGGAGCTTCCCGCGGGCGAAATGACCGTGAGTTTCCATACGGTCGTCACGGGCAGGCCGACGAGCGGATTCCCGATTCCGGCCCTCGAATTCGGTATCACGCCCACCGCGGGGCTCCCGGATCCGACCGTCACCGAAGACATCGGTGGCACGACAACGGTCAACAGCGATGTGCGCGTACGTGTCTGGACCGTTCAAATTCCGAAAGCCGGCACCTACGAGGTTGAGGCCAAGGGGTCCGTCGACGGGTACATCACCCCGCATTTGGCGTTCGGTCGTGACGGTTCACACAGCTGGCTGCTGTGGCTGTTCGGCGGACTCTTCGTGCTCAGCCTCGCCGAGCTCTTCGCGTCGCTGATCTGGTCGGCCCGTAGAGCCAAGAAGGCGAGACCGCTGCAACCGGACGAGGTGTCGACCGACACGCCGACCTGGAGTGCCGGGCCCGCGTCGGCGGCGAGCTTCACACCGACCGATCAGGGTGTGCGGCTGGAACAGATCCGACAGTTGGCCGCGCTGAGGGACTCCGGGGCACTGACCGAGGACGAGTACGCGGCCGAGAAGCGCCGCATTCTCGACGGGGACTAGCTGTCAGCTGCCGCGTTTGACCCAGTCGTCGTAGTTGACGAGTTCGTCGCCGATGGTGGTGGTGTCGCCGTGCCCGGTGTAGACGACGGTGTCGTCGGGTAGCTTGCCGAGCCGGCCGGAGATCGAGGACAAGATCGTGGGAAAGTCCGAATATGACCGGCCGGTGGCACCCGGACCGCCCTGGAACAGGGTGTCGCCACTGAAGACCGCATTCAACGCCGGCGCATGCCAGCACACCGAACCCGGTGAATGTCCGGGAGTGTGCAGGGCATGCAGCTCGATGCCGCCGACAGTGAGCGTCTCACCGTCACTGACGGTGCGGAAGTCCTTGTCGGGATGCGTCATTCGCCATAGCACATCGTCAGCTGGATGCAGCAGCACCGGTGCGTCGAGCGCTTCGGAGAGCTCGGGCGCAACGGTGATGTGGTCGTTGTGGCCGTGGGTGCACACGACCGCGACGACGTTGCGGCCGCCGACGGCCATGACGATCGGTCCGGCGTCGTGGGCGGCGTCGAAGACGATGACATCGTTGTCGTCGCCCACGAGCCAGATGTTGTTGTCGACTTCCCAGGAGCCGCCGTCGAGTTCGAAGGTGCCGTGGGTCACGACCCGGGTGATGTTGTCGCTCACAGGATCACCACCGAGCGCAGGACCTGCCCGGCGTGCATCTTGTGGAAGGCATCCTCGATGTCGTCCAGGCCGATGCGTTCGGAGACGAACTTCTCCAACGGCAACCGGCCCTGCAAATACAGGCTGATCAGCGTGGGGAAGTCGCGCTCGGGCAGACAATCGCCATACCAACTGGACTTCAGGGCACCGCCGCGGGAGAAGAAGTCGATCAGCGGCATCTCCAACGTCATATCCGGAGTCGGAACACCGACCAGCACAACGGTTCCGGCCAGATCGCGCGCGTAGAACGCCTGCTTCCAGGTTTCGGGACGCCCGACGGCGTCGATCACCACATCTGCGCCGAATCCGTCAGTGAGGTCCTGGATGGTTTCCACCGCGTCGAGCTCTGTGGCGTTGATGGTGTGGGTGGCGCCGAACCCGCGCGCCCAGTCCAGCTTCGTGTTGTCGGTGTCCACGGCGATGATCCTGCGCGCACCCACCAGGGCGGCACCGGCGATGGCGGCATCACCGACCCCGCCGCACCCGATGACCGCGACGGTGTCGTCACGGTTGACCGCCCCGGTGTTGATCGCCGCGCCGATGCCGGCCATCACGCCGCAGCCGAGCAGGCCGGCGACTGCGGGATCGGCGGCCGGGTCGACCTTCGTGCACTGCCCTTCGTGGACCAGTGTCTTGTCGGCGAACGCGCCGATGCCCAACGCCGGGGTCAGCGGGGTGCCATCGGTCAGGGTCATGGGCTGCTCGGCATTGAACGTGTCGAAGCACAGGTGCGGGCGGCCGCGTTTGCAGGCCCGGCACTGTCCACACACCGCACGCCAGTTCAGGATCACGAAGTCGCCGGGCTCCACATTGGTGACTCCGGCGCCGACCGATTCCACCGTGCCCGCGGCTTCATGGCCGAGCAGGAACGGGAACTCGTCGTTGATCCCGCCCTCGCGATACGTCAGATCGGTATGACACACCCCGCACGCGATGATGTCGACGACGACCTCGCCGAGACCCGGATCAGGAATGACCACCTCCACCACCTCAACCGGCTCACCCTTCTTCCGCGAAATCACACCCCGCACCGTCTGTGTCATGGGGATAACATAACGCCCTCAATTAATTCGCGCCCGAAGGGGCAATTGAACCTCCCGTGCCGGCGAAACGTTGTACGACATTGACATGGACACCGGCGGCGGCATTAGGGCGACCTGCTGCTGACCGCGCAAATCGAGGAGCCAGATGACCACCATCGATGAACCACCGATCACTGACACCACTGAGGAATTCGCCGAGCGCGTCGCGGGTTCGATCGACAGCGCCAGCCTGGCCATCCTGTTGTCCATTGGGCACCAGACCAAACTGTTCGATACGCTCGCCGAACTTCCGCCGGCGACCAGCGCGCAGATCGCCGACGCCGCCGGGCTCAATGAACGCTACGTACGGGAATGGCTCGGCGGCATGGTGTCTGGTCGCGTGGTCGAATTCGACCCGGCCGCGCAGACGTATGTGCTTCCGCGGCATCGCGCGGCGGTCCTGACACGGGCGGCGGGTCCTGACAATTTGGCCCGTGTCGCCCAGTTCGTCGCGCTGCTGGGCGAGGTGGAACAGCAGATTCTCGGCTGCTTCGAGCGTGGCGGCGGATTGCCGTACACCGCATATCCGCGCTTTCACACGCTGATGGCCGAGATGAGCGGTGAGGTGTTCGACGCCGCACTGGTCGACGGCATCCTGCCGATGGCCGACGGCCTCCCCGAACTGCTACGCGCAGGTGCAGACGTAGCCGACATCGGTACCGGCAGTGGACATGCCATCAATGTGATGGCGAAGGCGTTCCCGGCGAGCCGGTTCACCGGTATCGACTTCTCCGACGAGGGCCTGTCCGCCGGCCGGGCCGAAGCGCAGCGGCTGGGTCTGACGAATGCATCGTTTCTCGCCAAGGATGTGGCCGCGCTCGATATGAGCGAAACCTACGACGTCGTCACGGTTTTCGACGCGATTCACGATCAGGCTCACCCCGCGCAGGTACTCGACAACATCTACCGTGCCCTGCGTCCGGGCGGCTTGTTGTTGATGGTCGACATCAAGGCGTCGACTCAGCTCGAAGACAACGTCGGCGTGCCGTTCACGACCTACATGTACACCGTCTCTACGATGCACTGCATGAGTGTGTCGCTGGGTCTGGACGGTGACGGGCTGGGCACCTGTTGGGGCCGTCAGCTGGCGACGTCGATGCTCGCCGACGCCGGCTTCGCGGACGTCACGGTCCGCGAGATCGAATCCGACGCCTTCAACTACTACTACATCGCGCGCAAATCATGAGCCGGCGCGCGAGTCTTCCTCAGCTGGGCGGCGGCTTGTTCGTGACCGACGGTGGACTCGAAACCGAACTGGTCTTCCACGACGGTAGGGATCTGCCGGCCTTTGCGGCGTTTCCGCTGCTCGACAGTCCGGACACCCGGGACCGGTTGCGCCGGTACTACGACGGATATCTGGCCATCGCGCGCAGGCATGGCGCCGGCTTCGTCGTCGAAACACCAACGTGGCGAGCGAATCCCGACTGGGCCGCGCAACTCGGGTACTCGCCCGAGCGGCTCGACGCCGTCAACAGGGCGGCGGTGGAACTCGCCGAGGAGGTCCGCGCATCTGCGTCGGCCGCGGGCCTCACCGCGGTGGTGAGCGGCTGTGTGGGTCCGCGCGGCGACGGCTACGACCCGCGCGACGCAATGTCGGCCGAGGACGCCGAGCGCTATCACGCGGTTCAGATCGGTACGTTCGCAGATACGACGGCCGACCAGGTCACCGCGGTCACTATGACCAACGCCGAGGAGGGCATCGGTGTCGTGCGGGCCGCCACCGCTGCGGGCATTCCCGCGGTGGTGTCGTTCACCGTCGAGACCGACGGCAGGCTGCCGACAGGGCAGCCTCTGCACGAGGCGATCGAACAGGTCGACGCCGAAACCAGTGGCGGCGCAGCGTACTTCATGGTCAACTGCGCGCATCCGACGCATTTCGCGGATGCGCTCGGTCATGACGGAGGGTGGCGGTCGCGGATCGGTGGGCTGCGCGCGAACGCGTCGTCGAAGAGTCACGCCGAACTCGACGAGTCCACCGAGCTCGACGAGGGCGATCCTGACGACCTCGGTGCCCGGCATGCCGCCCTGCGGAACCGGTTGCCCGCGGTGACGGTGCTCGGCGGGTGCTGCGGCACCGACGCGCGCCATGTGGCGGCGATCTGCGCGGCGTGGAGCGCCCAATAGGCTGCTGTGTGTGGCAGCGCTTGATGCGATCGACGAGTGGCCGGTCCCGACCGTCGCTGCGGCGGTAGTCGGACCGTCCGCGATTCTGGCTCAACACGGCGACATCCGGCACCGCTTCAAGCTGGCATCGGTGACCAAGCCGTTGGTGGCCCGGGCCGCGCACATCGCAGTGGAGGAGGGCGCGGTCGAACTCGACACCGAAGCGGGTCCGCCAGGCTCTACGGTGCGTCATCTGCTCGCGCACACGTCGGGGTACTCGATGCACTCGGCGGACCTGATGGCCGAGCCCGGCAAACGCCGGGTCTACTCGAACTACGGCTTCGGGGTGCTCGCCGAGACGATCGAGCGGGCAGCGGACATCGAGTTCGCGCGATACCTGACCGAGGCGGTGTGCGAACCGCTCGGCATGACGGACACGACGCTGGCGGGCGGGGCCGAGGCCGCCGGATACGGCGTCACATCGACGGTCGCCGATCTCGTCGCCTTCGCCGGCGACCTGCTGCGACCGTCGACGGTATCCGAGCAGATGCACGCCGAGGCCACCCACGTGCAGTTTCCCGGTGTGGCGGGGGTGCTGCCCGGGTTCGGGACGCAGCGGCCCAACGACTGGGGACTGGGCTTCGAGATCAGAAACGGGAAGTCGCCGCACTGGACGGGGTTGGTCAATTCGGATGCCACCTACGGGCATTTTGGCCAGTCAGGGACGTTTTTGTGGGTGGATCCGCAGGCCGATCTGGCGCTCGTGGCGCTCACGGACCGCGATTTCGGCGACTGGGCCTATTCGCGCTGGCCGGAACTATCTGATGCCATCCTGAGAGAATTCGGCGCAGACTAGCGCAACAGCTGCCTCACAGGGCACAATAGACACGCACGACACATACATTTGCAAATAATTCGGTCCCGCCAGGTCGCTTGGGGAAGACGTCCCTCGTGGAGCCGAAGGAGCAGCAAATGCGTGCAGCGAACCAATTCGCCGACGCGGCGACTGGCGTGGTGTACATCCATGCTTCTCCCGCGGCGGTAGCCCCTCATGTCGAGTGGGCGCTGTCGTCGACTCTTTCGGCGAGAGCAAACCTCAAGTGGACGCCGCAACCCGCCATGCCCGGCCAACTGCGCGCGGTCACCAATTGGATCGGCCCGGTGGGCACCGGAGCGGCACTGGCGAACGCACTGCGGTCGTGGTCGGTGCTGCGCTTCGAAGTCACCGAGGATCCCAGCGCGGGCGTCGACGGTCACCGCTGGTGCCACACCCCGCAACTGGGCATGTGGAGCGGCGCGATGAGCGCCAACGGCGATGTCATGGTCGGCGAGATGCGACTGCGGACGTTGATGCAATCCGGAGCGGACATGCTGGCCGCCGAACTCGATTCGGTGCTCGGCACGGCCTGGGATGAGGCGCTGGAGCCCTATCGCGATGGCGGCGACGCCGCCGAGGTCAGCTGGCTGGCGCGCGGAGTCGGTTAGCCGACGACATTCAGCCCGAGTCGGGTAGCTGACGCGAGCCCGATGAAGTTCATTCGAAAAGTTGGCTGATTCGCGCCGTTGGCGCCAAATTTGAGGTGAGATTGTCGGCAACTCCCCAGGAGGCGACAATGATCACGATCCGCGTACTCACCGCAGCGACCTTCGCTGCCGGCGCATTGCTCACCGCTCAAACCGCATCGGCATCACCCGCGACCGACGCTCTGTTCGGCGCTCTCGACGGGCTCGGGTTGCCGATATCGGGACCCGCGGTGATCACGGCCGGCAACCTCGCCTGTGACCAGTCCACCAGCGGCCTCGCCCGCGATCTGATCGCTTCGCGGATCTCCAGCGAGTTCGGCTTGGACCCGGGGCAGGCGAACCAGTTCGTCGGGATCAGCCTCGCGGTCTACTGTCCGCTGCGGTAGTCCCTACGAAGCCGGCGTGAGAATCTTCAGCGCACCCGGCACCGCGGACACTTCGACCGGAAGCGGGCAGGCGTACTCACCGTCGGCGTACGCGTTGATGCCTGGCGAGTCGACCGTGATGGTGCGCGCCCGCTCGGTGCGGACCTCGTCGAGGTCGACGTGCGTGCCCTTGAAGACAGTGGGGAACAGGCGGATCAGCTTCGTGCGCGACGCCGACGACACCATCGTGACGTCCAGCAGGCCGTCGGTGGGGTCGGCTTTCGGGCAGATCAGCATGCCGCCGCCGTAGCTCTTGGTGTTGCCGAAGGCGGCCAGCGTCAACTCGGTGTCCAGTTCCCGCCCGTCGAACGTCAGGCTGAACGGCAGCAGGCGCAACTTGGACAGCTCGGCGACCATCGCGACGTTATAGCGCATGCGGCCGTGCGGCCACCGCATCCGGTTGGTCCTGTCGGTCACCAGCGAGTCGAAGCCCGCGGCCATCACGGTGCCGAACGACTTCTCGGTGCCGTCCATGCTCTTGATGCGACCCAGGTCGATGGTCTTGACGACGCCGTCGACGATGACGTCGGCCGCCGCCTCGGGATCCTTTGCCGGAATACCGAATTCGCGCGCGTGGTCATTGCCTGTACCCGACGGGATGATGCCCAGCGGGATATCGGTCTGGGCGAGCACCTGAAGCGCCAGCGAGACGATGCCGTCACCGCCGACGACGACCAACGCATCCATCCCACGCTCGAGTGCGCCCTCGACGAGTCGTCGCGCGTGCTCGGCGTCGGTGCCTGCGATGGCGACCACGTCGATGCCGCGTTTGTGCAACCGCGCGACCGCGCGTTCGGCGGCGTGGGGCGCGGTGCCGTGGCCCGATGCCGGATTCGTCAGCATCGTGACGCGGTTGAAGTCCGTCATCAAGGAATCAGCTTGCCAGGGTTGAGGATTCCTGCCGGATCGAGGGTGGCTTTGACCGCCCGCAGCACCTCGACGCCGAGATCGCCGACCTCGTCGCGCATCCACGGACGATGGTCGGCACCGACCGCATGGTGGTGCGTGATGGTCGCACCCGTGCGCATCATCGCCTCCGACGCGGCGGTCTTCGCCTTGTGCCACTGCTCAATCGGATTGCCGCGCTGTCCGGCGACGACGGTGAAGTACAACGAGGCGCCGGTCGGATACACATGCGAAATGTGGCACAGCACCAGTGCCGGTGTACCCGATTCGCCGAGAGATTTCGTCAGCGCCTCGGTGACCGCCGCCTTGAGTGCGGGCACGTTCGACCAATTCGTCGCGGTCTCCAGCGTCTCGCACAGGGCACCGGCCGACAGCAGCGAGTCACGGAGGTAGGGCGCGTTGAACCGGCCGTGCTCCCATGCGAGGGCGGGGGCTTCGCCGAGCGACGTGCCGCCGGCCGCCTGCAACACCGCGCGCGTTTCCGCATGGCGACTCTCGACGTGAGCCGCGGTGCCCTCGAACGCCGTGATCGCCAGGCAGCCGCCGGTGATCTGCTCTTCGCCGATGCTCTCGGTGGTGGCCAGGTTCACACCGGTCTCAGCCTCGTCGGACAACCGGATGACCGTTGGCCCGGCGCCGGTCTGCACGACGGCCCGAAGCGCGTCGGCTCCCGTCGCGAAGTCCGGGAACGACCACGCCTCATAGCTGGTCGCCGCGGGGACGGGGTGCACCTTGACCCGCACGCGGGTGATGATCCCGAAGACGCCCTCCGAGCCGATCATCAGCTGGCGCAGGTCGGGGCCGGCGGCCGACTCCGGGGCCCGACCGAGATCGAGCACGCCCGCCGGGGTGACCGTGCGCAGCCCGCGCACCATGTCGTTGAAGCGGCCGTAACCCGCCGAATCCTGGCCCGACGACCGTGTCGCGGCGAACCCGCCGATGGTTGCGAACTGGAAACTCTGCGGGAAGTGGCCGAGAGAGTAGCCCCGTTCGCCGAGTAGACGTTCGGCCTCCGGCCCGGTGAGCCCGGCGCCGAGTTCGGCCTCGCCGGAGGTCTCGTCGAGCGAATGAAGTTCCGTGAGGCGGCGCAGATCCAGCGAGATGACCGCGCCGAAGTCTCCGCGGATCGGGTCGAGGCCACCGACGACACTCGTTCCGCCGCCGAACGGGACGATCGCGATCCCGTGATCGGAGCAGTACCGCAGAACCGCGGCGATCTCGTCGTCGGTTTCCGGCAGCAGCACGGCGTCCGGCGCGTCCTGAACGCCGGAGTCCTTGCGGCGCAACAGGTCCAGGGTCGACTTGCCGCCGGCGCGCAGAAGCCGGCCCTGGTCGTCGACGCGGCAGTAATCGGCTCCCACGATCGCTTCGAGCCCGTCGCGGTCGGTGTCGGAGAGCGCCGACGGGCGAAGGGTGACGTCTTCGGCCTCGAGGTCCGGTGTGGCGGCACCATCGACGCCGAGCGCCTGCTTCAAAAGGGCCCGTATCCCGTCGGACAGCGGTTTGGCCGCCGCAGGGTCGCCCCACGCGTTCCACTTCATCGGGGGGAGCAATGCGGTCTGTTGGTCATCCGGACGGGTCATGCATTACAGTATTACACATGCTGTCAATCAGTAACGATGTGCCGCAGACGATCGGAGACCGGATCCTCGCCGCGGCGGGCGAGTGCGTGTTGGCCTTCGGGGTGGACCGGGTGACGTTGGCCGAGATCGCGCGCCGCGCCGGGGTCAGCAGGCCCACCGTCTATCGGCGCTGGCCGGACACCCAATCGGTGTTGGCCGCGCTGCTGACCTCGCGGGTCATCGGCGTGCTCGACGCCGTGCCGAGCCAGCAGGTTGGCCGCGAGCCGCTTGTCGAGCGCATCGTGACGGTCGCCGAACTACTGCGTCGTGACGACGTCGTCATGTCGGTGCTGCGCAGCGCCCCTGATCTGGCGATGATCTACATCGCCGAGCGGCTGGGCACGAGCCAACAGGTCCTGCTCGACGCGGTCGCCGCCGACATCAAGCTCGCGCAGGAGGAAGGCAGCGTGCGTCCCGGCGATCCCCGGCAACTCGCCGCGATGTGCCTGCTGATCACCCAGTCGGCGATCCAGTCCGGACAGATCGTCGCGCCGATCCTCGATGCCGACGCTTTGGCCACCGAGCTCGCGCACTCATTGAACGGATACCTGAAACCGTGACCACCTCAACAGCACTCAACGACGGCCGGCGTACGTCGGAACTTGCGTCCCTGGCCGACGGCGGCACCGTCGATGTCCTCGTTATCGGTGGCGGCATCACCGGTGTCGGCATCGCGCTGGACGCTGCGACGCGCGGACTCAGCGTCGCGCTGGTGGAGAAGCACGACCTGGCTTTCGGCACGAGCCGGTGGAGCAGCAAGCTGGTGCACGGCGGTCTGCGATACCTCGCGACGGGCAATGTCGGCATCGCCCGGCGCAGTGCGGTCGAACGCGGAATCCTGATGACACGCAACGCCCCTCACCTCGTCAAGGCCATGCCCCAATTGGTGCCCCTGCTGCCATCGATGAACGCTACGTCGCGGGCGCTGGTGCGCGTCGGTTTCGCCGCCGGCGACGGGCTGCGCATGCTTGCGGGCACTTCGTCGTCGACGCTGCCGCGGTCCAGGCGCATCGATGCACACCGCGCCGTCGAACTCGCGCCGACGGTGCGGCGCGACGGCTTGGATGGCGCCCTGCTCGCGTACGACGGTCAGCTGATCGACGACGCGCGCCTGGTCACCGCGGTGGCCCGCACCGCCGCCCAGCACGGCGCCAAGATCCTCACGCGCGTCGCAGCTTCGAATGCGACGGGCACCTCGGTGACGCTGACCGATCAGCGTTCCGGGGAGTCGTTCCAGGTGTCGGCGCGCGCGGTCGTCAACGCCAGCGGTGTGTGGGCAGGTGAGGTGGATCCATCGGTCCGCCTGCGCCCCAGCCGCGGAACGCACCTCGTGTTCGACGCCGCGGCGTTCGGGAATCCAGTTGCTGCCCTGACAATTCCGATTCCCGGCGAGATCAACCGCTTCGTGTTCGCGATGCCCGAACAGTTGGGTCGCGTGTACCTGGGGCTCACCGACGAGGATGCGCCAGGCCCGATACCTGACGTGCCGCAACCGACTGCCGAGGAGACCAAGTTCCTTCTGGAAACGGTCAACACCGCGTTGGACGTCGCACTCAGCCCGGACGACGTGATCGGTGCTTACGCGGGGCTGCGACCGCTGATCGACACCGGTGGGGGACATACGGCGGACGTGTCGCGCGACCATCGGGTCGTCGAATCGCCGTCCGGTGTGTTCAGTGTCATCGGGGGCAAGCTGACCGAATACCGCTTCATGGCGGAAGATGTTCTCGATCGCGCGGTTGCGCTGCGAGGTTTGACGGCCGCCGGGTGTCGTACCCGGAACCTGCCGTTGGTGGGTGCACCATCGAATCCCGTTGCGACACTGCGTTCACCGGCCGAACTGCCCGGCTCGTTGGTGGCACGTTACGGGGCGGAAGCGCCCAATGTGATCGCCGCCGCCGGTTGCGAACGGCCGACGGAACCGGTGGCCGATGGGATCGATGTCATTCGGGCTGAATTCGAGTACGCGGCGACGCACGAAGGTGCATTGACCGCCGACGACATCCTGGACCGCCGCACTCGCATCGGACTTGTCGCCGCAGATCGCGACCGGGTAGTCGACGTCGCCGAAGAATTCGTGAAGTAGCGATTTCGGTGTACGCAGTCGCGCTCAGCGCGACCCCAGCTACACCGAAATCGCAGACTACAGCGGGATGTTCTTGTGCCTACCGCGGCGCGCGGGCGCCTCGGCCAGTGCCTGCGTCAGCTTGCTGCGGGTGTGCGACGGGTCGATCTTCTCGTCGACCACGCCGATCTCGATGGCCGAATCCACGCCACCGGCGATCCGCTCGTGTTCGGCGGCCAGCTCCTCGTGCAGCGCCTCGCGCTCGTCGTCGGACGCAGCGGCCAGCTTCTTCTTGTGCAGAATGCCGACCGCGGCCTTGGCGCCCATCACAGCGACCTCGGCGTCGGGCCACGCAAACACCTTGGTGGCGTTCAGTGATCGCGAGTTCATCGCGATGTAGGCGCCGCCGTAGATCTTGCGGGTGACCAGCGTGACGCGCGGCACCGAGGACTCACCGAACGCGTGCAGCAGCTTCGCGCCGCGACGCACGACGCCGCCCCACTCCTGGTCCACACCGGGCAGGTAGCCGGGAACGTCAACGATCACGACGAGCGGGATACCGAAGGCGTCGCACAGCCGCACGAAACGTGCTGACTTCTCGGCGCTTTCGGAGTTCAGGCAGCCGCCGAGACGCAGCGGATTGTTCGCAATCACACCGACGGTGCGCCCGGCCAGCCGGCCCAGACCCACAACGATGGACGGCGCCCACTTGCCCTGGAACTCCTCGAACGGCACACCTTCGTCCAGCAGCGCCTCGACGAGCGGGTGCACATCGTAAGCGCGGCGCGCGGACTCCGGAAGCAGCGCGTGTAGGTCACTGTCGCCCGCCTCGGCCTTGGTGCGGTCGAAATGGCCCTGCTGGCAGAACAATCCGACCAGCCGGCGGCCACGCTCGTACGCGTCGACCTCGTCGTCGGCGACGATGTGGCACACGCCGGACTTCTTGTGATGGGCATCAGGACCGCCGAGAGACACCATGTCGACGTCCTCGCCGGTGACGCTGCGCACCACGTCGGGGCCGGTGACGAACACCTTGCTGTCCGGGGCCATGACGATGACGTCGGTCAGCGCCGGTCCGTACGCGGCGCCGCCCGCGGCGAAGCCCACGACGATCGAGATCTGCGGGATGTAGCCAGATGCGCGAATCATGGCCTCGAAGACCAGTCCGACTGCGTGCAGGGCTTTGACGCCCTCAGCCAACCGCGCGCCGCCGGAGTGCCAGATGCCGACGATCGGGCTCTGCTCCTCGATGGCGGTGTCGTAGGCGTTGACGATGTGGGCGCAGCCTTCGACACCCATCGCGCCGCCCATCACGGTGCCGTCGGTGCAGAACGCGATCGTGCGCACACCGTTGACGGTCCCGGACGCGGCCAGCACGCCGGAGCGGTCGCGCTCGTGCAGCAGTTCGATGGTGTTGTCGTCGAAGAAAGTCCTCAGGCGCAGCAGCGGATCGCGTGGATCGAGCGATTCGCCTACGGCCTCTGGGGCCATGATGGTCATCAATCCTCCTGTAACGGCGGGGTCGTCAGTACTTGCCGAACGCGAGCGCGACGTTGTGCCCACCGAATCCGAACGAGTTATTGATCGCGTATTGATAATTGCCGGGTCGCGGCGAACCCGCGACGACGTCGAGGTCGATCTCCGGGTCCAGGTTCTTCAGGTTGAGCGTTGGCGGGACGACCCCGTTCTTCAACGCCAACACGGTGAGAATGGACTCGACGGCGCCGACTGCGCCGACCGAGTGGCCGAGTGCCCCCTTCGGGGCGTAGACCGCGGCCCGGTGAGTGCCCAATGCGTTGTCGATCGCCTTGCCCTCGGCCACGTCGCCCACAGAGGTGCCGGTGGCATGTGCATTGACGTGGTCGATGTCTGTGGGGGACAGGCCCGCGAGCTGAATGGCACGCGTCATCGCGTGACCGGCCTGCTCTCCGTTGGGATCTGGCGCCACGATGTGGTAGCCGTCCGAGGTGATGCTCGCGCCCATCAGCCGTGCGTGGATAGTGGCGCCGCGGGCCTTTGCATGTTCCTCGGTTTCGATCACCAAAAGCGCGCCGCCCTCACCGAAGACAAATCCGTTGCGGTCCTTGTCAAATGGGCGACAGGCACCGGGGGGATCGTCGTTGGTGGTCGACAACACGATGCGCATCTGGGCGAAGCCGGCGATCGGCACCGCCTCGATCTTGGTTTCGACGCCACCGCATATCGCGACGTCGGCTTCGCCGAGCACGATCTGCCGCCACGCCTGCGCGATACCTTCAGAACCCGAGGCGCAGGCCGAGATCGGGGTGCTCACCCCTGCCCTCGCCCTGCGTTCGAGCCCGACCGCGGCGGCCGCCGCGTTCGGCATGTACATCTGCACGGCCAATGGCGAAACGGCCTTGAGGCCCTTCGCGCGGAGGTCTTCGTAGGCGTACAGAAGCTGCTCACTGGAACCCATGCCGGTGCCGATCGACACCATCAGTCGACGGGGATCGACCTCGGGTGACCCGGCGTGTTCCCACACACGCCGGCCCAACACCGTCGACATCTTCTGCAGGTAGGACAACCGACGCTTTTCGACCCGCGTCAGTTCATCCTCGAAATCCTCCAGCAGGTGGCCACCGATGCGAACCGGCAGGTCGTACTGCTCGACGAACGGATCGTCGAGCAGACGAATCCCACTCTGGCCGTCCAGCAGTCGCTGCCACGTGGTGTCCGCATCGGTCGCCAAGGCGGTCGTCATCGCAAATCCGGTGACGACTACATTGGGGAAACCGTTCCCCGTAGAAAGGGAGGTCAACGCTTCCTTCCTAGTTCCTTCCGTAACTCAGTAACGCCCAAAGGTCAGGGCCACATTGTGTCCGCCGAAGCCGAACGAGTTGTTGATGGCGTACTGGTATTCGCCATATCGTGGCTCGCCCGCAACGACATCGAGATCGATCTCGGGGTCCGGCGTCTCATAATTCAGTGTCGGTGGGATCACGCCGTCGCGCAGCGCGAGCACCGTCAAGATCGACTCCAGGGCCCCGACCGCTCCGATGGAGTGGCCGAGCGCCGACTTCGGTGCGTACACCGCCGCGTGCTCCACTCCGGCCACGCGGATGGCGTTGGCCTCGGCGGTGTCGCCGATCGGGGTGGCGGTGGCGTGCGCATTGACGTGGCTGATGTCCTTGGCGTCCAGGCCTGCGGTCTCCATCGCACGCTTCATCGCGTGTCCGGCGCGCAGACCATCGGCGGCAGGCGCGACCATGTGGAACGCATCCGACGTGATGCCCGCACCCATCAACCGGGCCAGCGGCTTGGCGCCGCGAGCCTTGGCGTGCTCCTCGGTCTCGATGACCATGAGCGCACCGGCCTCGCCGAACACGAATCCGTCGCGGTTCTTGTCGAACGGCTTGGACGCGCCCTCGGGATCGTCGTTGTTGGTCGACATCGCGCGCATCATCGAGAACGCCGCGATCGGCAACGCCTCGATACCGCCTTCGACGCCGCCGCAGACGGCGATGTCCGCGTCACCCATGACGATCTGACGCCATGCGTGGGCGATGCCCTCCGAACCCGACGAACAGGCCGACACCGGGGTGATGACGCCGGCACGGGCGCCGAGCTCGAGCCCGACCACCGCTGCAGCACCATTGGGCATGATCATCTGAACGGCGAGCGGCGACACCTTGCGGGGGCCGCCCTCGTTCATCGCGTCGTAGGTCTCGACGATCTTCTCGCCGCCGCCGAGACCGGTGCCGATGACAACCGAGAACCGGTCCGGGTCGACCTCGGGCTTACCCGCGGTCTCCCACAGCTGGTTGCCCAGGTACTTGGCCATACGCTGGACATACGACATGCGCCGCAGTTCCAGCCGTGTCATCAGTGGGTCAAGGGGTTCCTTGAGGTGTCCGCCGATACGCACGGGCAGATCCCACTTGGTGACGAACTCGTCCTCGAGGACGTGGATGCCGCTCTCGCCTGCCAGCAGGCCCTTCCACGTGCTCTCGATGTCCGGCGCGATAGAAGTCGTCGCCGTGACGGCGGTCACCACAACACTGGGGAAACCGCCGTTAGCAGTGGAAGGTTTGGTCACTTGTCGCCCGAGCCCATCTGAGCACGGATCGCCGCAGCAGCCTCGGGGTTCTCTTCCTCGAGCTTCTGGATGTACGCGACGACGTCACCAACGGTGCGCAGGCCCGCGAGGTCCTCGTCGGGGATCTTTACGCCGTACTTGTCCTCGGTCTGCACAGCGATCTCGACCATCGACAGCGAGTCGATGTCCAGGTCGTCGACGAAGGACTTCTCCGGGGTGACCTCGGAGGGCTCGATGCCGGTGACCTCTTCGATGATCTCGGCGATGCCGGCGATGATTTCGTCCTGGGTGGTTGCCACGATGGCTCCTTCTAATTGGTTGTTACTGCCAACTGGTGTTGGTATGTGGTTGTTGTCTCCCGGCGGGCCGGGAGGCATTCCCCGTCAGAGCTCGGCGAGCCCGTCAAGGTCAGCGGGGGATTTGACGGCGTGCGTCGGTACCCCCCGAAGTTCGCGTTTGGCGATCCCCGTCAGAGCCCCAGCAGGCGGGAACTCGACAAGCGCCGTCACATTCTGCTGACGCATGGTTTCGGTACATAAATCCCAACGCACCGGCTTCGTCATCTGGTTCACCAGCTTGGCCATTGCGTCGGCGGCCGAGGCGACGGGCTGTCCGTCGGCGTTTGACAAGAGCGTCGCCGTCGGCTCCGACGTCGTTACACCCGCTGCGGCGGCCGCGTACCCCTCGGCTGCGGTCGCCATGAAATGGGTGTGGAACGCACCCGCGGTGGCGAGTTTGCGCACCCGTGCCTTCTCCGGCGGATCCTCCGCGAGCTTGTCGAGCGCGGCAACGCTGCCCGCCGCGACGATCTGACCGGCCGCGTTGCGGTTGGCGGGCACCAGGTCGAGCGCCTCGAGACGGGCCAACACCTCGGCCTCGTCGCCGCCGAGCACCGCAGACATGCCGGTCGGCTCCAGCGCGCAGGCCTTGGCCATCTCGGCGCCGCGGGTCGCGGCCAACTTGACCGCGTCGTCCGCGGAGATCACGCCGGCGATCGCATACGCCGCGATCTCACCGACCGAGTGGCCGGCGACGACGGTGTTCGTGCCGTCCACCACGCCGCGACGGGTCAGTTCCTCGTGGGCGAGCAGGGTGGCGGCCACGACCAGTGGCTGGGTGACGGCGGTGTCGGTGATTTCCTCGGCGGTCGCCGTGGTTCCGAGCGTGACCAGGTCCAGACCGCTGATCTGCGACCAGGCTGACAGGCGGTCAGCCGCACCCGGCAGCTCTAGCCATGAGGCGAGCATGCCGGGAGTTTGAGAGCCCTGTCCGGGCGCAAGCAACGCGAGCACTGTTTAAGAGAACACTGTGAAACTGCATTTGCGCGGTGTAAGAGATTATGAACCTCGTCTTAAGTTTTTGTAGGGAATCCACAAAAGCGCATGTGATGCGACCCCATCGATACCGGTCTGCGACCTAATCGCCCGTCTGATCTTGGACTACGTCGCCGGGGTGACCTCCGTCACCCGTGTTCCACCTGCGTTTCGTGTGTTGGCTAGGTGTGTTTGCCGACTGAGTCGGCCCAGGCTGGCGGCGACACGGAGGACATAAGCGTCGCGCGGGACCGTCGGATCGCGGCCGGTGAAGTCCGCGATCCGTTTGAGCCGGTAGCGCACGGTATTTGGATGAACGAACAATTTGCGTGCGCAGGCCTCAATCGCGCCGCCCGAATCCAGGTAGGCGTCAAGGGTCTCGGCCAGCGCCGGATCCGCGTCACCCAACGGCCGCATCACCTCAACCTCCAGCGCGGTGATCGCGGACGTATCGCCCAGCAGCGCCCGCTCGGGCAGCAATTCACGGGCTGCCACCGGCCGGGGCGCACCGGTCCAGCCGGCGACCGCGTTCATTCCGGCGATCGCCTCGGTGGCGCTGCGATGCGCGGCCGCCAAGGTGGTTGCGGTCGGGCCGATCACCACGGGCCCCTCGGCGAACACCTTCATCAGATCGGTGAGAAAGCGGTCTGTCGCCGATAGCGCGCCCGACACGATCGCCACCAGCCAGGTGCCGTGGACGTCGGACAGCGCGGCACGGCCGTGGCTGCGGGCGATCTCGTGGACGTCCTCGCCGGCGATGTCGTTGCGATCCGGATGCGGCAGACCCACGATGACGGTGGCCGCGGCGGTGGCATCCCAGTTCAAGGCGGCGGCCTGCGACTGCAGCTCGGGTCCGGTGTCCCCGCGCACGACGGCGTCGACGACGTTGGCCTCCATCCGGGTGTCCCACGCGCCACGGGCCTCGGCCTGGTCGGCGTAGGCGGTGGCGGCGGCGAACGCGAGATCCCGGCTGTAGCGCAGGATTCCGGCCGTCAGCGCGGCCAACTGTTCGTCGGAGCGGGCCAGCAGCGGCACCACTTCTTCGCAGTACTCCATGGTGACGCGAACCATTTCGACCGACTGCCGCAGCGCTATCTTGCGACGCAGATCCTGCGGCACTACCTCGAAGGCCTGGGCGGTGTAGCTGACGTTGCTCTGCGGATTGCGCATCCACTCGACGAAGTTGACCACCGCGGCCTGCACCACCAGCTGCACGCTGGCGCGCTGTGACGCCTCGAGATCAGCGAAGAACGGCAGCCGCTGTTCCAGTGCCCGGACGGCCTCGGTGGCCAGCCGGCCCGAGTACTGCTTCAGCCGCCGCAACACAACGTCGGGCACAGTTTCGAGCACCTCGACCGTCGACTTCGGCGGAACGAACCGATTGTCGGCCATTCATAAAGGCTACGGCATCAAACTGGAGGAAACCTCCAAGCGCAATGTGTTAAGCCACGCCCGGATCCGACGTCTGCTCAGGTGCGGCGAGGACGTCGTCGATCTGATACTTGTTCGCCGCGTCGACGGCGACCGACTGATCGATGTTGCCGTCGCGCGCCAGACCCTCCAGCACCGCGACCGCGATGGACTCGGCATCGGTGTTGTAGTACCGCCGCGCCGCAGGCCGCGTGTCGGAGAAGCCGAAGCCGTCGGTCCCCAGCGTGACGTAGGTGCCGGGCACCCACGGCCGGATCTGCTCGGGCACCCCGCGCATCCAGTCCGACACCGCGATCACCGGTCCGGTCGCGTCGGCCAGCGCCGTCGTGACGAACGGCGTACCGGCTTCCTTCTCGGGGTGGCGCAGCCGCTGCTTCTCGATCTGCACGCCGTCGCGATTGAGCTCGTTCCAGCTCGTCACCGACCACACATCGGCGGCGACGTCCCATTCGTCGGCGAGCAGCTCCGCGGCGCGCAGGGCCTCGGGCATCGCCACACCGGACGCCAGGATCTGAGCGGTGTGGGTTCGTTTCTCCGGCGCGGGCTTGTAGCGGTAGATGCCGCGCAGCAGCGCATCGACGTCGAGGCCCTCGGGTTCGGGCGGTTGCGCATACGGCTCGTTGTAGATCGTGATGTAGAAGTACACGTTCTCCGCGTCCTCGCCGTACATCCGCGCGAGCCCGCTCTCCACGATGTAGGCGATCTCGTAGGCGAACGCCGGGTCGTAGGCCACCACCGCCGGGTTGGACGCGGCGAGCAGCAGTGAATGCCCGTCGGCGTGCTGCAGGCCCTCGCCGACAAGGGTGGTGCGCCCTGCCGTCGCGCCGAGCACGAATCCGCGCGCCATCTGATCGGCCGCGGCCCAGAAGCCGTCGCCGGTGCGCTGGAAGCCGAACATCGAATAAAAGATGTAGAGCGGGATCATCGGCTCGTTGTGCGTGGAGTACGACGTGCCCACCGCGGTGAAGGATGCCGTCGACCCGGCCTCGTTGATGCCCTCGTGCAGGATCTGGCCAACTTCACTTTCCTTGTACGCCAACATCAACTCGGCATCCACGGAGGTGTACAGCTGCCCGTTGCGGTTATAGATCTTCAGGCTCGGGAACCACGAGTCCATGCCGAACGTGCGCGCTTCGTCGGGGATGATCGGGACGATCCGCTTCCCAATCTCCTTGTCGCGCAACAGTTCCTTGAACGTGCGGACCGTCGCCATGGTGGTGGCGACCTCCTGGTTGCCCGAGCCCTTCTTCAGCGCCTTGTAGGTGTCGCGCGCCGGCAGGGGCAGGGCCTTGGTGTGGGTGCGGCGCTCGGGCAGAAATCCACCCAGCGCCCGTCGCCGCTCGAGCATGTAGCGGATCTCGGGAGCCTCGGGCCCGGGGTGGTAGTAGGGCGGAAGGTAGGGGTTTTCCTCGAGCTGTTCATCGCTGACCGGGATGCGTTGCGCGTCACGGAAATACTTGAGGTCGGCCAGCGCTAGCTTTTTCATCTGGTGGGTGGCGTTGCGGCCCTGGAAGTGCGCACCCAGCGAGTACCCCTTGATGGTCTTGGCCAGGATGACCGTGGGCTGGCCCTTGTGATCGATGGCGGCGCGGTAGGCGGCGTACACCTTGCGGTAGTCGTGGCCGCCGCGCTTGAGGTTCCAGATCTCGCCGTCTGACATCTTCTCGACGAGCTGCTTGGTCCGCGGATCGCGACCGAAGAAATGGTCGCGTACATAGGCGCCGTCGTTGGCCTTGTAGGTCTGGTAGTCGCCGTCAGGCGTGGTGTTCATCAGGTTCACCAACGCGCCGTCGCGGTCGGCGTGCAGCAGGGTGTCCCACTCGCGGCCCCAGACCACCTTGATGACGTTCCAGCCGGCGCCGCGGAAAAAGGACTCCAGCTCCTGGATGATCTTGCCGTTACCGCGAACCGGCCCGTCGAGGCGCTGCAGGTTGCAGTTGATGACGTAGGTGAGGTTGTCCAGGCCTTCGTTGGCCGCCACCTGGATCAGGCCGCGGGATTCGGGCTCGTCCATCTCGCCGTCACCGAGGAACGCCCACACATGCTGGTCGGAGGTGTCCTTGATGCCGCGATCGTGCAGGTAGTGGTTGAACCGAGCCTGATAGATCGCGTTCATCGGGCCCAACCCCATGGACACGGTCGGGAACTCCCAGAAGTCCGGCATCAGGCGCGGATGTGGATATGACGGCAGACCGCCACCGGGGTGGCTGTGTTCCTGCCGGAAACCGTCGAGGTCGTCGGCGGTCAACCGGCCCTCGAGGAACGCGCGCGCATAGATGCCGG
The DNA here is from genome assembly GCF_044452905.1 of Mycobacterium sp. NPDC051804. NCBI lineage: Bacteria > Bacillati > Actinomycetota > Actinomycetes > Mycobacteriales > Mycobacteriaceae > Mycobacterium > Mycobacterium sp. NPDC051804. The sequence goes on along the minus strand of NZ_JBITCD010000007.1, from coordinate 24,773 downwards.
GCGACGCATGGCCCTGAATGAAGACCTGGTCGCCACCGCCGGGGTGCGCCTTGCCGCGGAAGAAGTGGTTGAACCCGACCTCATAGAGCGCGGCGGAGGACGCATACGTGGAAATATGCCCTCCCACACCGACTCCCGGGCGCTGTGCGCGGTGGACCATGATCGCGGCGTTCCACCGGATCCAGGTCCGGTACCGGCGTTCGACGTCCTCGTCGCCGGGGAACCACGGCTCCAGCTCGGTTGGGATGGTGTTCACATAGTCGGTGGACGTCAGCGCGGGGATGGCCACCCGCTGTTCGCCGGCGCGCTCCAGCAACCGCAGCATCAGGTAACGGGCGCGGGCGGGACCGGACCGCTCGAGCAGGTTGTCGAAGGACTCCAGCCATTCGCCGGTTTCCTCGGTGTCGATGTCGGGCAGATACGACGCGACACCCTCGCGGATCACCCGAACGCGGTCGGGTTCGGCTGCACTGCTGGAGTTTTGGGCCAGGTCCTGGCGCGCGAACTCGGTGGTCAACTTCTGCTCCTTGTTAGGCGCTATACGTGCTGTGGTGACCGGCGCGGATGTTTTCCGCAGCGTCTCACCTGTCGTCACTGTGCACTCTTTCGTGCCCAGTCCCTCCATCCTTCTCCAATCCTGCATGACACGCACCGGTGGGGTGCGGGACTGAAATGAACCCGCGATTGCGGATCGGACCCGGTAACGTCTGCGGCTGTGGTGACCGGTTGGCTGTTTCCGAGACGCCTGCGGATCGCCGCTCTCGCGGTCGGCAGTACGGCTGCCGCGGCGATGATCATCGTGGGCTGCAGCAGTGTCACGCAGGGCACCGCGTCGGTCGATACCGCGGACGCCCCTGTGTACAAGGCGTCGGTGTCGGCGTCCGTGGCGGAGTCCGCGGCCAGTTCGAGCGCGCGCGAATCCGAGCGGCAGGCATCGCTCACCCAGGAAGCAGTGCACACCTCGTGCGAGTCGCTGAGCACCAGCAGTGTGGACGCGATCACCGCCGTCAACGCTTACGTCGACGCCTTCAACCAGAGCGCGGCCGATGCCGACGCGAAGTCGCGCCCGGCGATCGATTCGCTGAACCACAGCGCTGACCTGGTCGCCCGCAGCGTGTCGGAGCCGCTGCCACAGGACCTCAAGGACTCGATGAATGGTTGGGTCGACGCTGCAAGGGGGGTGGCGGTGGCGATTGCGGGCAACTATGGACCCGATGAATTCAATGCTGCGATCACCCGGCTCAACGATGCGAAGACCACAGCGCTGAATCGCTGCGATGCGGCATATTGATTAAGTTCGGCGCAACCTTGCCGCCGGTGAGTTGCTAGAGCACCCCGGCGTGCGACGATAGGGCTGGACGCACATCGCGCCGAGCTGGCTGAAGGAGGACCGACGGTGGTCGCGGCGGAGGACGCCCCGAGCTACGCCCTCAGACTGGGCATCCAAAAAGATCAGGTTGTGCAGGAGTTGGGCTGGGACGAGGACGTCGACGACGACATCCGGGCCGACATCGAGGACGCGTGCGGCGGTGAGCTGCTCGACGAAGACGCCGACGAGGTCATCGACGTCGTGCTGCTGTGGTGGCGCGATGACGACGGCGACCTCGTCGATCGGCTGATGGACGCCATCACTCCCTTGGCCGACGACGGCGTCATCTGGGTCGTCACCCCCAAAACGGGCAAGCCCGGACACGTGCAGCCCGCCGAGATCGCCGAGTCGGCGCCGACGGCGGGGCTGATGCAGACCTCGTCGGCGAACCTGGGCGGCTGGATCGCCAGCCGGCTGGTGCAGCCGAAATCGAAAGCGGCCGGCCGACGGTGATCGACGTCGGGACCGAGGCGCCGGACTTCACCCTGAAGGACCAGAACGGTCAGACCGTCACGTTGAGCGACTTTCGGGGCGCCAAAGACGTGTTGCTGGTGTTTTTTCCGCTGGCGTTCACCGGGATCTGTCAGGGTGAGCTCGACGAAATCCGTGACCACCTGCCGAATTACGAGAACGAGGACACCGCGACGCTGGCGATCTCGGTGGGGCCGCCGCCGACGCACAAGGTCTGGTCGACCGAAAGCGGCTTCCTCTTCCCGGTCCTGTCCGACTTCTGGCCGCACGGTGCTGTGGCGCAGGCCTACGGCGTGTTCAACGATGACGCCGGATTCGCCAATCGCGGGACGTTTGTCGTGGACCGGACAGGCATCGTCCGGTTCGCGGAGATGAAGCAGCCGGGGGAGCCACGCGATCAGGCGGTGTGGACGGACGCGCTGGCAGCGCTTCGGTCGGCCTGACGGATTTCGTATCTGACCTCGTCAGCGTGTAATTTGCCCTGCGAGGGCGCGTAGCTCAGTGGTAGAGCTCTGGTTTTACACACCAGCGGTCGGCGGTTCGATACCGTCCGCGCCCACCCTTGCCTCTTGACCCAGGCGCTCATCGTGCTGGGATCAATAGCATGACGCAACAAGAATCCTTGACCATGTCGCTCGAAGACGCGATGCGCACTCAGCGAGCGATCCGGCGGATCAAACCCGACCCGGTCGACGACGCGCTGGTGCTCCACATCCTCGAGCTGGCCATGAAGGCGCCGACGGGCTCGAATGCGCAGAACTGGGAGTTCATCGTCGTCAAGGACCGCGAGGTCGTCGCGAAACTCGGCCGCCTGAATCGCACGGCCATCAATTTCGGCGGCGAGATGTACAAGCGCATGCTCGGAAACCGCATGGACGAGAAGATGCTTCGCAACGAGAAGGCCGTGCGGTGGCAGGCCGATCACTTCGACGAGATTCCTGTCGTGATCGTCGCGTGCCTCAAAGGTGTCGTGCCGCCGTGGCCGCCGGTCGCGGTGACCAGTGCCTACGGCTCCATCTATCCCGCCGTGCAGAACCTTCTGCTGGCCGCACGCGCCGCCGGCCTTGGTGCGGCGCTGATCACCATCCCGCTGTGGAGCAAGCTGCTGGCCAGGCGCGTTCTCGGCCTGCCGTGGAACGTCACCCCGTGCGCGGTGATCCCGATGGGCTGGCCCATCGGCAAGTACGGGCCCACGACGCGTCGTCCTGTCGGAGAACTGGTTTCGCTCGACCGGTATGGCAATCGCGCGTTCATGTAAAGCTGGGCCCGTGGACTTCGAGCTGAATCGCAAGGACCTACACGACACCCGCATCGTCAACGGCGACCCGCCATCGTTGACCGATGGCGAGGCGCTGCTTCGCGTCGAAGCCTTCGGGTTGACCGCCAACAACATCACGTATGCCGTGTTCGGTGACGCGATGAACTATTGGGGCTTCTTCCCGGCATCGGACCCGGGATGGGGGAAGCTGAACGTCTGGGGTTACGCCCACGTCGAGGAGTCTCGCAATTCTGGTCTGCAGCAAGGCATGCGGGTCTACGGCTACCTGCCGTGCGCCAGCCACTTGGTGGTGGTTCCGTCGCGCATCAACGAGAAGGGCTTCTTCGACGCCGCGCCGAACCGGGCGGATCTGCCGTCGGCATATCAGGGCTACCGCGACATCAACACCGACCCCGTGTACTCCGCCGACCGCGAGGCCGAACACATTCTGTTCTTCCCGCTGTTCTTCACGTCGTTCCTCATCGACGATTTCCTCGCCGACGAGGACTTCTTCGGTGCGGAAACGATTGTCATCTCCAGTGCGTCGTCGAAGACCGCCATCATCGCGGCGTACCTGCTCGCCAAGCGGGACGGCGTCAAGGTCGTCGGGCTGACTTCCGCGGGCAACCGAGAGTTCGTCGAGGGACTCAGCATCTACGACTCGGTGTGCCTATACGGCTCGATATCTGAGCTCCCTGGGGAGCGCGCGGTGTATGTCGATATCTCCGGTGACGGCGGGGTGCGCGCCGACGTGCACGCCCATTACGGCGACCGCCTGGCCCACAGCTCGACGGTCGGAGCGACGCACTGGACCGAAATGGCTCCGGGGACAGGCGAACTCGCCGGACCGCGTCCAGTGCTCTTCTTTGCGCCGGACCGCATCGCCAAGCGCGGCAACGACTGGGGGACCGCAGAACTCGACCGCAAGGTCGCCGAATCCTGGGCGCCGTTCGCGCAATGGGCCGCGGGCTGGCTACGCGTCGAGCAGATCTCGACCGAGGACGAGATCCAGCGGGCCTATCTCGATCTGCTCGACGGTAAGGTTGATCCGGCGTCGGGCATCGTCGTCAACCTCGACTAGGCGTGCAGGAGGACCACATTCATACGTCCACTGCAACGCGGATCGTCTGCGTCGCACTACGTTTGTCGCTCGCGACCGCTTTCCTTTCCGCGGTAGCCGACCGATTCGGATGGTGGGCGCCGGTCGGGCAAGGCAGTTGGGGAAGCATGGACGCCTTCGCTGACTTCACTCACCAGTTGGTGCCATTTGCTTCGGGATGGCTGTTGACCGTCATCGTGTTGGCAGTAACCGTCACCGAAATCGTCCTGGGTGTCTTACTTCTGACCGGCTGGCAGCCAAAGCTTGTCGGTGCCGCATCGTGTGTGGTGCTAATAGTGTTCGGGTCCGCGATGGCTGTTTCGCTCGGCTTGGCATCACCGCTGAGCTACAGCGTCTTCACCGCGGCGAGCGCAGCCGCGGCCTACGCGCTGCTCGCGAATTCAGCTTCTTGATCGCGGCCGTCACACCGTCGTGCTCGTGCACCGCTCGCAGGACATCGTCTTCGCGGCATATTGCACTACTCGATTCGATTAGCCCGGGAGCGCGAAGAACTCCAGCGCGATGCCGTCGGGATCGCGGAAGCTCAGCCCTGACCCGTAGCTCTCGTCGACGATGCCGCTGTGTTCGACGCCGAGCTCGTCGAGTCTGTTGACCCAGCGTTCGAGCTCGGCGCGGTCAGCGCAACCGAAACCGACATGGTCGAGCCCGACACGGAACTCGGTGAACCGTTCGTCGGGAGCTGCCTGGTCGTGCTGATGGATGCCGAACAGCGTGCCGTTGTCGAACGCCCAGACGAGATGGTGGTAACCGGCGTCCGTGTGCTCGTCGATCACCGGCTCCGACTCGAGCAGGGCGCGGTACCAGGGTCCGCTGACCTCGAGGTCGCGCACGGTCACCGCCACGTGGTTGAGCGCTGGGAAAGGCATCGTCAACTCCTCGCTGTTGTTTGCCCGTGGTCTCTAACGCCAGACCAGCCGGATTCACTACATCAGCTTGTGAGACGCTGCCGGGGTGTTTTCGCCACGCCGACGCGGCCGCGCTGTCGGAATCGCCGTGGGGTGGCTGGTCGACCTGCTGTTCGGCGATCCCCGACGTGGTCATCCTGTCGCGCTGTTCGGCCGTGGGGCAGCCGCTTTCGAGCGGTTGAGCTATGCCGACACCCGTATCGCCGGCGTCGTGCACACTGCCGCTCTGCTCGGCGCGCTGGCCGTGGCGGGCATCGTCATCGAGCGTGCGACCGGGCGCACGCGGCGGGGGACTGCGGCCGGCACGGCGGCGGCGACGTTCGTCGCGCTGGGCGGCACATCGCTCGCCCGCACCGGTAATCAGATGGCCGAACATCTCGCGGCAGGCAACGTCGACGCGGCTCGTGCTCTGCTGCCGTCGCTGTGCGGACGCGATCCGGCGGTCCTCGACGCCGACGGTCTGGCCCGAGCGGCGCTGGAGTCGGTCGCGGAGAACACTTCCGACGCACAGGTCGCCCCCATTCTGTGGGGCGCGGTCGGCGGGGTTCCGGCCATTCTTGTGTACCGGGGCGCCAACACCCTGGACGCGATGATCGGCCACCGCACGCCGCACTACATCCGATTCGGCTGGGCCGCAGCCCGTTTGGACGATGCTGCCAACTACGTCGCCGCCCGCGCGACCGCCGTCATGGTCATGGTGTGCGCACCGGTGGTCGGGGGGTCACCCGTGGGCGCGTGGCAGGCGTGGCGCCGCGACGCGGCGCGTCATCCCAGCCCCAACGCCGGTGTCGTGGAGGCCGCCTTCGCCGGCGCGCTGGGAGTGCGACTGGGCGGTCCGACCCAGTACACCCATGAACTCGAGATCCGCCCGACGCTCGGTGACGGCCCGCCGCCGCAGATCGCCGACCTCAGCCGGGCTGTGCGCTTGTCGCGTGCGGTTCAGGTGTCGGCTGCGCTGACCGCGGTGATTCTCAGCGGCGCTTGCCGTAACGATCGGCGAGTTTCGCCTCCGTCGTGACCGGCGCGTCGGGTGTGGCGCCCGCCGCCTCCTTGGCGGCCTTGTCCCGTCGGCGCTGAAGGATCTCGGCGCGCACGAAGTAGCCGAGTCCGATCGGCGCGATGATGCCGAAGGCGATCCACTGAATGCCGTACGACAGGAACGGGCCGGCATCGAGGTTGGGCAGTCCCATGACGCCCAGACCGCCGGGCTGATCCTCAACCAACTGCAGGTACGACCCGGCAAGTGGCACGCCGGTGAGCGTGGAGATCTGCCCGATGTTGATCGAATACACCTGCTGCGCGCCGTCCTGGCGGAACGGCTCCTTGTCCCGTACGAGGCCTTCGGAATCCCGCAATCGGGCGGTGACGGTCACCGTTCCGCTCGGTGGAGCGGGGATCGGCGGGACCTTGGAGCCGCCCTCGGGGCGCACGTAACCGCGGTTGACGAGCACCGTCGGCCCAGCGTCGACCGCGAAGGGCACGAGCACCTCGAACGCGGGTTCGCCCTCGATCGACCGCAGACGCGCCAGCACCTGGGCGTCGGGTAAGTACTTCCCGGTGGCGGTGACGCGGCGCCACTGATCATCGGGCGCCGACGAATCCTGTTGCGGCAAAAGCGTTGTCACCGGCACCGGATCGGCGGTCACGGAGTGCGAGATCTGGTTGTTCTCCCGCGAAGTCTTGGTGTTCTTGCCGAGCTGCCACGGCGCCAGCACGGTGAAGCACAGGTACGCGAATGCGATCACCACTGCCGCCAGCGCCAGCCACGACGGCCGCAGCAGAAACGCCCAGCGCTTCATCAGCTCGCGATTCCCCGACCGGTGAGCTGCTCGTCGACCCACTGATGCAGGCCGGGCAGGGACGCGTCGATCACCGTGAAGACATCCTCGAAGTCGTTGTGATCGCCGTAGTAGGGATCCTCGACATCCAGCGCATGAGCGCCCGACCGCGGATCGAACGACCGCAGCATCCGGACCCTGTCCGCCTCGACGCCCATATCCGTCAGTATCCGCAGATGGTTGCGGCCCAGCGCGATGACGAGGTCGGCGGCCAGATGGTCGTCGTCGATCTGCGCCGCCCGGTGGGCCGAGGGATAGCCGTGCTCGCGGAGCACGTGGCTGGCCCGCCGGTCCGCGGGCTCGCCCGCATGCCAGCCTCCGGTGCCGGCGCTCGTCACTCGAACCGCACCGGCCAGGCCGCGCTCGCTGATCTGGTGCGCGAACATTTTCTCCGCCATCGGTGAGCGGCAGATGTTGCCCGAGCAGATGAAGGTGATGTGGAGCGGGGCTGACTCAGACACCGAGCACCTCCCGCAGCTCGGCCACCGTCGCGACATGGGTGTGTGGAACGGCCGCGTCGGGACCGTCGAAGTCCGAGCCGCCATATCCCCAGCCGACCACCACGGTATCGATGCCGTGCTCGGCGGCGCCCTCGACGTCATGGGACCGGTCACCGACCATCAGGATTCGGTCCGGCAAGGGCTCCAACTGGGCCAGCGCGTGCTTGACGACCTCGGATTTCGTCGCACGTAAGCCGTCGACACTAGCGCCCGCGATGACCTCGAAGTGCCCGTCGAGGCCGAAATGGTCGAGAATCCGAACCGCCGTCGGTTCGGCCTTGGAGGTGGCGACCGCCAGCCGGATCCCGGCTGCCCGCAGGTCGCCGAGCAGCGCGGGGATGCCGTCGAATGTGCGGTTCATTGCCCAGCCGCGGGCCAGGTAGTCCTCCCGGTAGGCGGCGATCGCGGCGTCGGCCTGCTCGCCGAGGCCCATCTTCCGCAGCGTGTGGTGCATTGGCGGGCCCACGATCATTCCGGCCAGATCACCCTCGGGGACTACGGCACCGATTGAACCCAGCGCGTGGCAGAAGCTGGCCACGATGCCCTGCGCCGAATCGGTCAGGGTGCCGTCGAGGTCGAAGATCACCAATTGGGGGCGGGCCGTCACGAACTCATTGTCCCCGACGGCCAACTAGTGTCGTGATGTGGCAAGCCAATCCCGCCCGGGAGCGCGCTATCACGGCGACCAGGCTGCAGGTCCGGGCATGCTGGACTTCGCCGTCAACGTCCGCGCCGACTCTCCGCCGTCATGGCTGGTCGATCGGCTCACCGCCCGGATGGCGGACCTCGGCAGGTACCCCAGCGTCGCCGATGAGCAGCGCGCTGCGGCCGCCGTCGCCGCACGGCACGGCCGCGATGCCGCCGAGGTGGCCCTGCTCGCCGGGGGAGCCGAAGGCTTCGCACTGCTGCCGGCCCTGCAGCCACGGTCCGCGGCGCTGATCGCGCCGTCTTTCACCGAACCCGAGGCGGTCCTGGCCGCGGCCGGTGTGCCGTTCCAGCACGTCGTACTCGCCCCGCCTTACCACCTCGATACCGCCTCCGTGCCCGACGACGCCGACCTCGTCATCGTCGGAAATCCGACCAACCCGACGTCGGTGCTGCATTCCCGTGAGCAGATCGCTGCGCTGCGCAGACCGGGCCGCATCGTCGTCGTCGACGAGGCGTTCGCGGACTCAGTGCCCGGTGAGGCGGAGTCACTGGCGGCCGTGTCGCTGCCGGACGTAGTGGTGCTGCGCAGCCTCACCAAGACGTGGGCGCTGGCCGGCCTGCGGGTGGGCTATGCGCTCGGTCCCGCCGACCTGCTGGATCGCATGACTGCGCGTCGTCCGCACTGGCCGTTGGGCACACTGCAGCTCGAGGCGATCGACGCCTGCAGCGCTCCGCGCGCCGTGGCCGACGCCGAGCGCGGCGCACAACGCCTGAGCCGCCTGCGCGCCGAGATGGTCGACGGGCTGACTAGCATCGGCGTAGATGTCGTCGATGGATGTGCGCCCTTTGTCCTCTTCGCCGTCGAGGATGCCGAACTGATGCGAAAGCACCTCGACGGCAAGGGCATTGCGGTGCGCCGGTGCGACACCTTCATCGGACTGGACGGCCAGTTCCTGCGCGCTGCTGTGCGGCCTGAGTGGCCGGTGCTGGTCGAGGCGATGGCGGAGGTGATCCGGTGAGCGTGCGGCTGTCCGACGTTATCGACGTTCTCGAGGCGGCCTATCCGCCGGCCTTGGCGCTGGACTGGGATTCGGTGGGCCTGGTCTGCGGTGACCCATCGGAGTCCGTCGAGACCGTAACGGTCGCCGTCGATGCCACCGCCGCCGTGGTCGCCGAGGTGCCCGACGGGGGACTGCTGCTCGCGCACCATCCGCTGCTGTTGCGCGGGGTCGACACCGTTGCCGCCGATACAGCCAAAGGTGCGCTGCTGCACCAGATGATCCGTACCGGACGGGCCCTGTTCACCGCACACACCAACGCCGACGCGGCCTCGCCGGGAGTGTCCGATGCGCTGGCCGACGCACTGGGTCTTACCGTCGAAGAGGTCCTCGCTCCCATCCAGACGGGGAAGGGTCTGGACAAGTGGGTGGTGTTCGTGCCCGCCGAAAACGCCGACGCCGTAAGGGAAGCGATGTTCGGCGGGGGAGCCGGACATATCGGTGACTACTCTCACTGCAGCTGGAGCGCGACGGGTATCGGTCAATTCCTGCCGCACGACGGCGCCACTCCGGCCATAGGCACCGTCGGGACGGTCGAGCGGGTGCCCGAGGAACGCGTGGAGATGATTGCACCGTCGCGAGTGCGCGGGCATGTGCTGGCGGCGATGCGTACGGCGCACCCGTACGAGGAGCCCGCGTTCGACGTCTTCGAACTGGCGCCCCTGCCGGGTGATGTCGGGTTGGGCCGGGTCGGAGCGCTGGCGCGGCCGGAGCCGTTGTCGGCCTTCGTCTCGCGGGTTCATGACGCACTTCCCGGTACGTCGTGGGGTATCCGCGCCTCTGGCGATCCCGAGGCGACGGTGTCGCGCGTGGCCGTTTGCGGCGGCGCGGGCGATTCGCTGCTCGACGCCGTCGCTGGCGCCGAGGTGCAGGTCTATGTGACCGCGGACCTTCGGCACCATCCCGCCGACGAGCACCGGCGGGCCTCCGAGGTGGCGCTCGTCGACGTCGCCCACTGGGCCAGCGAGTACCCGTGGTGCATACAGGCAGCCGACCTACTCCGAGGCCATTTCGGTGACGCGTTACCCGTGCGGGTGTCAGCGGTTCGTACTGACCCCTGGAACGTCGAGAGAACGAGGCATGAAAGCTGAAGTAATCCAACAACGTTCGTTGCTCGAGCTGGCCGAGCTGGACGCCGAGCGGAGCCGCATCGAGCACCGCGCGGGCAATCTGGCCGAGTCGCAGCGACTCGAGACCATCCAGGCGACGCACCGCGAGGCCAATGACCGGCTGGCTGCTCTGCAGATCGCGCTGGACGATCTGAACGAGCAGGTCGGCAAGTTCGAAGGCGAGATCGACGGCGTCCGCCAGCGTGAGGATCGCGATCGCAAGCTCCTGGACTCGGGGGCCACCGATGCCAAGCATCTCACCGAGTTACAACACGAACTGGAGACGCTGGAGCGAAGGCAGGCGTCGCTGGAGGACTCGCTGCTGGAGATCATGGAGCGCCGCGAGGAACTTCAAGGTGAGCAGACCGCCGAGCTGACGAAGATTGACGAGTTGCAGAAGGACCTCGGCGAGGCGCAGCGTGCGTGTGACGAGGCGCGTAGCGAACTCGACCGCCAACGTGACCAATCCCTTTTGCGGCGTGACGAACTCGTCGCCGGCCTGGACGCTGATCTGGTGGCGCTGTACGAGCGTCAGCGGACCCGCGGCGGTGCGGGGGCGGGTCTGCTGCAGGGCGGCCGGTGCGGCGCCTGCCGCATCGAGATCGACCGCGGAGAACTTGCCAGAATCTCGGCCGCCGACGACGACGAAGTGCTGCGCTGTCCCGAGTGCGGAGCGATTCTGTTGCGGGTCAGGGGGTCCGGCGCGTGAAGGTTGTCGTTGAAGCCGACGGGGGGTCGCGCGGCAACCCGGGTCCGGCTGGATACGGCGCGGTGGTGTGGACGGCGGATCACAGAACCGTGCTCGCCGAACGCAAACAGGCGATCGGTCGTGCCACCAACAACGTCGCCGAGTACAGCGGGCTGATCGCCGGCCTGGAGGAGGCCGCGAACCTGGGCGCCTCCGAGGTCGAGGTGAACATGGACTCCAAGCTGGTGGTGGAACAGATGTCGGGGCGCTGGAAGGTCAAGCATCCGGACATGGTGCCGCTGCATCAGCAGGCGACTTCGCTGTCCACGCGATTCGACCACGTCATCTATACCTGGGTTCCGCGAGCGAAAAACAGCCACGCCGACCGGTTGGCCAACGAAGCGATGGATGCGGCGGCCGAACTGGAAACGTCGGCCCCGGACGCCAAGACAGAGCAGCGCACCAATCCCGCCGGCTGGACCGGCGCGCGCGGTGCGCCGACCCAGTTCCTGCTGCTGCGCCACGGGCAGACCGAATTGTCGGTGGAACGCAGATATTCGGGCCGCGGTAACCCGGCGCTGACAGAGCTCGGTCGTCGGCAGGCCGATGCGGCCGCGCAGTTCATTGGTGAAAAGGGCGGTGTCGCGGCCGTCATCACCTCGCCGCTGCAGCGCGCGTACGACACCGCGGAGGCGGCGGCCAAGGCGCTCGGTCTCGACGTCAACGTCGACGCCGATCTGATCGAGACGGACTTCGGCGGCTGGGAGGGGCTGACGTTCGCCGAAGCGGCCGAACGGGATCCGGAACTGCACCGGCGCTGGCTGCGCAAGACCAGCGTGGCGCCTCCCGAAGGCGAGAGCTTCGACGCCGCGGCAGAGCGGGTGGGCAGGGCGCGGGCCCGGATCATTTCCGAGCATCCGGGCGAGACCGTGCTGGTCGTGTCACACGTGACACCGATCAAGACACTGCTGCGCATGGCCCTGGATGCGGGCCCGAGCATCCTCTACCGACTACATCTGGACCTGGCCTCGCTGTCGGTCGCCGAGTTCTATCCCGACGGCGCTGCTTCGGTGCGACTGGTCAATCAAACGTCGTATCTGGCGTAGGAGGCCCGGTGCGTGTCCTTGTCTCGGGGGCGAGCATTGCGGGTCCGACGCTGGCCTATTGGTTGTGCCGCAACGGCTTCAGCGTCGCGGTCGTTGAGCGGTCACCGGCGCTGCGCAAGGCCGGCGGGCATGCCGTCGACCTCTTCAAGCCCGCGATGGACATCGCCGAGAAGATCGGTGTGATCGACGCGGTCGAGGCGAAGGCGACCGGGACCGAGATCATCGAGGCGTACCGTGAGGGCAGCGACCGCCGCTACGTGATCGAGATCGGGCGGCTGATGAGCGCGGTATCGGATCGTCACGTCGAGATCATGCGCGACGACCTTTCGCAGATCCTGTATGACGCCTGCCCGGATGAGGTCGATTTCCGCTTCGGTGACTCGATCACCCAGATCGCCCAGGACGACGTCGGTGTCGAGGTGAAGTTCGAAAGCGGGGCGTCGGAGCGCTTTGATCTGGTGATCGGCGCGGATGGTTTGCATTCCAACGTGCGGCGGCTGGTATTCGGTCCGGAGTCCGACTTCGCCACCTGGATCGGGGCGTACCTGGCTGTCGCCAGCGTCCCGAACTATCAGGAGCTGCAAGATCGGATGGTGGTGACCACGGGTGTCGACCGGATGGCGGGCCTGTACAGCGCCGCACAGATGGACGACGCGCGGGCGGTCTTCATGTTCCGGCCACCGCAGGAACTTGACTACGACTACCGGGACATCGCCGGCCAGAAGCTGTTGCTGCGCAAAGTGTTCGACGGGCTTGGCCCACGTGTTACCCGGTTGCTCGACGAGGCGGATCGCGCCGACGCCTTCTATCTGGATTCGATCACCCAGCTGCGCATGGACAGCTGGTCGCGAGGCAGGGTGAGCCTCGTCGGCGATGCGGGTTATTGCCCGGGTCCGGCGGTCGGGGGTAGCACCAGCCTCGCGATGGTCGGCGCGTACGTGCTGGCCGGCGAATTGGCTGCGGCTGACGGCGACTACACGCGTGCGTTTGCCGCGTACGAGGAGGCGATGCGCGACTATGTGCTGCGCAGCCGCGAGTTCGCGATGGGTGCCGCAAAGCGGCTGTTGCCGAGTAAGCCATGGGGCGTTTGGGCTTTCATCGGGGCGGGGCTTTTGGTGGGTCACCTCCCGGTCGCCGTGACGCGCGCGCTGACCAAGGCGACCCCGCGCACTGTGCGGTTACACGACTCGGCGACCATCAAGGATTATTGGAGCGAGTCCACGTCAGGGTGAGGTGCTGCCGGTAGCGATGAGTTTTCGAGTCGTCGAAGGTCGGTACGGGCATGACTGACGAGACAATGAAATCGACGTGCGTGGTAGATGCGCCGGCCGAAGCCGTGTTCGATGTGTTGGCCGACCCGACCACACATCATGCGATCGACGGAACCGGCTGGGTGCGGGAGTCGCTAGACGGCGAGCGACTGACCGAAGTCGGCCAGGTCTTCCGGATGGCGATGTACCACTCGAACTACGGCGGTATGCATTACGAGATCGCCAACCGAATCGAGGCTTTCGAGCCGCCACACGTGATCGCATGGCTGCCGGGCCAAGCCACCGACGACGGCAACCTCGAGTTCGGTGGCTGGATCTGGCGCTACGACCTCAAGCCGCTCGCCGACCACCGGACGGAGGTCACTCTCACCTACGACTGGTCGGCGGTGCCGCAGGCCATTCGCGAAGAAATCGAGTTTCCGCCATTCGATCGGCAGCACCTCGACAATTCGCTCAAGCACCTCGCCGAGCTGGCTCAAAATCGGATGTAGATCGGCAATCAACCGTGCAGGTGCAGCCGTTCGCCGTGCACGCCGAAGATCGTGATCGCCTCCGCGGGTCCGTCGACCACCCCGAACCAATGTGGTGTCCAGGTCGAAAACTCCACGGCTTCACCGGGTTTGACGGTGAAATCGCGCTCTCCGAGAATCAGTCGCACCTGCCCCGACAACACGTACATCCACTCCTGGCCTTCATGGACCGGTAGCTCGGGTGGCGGCGTGCGACGACGGGCACTGATCCGGATCTTGTACGCGTGCAACCCGCCCGCGGCCTGCCTGGTCAGCGGCCAGTAGGTGATCCCGTGGCTGGTGTGCGAGTTCGCCCGCACCCGCGGATCTTCCGCCTCGGGCGCGCGTAGCAGTTCGTCGGTGCTCACCGAGAGTGCGGCGGCCAGGCGCGGGAGGTGGTCGAGTGCGAGCCGTCGCTTGCCGGACTCGAGGCGGCTCAGCGTCGACACGTCGATGCTCGATCGGCCCGCGACTTCTTCGAGCGTGAGGCCGCGCTGCATTCGCAGATCGCGCAGGCGCTTGCGCACCCGCAGATCGACGCTCTCTTCACTATTTGCCTGCATGGCAAGAAAGCTTGGCACTATTGGCATGGTGCCTGCAAGGTGGAGTCATGGACAACATGTGGGACTGCATCATCGTCGGAGGCGGCGCCGCCGGCCTGAGCGCGGCACTGGTGCTTGGACGGGCGCGCCGCCGCACCCTTCTGGTCGACGCCGGACAGCAGAGCAATCTGGCTGCCCACGGCATCGGTGGCTTACTCGGGCATGACGGCCGCAGTCCGGCCGAACTCTACGAGGCCGGACGCCGCGAGCTGTCGGCCTATCCCAGCGTGGAGGTGCGAATGGGTGAAGTCGAGACCGGCGACCAGTCGGATGACGGGTTCGTGCTGCAGCTGGCCGACGGCACGCTCGAGCGGACGCGACGGGTACTGCTGGCCACCGGCATGGAATACCGCCCACCCGAGCTGCCCGGCCTCGCGCAGCTGTGGGGTGGTTCGGCATTCCACTGCCCGTTCTGTCACGGCTGGGAGATGCGCGACCAGCCGCTGGCCGTACTTTCACGTGGACAGCGCGCGGTGCATTCGGCGCTGCTACTGCGCGGATGGAGCGACGACATCGTCGTGCTGACGGACGGACCCGACGAGTTGGAGGACGACGACCGCGCCCGACTGACCGATGCGAACATCACCATCGATGAGCGACGTGTGGCCGAACTCGCCTCCGACAACGGCGAATTGAGCGCCGTCGTATTCGCCGACGGAACCCGGCTGCCGCGCAAGGGTGTGCTCGTCGGCACCACGCTGCATCAGCGTTCGACGCTGGCCGATCAGTTGGGCGCCGATTCCGCGGAGCCGACTCCGGTCGCGGAAAACCCGATCGCGGTGGACAGCTTCTACCGGACGACGGCATCCGGAGTGTTCGCCGCGGGCGACCTCAGTGTGCAGATGCCACAGGTGGCCGCTGCGATCGCGAGCGGTTCCCATGCTGCCGCCGCAGTAGTGCAGAGTTTGATGGCCGACGAATTTGGTCTGGCCATGCCTGAAGGGAGACGACGTGTCAACGCCTGACGCCAAAGAACACTGGGAGCAGCACTACGGCGAACGCGACCGGGTGTGGAGCGGACGGGTCAATGTCCGCCTCGCCGAAGTGGTTCCCGGACTGCCGGTCGGTCGAGCGCTCGACCTCGGATGCGGCGAGGGAGCGGACTCGGTGTGGCTGGCGGAGCGTGGCTGGGACGTCGTCGCAGTGGACATCGCCGATACCGCACTACAGCGGGCGCGTTCGGCAGCCGAGGCTCGCGGTCTGCTGGACCGGATCGATTTCCAGCAACACGACCTGTCGGAGACTTTTCCGGTCGGCGAATTCGACTTGGTGAGTGCCCACTTCTTTCATTCGAAGCTGCCGCTGGACCGCACCCGCATATTTCTGCGAGCAGCTGAGGCACTGAGCCCGGGCGGCACGCTGCTTATCGTGGACCACAGCGCGCCTCCGCCGGGGGACTCGAAGCTAGACGAGCACCGCCACATGTTCCTGAGTCCGGAGGAAGTCGTCGCGGCGCTGGGCCTGCCGGACGCGGAATGGGAGCCGGCGGAGACGAAAGTGGTCGAGCGAGAGGTGACCTGGCCCGACCGTGAGCCCTTCATCTGGCATGACAACGTGATCCTGCTGCGGCGGCGCTGACTTTCCACTGGCGGTATCGGTTCGGCAGGCACCGCGCACACGGCCGGTACCCCGCCGCGACGGCGCTCGCTTCGTCGGCGAAGAACACTCGCTGTCTGACGTAGCCGCCCCTGGCGATGGCGCGCCGAGCCGATGGGCAGTCGAGTCGGCCGTAGATTCGGGTCGCACGGTGGCCGCCGAGTGCGCCCGGCTGCGCGGACACGTACGGTGTGCCATCTGCGCCGATCAGCCTGTATCGCAGCATATTTCACGCCGCATCGTGGAACACCAGGCCGAGCGTGTACCGCTCACCGGAGCGGACCGCCGACACGCCGTGCCGTACCGGGGACGCCGACCAGCCACGCGCAGATTGCACCGGCCGCTCACGCGTGGTGAACACGAAACCGTGCCCGCGTGGCAGCAGGGTTGACGTGCCACGCGACTGGGCACGGGGACGCTGTTCAACGAGCAGGAACTCACCTCCGGTGTGGTCGACGTTCGGCTCGCTCAGGTTGATGACGACTTGCAACGGAAAGATCAACTCGCCGTACAGGTCTCGGTGCAGCGCATTCCAGTCACCCGCACCGTACTTGAGCAGAATCGCCGTCGATTTCGTCTGGCCCGCTGCATGGCACATGCCGAGCCATTCATCGAGGGTGTCCGGCCACGGCGTCGGCCGACCCAGCCTGGTCCACCAGTCGCGCGCGATCGGGAGCAGGCGGGGGTACAGCGCCTGCTTCAGCGCCTCGATCGGCTCGGGATAGGGCTGGCGAAAGTATCGGTACTCACCCTCGCCGAAGCGGTATCTGCGCATGTCGACGGTCGAGCGGAACATGTGGTCGTCGGGGTAGAGACGCTTGATCGACCTGGTCTCGGCATCGGTGAGCAGTCTGGGCAACAGCGCTCCTCCGAAGTCGTTGAGCTCAGTGGTGATTGCGTCCCACTCGCCTGAGTCGACACGCTCCTGATGCATCAGAACAGCCTCGCGGCTTTGACATCCGCGGGTTCCTCGAGTTCGAGCAGGAACTGTTTGCGCTTCAGGCCGCCCGCGTAGCCGGTGAGTTGACCGTTGCTCCCGACCACACGGTGGCACGGGATCACGATGCACAGCGGATTGCGGCCGACGGCTTGGCCGACCTCTTGCGCCGTCGTCCCGTCTGCCAGCGCAGCGGCTAGTTCTCCGTAGGTGACGGTGCCGCCGTAGGGGATGGCCATCAGCAAGTTCCAGACGCGACGCTGTCGCTCATCACCATGCGGGCTGAAAGGGACATCGAAGTCGGCGCGGTCTCCGGCGAGGTAAGCCGTCAACTGGGCGCTTGTTTCGGTGAGCACCGCATCGGATTGCACGTCGACCTGCGGGCCGAAGGCGGAGTGTTCCGGCCGGTGCCAGTGATGCGGGAAGTAGACGCCGGTGAGCGTGCTGCCGTCGGTGACCAAGGTGAGCTCGCCCAGTTGGCTGCCGATGAGGCAGTGTCGGGTGTTCATACCTAGCAGACGGTGAGTGTCGCCGGGATGTGAGATCGGGGCGAGTTATCCCCAATCGGGGTTTTATCCACAGACGGTTTTGAGCTGCTTGTTTGACATCGGCAGCCTGGCTAGCCTCGAAACTATGTTCGATTCTGACGGCCCTCTGCTCGCTACGATGCGTGATGCGCAGCGCGAGGAACGGTCGGCAGCTGCGCGCAAGATGATCGCGGCGGGACGGTTGTTCCTCCAGCGTCGAGCTGCGCTGGGCGGCGAACATGACAGCTGGTGTGTCGATGACTGGGATGTCATTGCGGCCGAGGTCGCCGCGGAACTCGGGGTCAGCCGTGGGCGGGCGTCGTCCTGGATGGACCACGGACACGTCCTCATCGAGCGGCTACCCGCGCTGGCCGAGGAGTTCGTGGCCGGGGAGATCGATTTCCGCATCATCAGGATCGTCGGCTTTCGCACCGCGCTGCTCACCGATGAGCAGGCAATCGCGGCGATCGACGAGATGCTCGCCTACAAGACACCCAGCTGGAACACGCTGTCCGATAAGCGGGTGGCTGAGTTGGTGGACTGGATGGTGCTTGATCTGGATCCCGATGCGCTGCGGGTGGCCAAACAACGTGACGACGACCGCCATGTCGAGGTGACGGCTGATCATTCCGGAATGGCCGAGATCTCGGGCAGAGTGCGCGCGACCGATGGTGCAGCGTTCAATCTGAAGCTCGATGAGTTGGCCGCCACCGTGTGCCGCGATGATCCGCGCACGAAGAGGCAGCGTCGTGCCGATGCGTTAATGGCACTGGTGAGCGGCGCGGCGGGGATGGCATGCCTGTGTGAATCGACGTGTTGTCCTGCCGCGGGTAACGGCTCCACGTCTCCGCCGGTCGTCATCCATGTGATCGCCGAGACCACCACCATTGAAGGGCGCGGCACGAAGTCGGGGTTTGTCCCCGGTTATGGTCCGCTGCCGCCGGCCATGGTGCGTGAAGTCGCGAAGGCCGCACAGCTGAAGCCGGTGCGCGTACCGAACGATGCAGTGAAGGAGCCGCAGTACCGGCCATCGGCCGCGCTCGCACTGTTTGTGCGCAGTCGGGATTTGACTTGTCGCTGGATGGGCTGCGACAAACCGGCGTGGCAGGCGGATATCGACCACACCGTGCCCTATCCGCTGGGGCCGACGCATCCGTCGAACAACAGTTGCTTCTGTCGGTTTCACCACCTGCTCAAGACATTTCACTGTGGGCCAGGTGGATGGAAGGTAAATCAACTCGCCGACGGCACGATGGTCTTCACTTCACCGAGTGGCCGGGTCCACACCACAGAACCGTTGGGAGCGATGCTGTTTCCTGTCCTCGCCGCGCCCACAGTGGACCTGGTGTTAGGCGACGAGCCTCCGCCCGGCCCGAACCGTGGTTTGGCTATGCCGAAGCGAAAACGCACCCGCGCCCAAGACCGCGCCCACCGAATTGAATGGGAACGCGGCGTCAACCGGGCCCGGTATAGAGCTATCCCACCGCCCTTTTAGGTTGACGTCTGCGTCCTCAGACACCAGGCCGCCACGGAGTCAGTCGCGGAGTCCACGCGGGAACGTTGCGGCGGTACTCCTCGTACTGCCCGCGGTAGGTGCGCACCAGCGTGGGTTCCTCGTACCAGTGCACGAACGAGGCGGTGGCAAGCCATCCGATCACCGCATAGACCACCAACCACAGGCTGTCGAACAGCAGCGCCTGGCCCAGGATCGCGGTCAGTAGGCCGACGTACATGGGGTTGCGGACGAAGCGGTTGAATCCCGTGACGACAAGCCGTTCGGTCGGCGCGACTGGCATCGGTGTTCCGCCAGCTCTCGCGAACTGGATGAAGGCGTGAACGGGCGGGATCAAGCCGGCCACCACGAACACCGCCCCCAGCGCCAAACGCAGCGGTGGGCTGGACTCGGGGATCTCCCATCGGGTGATCAGCCACGGGCCCAGCCCGACGAATGTTCCCGGCGCTACGACGAAGAACGCCGCCGAACCGAGCGCTGCGGTCGAGGTTCGCACCTAGACAGTATTGGCGGGCGGCGGCGCTAATTGGGTGAGTCGCACACTGTTTCCCGACGGATCGCGGAATCCGGAGTCGATGCCGTACGGCATCTCATGCGGCGGTTCGGTGAATTCGACACCGCGAGCCGTCATGTCGTCGTAGTCGGACTGGATGTCCTCAGTGGTGAGAAAGACAGTGCCGGCGAAGCCCTTCGCGGTGAGCTCCTGTACCTGCTTACGCGTGATTTCGTCCATCACCGGCTCGCCGGGAACCGCCATCAGCACGATCGACACGTCGTCCTGACCGGGCGGGCCTACCGTCAGCCAGCGGAAAGTGTTGTCCAGATCGGGCAATGAAACATCTTGGCGCACTTCCATTCCGACGTTCTCGGTCCAGAATTTCAATGCGACGTCTTGGTCGTGAACCCACAGGTGGGCGCTGGCAACTTTGATCATGAGAATGACGCTACGGCCGGTCGCCGCCGCCCGTCTTCTCCCCGTGTGCTGTCTTGCGAACGCGGCTGTCGGCGGGCGGGCGTGTGTCGCGCGCGAGGATGCAACTGGGCACCCGCGCGTAGATCGCCGCCGGTGGCATGCTGGCCCGGTACGCCGCCGGCGGCATGCCGTACACCCGCGAGAACGTGGTGGTGAAAGACCCCACGCTCTGTAATCCGACCATCACGCAGATATCGGCCACCGAGCGGTCGGTGTGGCGCAGCAGCGATGCCGCGCGTTCCAGACGCCTGGTCTGCAAATAAGCCCGGGGTGACTCGCCGAACGTCCGCGTGAACATACGGCTGAAGTGGGCCCGCGACAGTCCCGCCGCGGCGGCGAGGTCGTCGACGGTGATGGGGTCGGCATAGCGTGCGTCGACCAGATCCTTGGCCCGCAGCAGATAACGGGCCGGTGGAACCTGCGACATGAGCTAAGTTTATTGCGCGGATGAGTTGGCTGGGCGGCCGCGGATCATCGTCAGATGGTTCGAGGAAAGTCCGGACTTCGCAGAGCAGGGTGATTGCTAACAGCAATCCGAGGTGACTCGCGGGACAGTGCCACAGAAAACAGACCGCCGCCCTAGAGGCGGTAAGGGTGAAACGGTGCGGTAAGAGCGCACCAGCATTCCGGGTGACCGGAGTGGCTAGGCAAACCCCACCCGAAGCAAGGCCAAGAAGGCCGCACCTGGTGCGGCCGCGCAGACGTTCGAGGGCTGCTCGCCCGAGTCTGCGGGTAGGCCGCTCGAGGCACCCGGCAACGGTGTGTCCAGATGGATGGTCGCCGCCTCACCGCCGTGATCACTCGCGGCGGTGCGGAACAGAATCCGGCTTACAGGCCAACTCATCCCGCAAACTGCTTTGACCTCCTTGTTCAGCTCAAAGAGCCTGTTTCCGTCCGCAGTGCGTCCGCAGTAGATCCGAGCACCGAGTCGATGGCGTCCCGCGTCCGGTCATCGGAATCCGGCCATCGGTGCGAATAGGTGTCCAGCGTCTCGACCGCGCTGGCGTGACCGAGACGCGCCTGCACCGTCTTCACGCTTTCACCGTGCCGGATCAGCAGCGAGGCGTAGTAGTGGCGCAGCGCGTGCAAGCCGGTCCCGGTCGGGATTTTCGCCGCCGCGACTGCGGGACGCCATATGTGGCCGAACGCCTGCCTGGTGATCGGCTTGCCCGACAGTGTGAACACCAGCCCGTCCGGCGCGGCGGGGAACGCCGCCAGGTGCGCCGCCAGCGCGTCCACGACGACCTGGGGAAGCGGGATGTTCCGGTTGCTCGCCGATGTTTTGGGCGGGCCGAATGTCGGTACCTCCCCCTGCAACGTGACGAGTTGGCGGTCCACTGTGAGACTGCGCTCAAGGAATCGCACGCGGTCGACGGTCAATCCGAAGCACTCGCCTTGGCGCATACCCGTCCCCGCCGCGAGCGTGACGTACACGAACGCACATCGGCCGGGGCAGGACTCGGTGGCAGAGCAGGCGTACCTGGCGTGGCAAAAACAGCAAGCCCCCGGATACCAAGGGCTGCGCGACATTCTGTATGACTCGATAGAAGCGCCGCCCGGTACGGACATCCTGACGGAGGAGGGGCGTCGCGCCGGGCTACGGGCGGCGTACATGGACGCCCCGTGGAACGACATCGCCCGCAAGTCCGCCGAAATGGCTGACGCCCGTACACCTGTCGCGGACCAAATCCGCTTCTACCTCAACGGGTTGGCGACGGAAGAAGATGCGTGGGTTGAGCCTGCGAAGTTTGATGCGCTCGCTGAACCGAAGACAATCAACGACGGTGACCGGATTGCGATGTTCCTCGACTGCTCCAAGAGTGGTGACGCGACAGCGTTGGTGGCGTGCCGGCTTGAGGACATGTACGTGTTCCTACCCTTCGGTGATTCGATATGGGAGAGGCCGCACGGGATGCCGTCGAAGCAGCAGTGGCTGGCGCCGCGCGAAGAAGTCGACGCGAAAGTGCGGGCAGCGTTGGCGAAGTGGGATGTGGTGTGGTTTGGTGTCGACCCCTCACCCGCAGAAGACGACACCATGGAGGCGCTCTATTGGGGCCACGTGATCGACGGTTGGCACCGCGACTATCGCAACAAGCTCCAATTGTGGGCCGCCCCGGGCGAAGTGCGCGGCAACAGTGTGCTCTTTGATCTGCGGCTCTCACATTTCGGTGGGGCGCAACGCAATCAACAATTCACAGAGGCCGCCGAAATGGTCGCCCAGTGGATCGATGAAGAAGGGTTAGCCGGTCCGTTGCGCCACGATGGGCACCCACACCTGCGGACCCACACCCACAACGCCCGCCGCCGGCCCAACCAGTGGGGTGTCACGCTCGGGAAAGTCACTCGTGACTCCAAACAGCACGTCGACCTCGCGGTGTGCATGGTGGGCGCCATCATGGGCGCCCGCATCGCACTCAACAGTGGGAAATTGAAAAAAAGAAAAACCGGCAAAGCGGTCTTCATATGAGACACGAGACCGCAGCGATTGAATGAGCCTCAATCCGCCTTCGTGTCTCGGCACGTCACATGACGATGTCCTCGCTTGGCTACTAGTGAGGGCGGCTCTTCTTTATCAGCGCAGAGCCAGCCACAGGGAGAACACCAACAAGCTTCCCAGCGCAGCGGTGATCACTACGACCGCGATGAGGGTGAACACCACCCATTCGCGCCATGTCCAGTTGTCAAGACGCATCAACATCGGCAACCCCCAGGTAGCGGCCACGCACCCATGCCCGCAACCCTGGCGGTTTCAATTCCTCCACCCTCCGGCCGCCCTGCACTAACTCTTCCTGCTTCACCCAACCCGCATCCACAGCCTCACCCCAGGCCCGGACGGGGCCTTGCCCGTACTTTGCCCACGGCACCATGTCATCGAAAACCA
Source organism: Mycobacterium sp. NPDC051804 (assembly GCF_044452905.1). Lineage (NCBI taxonomy): Bacteria > Bacillati > Actinomycetota > Actinomycetes > Mycobacteriales > Mycobacteriaceae > Mycobacterium > Mycobacterium sp. NPDC051804. The sequence continues at coordinate 1,894 of NZ_JBITCD010000007.1, read as the reverse complement.
CGATGGTTTCCTCGGTGCTGACGAGCCGCATGTTCGCCAGGTCGGCTTTGGCGCCCGCGTAGGAGTGGTCGCCGTCGATGAACACCACCCCGAACTTCACGTCAGGGTGCTGTTCGGCGTATTGAGGGACGGTCGTGCGAGAGTCGCCACATATCAACGAATGTCGGCCGGGATACTTCCGGTCGATGAGGCGTTTCGCCATCCGCGCTGACCGGTGTCGGCATAGATCGAACGACACAACCTCAACTCCGGGATTGTTGAGCATCGCCACCGCCGAATATCCGGCGTTGAACCCGATCTCACCCACCCTCTGCGCTCCTTGCGTCACCTCGGCGAGATATCCCATCTGCGCCACCGAACTAGAGCCCTCCACGGGGAAGCTGGCCCTCAACAACAACCCACCAAAAGTTTGCAGCCGCAAACGCCGCATCTCATCCGACCGGCTCGCTACACGAAAAATTCCCACCCCTATTTCCCCCTTGTTAACGATTTGTCTCCCCTCCGTTGACCCCTTTGCCCATCAACGGATGGCGCAAACCTGGCTTCGGGCAAGTCATTTGAGATGCATCGGTAGCGCATCGAACTGGCTTCGTTTCCCGGCTAGATCAGTGCGTACCGCGAGGTCGTGCGTTTCGACTTAGTGGGTGCGCGGTCGGGGGCGCCGCTTTAGGTGGTAGCTGCGCGCTAGCTTGCTGACGATGTCAGCGCGCAGCCCACGCCGCGCCGTTCGCGTAGCGCAGTTGCGAACGGCCGAGCACTATCGGTCACGAATGCGGCCATCTGCGTACCCGTTCAGCACACATCGCGGCGTAAAACGTTGCGAGCGAAAGTACCTCCCGGGAAATGGCATCCCCAGTCGCGAGAGCCTCGAGTGGGTATGCAATGACAGCAGACGATCAGCGGTGCGTGAACCATTGGGTCGGACGCCAACCGTTCAATTAAGCCGGAATGACGACTGCCATGAGGTCTTGCATGTCTGCTCTAAGCCCCTTCCACGAAGGGTGCCGACGGAATCCCCGGTATTCGCGGTACTCAACGTCGCCAACTAGTTCTGGATGAACCCACGAGGCGTTCGGAGCGATGTCCGCGGGCACGCGGCCGAAAGGGGATCCGCTGCACTGCAGTGGAATTAAAGCCGCTATGAGTCGTAGCCGTGCGAGAGCGGAGAGGCCGGCTCCGACCACTCCGCAAAACTTTAACTGCCCCGCGGGTGTAAAGGCGCCAACAAGAAGCGCGCCCACGGTATTGCGGTTCACGCCCATGCCCGGCAGCCATCCGCCGATGACAAATGATGCTCGCTGCCGGTGACAGGTCTTGACCCAGTCCCGTGAACGCACACCGGGTGTATAGATGCTGTCGAGGTGTTTGCTGACTATGCCTTCGAATCCGAGTTCGGCTGAGGCTTCGAGCACTGTGGTCGGGTCGGTGTTGGTCCAGTTGGCCGGAACGCGAACGGTGCGCCCGTAGCCATCGGCCAGGTTTGTCAGGCGGCGGCGTCTCGTCGTGTACGGCCTGTGGGTCAGATCGCGGCCGCCACCTCGAGGAGGTCGAACACGTAGAAACGGACGGGGACCTGGCGTAGTAGTTCGGCGGTGGGGCGGCGGTTCTGGGGCCAGCGTCGTTGTAAGCGGCTGAACGAGGGGACACCGGATTCGTCTAGGGCGACGATTTCACCGTCCAAGATCACGCGGCGGCCACCGGTGGCAAGTGCCGTACTGATTTCTGGAAAGGTGCGGGTGATGTCGGCTCCGTTGCGGCTCCACAACTTCACAGTGCCGCCATCAACCACGGCCATGCCGCGTCTAGTTGACTGAACTTCGGCGAGCCTTCCGGTGGGGTGGGTGCGGCGGGCGGAGGATCCGGTTATGGGCGAGCTGGGTCGAGTGGAGTCAGC